>JANOYY010000176.1:0-58334 GCA_031429095.1 Acidimicrobiia bacterium | reverse complement strand
TTTTTTTGCCTACGTGGGCTTTTTTGTTGTGTCTTTGGGTGTGTTGTTCTGTTTTGTTGTGTTGCTTGGTCGCGTACGCACGGGGGTTTGGTCGCGAACGCGGGGGGTGTTGGTCGCGAACTATGAATAGAAACGACGGTTGCGATCCGAATCAAGTCACCTTCGAAGAAGGAGTCCGGCCAATCCAAGCTGCAGCCGCAAAGGTCGGAATCAAGGATCAAATTGGCGATTGGATGTTCATCCCTCAGGGCCGAAATACCAGTTTCGAGGTAGGGAAGTTTGGCGCCCTCAATGTGCTGCTGCTGCTGCTGCTGCTGCTATTGCGCCAAGCGAGCAGATCGCTTTCGTCATGACGAAAGCGTCAATCCCCCGGTCATCCGAGGCGTAATCGCAAGCTGTCACCGTGACGTGGCACAACGTGAACAGGGTGAGACATGAGCACCGGCCTTCGTTCCATGAAGGTGCTCACGCTGGCACCCGTAGGTGTCGCTGCGCGGAGTTACTCTGAAAGACTCTGTACGTGCGCTTTGCGAACTGGACTAATCCCTATCCTCTGAGTCGGGCGCCAATGCTGGGTCGCCGAGGGGCCGTGGCTACCTCGCAACCGCTTGCCACCCAGGTGGGAATGTCGATCCTGCAGGCGGGCGGCAACGCGATTGACGCTGCCATTGCGACTGCGGCCGCGCTTACGATCGTGGAGCCATCGTCGAATGGGTTGGGCGGCGACGCGTTTGCCTTGGTGTGGGCGGAAGGGAAGTTGCACGGACTCAACGGTTCCGGGCGTGCGCCTGCACTTGCCACCCTGGCACACTACCGGAACGCGGGCCACCTGCGTGTTCCGGACTTAGGTTGGTTGCCGGTCACGGTCCCAGGTGCAATCTCGGCGTGGGTAAGTCTGCACGAGCGTTTCGGACGCCTTGCGTTTCACGAAGTTCTTGCTCCCGCGATCGCTCTCGCCGAAGGGGGTTTTGTGGTTAGCCCGATGGTTGCGTATTACTGGGAGACGTCGCGTCGGACCTTTCTTGCGCACGCCACAACACCGGAGTTCGCCGCGTGGTTTGACACCTTCGTTCCGTCAGGCGTGGCGCCGCGCACTGGCGACATCGTGAAGTTCGCCGACCACGCGCGGACGTTGCGCGCAATCGCTGAGACGAAAGGAAAGGCCTTCTACGAAGGTCACATTACCGAGGCGATCGACGCGTTCTCGAAACGTACCGGTGGACTGCTTCGCGGTGAAGACCTTGCGGAGCATCGAGCCGACTGGGTGGATCCGATCGGCACGAACTATCGAGGTTTCGACGTGTGGGAGATCCCGCCGAATGGTCACGGGATCACGGTGTTGAATGCACTGAACATCCTCGAAGGTTTCGACATCGGCTCGATGGCACCGGAAGATCCATGCAACTGGCATCTTCAAATCGAATCGATGAAGCTCGCGTACACCGACGCTCAGACTTACGTCGCTGATCCTAGGTACGCGGATGTTCCGATTGCCGGTCTGCTCGATAAAAGGTATGCCGCGCAGCGTCGCGAACTCATCTCCGACACAGCAGCGCTTCCCGTTGTCGGCGATCCGCCGCGTGGCGCGACGGTGCTTCTCGCCACTGCCGACGCCGCCGGAAACATGGTCAGTCTTCTACAGAGCAACTACGACGAGTTCGGTTCAGGCGTCGTGATCCCGGGAACCGGCGTCGGGCTCCAAAATCGTGGCGCAAACTTTTCGTTGGACCCGAATCATCGCAATGTGCTGGCACCTGGCAAGCTTCCGTATCACACGATCATTCCCGGCTTCTTGACGCGTGACAACGAGGCGATCGGCCCGTTTGGGGTGATGGGCGGTTTCATGCAACCACAGGGGCACGTCCAGATGGTGGTTCGCACGGTCGACCAGATGCTGCACCCGCAGGCCGCGCTCGACGCCCCGCGGTGGCGGTGGAGCGAAGGCCTCACCGTGTGGATTGAACCTCGAACACCACCGGAACTCGCCGAAGCATTGCAGGCGCGCGGCCATCACGTCGTGCTGGAAACCGAGCCGACCGCGTTTGGTCGAGGTCAGATCATTTGGCGAGTCGGTGATTCCTACGTTGCAGGCTCGGAATCGCGTACCGACGGTCAGGCGTCGGTGTGGTGAACATAAATTCCGTGCCGTGCCGTGCCGTGATGTGAGGCCACGAGGCCGTTCGGCTCGCCGTCGAAAGGTCTCGAGCGACGGTCGCCGCGGTCGCTCCGGGCCAGATGTTGCTTCCGACCCCGTGTGACGCGTTCGATGTTCGTTCGCTCCTCGGGCATCTGCTCGCCGTCGTTCACCGCGCGTCTGCACTCGCCGAGGGTTTGGATCCGTTCTCGGTTCCCGACATCATGACCGGGATTGCAGACGGTGACTGGGCAGTGGAGTGGGATACGGCCACCGATCGATTCGAGAAGGCGTGGGCGAACGATGCGCTGCTCGGCCAGATCATGATTCTCCCGTGGGCGCAGCTTCCGGGCGCTGGAATTGTTGCGATGTATACCAGCGAGGTGAACGTCCATACGTGGGACCTCGCAACAGCGACTGGCCAACGGCCGGTTTGGAACGACGCGTCGATCGAAATGTCGCTCTTCGCGATGCAGCAGGGTCTTCCCGCACACGGTCGAATCGAGGAATTCGAAGCGGTCCGAGCCAACATGCCCGAAGGCGAGCACGACTTCAAGTACCCCTTCGCCGAGGCCGTTTCGGTTCCAAGCGATGCTTTGTTGATCGACCAACTCGTGGCCTGGACCGGTCGCACACCACGCTGATCCCACCGGCGCGCCGATGCCGATCGGCACCGGCACGCCGACGATCATGCGGTGGCCTCGTCAGGCAGTGGCAGGTCCAGTATCGCAAGCGTCCCGAATCCGCCTTGCGGTTCATGGAGGGTGAGGGTGCCGCCGTGGGCCTCGGCCAGAGAACGAGCGATTGACAGTCCGAGGCCCGCTCCGCCGTGGGAGCGATCACGCGCCCCGTCAAGGCGCACGAACCGTTCAAAGACACGCTCTCGTTGATCGACGGGAATGCCCGGACCACCGTCTTCCACCTCGACCTGCACTGTTGCCCCATCCATATGTGCACGTAGAGTTATTGATGAACCCGGTGGTGCGTGGATGATCGCATTGTCAACGACGTTGACGATGACTTGTCGAAGCTGATCTGCAGCACCCTTCACCGTTATCGGAGTCGTCAACTCAACATCGACACTTAGCTGCTTTGCTGCAGCGAGTGGCCGCAGGTCCTCAGCCACCGAGCGAACGATCTCGTCAACGCGGACCGGGACGAACCTCGTGGCGACCTGATCATGGGTTTGTAGGTCAAGCAGGTTGTCGATAAGCACGAGGAGGCGATCAGTTTCTCTGCCGAGCGAGGAGAGGAAGCGCTCTCGGACTTCCGGACGATCGGCGCCGCCGTTCTGGAGGATTTCGACGGCCCCGCGAATCGCCGTGAGCGGAGAGCGAAGTTCATGACTTGCGTCGGCCACAAACGCATTTCGAAGCTCAAGTTCGTCCTGCACGCAGTGGCGCATGTCTTCAAATGTCGTTGCAAGTTCGCTGAGTTCGTCGTTGCCACGAGGTTTCGGGAGGGGCTGATCGAAATGACCGTCGGCGATGGATCGTGAAGCAAGTGTAAGTTCGCGTATTGGTTTCGAAATTGACCGGGCGCGCCACAACCCAAACAGCAAACCGGCCAACGACCCGATCCCGAGAGCGAGAAGCACCTGCCGTCGGAGGTCGGCGAGCACGGCGTTGACATCGTCCAATGAGCCGGTAACGACAACAGCACCAACTACTGAGGCACCCTGCCTCATCGGCGCAGCTACCGTGATGCGTTCTGCGTCAATCTGGCTAGCTTCGGTGCCCGCCAGCGCTCGTTCGGCCAAGCCTCCCCGGGCGGAGTCGGTCATGCGCACGACCCGAACATCGCTGGGGAGTTGGGACGAGATTTGATTTGCCAACCCGGTTGCGATCTGCACATTGCTGGAGCTCTGTGCTTTGCGTTGGGTCACATTCGACGCAGATGGCAACTGGCCGCTGGTGACATTGGCCGTGCTTGTCCGTGAGGAAAGGCAAAGGGCGTCGCAGGAATTCGCCGCCACACGCGCTTGGACGAACAGCGATGCTCGCTCGGCGTCAACGAAGTATCGGCGCGTCTGGGAGAGTAGCCCCGTGCCGGCGAGCCCGAGGCCGACAACGACGACCAGGAGATGACTGAGCACGAGTCGAGTGGCGAGTCGTGTGCGCATGCTCGTGTTCTAGTCGAACACTGGTGTCGACTCGACTTCAGTGCCGGAGAAGGGCAGCAAGGTTGTGTCGGTCGAGAGGACGGGACCGAGTTCGTAGATATTGGTGTACCCGTAGGCGATGAGCGAGGTGAACGAAAGGAGGTTGAGCGACGCCGGTGCGGCCTTGGTGGCGAAGGACCGTTGGCTGCCCAGGAAGTTGTTGTTGCAGTAGATCAGCACTTTCGTATCTTTCGACGGAACGACCTTCGCCAGAGCGCCTTCGGACCAATCGGTGTAGGGAAGATTTACCGCCCCCGAGATGTGGCGCAGATCGAACGCTGTTGCGCTCCGAGCGTCCAAAAGTATCGTCGTTGGTTCCTTCATGGCGGCGAGGAAGTCCGCCTCGCTGAGCCTCGATTGCTCGCGTGGACCCTCGGCTTGCACGACGATCCTCTTAAACGCCGGGTAGTCGATAAGTTCATTAGGCGTGGATGCCGGATCGGCCGACGCTTTCGAAGTCGACAGCGCAAAGGCGAGAGCACCGAATGCAATCGCGGCTGTCGCACCTCCGAGGGCGAGCATCTTCTTGGAACCGAACATATGAAACTCCTTGCAAGCGGCGTGATGTCTGTTGACAACACGATTGCAAGGCTGTGTGTCACAACGAAGGCGCAGCCGCAGCAGGATCAAGGCAGTATCCGAGATCTCGCTTGCTGACAATGAGGTCGGGAGGTGCACCCCCTTCACGCAGCCGAGTCCGTACCCGTTTGACCATCGAGTCGACGGTACGAACGTCATCGGTGAAATCGGTGCCCCAGACCTGCTGGAGCAGCTGTTCACGTGTGAACACCATCCTCGGCCGCCGGGCGAGTGTGGCCAGCAATTCGAACTGGAGCCGACTAAGTCCGATCGGCTTGTGTCGCCAACGAGCCTCGAAGGTTTCAAGATCGAGCGACAGGTCTGCGACCTCGATGACGGCGCTCCCTGCGGCGATCGCCTGGTCGAAGGTGGTGCGACGAAGGATGGTTCGAATACGAGCGACCAGCTCCCGGACGCTGAAGGGCTTGACTACGTAGTCGTCGGCGTAGAGCTCCAGACCGGCGATCCGGTCGGCCTCGGATCCCTTTGCGGTGAGAAGGATTATGGGCATGTCGCTGACGAGTCGAATTTCTCGACATACCGTGAGTCCGTCAAGCCCGGGGAGCATGATGTCCAGCAGGACAAGCGACGGTGCCTCGGTCAGTGCGCGGCGAAGCGCGGTCGGCCCGTCCACGGCCACAAGTGCCTCAAACCCCGCCTCTTCGAGAGAAAAGGTAAGTACTTCAACAATGCCGGGTTCGTCGTCGACAATGAGCACCTTCGGTCGACCGACGTCTGGCATGGTCCGATGGTAGGGCATCTGATGCCTTGGAGCCGACCGATGTGCCAAAATCTGTCGAGCCGCGCTACCTTCACCTCATGTCGACTTCCGTACAGCAAAACGCAGGACAGTTCTCCGGTCGTATCGCCCTAGTGACAGGTGGAGGGCGCGGCATTGGGCGGGGCATCTCGCAGCTATTGGCCAGCCATGGTGCGGTGGTCGCCGTGAACTACGCGAAAGACGCGGAGGCTGCGGCAGAAACGGTGGGCCTCGTTCGTGAGGCGGGGGGTGAGGCCAGCGCATACGGTGCCGACGTTGGCGACCCCGAAGCAATCTCGGCGATGCTGGCCACGGTCACGGCCGATTACGGTCCTGTTGATCTTCTCGTGAACAATGCTGGCGTTGCATCGAGGGGTCGGAGCGTCGTTGACACCGCTCCTGACGAGGCCGAGCGCTTACTACGTACACATGCAATTGGTCCGCACCATTTGTGCCGGCTCGCACTCCCTGCGATGCGTGAACGGGTGAAAGAGGTCGGTCGCGGTGACGTGATTATGGTGTCGAGTGTCGCCACGGATACGCACGCGGGCTATGGCGCGCCGTACAACATGGGCAAGGCTGCCATGGAATCGCTAGCCTTCTCGCTGGCGAAAGAAGAAGTCGTTAACGGTATTCACGTGAATGTCGTGGCACCAGGGCTCGTAGTGAGTGACATGGGTCGCCGACTCGCGAAGGCGGTAGCCGGCGTGAGCGACATTCACGAACTCGATGCGAAGTTCCCGTTCGGTCGGGTGTGCAAACCCGAAGACGTCGCCCGGGTCGTCGTGTTCCTGTGCTCGGAAGCGGCAGGCTATGTCACCGGTGAGCGGATCCGGGTTCACGGTGGCGGGCAGAACATGCGTTGAGCGGCGGCGCCGCTGGCCGGACAACGCGATCACCTAATGCTGCGTACGCTTACCAACCGTTGTCGGGGAGGGCCCGTTCCGGGTACCCCCCTTCGGGGAGGGCCGACATCGGCCCCTGGAGAATCAGTCCTCCATCGACAAAGAGAACTTCACCAGTGACGAAACGCGACGCGGGCGATGCCAGGAACACCACCGCGTTCGCGATGTCGCTGACATGACCAGCGTGGGGGATTGGTTGTTGCCCGACTCCGTCGCCGACCCCTTCTGCGTAGGTCTTGTCCCAACCGTCGGTGCGAAACTGCCCGGGGGCAACACAGTTGAGTCGGACCTTCGGTCCCCATTCGAAAGCCAGCGTTCTGGTGAGTTCCAACACGCCAGCTCGGGCCGCGGCGCTGTGCGCGATGCCGGGAATTCCGCGGCTAATGGTTGCGATGATTTGCACGATGGTGCCCCCGGCGCCATCGAGCATTCGATTGCCGAACGCCTGCGTCATGTTCCAGGTGCCGTTGAGGTTCAAATCGATCACACTTCGCCAACCGTTCGCACTGAGGTCGCGGGCCTTCGTCGGGAATTGACCTCCCGCATTGTTGACGACGATGTCGGCATCACCGTGGCGTTGCGCGAGTTGGTGCACCTGCTCGACATCGCGAATATTTACAAGGTCGACGGCCACCGAGCGACCGGTCAGCGACATGATCTCCTCGGCGGTGGCGTCGAGCACCTCCTTGCGTCGGGCAGCGATGATGACATCTGCCCCCGCCTGGGCGAGGCCCAGAGCTACGGCTCGCCCAATGCCGGTGCCGCCACCGGTAACCAGGGCTCGGCGCCCGGCGAGCAGTTCGGATGCGAACGGTGAGGGGGCTTCGGCGCGAGTTGTTTGAGCGGGGTCCACGATCAACGATCGTACCTATCGGGCGATGGATCGAAACGACGCCAGAGTGACACCGTAGGATGGCGCTATGGCTGAATTCTTTACCGATGTGCCCCGTCCGGTCGCTTTTGCCGGAACTGATCCGGGCGATGGCCTGGGATACCAGGTCTATAACCCCGATCGCATGGTGGCCGGACGTCGGATGGAAGACCACCTGCGCATTGCCGTCTGCTACTGGCACAGCTTCAATTGGCCGGGTAGCGACGTGTTCGGCGCAGGGACATTCGATCGGCCATGGCTTGCTGTTGGTGCTGATCCGATGAAGGCGGCGTACGCGAAGCTCGACGCGGCCTTTGAGTTTTTTTCCAAACTTGGCACGCCGTATTACTGCTTTCACGATGTCGACATGGCCCCCGAAGGCGCAACCCTCAAGAAGAGCAAGGTGAACCTTGACACGATGGTGGAACGAGCGGCAAAGAAGATGGAGAGGACCGGCGTAAAGCTCTTGTGGGGCACCGCGAATCTGTTTTCGCATCCGCGGTACGCGGCGGGCGCGGCGACCAACCCCGATCCCGACGTCTTCACCTACGCGGCGGGTCAGGTCCGCAACATGCTCGAAGCCACGCACCGCTTGGGCGGTGAGAACTACGTGTTATGGGGCGGACGCGAGGGATACGAAACCCTCCTCAATACGCGTCTTGGCCAAGAGGCCGATCAGCTGGCGCGGTTCTTGAATCTCGTTGCGGAGCACAAGCGCAAGATCGGTTTCAAGGGCACGCTGTTGCTCGAACCAAAACCGCAGGAGCCCACGAAACATCAGTACGACTACGACTGTGCCACGGTGCTCGGGTTCCTCGAACGCTACGACCTCATAGGCGAATACTACGTGAACATAGAAGTGAACCACGCCACGTTGGGTGGCCACTCGTTCCACCACGAAGTCGCCGTTGCGCTTGAGACCGGAATCTTCGGGTCCGTCGACGCCAATCGCGGCGATCCCCAAAACGGTTGGGACACCGACCAGTTCCCCAACTCTGTCGAAGAGCTGTCGCTCGCCATGTTCGAGATCCTGAAAGCCGGTGGCCTCAGGTCCGGCGGATTCAACTTCGACACCAAACTTCGACGTCAGAGCATGGACCGGACCGACCTGTTCCATGGTCATATCGGTGGAATCGATACGCTGGCCCAGTCGCTGCTTGTTGCGGCAGAACTGCTCGAAAGCGGCATTCTCGAAGGAGTTCGCGAGAAGCGATACGCCGGGTGGGACTCCAAGGCGGGCAGGGCGATCTTGGCTGGCAAGACGTCCTTGTCCAAGCTGGCCGATCGCGCGATGGCCGGAGATGTCAACCCGAAGCCGGTGTCAGGCCGTCAGGAACTTCTCGAAAGCAAAGTGAACCACGCGATCTGGTCAACGCGCTGAAGGGTTCGCGGTGACCACGGCCTACGTCCTCTGTGCGATTCTCGGGAGCGGCATGGTCGCTGCTTCGCTGCTCGGGGCGTTCGATCACGATTTGGGTGAGTTCGATCACTCCGTTCACACTGACTTCGATCACTCCGTGCACACTGACTTCGATCACTCCGTTCACACCGATGCGGGAATTGGAGGGCACGGCGCGGGTGACCATGGCCTTCAAGGTTTCTCGTGGCCATCGCTCCCCGTCTTTTCGACACGGTTCTGGATCTTTTCGGTTGCTGCCTTTGGTTTGATCGGTGCCATCCTCTCGGCGGCCAAGGCCGGGAGTTCGGGCACCCGTTTTATTGCCTCGATGCTCGGTGGGCTTACTACCGGGTTGTTGGTGTGGCTTCTGTTTCGCCTCACCGGTCGCGTCAACTCGCATGCGGTGGCGTCCGCCCAGAGGTTCTCGGGCGAACGGGCGACAGTCACGGTTGCGATTCGGGCCGCCACTCCCGGCAAAATTCGAATGCAGCTACAGGGCCAGATGGTCGAAGTGCTCGCCACAACCGACTGCGGTGTGGAACTATTGGTCGGAACTCAGGTGTTCGTCCTCGGTATGTCCGGAGATTTTGCCGACGTCGTACCCTATGAGTCGATTTTGCCCGGCGAGACAATCTAAAACCAAAACCAAAACCAAGGAGCTTCATGCCTGCGGTAGTACTTATAGGCTTCGTTATCCTCGCGGTACTCCTCGGATCGATCGCCTGGTTGCGGACGCTTCTCGTCATCTGTCCACCGAATCGCGTGTTGGTCCTTTCCGGTCGTACTCATGTCCTCGAAGACGGGTCGAGTCGTGGGTTTCGTGTCATCACGGGAGGACGCGCCTGGCGGATGCCAGTAATCGAGAAGGCGGCCGGGATGAGGATCGACGTGATGGAGATTCCCATAGCGATCAAGAACGCGTACTCCAAGGGAGGGATCGCCCTCAACGTCGATGCAATCGCGAATGTGAAGGTCTCCAGTAACCCAGCGCGCATAGGAAATGCCATTGAACGTTTTCTGGGCGCGAACCCGGAAGACATCCGACGGGTTGCAAAGGAGACGCTCGAAGGTCACCTGCGTGGTGTCCTGGCCCGGCTAACCCCAGAGGAGGTCAACGAGGATCGTCTGAAGTTTGCAGAGGAACTTGCCCACGAGAGCGAACTTGACCTGAACAAGTTGGGAATTGATCTCGACACACTCAAGATCGCGCACGTAAGCGACGACGTGCACTACCTCGATTCCATTGGTCGAGAATCGATTGCCAACGTGATCAAGGCGGCCGAGATTGCCGAGTCGGACGCTAAGCGACTCGCCGAACTTGCGGAAGCGGAAAATCAATCGCGCGCCAATGTTGCGAAGGCGAACGCCGACGCCCAAATTGCGACCATGCGCAACGAACTTCGTCGGGCTGTCGCAGAGTTGAACGCCGAGGTCGCATCGGAGGAGGAAAGGACAAAGGCGGCGGCGCGTGAGGCTCGAGCCCTGGCAGAGCAGGAACTCCAAGGGATCCGAACTCAGGTCGAAAAGTTGCGCCTGGTTGTCGAAGAGATCCTCCCTGCTGATGCAGCCCGCAATGCCGCTGAGGTGCGAGCGAAGGGTGATTCAGCGATTGTCCGAGAGCGGGGTAACGCCAGCGCGTTGTCATTGACTGCGGTGACATCGGCGTGGCGCGATGCAGGTGATGACGCGCTCACGATCTTTCTCCTGGAAGATTTGGATCGACTCTTCTCGGCCGCTGCGCAAAGCGTCGCGCAACTCAGACCCGAAGCGGTCAACATCATTGACAACGGTGATGGTGCTGCGCTCGCTGCATACTTCAACTCGTACGCGGTGATGCTTCGCTCGGTGTTTACTTCGATCGAAGCCATGACTGGAATCAGCGTGACCAAGGCAATCGGAGGTGCATCATGATCGTGGTGCTGGTTGCACTCGCCGTCATCGTGGTCCTTGTCGTGGCTGCGGTGGCCATCGCCAACGGCCTGCTCTACAACTGCTCGCCCAACGAGGTATTGGTCTTCTCCGGAAGCAAGCGGGTGGAGGGTAGCCGGACCTACGGGTACCGGATCATCAAGGGCGGCACGGGTCTTCGCCTTCCACTCCTGGAGAAGGTCGATCGTATGGACCTTTCGAATATGGTGATCGATGTAAGCGCCGTGAACGCGTATTGCAAGGGCGGGATCCCGCTTTCTGTTCTTGGAGTCGCGAACGTCAAGATCGCCGGCCACGAACCGGTGCTCGACAATGCCATCGAGCGTTTTCTGGGGCGCACTCGTGAAGACATCGCCAAAATTGCCCGCCAGACTCTTGAGGGTTCACTACGCGGAATTCTTTCCACGATGACCCCGGAGCAGGTCAACGAGGACAAGATCTTGTTCGCCGAGCGATTGGTTCATGAGGTTGAGACGGATATGACCGTCCTCGGACTCGTTGTCGACACCTTGAAGATTCAGAGTGTCCACGACGAAGTCAACTACCTGGACTCGATCGGACGAAAGCGGAGTGCCGAGGTAGTGAGCCAGGCTCGAGTCGCTGAGGCCCGTGCCCATGCCGACTCGATCGAACGCCAGGCTCAGAACCTGGAACAAGAGGTACGTGCACAGATAATTGGTCAAACAGAGGTGGCCAAAGCCGATGCGCAGCGACGATTGACCGACGCATCCACACGTCGTGATGCCCTTGTTGCCGAGGAACGCGCGATTGTTCAGGCTCAGGTCGCGCAAGCAACGGCGGAGATCGAGGTGCAGAAAGCGCGGGCGGAACAGGTTCGCCGTCAACTCGATGCCGACGTCATTCAGCCCGCGTTGGCTGCGGCCCAGGCTTCGCAGAGCGCTGCGAAAGCAGACGTTGCATCGATTGTCGAGAGCGGAATGGCTCGGGCGGATTCCCTGCGTTCGCTCGCTCAGGCGTGGAATGCGGCAGGGCCGGAGGCCCGCACGGTCATGGTGAGCCAGAAGCTACTTCCGATCCTTCAAGCGCTGTCTGCCTCGGTCTCCGACAGCCCGATTGAGCGACTCACGATGATTGGTTCGAATCCCGGAGCTTCTAATCCGGGGGCGTCGCTCGTGCCGATGTTCGAGCAGATGAAGCAGGTACTCGGCGTCGATCTTGCGGCCAAACTTCGAGAGTTCGCTCCCGTATCGGGGTCAGTGGACGCTCCCGTCACGATTGGCTCCAACGACTCGGAACCTGATTCGACATCGTGAGGACCCACTAGGTGAGCAGCATTGTCGTTTCCGAATTGGAGTATGCCCCACCGGGCCGTGAATCGCTGTTCTTCGGAGTGAGTTTTGGGGTTGGTCAGGGGGAGCACGCGGCGCTGGTTGGTCCCAATGGTGTTGGCAAGAGCACGATCCTTCGGATCTTGGCTGGAGACTTGGAAGCCGACGATGGTGAGTTGTCGATCCGCGGCAATGTGTTGACGATGACCCAAGAGGTCGGTATGTCTCGCCCGACCGACTCCCTTCGCGACATGTTGATCGAAGTGGCACCCCAAGAACTCCGCAAGGCGGGCCGCAAACTGAGCCAGTCGGAGAAGGCGATGATGGCCGGCACCGATGACGGGATGGCCTTTGCCGAAGCACTCACCGAGTGGGGCGACCTCGGTGGGTACGACCTTGAATCGATGTGGTTTGCGGCGGCCGAACGAAGTGTGAAGACGCCGGTGAACGACTTCTCGACGCGTCTTGTCGGCGAACTTTCGGGCGGCGAACGCAAGCGGCTCGTGCTCGACCTCCTCCTTTCGTCGGGCGCCGACGTTTTGTTGCTCGATGAGCCGGACAACTACCTCGACATTCCCACTCGGGTGTGGTTGGAGGAGCAGATCCGGGCCTGCCGATCCACCATCTTAATGGTGAGCCACGACCGAACGTTCCTGGAACGCGTTACGACAAAGATCATCGCAGTTGAAGGATCTGGGTGTTGGGTGCATGGCCAGTCGTATGCAACCTTCGGCGAAGCGAGGGCAAAGCGCCAGGAGCAGCTGGGCGACGACTTGAAACGATGGAACGATGAGGAGCGTCGACTTTTCCATCACATGAAGATCATGAAGCAGCGAGCAGCGCAGAATTTCAAGAATGCGACGAAGGCCAACGCGGCGCAAACGCGTTGGGAAAAGTTCGTTGCTGCTGGGCCACCTCCTCCGCCCGTCCCGAACCAACAAATATATGTGAACCTACGAGGTGCCGACGCGGCTCGCCGGGTTGTCCAAATGAAGGGCCTCGCCATGGGCTCGCTCTTCAAGCCGTTTACCGATGAAATCCACCATGGGGAACGTGTCGGTTTGAGGGCCATAACGTTCTTTTGCTCGATGAGCCCACCGATAATCTCGACGTCGACTCGTCGGAGGCATTGGAACAAGCCCTCGACGGCTTCGTGGGAACGGTGATTGCCGTCAGCCACGATCGAACGTTTCTGGCGAAGTTCGATCGCTTCATAATGATCACAGAGTCGGGCGAGGTGTACGAACTGCCGGACTACGAGGTCGCGCTCGCCGGACTGTGCGCTCCTCACGAACTGGCGTCGTTGCGCCTTGCCAAGATGCTGAATTGATCGCAATGAATCAGACGTCGACGATTCGGTCGAAACAACTGACGGATATCTTTGTCGACGCTGCGCTCGGAGGGATCATGGCGCTGGGAATAGGGCTCTCCGGGGCGCGTGTGTTCACCTCGCAAGAATCGGGGGATCGCGTGGTTGCCCCGCTGTTGTTGGCGGGCGCTGCCGTCGTTGTCATCGGCGCAGTTCTTCGGCCGCGACGGTTCCGATTGGTCGCCCTGGTTTCGGCTGCGTTGTCGAAGCTCGTTTCACGACAAATCCGAGCGGTCGTGCTTCTTGCGGTTCTGGTCATGAGCGCGGCGCAAGTCGACGTCTTTGATTTCGCGATCCCACTTTGGACGGGCTTTGGTCCGTTCCTCGCTCTCGTGGCTCTGGCAGTGTGCCTCGCGGTGGTGTTCGGCTGGCGTCGCATTGTCGAGCTTCAGACGGGCAGTGCGGCGGTTCGCCGACGCGCGAAAATGGCGCTTGCGATGATGTGCATCGTCTACTACCTCCCGTCGGTGCTTCAGGGGCCGAAATCGATCATGTCGCCCTACGACGCGCTTTTCGGTCTGCACGAAACACTGGCCCCAACAGCGGGCCGTTCGCCGATTGGTGACTCGATCTCCCAATACGGGTCGATGTTCGGTTGGCCCCTTCTGTTCGTCAAATCAGTGGTCCGGCCGGACCCGCTTGGTTTCGCGACGTACTACCTCAGTGCACTCGCCGTAGCAACGCTCGCTCTGCTCTGCGCCGTTGCCTGCCTCACATTAGGTCGTGGCCAACGATGGCTCGGACCACTGCTTGTGTTGCCATTGGTACTTATCAAACAACGCGCAAGCGCTCACCCGACCGGGTCGATCGCCGCATTGTCCAGCGCGCTTCCGCTTCGCCTGTTCTTTCCCTTCGTTTTGGCACTTGTATTGGTGCGAAGCCGCAAGCCGATTGCCTCGGCCAGCGTGTCCTGGGCGCTCGGTGTTGGCCTGCTGAGTGGTGTCACCGTTTTGAACAACCTTGAATTCGGCGGTGCCGCCGTTGGAGCATTTGCAGCTGCGCTTCTTGTTGGGGCGCCGCGTCGAGTGCGATTGGCGTTGTTCGGAGGAGTTGGGACGCTGACGTCGGTGGCGGTGTACGCCGTGGTACTCCGGGCTCGAGGTACGTCATTCGACCTTGCGAAGTACACCATGTTTGTTCGAGGATTCGCGAAGGGTTTCGGTGCGTTTCCCATTCCGGCCGTGGGACTGTGGCTTTTCGTGTTTGGCTGCCTGTTCGCAAGCCTCTCCGTCGGCGTATCGAGCCTTCGATCAAGCTATCGAAAGGGCAACTCCGATCAACTGTTGTGGGCACAGGCAAACGCGGCGACGTACTTCGGGTTCCTTGGATGTACGACCGCGAGTTACTACTCCGGACGCTCGATCGTGTCGGGCCAGTTGCAGGTCTTTCTCCTGTTCCTGGCACCGGCGTCACTCGCCACCTTCGGACTCTGTTGCCGAGATGGTCAGTGGTTGTTTGCTCGCGTGGCGAAGGCCGCGACACAACCACGCCACCCGATCGAGTTTGCACCCGTCTTGTTCCCGCTGGCCCTCTCCGTCGCCTCGATGCTTGCCGCACCGTCAGCGATCTACGAGTGGCGTCGCCTCAGCTCCGATAACGGTGTGGCGGTGTTCCCCGATGAAGACCGAGTCGTCGAAGCGTTGCGCACGAGCCCCCGTGAGTCCATGTACTTCGGTCGCCTGGGCCATGTGATCGCGATTCGCTCGGGTCGAGCGAATGCCACACTCACGAATGATCCTTCGGACTTCGAAGTCTCAGCCCTTTTGGTCAGAGAAAGCTGCAAGTATCTCGCCGGGTTTGGGCCTGTCCCGCTTTACGTCGATCACGGTTCCGTCCGCTACCTCAACCGTTGTCCGAAGATTCCCGGGCAACGTATCGTCGTAGTTCGACGGCCTGAAAGCACCCGAGCACCCGCCTAGATCGCGTGGGTTGTGTGGCTGATGATCGTGTCGACGATGAGCGGCCACAACGGGTTCGGAAGGTCATGACCCATATCGTTCAGGATGAGCAGGTTCGCACCTGGCACAAGTTCCGCGGTGCGTTCACCGCCTACTGGGAGGATCAGCGGATCTGCGCGCCCGTGGATAACGAGTGTCGGAACCTTGAGACTGCGAAGGCCTTCGGCTCGGTCTGCGCTGCCGCGGATAGCCGCAGTCTGGCGGGCGGCCCCCTGTGGGTAGAAGGCTCGGTCGTAGCTGGCGGTCGCCCGCTCGGTCGCCCTGGCCGCGTCCCAGTGACGAGGACTGCCCAAGATCTTCGACAATGACACCGAGTGGGCGATCGCTCCTTCCCTGTCCGCGGGAGGAGGCGCAGAAATCGCCGCCCGAGCTTCGGGGCTCCACCTGTAGAAGTCGAGTTCGCCGGTCGTCGACATGATTGAGGTCATGGTCAGCACGCGCTCGGGATGTTCGATCGCCATGGTTTGCACGATCATTCCGCCCATGGAAGCACCAACAATATGTGCACGTTCTATTCCGAGCGAGGTCAGAAGGCCGAAGGCATCGTCGGAGAAGTCGCTCATCGTGTAGGGGATAGGCGGTGCCGGCTCGCCTGTCTCCCATGCGGTAATCACCGCGGGTAGATCAACCGGAACTCCATCGAGGTGCGTCGACAAGCCACAGTCTCGATTGTCGAATCGGATGACGTAGCGACCTCGGTCAACGAGCATGGAACAGAAGTCTTCATGCCAGCCGTTCAGCTGAGCAGTGAAACCCATAACGAGTAGGACGGCCGGATCGGACGGGTAGCCGAAGGTCTCATAACAGATCTGTATCCCGTTGGCGTTCGCCATCCCGGAACCGGTTGGTTTGCGCGGAGCCTTTGTCATGCCCGCACTCTGCCAGGCGTCGACGTCGGCGTCGAATCGAGACTGGGCTGCGGCAGAACCCGGCTTCTACACTCCATGCATGCTCGTTGAGACACTTCTTCCCCTTGGCAAAGTCGATCCTGGGCTGCGCGAACCGGACAACCCACTCGATATCCGGACGGTATTCGATCAGGCCAAGCAGGTTGAGGACCTCGGCTTTTCAGGCTTGGTGGTGGAAGAGACGAAAGACGACCCATTCCAAATTCTGGCCCTTGCCGCACAGGCAACCACGACGCTGCGCGTCGGTACGGCGGTTGCCATAGCGTTCCCTCGGAGCCCGTACGTCACGGCTATGTCGGCGTGGTCTCTGCAGCGGCTCTCCAACGGTCGTCACACTTTGGGCCTCGGCACACAAGTACGTGGTCATATGATTCGACGCTTCGGCATGGGGTGGTCCCCGGCCGGTCCGTGGATTCGCGATTACATCAACGCTGTTCGTTCGATCTGGCACTCCTGGCAGCATCGAGAACCGATTGGATTCACCAGCGAGCACTACAACCTCGACCTCACGGTGCCGCTTTTCGTGCCAGCACCAGTCGATCATCCGAACATTCCGATTCACCTGGCGGCGGTCAAGCCTGGCCTGTGTAAGGTCGCTGGCGAGGTCGCCGATGGCGTGCGGCCACACCCTGTGTGCACCGCCGACTACATGCGAACGGTGATGCTTCCCGCTGCCGCGGCCGGCGCGGAGACGGCTGGTCGAACGCTTGATGGATTTCAGGTTGCGCACAAGCCCTTGATTGCCACAGCTCCCGACGAGTCCGCCTTGGCGACACGCATCCGTGATGCGCGAGCACGCATATCGTTCTACCTGTCGACGCCGGCGTATCGACCCGCGTTTGCCCACCACGGTTTCGATGCGTTGGCCGAACAGGCGGCATCGTTCTCGAAGGCCCAGCGCTGGGAGGAACTGCCCGACCTCGTGACCGACGAACTCCTGCATACCTACGTAACGATTGGTACATGGGATCAGATAGGTGCACGTATCACGGAACGATTTGGCGATGTCGTGACAACGATCGAGTTCTCGATCGCGCCGCGCACGCCGGAGGAAGGCGAGTTTATGAGCGCGTTGATCCGAGAGCTGGGGGGCGCTGGTTAGGGGTCTTCGATACTGTGTCGCTATGCCTATTCAGATGCGTCGTTACGAGCTCGATCCCGCCCACGTCGAAGCGTGGCTGCCCTTTTTTCAGAAGCTCACACAATTGCGCGCCAAATTCGGATACCGATTGCTATCGGCATATCACGATCGCCCGAACAATGAGTTCACGTGGATCGTGGAACACGACAAGGCGTTCGCCGAGATCGATCCGGTCTACGGATCGTCGCCCGAGCGTACGGCTCTCTTCGCCGGAAAGCCAGCATTTGCTCTCGTGCTGCATGTGTCCGAGGTAGAAACCGTTTCCGTTCCCGGGTGAGTAGTCGTTCAAGCCGTCCGGCGCGTTGGACCGATATTCAGCACATTGGTGAACGGGAGAACGGTGGCACACACGAGCTTGAGAATTTGTGGGAGTTGGAACTCCGAAACTGACTCGCAGTCGGTCTGGGGCTCACTCCGCGCCACCGTTCGTTTCGAACCGGTACCCAACGCCGGGTTCGGTGATGAAGTACAGAGGTCGACCTGGGATCGGTTCAAGCTTGCGACGGATGTGAGCCATATGTACGCGTAGGTAATTTGTTTCCTCGCCGTATTGGGGTCCCCACACCTGCTGGAGGAGCGAACGACCGGTCACCAGCTTCCCGGCGTTGCGGGCAAGCACTTCGACAAGGTGCCATTCCGTTGGAGTTAGTTTCGCAAGACCGGCTGGCGTGCTCACTCGCTTACTCGCGAAATCGATCGTGAAGTCCGCCGTGATCAGGCTGGCTGCGTCGACGCTCGGCAAGCCTCTGCGGAGCGCGGCCCGAATACGAGCGAGTAGCTCACCCATTGCAAACGGTTTGGCCACGTAATCATCTGCTCCTGCGTCGAGCGCCAGGATTTTGTCGGGTTCGGTGTCTCGAGCGGAGAGCACCACGATTGGGACCTGAGACCAGCCGCGCAGCCCTTCGATGACCTCGATGCCGGAGATTCCCGGCAGACCGAGATCCAACACGACTGCATCGGGGTGGTGGTCGACGGCCATCTGCAACGCCTCCTCGCCCGTTGCCGCGAGATCAACTTCGTAGCCGCGAGCGCGAAGATTCGCCGCGAGGGCACGAAGTATCTGAGGTTCGTCATCAACACAAAGAATTCGATTGGCGGTCATGAAACCCGGACCGCCGGAATCGTCACCAAAGCGGTGAGGCCACCGCCTGGAGTGTCGAGGAGTTCTAACCGGCTCCCCATTGCCTTGGTGAGGCCGTCGGCGATCGCGAGTCCCAAACCCAGGCCACCGGAGGCCGCCCCGTCACCCAGACGATGGAACGGCTGAAGCACGACGTGTCGGTGTTCGCTTCGAATCCCAGGTCCGTGATCGATAATGCGCAACTCGACGTGGTCGTCGACCTGCGTTGCCTGTACGGAAACCGGCGAACACGGCGGCGAGAAATTCAGAGCGTTTCGAACGAGGTTTGCGACAACTCGCTCCATGAGTGCCTGGTCAGTCGCAACGTCGGCGAGGTCATCAGGGAGGTTGAGGGCAACGGCGAGCGATTGCACGCCCAGGCTGTGAAGGGCAGCGGGGATCACTTCCTCAAGCGCGACAGGTCGAATATTTGGGCGCAGCACACCTGCTTGAAGTCGGCTCAAGTCCAAAAGGTTCGTGATGATCCCGTTCAACCGGTCGGTCTCGTCTTCAATCGTCTTCAAGAACTCCTCGGTGATTTCACCCGGCCAGTCGACGTCGCGATCACGCAAGCTCGAAACGCTCACTTTGATGTTTGCGAGTGGGGTTCGAAGGTCGTGACTGACCGAGCGCAGAATAGCCGTTCGTAGTTCGTCGGCCTGATCAAGCAGCTCCGCCCGAGCTGCGGCTTCGGTCAACCGAGACTGTGTGAGTGCCTTTGAAAGCTGGTGGGTAAAGGCGCGAAGGACCCGTTCGTCGTCACTCGTGAGCGTGCGTCCACGTAATGCCAAAATGACGCCGTCATCGATTGCGGTGTGAAAAGTTGCTGATCGAAGGTCATCGAGTCGGTCGTCGCCGCTTGTTGCTTCGACGGTGAACGACGCTCCTCCCGCTTGTGCGCGAAGCACGGAAACATGCTCCAGACCGAAGCATGTTCGCAGATGCTCCGCAATGGTTTGTAATGGGTCGGACCCACCGGAACCAGCCAAGGTTGCGAGTATCTCGGCCTCTTGTCGAGCGTTTTCTGCCTCGACGGCCCGACGGGCTGCCTTCGCAACAAAGTTTGAAACGATTGTGGCTACAGCGACGAAGACGATGAGCGAAATGACGTCCTGGCGATCGTGAATCCGCCAGGTGTGGAGCGGTTCCAGCAGAAACCAGTTGGTGAGGAGCGGGGCGGTAAAGGCGGCGACAAGGGCGGGTTTATGACCGCCGATCGCGGCGACGGTGACGACGGCGAGCAGGTAGAGCCCTAAGGCCGTTGACGAGTGGACGCTCGTCCGGTTCCGGACGAACACGAAGGTCAAGAACACGAGAGCAGCGACGCCAACCCCGAACCCTAAGACCTCGCGCTGTATCGATACTCCGGCGCGCCGTTCCCGGCGCTCCTGTGCGCTTCTCAGTACCGTTGCCATTGCTCCCATTGTGGCGCATTGCCGATGCTGGCAGGCTGGCCCCGGACCGCTTGCCCGTCCACGAGCCGATTGCCTTACGCCCCGATTGCTGGGATCGTCCGGGCAATGACGGGCGCGGACCGTGGGGGGATGATGTCATCTTTCGCACCGTCCGTTGACTTCGTACCGTCCGTTGACTTCGCAGCGTCTACGACGATCAGCGAATGCCGGAAGTGCACTGCGCGGTCGAATTCGGTTCTATCAGGGATGGGGAGCGATGCCAAAGACCGCATAGATGCGAACATAACTCCGACATACCCGACAGTCGCAAGAATCCAAAACATTGTCATGGGCCCAGTGTCGACCCGCCTTCGTGTCGAGGTCACAGTCTTAGCGCCGAATTAGCGCCCGTCGGGGCCATCTTGACGCGCTGCTAGCGCCCGGTCGAGATGCGCACCGTCTGGCCAGCGTGAACCCACGGGCTGTGTCTCGATCTGGATGACCGGGCATTCGTCGCGCAGATCACGCCTCCTTCGATTCTGACGCTGACGGCCGTGGAAGTCCCGCGTGAACCGAATTCACCGTCAACACACCGAGGGATTGACCAGAACGTTATGTGGGCAGACGAACTGTGGACACGACTGCCCGGTGATCGGAGGGGTACGGGCTCACCACGATGTCGGACAACGATGCGTTCTCTCCCACGATCTCCGAACCCGAGATCTCAACATCCGCGCCTCGCACCATAACGAAGTCGATGCGGTCATGATGATCATTCGGGTCGTCAGGCGCAGTTGTCGGCGTCCACGTGCATCCTGGCGACATCACCGGGTCAGGGTGAATATGGCGATACGTATCGACGAACCCCTCGGCGTAAAACGCAGTTGGCGTAGGCCATTCGACCGCCAGTGGGCAACGACCGGCGTCGGCCGCCGGATTCGTCCAGTCCAATGATGACGGCTCGTTGAAGTCACCGGTCACGAACACAGTCGCGTCAGCGGGCACGGCGTTGATCTCCGCGAGCATCGCAGCGGCGTGCTCAGCGCGGGCCTGCGAAGCCGATGCAACTGCTTCGGCTGCATTGTTGAGAAAAGGCGCGTCGGCATACGGAATGCCGATCAGCTGAAACGGCTGATAGGGCGCGTGCGCGAAGTGGGTGTTGAAGAGCCACACGTTTGCGTCGCCCGGCATATCAATTCGAGCGCCCCACTTTTTGGGCGTTTGGTCTAGGACGGGGAAGCGGCTCATGATGCCACGGTTGCGTCCCTGAGCCAGGTAGTGCCAACCTAAAAGATGAGCCATTCTCTCTGCGTTGTCCGGGTGTTCTCCGGCCGGGAATCGACTTCCCTCTTGGAGCCCAACGACATCGGCGCGGGCGGCGCGGATGACCTCAGCCGATTGCTCCAGAGGCTGACCGCCGGCCGTACCGCCGAACCACATGTTGAACGTCATGACTCGTAGCTCTCCCATGCGCACAACCTAGAGCTCAAGGGACGATTCGGTCAGATCACGGGTCGAGAACTGAGGCAGACTTCGAAGATGTCGATGTCACTGGACTTCCGTTCGATCCGCCTCGCTGACCTTGTCGGAAAGGTACGCCGCAAGGAGATCTCGGCCCGCGAAGTCACAAACCATGCGATTGAGCGCCTCGGCGCTCTCAACGAAACGTTGAACGCGTTCGTTGCCGTCGACACCGACCGGGCGCGGCGTGATGCCGCAGCGATCGATGAGCGCATCTCGCGTGGCGAAGACCCAGGGCCGCTCAGCGGCATCCCGGTCGGCGTGAAGGACCTCGAGGCCGTCGAAGGTTTTCGAACGACCTTCGGATCGGTTCTGCGATCCAACGACGCCATTCAGGAAAAAGACTGTGTACATATAAGTCGGCTTCGTTCGGCGGGCGCGATTATTCTTGGCAAGACCAACACGCCCGAGAATGGGCACAAGGGCGTTACCGACAATCCGCTGTTCGGCGTCACTCGCAACCCGTGGTCGTTGGCGCACACACCCGGTGGTTCCTCCGGGGGTTCGGCCGCGGCTCTCGCGGCCGGGATTGTGCCCCTGGCGACGGGCAGTGACGGCGGTGGTTCGATCCGAATTCCAGCCAGCGTGTGTGGGATCTCGGC
The DNA here is from genome assembly GCA_031429095.1 of Acidimicrobiia bacterium. Classification (GTDB taxonomy): domain Bacteria; phylum Actinomycetota; class Acidimicrobiia; order Acidimicrobiales; family JANYDT01; genus JANOYY01. Next base: position 36,291 of record JANOYY010000176.1, on the reverse strand, counting down.
GATCAAGACCGAAGCAGGCCGGATACCCATCACCGGCTCGACGATGCCTGGTTCGGGTCTGCTCTCCACGAATGGCCCGATGGCGAATCGCATCGAAGACTCTGCGTGGGCACTCGACGTCGTCATTGGACACAGCGGTCTCGATCCGCTCTCGCTGCCACACCCTGGCGCGTCGTGGTACGAGTCAACCCGCGTCGGAGCCGATGTCGCCCCAGCCCGTGTCGTATGGAGTTCGACGATGGGGTTTGCCAACGTTGATCCCGAGATTGCTGCGACCTGTCGTGCCGCGGTCGATCGCTTAGCGGCTGCCGGCACGGAGGTTATCGAAATCGAGAATGTGTTCGACGCAGACCCGATGGACCCATGGATGGTGCTGTGGGCAGTGGCTCGATTCAAAGCACAGGGTCACCTGATGGGGACCGCTGACTGGGAAAAGCTCTCGCCGACGATCCAACCTCTGATCCTCGCCGGTTCGACCATAAGTGCGCTGGATCATGCGCGAGCGCACGACGAAATGTATGCACTCAACGCGAAGCTTGACGCTGTTCTGCAAAACGCGCCGATTCTGCTGTGCCCGACTACTGCGCAGCCGGCCCCGCTACTCGGCGGTGACGCGTCGATCGAAGGGCCGGCATCGTTGGGCTGGGCACAGTTCACCTACCCCATTAATATGACGCGAAACCCCGCCGCTACAACACCGGTTGGACTCACCAGAGCGGGGACGCCAATCGGACTTCAGGTCATCGGGAACCACCACAGTGAAGCACGCGTGATGGCGGCAGTAGCGGGGATCGAAACCGTCGTGGGTTTCTACCAACTCGCTGTCGTGTAGCAGAACTATGTGTGCGTAACTCCTGGCTGGGGTTAGCCGGCACCCAGTGGAACAAACACTGACGCGGCAACAATTTGGTTGTTGTCGCCTTTTTCGTACGCATGGATTGCCGCCTGCCGGAGTGCCTCCGCCGGAGACGCACCGGTTACCAGCTCCTGGTGGAATGTGATCATGTGATCACATGAAGCGCGGTCGGTTATGGGGTGCAGCGCGGCCACGACGCACCGAGCACCCAAGGCCAAAAGCGCGGACGCTGTACCGAGCGTGCCGCCACCGGGGTAGGACTTGTTCGCTGCACTTTGACATGCGGACAAGATGATGAGGGGCGGAGTTCGACGAAGGTTTTCAAGGTCGTACAGGGTGATTGACCCATCCACGAGTTCCAGTCTTGAAAACATCGGACTCTCCGGGCGGAAAACACCGTGCGCAGCAATATGAATGAGGTCTGCTCGTTCGAACGCACGCAAGATGTTGGCGACCGTTGCATCGCTCCCAATGAGCACATCTGCGTTTGGATACATTGACGCCACGCGCTGCACTTCCTCATCGGCAGCATCGAGCCTCGGTCCACCGACGATACACACTCGCGATGGCGGCTCGCTTGGTCGGCTTGCCGCCTGGAGCCACTGTTTGCCGGACGGAGCGATGCTGATCGCCCGGTTTCGAAGCGAAGGTAACGCTAGCCATTCCATGCCGCTGAGCTCGGTGCTCGGAACTATCGTCACCGGCTGATCGCCGAGGCCTAAGGGAGCGATGAGCATTTCATCGAGTTGCATTGCTTCGCGGTCGAATATCCGTCGGGCTCGTCCGTCTGTCGAAGCATCGAACGCGAGTCGATGCATCGCCAACAACAGGTAGTCGTGGTTTTGGTGAAGGTCGCCTTTCGACGCGATCTCTACGACTTCAGTAGTCCGTGTACGGACGATAATCGCGTATACCTTTTCGGCATCTGAGAGGTAATAGACCAGAGCTCGCGAACCGAGGGCACCACGCAGACGAGACCAAGAGAGTGGGACATCCATACCCTGGGGGCCAGGGCTGCTTCGGGTGCGAAAGGAGTGTTCGCGTATCTCGTTTTCGACGGACGAACTGGCCCTTCGCGCATCATCACCGATCGTCGAGCCAGAAGGGGACTGGGGCTTTGGAAGATACGACGACATCGCCCGCTGCTGCTCAACAATCCGAAGGATTCCGAGGGATTCGCCGACCCGGAGCGCCAGCGTGGTGCCGAGATCAGCAAGCTTTTCCGAGAAGCGCAGAATCTCGAATCGGGCTTCGGTCGCTCCGAGACGCAGTCGATGCTGCGATAACTCACGGATTCCCTTTGTCGTCCGCCGCAATGCACCTCGAGGATTCTCCTCAAGGCACACGAGCGCCGCGTGTGCAAAGTGCTCCCGCGCTCTGGTTTGCGTTGTCTGGCTGCCTCGGATTCGACTTGCCCGAGCCAACAGGCTTTTTGCTGTGACCGGATCGTGACACTCGATGGCGGCAATCGCCGCCGAGACGAACCCATCGCGGGCGTCGGCGGCCCACCCGCGCCGGAGTAGCTCCTCGGCCACCCGGTTGAACTGCCCCACCAAGGCGGTTGGAGCCAGCGCTTGAGACTGCGCAATTGCGAAATCAACGAGGCGTGCAAAATAGATGGCGCGAATCGCCCACGCCGACCGTCGACTTTCCCGAAATCCCCAGGCAGCACTCACCGCCGCCGCTCGCGCTTCGTGGAATGCCTCGCCGCTCAAACATATTCTCGCCAGCAGCAGCTGGGCTTCGAAGAAGTCGGCGATGTTTCCAGACCGTTGAAGTTCTCCGAGTGCTTGCTGTGCAGCGACGCGAGCATCCGCAACAAGACCTGCGCCGAGCAGGATCTCTGCCCGATCACTCAGGAGTACGGGGAGCTGTCGAGGGCGTCCTTGGAGGCCCAGGTAACGGGCCTCGGCCCGGTCGAGCGATCGGAGGGCGTCGGCCAGATTCCCCTGCAGACCCTGAAGAAAACCTTCATTGTGGGCTGCCATCGCAGCGAGGATCGTGAGATCGAACTCCGTCGCAACTTCTTCTGCGATGCGGAGGTGTCGGAGCGCAGCCTCGCGTTCTTCGAGGTAGGTAAGCGACACGGCGCGATTGAGGTGAAGGACGCCGATTGTTGCGCGGTCTCCGACGGCTTCGAGCTGGCCGATGGCCCGTTCGTATCCAACCAGTGCGGCTCGATGGTCCCCCCTTCGTTGCTGCGAAAGCGCGCCCAAATAGGTCACGACACCTTGGGCTGATTCAGGTGCAATCGAGCGAGCAAGGTTCAGCTCCACGTCAGCTTCAAGGTTGCGACCCACCTGAATAAGAGAAATCGCCAGGTTTGCCCGTGCTCGCGCCTCGACATCTTTGTTCTGCTCCGCAAGGGCGCGTGCAATTGCTGACTCAAAGGTTGCCTTTGCTTCTGCGCTCTTGCCGAGTTCATGAAGGAGGAGTCCGCGGATCCAAAGCAGGCGGGCGAGCGGTGCGTCTTGGCCGAGCGACGAAGCGAGGTCGTCTACTCGCGCCAAAGCTTTGGCCGGATCGCCATGACGCTGCGCGGCCAAGTCCGTCAGTTCTGGAGAGGACCCGTCAAGGGGAGGCACCGCCACTCACGGTAGCCGCTGTGGGGCGCACGGGATTCAACGAAAATCGAAAAAAACCGTAAAGTTTGTATCTGGAACCCCTCTACGCACTCTTTGAGTCTGCAAGAAGCGGGAACGTCGAAAAAAGGAGCGGGTATGCCGGGTTGGTCAGACAGAGTCAACATCATTGGGGGCTCGAAGGGTTACGCGTACGCGCCGGGTGAGCTGCTGATCGAATCGACCCGAGTTCGCGAGGCGTCATTGATGTTGGAGTTGGCGGACTCGGAGGCTAGGGAGGATTTCAGCGAGTTCGGCTTTGTTCTCCTGCGAGGTATCGATGACATTGAGAGTGCCACTCGATTTCTCCGCGGCGCGGGGATCCGAGCCCAACCCAACCACGTCTTCTTTGCCAATCCTGTAAGTGGCAACCCGGTGTATGGCAACCCGGTGTATGGGAACCCGGTGTATGGGAACCCGGTGTACGGAAACCCGGTGTATGGCAACCCGGTGTATGGCAACCCGGTGTACGGAAACCCGGTGTATGGCAACCCGGTGTATGGCAACCCGGTGTACGGCAACCCGGTGTATGGCAACCCGGTGTATGGAAACCCGGTGTATGGAAACCCGGTGTATGGAAACCCGGTGTATGGAAACCCGGTGTACGGAAACTCTGGATGTTGTGGGCCGTCCCCCATAGGCGTTGTGGCCACCTGCCCGGGTGGCGAACACTGCTGTGACAGCGACCCATGTACGTGCACACCCCCCGCACCGTCGGCGAGCCCTGTCTATCCCCATCCGCTCTTTGCCCGGGCCGTGTACGGAGGCTCAGTGGGACTTCGTTACGAGCTGAGTGGGATACGCCGCAACAACGCGTCGCCGCTCTATCCGACGCTCGCCACGGTCCTTCCCGCCAACGCAGCGTGGGACCGGCAAACGGTGCGCGTTGCCGTCATCGATACCGGGTGGCCGACGGATCCTCCTGCTCGTCCAACGTGTGGAACACCCCGACATGGTGACCAGGTCGATGTACCCGACATCGAACCAGATGAGTGGCTTGACCCGGTCGCCGGTCACGGCATGTTTATTGCCGGAATAGTTCTGCAATATGCGCCCGGGGTCAGCGTCAAAGTGGTGTCGGGACTCTCGACCTACGGCGACGGATCCGAAACGACGATTGCTGCGGAGCTCATCGCTTTGATCGAGGACCCGCTCCCACCTCACATCATCAATTTGTCCTTTGGGACATACGCTCCGGAAGAGCCGGGCCTGCTGGCGAACGTCGTCAAGCGAGCCCAGTCCAAGGGAATAATCGTGGTCGCGTCGGCAGGCAACGACGGAACGGCGCGACCACAGTTTCCCGCTGCGTTTCCCGGGGTGATTTCCGTAGGCGCGCTTGGGCCGAACGGGCCCGCCCCCTTTAGCAACTGGGGTGAGTGGGTTCGGGCGAGCGCGCACGGTGTTGACGTCGCTTCATCATTTTGGGAGTTCACCGAGAAAGAGACCGATACCGGAGCTGCCCCCGCCAAGTTCGAAGGTTGGGCGCTTTGGTCGGGAACATCTTTTTCGGCGCCGATCGTTGCCGCAGCGTTGGCCCTTTCCCTCGTGCGCCAGGGAGCTTCGAAATCTACGCGGCGCGCAATTGCTGAGGTCATCGACCACCCGCGGCTTCTTCGGACGCCCTGCCACGGCGTCATCATCAATCCTGCGCCGACCGTCTTGTCGATATGAACCCGAACGTGCTTGCGAACTCAAGCACGTGGGTGGAGCGCGTATCAAAAGCCATTGGTGGTGATGAAACGTCCTGGCGTTCTATCGTCGATGACCTTTCAGGCGTCGTCTGGAAGGTACTCAACACCTTTGATCTCAATGCGGCCGATCGTGAAGACGCTTTTGCCTCTACCTTTTTCCGTTTGTTCGACAAGATCGCGACCGTGCGCGATCCCTCGTACTTGCCGGGGTGGGTGGCGACGGCTGCGCGCAACGAAGCTCGAGCCATCTCGCGGTCGCGGGCTCGAACGATTCCAACCGCGGATCTCGGGGTTCACGAGTTCGTGAGCACGGCGATCGATGAGAGTTTGCTCGACAACGAAATGCTGGTTGCCGTGATGAAAGCATTTGCAAGTCTCCCGGCTGAGTCGCAAGCGCTACTGAGATTGCTAACGACGGTACCTGCACTCAGCTACCAACAAATTGGGGGTTTGTTGAACATGCCAAAGGGATCGATCGGCCCAACGGCGGGACGGGTTCTCGACCGGCTCCGCCGAGAACTCACCACCTACGTACACGGAGATGTGGCATGAGCACCACGCGGAACGATCAAGCCATCTCCGGCTCCGACCTTCTTGCGTTGCTCGCAAAGGCCCTGAACTGTCTTGAGCCAGTGCCGACCAATGCTCGAGAGCAGGCCTATTCGGCCAGGCACATGAGTGCGATTGATGCGTCTCTTGCGCTGCTGGTGTTCGATTCGCATCTCTCGAGTCAACCGATCATGCGGCGGGGACAGGAAAGCGAGGCGCGCTTCCTATCGTTCACCAACGAGAATCTGCGCCTTGAACTTTCATTGCTTGCCGATGGACGCACGATTGTTGGCGACATCGACCCGGCCGTCGCCCGCGAAGTTGAGGTCGAAGAGGAAGACGGACACAGTGTGACCGCCGTCGCCGACGAATATGGGCGATTTCGGGTTACCTCGGAAGCGGTCTCGTTTCGATTGCGGGTAACCGGGCACCTCGTCACCCAATGGATTCGCAGGTAGCCAAATCTGGGTGTACAACTCGGTTTGCTACTCGGTCAAAACTACGTATACGTAGCATCGTCGTGTACTCAGCACGCGTAACTTGTTGCTATCCCGTGTTGCTATCCGTAGACGAGACGTCCATCGTCGAGATCGGCGGCGGGTATCGACTTCCGATCGAGCATGTAGTCCTGAGTGTGCTGCCATTCTGGACGGTCGATACTTTTGGGGAGGAGGTGCAACCCACGTTGGATGTATCCGGGGTTGAAATTCTCATCGTCGATCCAGGGCAGACGGGGCAGCGCAGCTTCTTCGCGAAGGAGCTGGGGTGTCACTGTCGACACTCCCTTCTCATCCATGTGGCTCAGGAGCCGGCATACGAAATCACCGATCAAATCGGCACGTAGCGTCCACGCCGCACGGAAGTATCCGAATACCCACACCATGTTCGAGACGCCGGTGAACATCATGCCTCGGTAGGCAACGGTGTCGGAGAACACCAGTGGCTTGTCATCGATGCGGAAGTCGATGTCACCGAGGACGTTGAGGTTGAAACCGGTCGCAGTGATGATGATGTCGGCGTCGAGTTGCTCGCCTGATTTCAGCAAGATGCCAGCTTCGTTGAACGTGTCGATTTCGTCCGTCGCCACCGAGGCCTTTCCGGATTTGATTCCCTGGAAAAGATCGCCGTCGGGAACGAACGCGATTCGTTGACGCCATGGTCGATAGCTCGGACTGAAGTGCTTCTCGACATCGAAGTCCTCGCCGAGAAACGCGCGAACGCCTGACATCAGCTCTTCGCGCACGGCGTCGGGCTCGCTGAAGCACCGCGCGGTCACGAGGGCCGAATCGTGGAGCTGCTTGCGGCGGATGATCTCGTGAATCCACGTCTCGTCGATTTCAAGTTCGCGGAGGGTGTCGGCAAGGTCGATCGCGTTGCGACCCGGGACAAAGTATGTCGGTGATCGCTGGAGCATGGTCACGTGGGCGCACCTCGCGGCGATCGCCGGAACAATTGTTGCCGCCGTTGCACCCGAGCCGATGACCACAACGCGCTTGTCGGCGTAGTCGAGGTCCTCCGGCCACGTCTGGGGATGAACGACCTTTCCCGCGAAGCGATCCATCCCGGGCCACGTTGGCGTGTACCCCTCGCAATGGCGGTAGTACCCCTGGCACATCCACAAGAAGTTTGCGCTGAACCGTCGTACTTCGCCGGTGATCGCAAACGTTGCTTCAATCGTCCACCGCTTGTCGTCGCTCGACCACCGGGCTGAGGAGATTTTGTGGTGATAGCGGATGTGGGAGGTGAGATCGTTGTCGGCAATGACCTCACCCATGTACTTCAAGATCTCCGGTGCAGTCGCGATCGGCGTGCCCGTCCATGGCTTGAACCGGTACCCGAACGTGTACAGGTCGCTGTCTGAGCGGATGCCCGGATACTTGTGCGTGAGCCAGGTCCCACCGAAGCTTTCCTGCGTCTCAAGGACGACGAACGACTTCTCCGGTCGTTGCGTGGACAGGTGATATGCGCCGCCGACACCCGCAATGCCTGCTCCGACGATGAGAACGTCAAAGTGTTCGATGTTGGTTTGGGACGCGCTTTCGATTGTGGCGGTTTGGCTCATGGGTGCTCTCCTTGGTTCCTTCGAACCGTTTCCGAGCTTGTCACCGCCCAGAGCCCTCGACCAAACCCCAGGTTGTCGGTTGTCGTGTCTGCTGGTTAGAGTCTCGCCAAACGACATCGGCCAATCACGGGGAACATCGTCATGAAATTCGGCATCTTCTATGAGCTTCAGCTTCCCAAGCCCTGGGCGGTCGACGACGAATACAACCTGCTCCAGCATGCGCTCGACCAGATCGAACTCGCGGACCGACTGGGGTATGACTATGCATGGGAGGTTGAACACCACTTCTTGGAGGAGTACAGCCACTCGTCGGCCCCCGAGGTCTTCTTGGCAGCGGCCTCGCAGCGAACATCGCGCATCAGATTGGGTCATGGCATCGTCCAGCTCACCACGAACCATCCGGCACGTGTCGCCGAACGTGTGTCAACGCTTGATCTCCTGAGCCACGGGCGAGTCGAGTTCGGTATGGGCGAAGGCTCCAGCGTCACGGAACTACATCCTTTTGATCGACGGTTCCGAGACAAACGCGCGATCTGGGAAGACGCCGTCCGGTGCTTGATGCCGATGTTCACCCAAGAGGGTGTCGAGTATCACGGCGAGTACTTCGACTTCCCGCTGCGAAACGTTGTCCCGAAACCGATGCAGAAGCCGCATCCCCCGTTGTGGGTCGCATGTTCGCAGCTCGAGACGATCGAGATGGCTGGCCGTCGAGGCATTGGTGCCCTTGGCTTTCAGTTCGTTTCTGCAGAAGCGGCGCGGGCGTGGGTGAATGCCTATTACAACTCGTTCGTTTACGAGTTCGATCCCCTCACCGACTACAAGCCGAATCCGAACATCGCGGTCGTTTCGCAATTCATGTGTGCACCTACTGATGAAGAAGCCCGTGCAATGGCCGACGGGAGTTCCTTCTTCCAGTTCGCTCTCGGGTTCTACAACACAAACGGACCTGTTGCTCCCGGGACGCTGAGCCTGTGGGACGAGTATCTGAAGTGGAAGCAGACCCCCAAGGGCCAGGCACAGCAGAACGCAGGGCTGATCGGATCACCCGACACGATCCGCCGGCGTCTACAAAAGTTTGCCGACTCCAACGTCGATCAGGTCATTTTGCTGAACCAGGCGGGGCGCAACAGTCACGCCGACATCATGTCGTCATTACAACTCTTTGCCGACGATGTAATGCCAGAGTTTCACGCACTCGAACCGGCCCAGGCCGAGTGGAAACACTCGGTGTTGTCAGGAGAGCGCAGGTTGGACGCGATCGACACCACCCCGTTCTTGATGCGAACGAACCAGACGCCGGCGAAAAAACTCCCGGCATAACGCACGGTTCGCCAGCCTCGTATCGGGCCTCATGGAGCTAACTGACCTCTCAGCCGACGCGCTTTCCAAGCAGCTGCGATCCGGAGAGCTGTCGGCCCGGGAGGTTATGACGGCCTTTCTCGATCGCATCGACGTCGTGAATCCGGATTGCAACGCCGTCGTCAGTCTTCGGGCCCGGGACCTGCTGCTCGCTGAGGCGTTGGCGAAGGATGATCTGCTCGTTGCGGCTCGTGCTGATGGCCGCAAGGTGGGTTGGATGCACGGCATGCCCCAAGCGATCAAAGATCTTGCCGATGCGGAAGGCTTCGTGACGACGAGAGGTTCGCCGCTGTTTCGAAGCAGCGTCGCCCCTGTCGACTCGTTGATGGTGGCGCGAATGAAGGCTGCCGGCTGCATCGTGATCGGGAAGACCAACACTCCCGAGTTCGGGCTCGGATCGCACACGTTCAACGAGGTCTTCGGCGTCACACGCAATCCCTATGATCTGACCAAGTCGGCCGGTGGGAGCAGCGGTGGCGCAGCAGTAGCGCTGGCGACACGCATGCTGCCGGTCGCCGATGGCAGCGACTACGGCGGAAGCCTCCGCAATCCCGCGGCGTGGAACAACATCTTCGGATTTCGACCGAGTGAGAATCGTGTCCCGGCGTGGCCGGCGACCGAAGTGTGGTTCTCGCGTCAATCGACGGGCGGTCCCATGGGTCGCTCGATCGTTGACGTGGCGAACCTGCTGCAAATCCAGGCCGGACACGACGCGCGCCTGCCACTCTCGCTGGAAATCGCCGAAGACTTCAGAGCTGACCTCGATCGGCGCGCGGACACCGTTCGCGTTGGTTGGCTCGGTGACCTTGAGGGATATCTGCCCATGGAACCGGGCATCGTGACCCTGTGCGAGCGTGGGCTTGCTCGCTTGGAACTCGATGGCTGCACGGGAGAGCGCGCACGGATCGAGTTCGAACTGGGGTCGGTGTGGGACGCGTGGTGCGTGTTGCGTTCGGTGGTGGTGGGACGCGACCTTGAGCCGTTGATGGGTAATTCGCAGACGCGTGCGTTGGTGAAGCCCGAGGCCCAGTGGGAACACGAACAGAGCGTCGGGCTGAGCGCTTCGGCCCTTCTCGATGCATCGATGGTTCGCACCGAGTTCTACCAGCACCTCCTTTCGCTGTTTGATCGCTTCGATGTGTTGGCCATCCCGACCGCCCAGGTGTGGCCGTTCGATGCGATGCTGCGATGGCCGACGGAGATCAACGGGGTTGCTATGGGTACCTATCATCGATGGATGGAGGTGGTCATCTACGCAACCTTCGCTGGGCTCCCGTCGATTAGTGTCCCGGTGGGGTTCAACGAGCAAGGTCTGCCCATGGGCATGCAGTTGATCGGCCGCCCGCGTGGTGATCATGATTTGTTACGCCTTGCGTATCGCTACGAGCAGACGATCGGGGATCTGCTTGCGGTCCGTCCGTCGTCTCGAGCATCGACGCGTGCTCGCTGAAGCAGCGGTGAATCAGCGCAGGGTTGGCTTCCCCTACCATGCAGGTGCTCATGGACCACGTTGCGATTACCTTTGCTGACGATCCCCGGCTGGATCCGTTTCGCTCAATCAAGGGGAAGGGCGACCGGGGCGATGGAACGTTTGTGGCCGAGAGCGAGTTGGTGCTTGATCGCATGCTGGAGTCGTCGTACACGATCCGGTCGGTTCTGATCACGCCCCCGCGCGCCGAGCGAATTCAAGAGTTGATACGTCGAGCGCAGGCGCAGCGGACACAGCCATTTGCGGTGTTTGTGGCCGAACGAGAAGTGATTGACGCCGTGGTCGGGTACCCGCTTCACCGTGGCGTCATCGTGCTCGCCGAACGACAACCGCTCGTGGCTGTAGCCAATGTGCTCGCTCGTGCCCGGACGATCATCGTGCTTGAGGATGTAGCGGACCCGGACAACATCGGCGCCGTGTTCCGTCACGCTGCCGGGTTCGGCGTCGACGCGCTGATCCTTCACGGCCACACCGCAGACCCGCTCTACCGACGGACCATCCGTGTGGCAATGGGATGGACACTTACTATTCCATATGCGCGCACATCGACAGACGATGGTCCAATCACCGAGTTACTGCGCAACGCAGGCTTTGCTGCGTTCGCTCTTACGCCCGAGGCATCCGCAGCATCGCTCGTCGACGCGATGGCCGAGATCGATGAATCGGCGCGCGTCGCCCTTCTCCTCGGGGCCGAGGGACCGGGGCTTCGGCCCGCGACCCTGGAGCAGTCCACCTGCGTGTGTATCCCAATGTCGGCGGGCGTGGACTCGCTCAACGTTGCCACGTCGGGTGCCATCGCGCTGTTTGCGTTGACATCGGCCCAGCCCTCGCGTCTGATCCGCACCGCCGTGCGCTAGGTCGCGATCAGTGGGGGATCGCTGTCCAGCGTCGTGGTTCCGACGGCCGTGGCGTCGCGCCGCTACCCGGTGCCGTCCGCCGTCACCATCGTCGTAGTGCCATGCGCGTTCACGGCGAAAACCGTTGTCGCAAGCCCACCACACTGCCCCGACCTGCCGACCATGTCGATCGCCGTTTCGCGGCCACCCATCCCCATGCCCGAACTCACCGGCGACGAACTGCTCACGACGGCGGCGATTCGAACGACCACAACCTCCCGTGGCCGCTAGCGGAAGAAATTGCGGATGGCGGCCGCCATTTCGGCGCGGACGGCCGCTCCGGTGGGCAGCATGTCGACGGCCGGAATCGATGTGTGAATGTGCCCGCGCGCTGAATAGTGCTTGGTGGAGACGCCGGCTTTCGTGAGTGCCTCCGCATACGCCGCTCCCTCATCGCGAAGTGGATCGAACTCGCCGGTTACGATGAACGCGGGTGGGAGACCGGCGAGCGACGTCGCCCGAATTGGCGCAGCCTTGGGGTCGCTGCGCTGCGAAGGGTCCGCGTAGTGATCCCAGAACCACTTCATGAGCGATGAGGTCAGCACCCGATCCTCCCCGTTCTCGGTATACGACGGGCGCGTGGTGTCGCTGTCGGTGACGGGCGTCAGAAGAAGTTGGCCAAGGATCGCCGGACCGCCATTGTCGCGAGCCGTTTGGCAGACGACGGCGGCGAGATTGCCACCGGCGCTCCAGCCTGCGACGGCGAGCTTCCCCGGAATCGCACCGAGGGTCGACGCGCTGGTGGCAGCCCACTGCACGGCTGCGTACGCGTCATCGGCGGCGGCCGGGAATCGCGCTTCAGGAGCATGGCGATAGTCGACGGACATGATGATGGCGTTGGAGCGCACGCAAAGATCCCGACAGAGCGGGTCGTCGGATTCCTGGCTTCCCAGCACCCATCCACCACCGTGGAAGTACACGACCATGGGGTGAGGACCGGGGGTTGGCGGCCGGTGGAGGCGGTATGCCAGGTCGCCCCCGGCGCCGGGCAGGGTGCCGTCGACGGTCTCACCGACTTCGGGGCCGGGAGCACGCTGCGCGCTAGCCATCGACATAAACGTGCGGGCGTCGGTGGGCGACATTGTTTCGATGGGCGCCAGGTTCAGTTCCGCCATCATCTCAAGCATGATGGCGACGTCGGGCTGAAGGCGACAAACAACGCCATCATTTTCTTCAGTGCGCGTCGAGCCGGTTCGCATGAAGCCGAGATAGTTGCTGTTGACCACGTCGTTGCACACGCCACGGTATCGGTCAACCCCACCGGGATAGGGAAGAAACACCCGGGGTTTGCCCGGCACGTTCGCGCCCATGTACCAGGAGTTCGCTTGGGGCATCAGGGTGATGTTGGCGAAATCGTTCACGTGTTGGACCCAACCGTCAACGGCCTGCGCCGTCGGCTCGATCACCGAGAAATCATTTGCGCGCAGATCAGCGATGCAATCGATTATCCAATTGACGTGTTGTTCGATCGACACCACCATGTTGGAGAGTACGGACGGACTACCCGGTCCGGTGACCATGAAGAGATTCGGGAAGTCCTTAACCATCAGGCCCAAGTACGTGGTTGGTCCGTTAGCCCAAGCATCCTTCAGCGTCCGGCCCCGACCTTGAATGTCGACGTTGACCATTGCCCCGGTCATGGCATCGAATCCGGTGGCGAACACCAGCGCGTCCACCTCGACGGTTTCGTCGGCCAGAGCAACGCCCTCTTCCGTGATGGCAACAATGGGAGTAACCTGTAGATCTACTAAGCGTACGTGGGGTTGATTGTACGTTTCGTAGTAGCCGCTGTCGACGCAAAGGCGCTTGGTTCCGATGGGATGCCCCTTGGGGCAGAGTGCTTCTGCGGTGACCGGATCCTTGACGATCCCTCGGATCTTGTTACGCACAAACTCCGACAGGTACTCGTTGGCGACCGGGTTGCTCACGTGGTCGACGTAGCTGCTGAGAAACTCGATGATTCCGCTTTCTTTCCAACCCTTTTCGTAGGTGGCGTTGCGTTCTTCATCAGAAACGGCAAGCGCGCTTACTGTTGAGCGGGGGATCGGAACGCCGGCTGGTGAATGCCGGGCCTCGTCGCGATACTTTGCACGATCGCTGTTGACCCTGGCCAGCTTGTCCGTCGGGACCGGACCGTTATAGGCCGGTATTGAAAAGTTCGGGGTGCGCTGAAACACCGTGAGCTGCACTGCCTGCTTGGCGATGATCGGAATCGACTGGATTGCAGAGGAGCCCGTCCCGATCACGGCGACGCGCTTTCCCGTGAAGTCCACGCCCTCGTGCGGCCAGCGGTTCGTGAAGTACACATCGCCTTTGAACGCCGTGGCACCTTCGATGTCGGGTTCCTTCGGCACCGAAAGGCACCCGGTCGCCATCACGTAATAGCGGCACGAGATCTCCTCACCCTTCGAGGTGTGAATGCGCCACATGGCGTCGGCATCGTCCCAGGTCGCCGAATCGACGCGAGTCGAGAACTCGAGCCCGCTGTACAGATCATGCTTTGTTGCCACGTGTTCGAGGTAGCGAAGGATCTCTGGTTGCGTGGCGTACTTCTCCGACCACTGCCATTCGTCGTCGAGTTCGGGATCGAAACTGTAGGAGTAGTCCAGGCTCTGGACGTCGCACCGAGCGCCGGGGTAGCGGTTCCAGTACCACGTGCCGCCGAGGCCATCGCCGGCTTCGAGCACTCGCACCGACAGTCCGAGGCCGCGAATTCGATGGAGAAGGTACATGCCCGCAAATCCGGCTCCGACCACGACGACGTCGACGGTGCCAGGTTTCGCTTCGGTTTGGACGCGTTCAATAACCGACATGGAGGTGTCTCCTTGAAATGTTGCGATGGGTTTCCTCGATCATCGCAGAAAGCTGGCCCCTGACACCTAATGGGAGGCGACCGGCGCGACCGGCGCGATCGGCTCCAGAGAGTGTGCTTCGGGTCTCGCTCAGAGTGGTTGGAAGTCCACTCTCCACGTGAGTCAGCTCTTCGGGTGCGCCTCGAAGAAGTCGACGACAGCAGCGGCGAAGCCTGGCGTGAGGGCCGGAGTGTGCACGCCGTCCTTGATCGTCCACAGCGCAACCTCCGTCTTGCCGCCGCATTTGGAGTACAACGCAACGTCGGTATCGTCTCCGGCCAGAGACTTGTCGAGGTCGAGGTCGTCTTCGTTTGCTGATGTCGTCGCGTTCGTTTTACAGCCGTTCGTTTTATGCCAGTCGGCTACCGATTGCGTTGCCGCCGGGTACGGGTTGGCAAAGATTTCGCCACCTTCGAAGCGAATTGTGGTGTCGGCGGTCCCGTGAATCTGAACGACGCTGACGGGCTCGGCGGACTTGCAGGTGGCAGCGTCGGCCCGCATTGCTCCGGCGAGGCTGGCTATGGCGGCGATCTGGCCGCTGTGTTCACACGCCATTCGGTAGGACATAAACCCGCCATTCGAATGACCGACGAGGTAGACCCGCTTTGAGTCGACGTTCCACTCTGTCGCAACGTCGTCGATGAGCTTGCTGATGTAGGCAGAGTCGTCCACTTTCGTCTGACCGAAATCGCAGCACGCAGCTGAGGCGTTCCAGAATTGGTTGCCTGCGCCGTCTTTCGTTCCGTCTGGTGCCAAGTAGAGGAAACCGCGCTTTTCTGACTCCGCTTTCATACCGAGGTAATCGACGGTCCCGGCACCGGTGCCCGTATATCCGTGAAGAACTACGACGAGAGGCGCGGCCTTCTCGCACCTGTACATCGTAGGTACACCTATGGTAGTCGGGCGCGCGCCACCGAATACCGTCTTCTTACAGGGTTTGGCCACCTCCGGAGATTTCGCCGAATTCTCTCCCCCGTCGGAACATGCGGAACCGAGCGTGATAGCCGCCAGAAGGACCGAACCACGCAGCAACGTTCGCATCTGGGTGAGACTAATGCTCCGCTCTCCCCGACTTTGGGTAAACCTCACCGCCTCGCGGTTACGTCTGCCCGAACGTCGGTTTGGGAACTGGGCCACGGGTCGCTAGGTTGTGGCCACGCAACCGAAAGGACTCCGCGACATGGCTTCCTACGATCTGGTCATCCGGAACGCAACAGTGGTCGACGGGACGGGCAACGCCCCCCGAACGGCGAACGTCGCCGTTCAAGACGGTGTGATCGTCGATGTTGGCGTCGTGGGGGAAAGCGGTCGTCGCGAGATTGATGCGGAGGGTCACGTCCTGGCTCCCGGATTCGTCGATATTCACACCCACTACGACGGTCAGGCCACCTGGGACCAACAGCTCGCCCCGTCGAGTTGGCATGGGGTGACAACGGTCGTCATGGGAAACTGCGGCGTTGGGTTTGCTCCGGTGATTCCGCAAAATCGAGAGCGTCTCATCCAGCTGATGGAGGGCGTCGAAGACATTCCGGGCACGGCACTACATGAAGGCCTCAGCTGGGAGTGGCAAACCTTCGGGGAGTATCTCGACTTCCTCGATCGACGCCCGCGGGACATCAATCTTGGCGCGCAGCTTCCCCACGGGCCTATGCGACTTCACGTGATGGGTGAGCGAGGGGCGACCCAGCAACCGGCCACCGCTGACGACATTGCCCAGATGGCAGAGATCGCTCGTCAGGCTATGGAGGACGGCGCTCTCGGGTTCACCACGTCGCGGACCTTGAATCATCGCAGCAGCCTTGGCGAGCCGACCCCGTCGCTTCGAGCGGAGGCCGACGAACTCGTCGGGATCGCCCAGGGAATGTCCGCAGCGGGCAAGAACGGCAAGGGTGTCCTCCAGGTCGTGAGTGATTTCCTCGACATGGACGGCGAGCTGGACTTGTTCCATCGCATGGCTCAAGATTCCGGTCGACCGATTTCGGTTTCGATTGCGCAGGCGGCGAAGCGCCCTGACGATTGGCGTACTGAGCTCGATCGCTTCGCAGCTGCGTCGGCCGACGGTGTTCAGATGAGGGGCCAAGTTGGTGCTCGCGCCGTTGGTCTCCTGTTCGGTTTGGAAGCCACGCTGAACCCGTTCATGTACAGCGACGCGTATCAACAGATCAAGACTCTCCCATTGGCCGAGCGTGTGGCCCGCATGAAGAGGCCCGAAGTTCGCGAAGCAGTAATCGCGCAGATGAGTATTGATCGCAACGGAGTGCTGGGCAGCCGAGCGATTCACCAGTTCAAGATCATGTTCCGGCTCGGGAACCCACCGATTTACGAGCCGTCGCCATCAGACTCCGTTGCCGCCACAGCGCAGCGTGAGGGCCGCCAGCCAGCTGAGCTTGCCTACGACTGGCTGCTCGAAGGGGAGGGCAAGGCGCTGCTCTATCTCCCCACGCTCAATTGGGCCGCCGGCAACCTCGACGTCGTTCGCGACATGCTGCTGCACCCCGCAGCCGTTCCCGGCCTCAGCGATGGCGGTGCTCATGTCGGCACCATTTGCGACGTCAGCTTCCCGTCGACCCTGTTGCAATGGTGGGGCCGAGACCGGCCGAACGGTCGGATCCCGATCGAGACGTTGGTCGCCAAGCAGTCGCGGATGACCGCCGAAACCGTTGGGCTATTCGATCGGGGAGTAATCGCGCCCGGGTATCGAGCGGATCTGAATGTGATCGATTTCGACAACCTGAGGCTTCATGCGCCAGAGATCGTGCATGACCTACCGGCCGGCGGCCGCCGCCTGCTGCAGCGTGTCGACGGGTATCGCCACACGTTTATAGGTGGAATCGAAATCATGAGCAACGGCGAGTCAACCGGTCTCACACCTGGTCGACTCGTGCGCGGGGCCCAGCCTGCCCCGGTGCGGTAACTTCACGCTCGTACATCGTAAGGAGACATATCATGCAGTTTGGATACCCCGTAATCAGCGCAGATTCCCACATCACCGAGCCGCCCGATTGCTACACAGCGAACATCGATCCCGCCTTTCGGGATCGTGCACCGCATATGGTCACCCACGAAAAGCGCGGCGACATGTTCATCATTCCCGGAATGAAGAACCCGATCGCCATGGGGCTCGTTGCGGCCGCCGGGAAGAAGGCCGAGGAGATCACCGAGACCGGAGTGTACTTCGCTGACCTCCACAGGTCGGGCTGGGACCCAACCTATCGAGTGGCTGATCAGCGTCGTGACGGTGTGGCTGCGGAGGTTATCTATCCGACTGTGGGCATGGTGATGTGCAATCACGATGACCTCGAATATAAGCACGCATGCTTTCAGGCATACAACCGTTGGATCACCGGGTACTGCAGCGAAGACACAACGCGGTTGTTGGGCGTCGGACAGACCGCGCTCCGAACGGTCGACGAAGGCATCGCTGACCTCGAGTCCATCAAAGCGCTTGGTCTGCGCGGCGTCATGATGCCAGGAATGCCGGGCATCGAGGACTACGACTCGCCGGTGTGGGATCCATTCTGGGAGGCGGCGGTCGACCTTGGGCTCCCCCTCAGCTTTCACATCCTCACCACCAAGGGCGCCGGATTCCGGGGCCCGCGTCTGAACGGCTTCCTCTCCATCATTCGCGGCATCCAGGACATCATGGGTACGCTTATCTTTGGGAGCGTCTTCGAGCGTCATCAGAAACTACGGGTCGTGTGTGTGGAAGCCGACGCCGGCTGGGTGCCGCACTACATGTATCGTATGGACCACGCGTACAAGCGCCATCGCAATTGGATGCAGCCGGGTACAACGCTGTCGAAACTTCCGTCGGAGTACTTTGCCGAGCATATCTACGTGACGTTCCAAGACGACTGGACCGCGTTTCGTCAAGTGAACGACATGAACTGGGAGCGGTTGATGTGGGCCAACGACTTCCCGCATTCTGACTCCACCTGGCCGTGGTCCCAGGACATGTTGGCTGAGCACTCGGCGCAACTCCCCGATGATCAGCGTCGGGCCATCTTGAGCACGAATGCAGCGAGCCTCTATGGTGTCGACCTGGTAGCACTGCTGGCCACCGCATAGTGGGAAGGAGTCAGCTGCGGTCGACGCTGATCAGTCCGGTTGGATCGCCTTGTAGAGCGCGTCGCCGCAGGAGTTGACAGACATTTCCGGTAGACCCTGCGATTTCGGGATCTTCTTGACTCAACGCCTCAGGTGGAGTCACGTAGAGCCTCAGGTGGAGTCACGTAGAGCCACGTTGCGGTTCGTGTGTTCAAGCTGTCGGAGGCATGGTTAAGTGGAGCATGGATGGTCACGATGAGCCGAACAGTTGGCTCAATGTTCTGCGTGAAACCTCGCTGGCAGCTGGGTTGGTCCCGACGACATTCGAACCTGGCGAACGGATTCTCGTCGAAGGCGACATCGGCGATTTCTTCGTGGTCATCGTCGAGGGCGACGCCGATGTCTTCCAAGGAGACGCACAAATCGCCAGCGTTCACACCGGCTCCGTTGTCGGTGAGCTTTCGCTGGTGACGAGAACCACCCGTACGAGCACCGTGATTGCTCGAACTACGGTCAAAGCGCTCCGTGGCTCGGGCGATGATTTCGCAGAGCTGCTTGAGAATGAGTCGATCCGGGAACACTTCTCGCACCTCGCAGCTTCACGACTGGCCGCCAACCTTGAGGCCGTGGCGTTCGCAACCGAGGCTGGCTTTGCGGGAGAGCTCCGACCGCTGTTGCCGTCGGATCGCCCCGCATATCTTGAGCTCCTCACCAGGCTCTCTCCGGAGTCTCGTCGGCTTCGGTTCTTTACGGCATCACTTCCGTCGGAAAAGTTGATCAACTACCTCATCAGCATTGACTTCATCGATCACTTTGCCTGGGTTGTGCTGGATCGGGCCACGACGCCGCATGAGGGTTGTGGGATCGCTCGGCTGATTCGAAATGGGGACGATCTTTCGCAGGCCGAAGTTGCGTTTGCCGTGATCGACGAACGGCAGGGAACGGGGATAGGCACGATCATGTTCGGTGCGATCGGCGTGGCGGCTCGTGCGTTGAAGATCACCACGGTGACGGCGCAGATACTCGACGAGAACGCGTCCATGCGTCATGTATTCGAGAAGGCAAAACCGGTTTGGACTCGACCCGATCGCGGAATACTGGAAGCAAGGATGACTGTCGATAACGTATGCGCGCTTCTTAATAGCGAATTGACTGCCGGGTTGTCGGCGTCTGTTCGGGGCATTGGCCTCGCCGCTGAGATCGGACTCCGCATTCCCGGCTGACTTCCGATGTCTCAGGCTCCTGGAATGCGACATGATGGGAAATGGCCGCACAACTGGATTGGTACGGATGCTCAACGCTTCGCCTCCAGGTTGTAGAGCTGACTGTCGCTCTCGACGCCTACATCGCTCGGGCTGCGAACGCACCGGGTACCGGCCTTTCCGCTGACGCCATCACGAGTGAGGCTGGATCGTGGGCGGACACTCAGTTCGATCATCTGTATGGCGCCGAAAGGATCTGTGCCGAAACGTCGGCGAAACTCATCGTGAGCTTGAGCCGATTCGAGTCATGAAGGGAGCGGTCGGGCGCTCCATCCGTGGCGATGGCGGCGCACTGATCTTCGTTTTCCGAAACGTCCGAGGGCTCATTGCTGTTCCAATCCCTACATCGCGCTGTTGGAACGGTGTGTTGCACAGCTCCTGCCCGACCTGCAAGTCGTCGCTGCGGCTGGCCGCGGCATATCAACGGTGAACCGGTGCAGGGAACCCTCGCCGATTTTGTTGCGACCCGGTCGCAACATTGCAGCCCCGGCGGCCGTGCTGTGCCCTCACGACGATTCGCTGCCCGGGTTCTCGATTGTCACCGACACAACGTCGATCAAGAACGCGATCGCGAATGCGGCACCGGGTGTGGAAGTGCTTGAACCGGGCTATTTTGCCGGTACGGAGATTTTCGTCCAGCGAGTTGTTTACCCGAGCACCTCGGTGCGCCAGTTCTCGGGTGTGATGCGCACGATCACCTCTGTTGACCCAGTATCGCCCATGTTTTCCATGAATTTATCTGTGTACATAGTACCTGCCCTGCTGCCAAGGTAGCGCGTGCTCATCGCCAACAGCTCCTGGTAGGTATTCTCGCCGAGTTCTTCCACTGTCACTGGTCCTTCGACCGTCACGTACTTGTAGGGATTGTCTTCCGTCAGGACCGACATCGAGGCGCGCTCTTCGGCTCGCAACCGGTGGGCCTTTGGCGACGTCGAACTCATGCAGATGTCGACGGTTCCACCGGGTGCATAGCGATACCAGATCGGTGCAAGGAGCGGTGCCTTTCCCACCCGCCCAATGGCCAGCGTCCCGAGCCGCCGCTCCCGCAGAAATGCGTCACGTTCTTCGTCGCTCATTGTTGCCATGATGCGAACCTACCGCGCGACTAACCCGGGCATGCAATGCGACCAACTCGGGCATGCAACGCGACCAACTCGGGCATGCAACGCGACCAACTTGGCAGTTTCATGCGATTTTCGACGCTGATTTGCCTAGTTGGTCGCGAGAGACCATCGAGTTGGTCGCGATCCACCCGCAAGTTGGAGTCGACGCTGATTTGCCTAGTTGGTCGCGAGAGACCATCGAGTTGGTCGCGATCCACCCGCGAGTTGGTCGCGATCCACCCGCAAGTTGGAGTCGACGCTGATTTGCCCAGTTGGTCGCGAGAGACCATCGAGTTGGTCGCGATCCACCCGCAAGATGGAGGCCTCGTGACCTGTTGGCACCTCGTGACCTGTTGGCACCTGTTGGCACCGTGCGTCGAAAGGCGCGGGGCGTGGCAACGTCGTATCGTGCGTTCATGGACGTTCAGGGAAAGATCGCAGTCGTCACAGGAGCAGCGAGCGGCATTGGTCGGGGCATGGCACGCGCATTCGCCGACAACGGAATGAAGCTCGTTCTCGCGGATATCGAGCAGGGGCCGCTCGATGAAGCGGTGGCCGAGTTCACCGAGAGGGGCACCGACGCCATCGGGCTGCGTACCGACGTGTCGAAATTGGACCAGGTCGAATCGCTTGCCGCGCAGGCGATGGATCGTTTCGGTGCAGTCCACGTGCTGTGCAACAACGCGGGTATCGGCATGTCGAATCCGATCAGCGCAACGTCGTTGGAGGACTGGCGGTGGACACTCGACGTCGACCTGTGGGGGCCGATCTACGGGGTGCACGTGTTCCTGCCCATCATGGAGCGTCAGGGCGAGGGCCATATCAACTCGACCGCCTCGATGGCTGGGCTCTACGCCGGTCCTTCGTTGGGTGCATACAACGTGGCCAAGCACGGAGTCGTCGCGCTGATGGCGTCGCTCGAACGCGACTTTCGGTTGGCCGGGTCCGCGTTGCATGCGTCAGTGTTGTGCCCGGGACCCATCAACACAAGCATCGTGCACAGCTCGCGGAATCGGTCGGCAGAGTCGGCGCGACAGCACACGGAGACCAAAGCCGGAATGAAGTTCTGGGACATCCTCACGAAGACGCTGGCCGACGGAATGGATCCCGACGACGTCGGCCCGATGGTGCTCGATGCGGTGGTGAACGATCGGTTTTGGGTGTTGACCCACCCAGAAATGGCGTCGATCGTGGAGAAGCAGGTCGAGCGCATGCGTAAAGACGCGAGCCTGACTCGCTAACGTACCGACGAAAAGTCGATCCACTCGTCGCTGCCATGCCGGTAGTGTGCGCGTCATGAAGATCTACCTCGCCGGTCCGTTGTTCACACAAGCGGATCGCGACTTCCTCGAATCCTGCGCCCAGACGCTGGAGTCGCGTGGGATGGAGTGCTTTGTACCGCACCGAATCCAGTTCGACTCCCTCGATCCCGACACGGTCTATGCCGAAGACGGAGCGGGCGTTCGCGGAGCCAATGCGGTCGTCGCTTGGCTCGACGGTCCGCTGATCGACGACGGCACGGCATGTGAAATCGGCATCTTCGCGGAGCTCTGCCGACGCGAGCCAAAACAATATGTGGGCATAGTAGGTCTCGCAACAGACTGGCGGACAATGCGACGCAAAGACGCTGGCACCGTGGGAGACGGTCTCAACCTGTTTGTGACCGGTGCGATTCGCGCCCATGGCGAGGTGGCCCACGACCTGGATCGGGTGCTCGAAGTGTTGGTCGCCTGGAAAACCAGACTCGAAACGAAGGTGTGACATGGTCGCAGCGATCAACCACATCACCTTCGATTGCGCGAACCCCGAAGTGCTCGGTTTGTTCTGGGCCGACGTCCTTGGGTTGGTGAGTCACGTCGACAACGAATCGGGTGACCCGGAATGGTATGTGTACGATCCTTCCGGTCGGGTGCCGAGCATGTTGTTCATCGCCGTGCCCGAAGCGAAGAGGGGCAAGAATCGAATCCACCTCGACCTGCAGCCGTTGATAAATGGTCGCGACCTGGAGGTCAGAACTTTGAAGGGAAAGGGCGCTTCGGTGACAGCGGATCATCGTCGGCCCGATGGGACGGGTTGGGTCACGATGGGTGATCCCGAAGGGAACGAGTTCTGTGTGGAACGCAGCGCGTCGGAGAAGCAACACGGCACGCATCAGACGTCGACCGGACCGGTCGAGCGACTGTGGCCCAATGTGCATACCGCCAACGAACGCACGATGCTGGTGGGTTTACTCGACTACTACCGCGAAGGCGTAGTGGCCAAGCTGTCGAACCTTGACGATCCTCGGCGGGCGCAGGTGTCGGCAACACGATCGAACACGAGCCTCAATGGACTTGTGAAGCACCTCGCCAATGTGGAGGATTACTGGTTCTCCGAGCGGCTGACCGGGGTGGTCCTGGAACCATGGGCGAGCGCGCCTTTTGCCCAAGACGCTGACTGGGAATTCTCGTCGGCGGTTTCTGACAGTCCCGAGGAAGTGATCGCGCTGTATCACGCAGCTGTAACGCGGAGTCGAGCCATTGAGGCGACGCTCGAACTCGATGCCCTCTCGGTGTCGATCAACGATGGTCGACCGAGCGTCACCTTGCGCTACGTGCTGGTGCACATGCTCGAAGAGACGGCCCGTCACCTCGGGCATCTCGATATCCTCCGCGAGTTGGCCGACGGGGCGAGGGGATAGACCCGGGCGCTTACGCCTTTATGAGCGAACCGTCGTTGATCAACGCATCGAGTTGCTTGTTGAGCACCTTCGAAAACGACGGATGGGTGAGCATCCAAAACGTGTTGCGCTGAATGCCATCGAGGACCAGACGTCCGACCTCGTCGGGGTCCATTCCGGTGTCGAGGATGGCTTGCACATTCGCGCCAGCCCTTCCTTCGGCAGCGCTGTTCGCCTTGGGCTTCGCCCGACTTGGACGATACGAAACCGAATGGCGGCTGATGTCGGTGTTGATGGGACCGGGACACAGCACCGATGCGTGAACCGGGCTCTTGCGTCCACGCAGGTCTCGTTCCAATGTGGTCATGAGCGCGACGGCACCGTGCTTGGCAACATTGTAAGCGCCCATAAAGCCTGAACCGATGAGCCCGGCGAGTGATGCCGTCGTGTTGATGTGGCCGACGCCCTGTTCCTCCATGATTGGTAGGAAGGTTTTGACGCCGTAGATCGGACCCCAGAGATCGACATCGATGATCCAGCGCCAGTCCTCGAGCCGAATGATGTGAGTGGGAGTCGGTATGCCGATCCCAGCGTTGTTGCAGAGCACGTGTACCGCGCCGAATCGATCCATTGTTGCTGCAGCGAGAGCTTCGACGTCTTCAAGTTTCGACACATCACAGCGCTGGCTGGCTACTTCGATGCCACGCCGAGAAAGTTCCTCCACCGTGACGGCCATCATGGCGTCGTCGAGATCGGCGATCATGATCTTCATGCCGACGTCGGCAAACGCTCGCGCGATCCCGCGGCCGATCCCACTTGCACCACCGGTAATTACTGCGACCTGTCCTGTGAGTTCCATGGGCGGAAACTACATCAACCGAGCTTGGAGGTCGGGTACCGTCGACGTGGCGACGCCTCTGGTCCGAGTTCGCGGATGCAGTGACGGAGTACATCTGAAGCTCTCCAAAAGTTCTTGACAGGTATTCCACTGTTATTTAGGCTACGAACGAAATAGCAACCCGTCGTTGCGCAACCCAAAGGAGATTTCATGGCCAAGTTCATGTTTGTGTACCAAGGCGGCGGCGCAATGGCGGATTCACCCGCCGAACAGGAGAAGGTCATGGCGGCGTGGGGAGCGTGGTACGGAACACTCGGTTCCGCAATCGCCGACGGCGGCGCCCCGTTCGCTGGGTCCACGTCAGTCTCCCCGAAAGGTCGGTCTGTCGCAGCGAGCGGTTTGACCGGCTTTTCCATGGTCAACGCCGACTCTCTTGACGACGCCGCAGCAATGACGGCCGGGTGTCCCGTCCTCGCCAACGGTGGCACGGTCGACGTGTACGAATGCATCGACATGGGCATGTAAGCGTCATGGCGCAGAAGTTGGCTGGCCCCGTTCACCTACGCGGTCGATCGGTATGTACGTCCGCCGCTCATGGAACGCCTCGGTCTGGCCGAGTGGAACACAACCCAGAAGGCAACCGCATGAGAGCGCTCGCCGAAGCGAAATCGTGACCGGCTGCGTTCCGAAGCGCCGCGTCGGTCGTGCCGCTCATTCGACACGTCACGCCGCAACTCGAAGTGACAGTACCCGACCCTGATGCTCAGCGTCTCCTCGACGCGCTGAATTCCCCGGTGCGTCGTGAGATTCTGTGGCTGATCTGGGACCGCGAACTGCCAGCCGGGGAGATCGTGAGCGCATTCGACCTCTCGGGCGCCACGATTTCGGTGCACCTCGGTGTTTTGCGAGATGCGGGCCTTGTCATCATGCGAAGGGAAGGAACGTTCCGTCGCTACCGCGCCCGCCAAGACGCGCTGGTCGGCATTCGTGGATTGCTCCAGACCGACGAACACAAGTTCTTCCCGGGCACGACGCCGGCGCTGCTCGCCGACGGTCGAACAGTAGGCGCGACCGTGGTCGAGGCCGATGGTCCCTGTTCGCCGTCCGACGCTTTCCGTGCGTTCACCGACGCAACGCTCTACAGCCGATGGTGCGGTGTGCCAGTGACCATCGTTGACGGACGTTTCTCCGCAACCATGGAATGGGGACTCGAAGTACGAGGCAAGTACCTTCACACCATCGAGCCGTCGCTCATCGTGATGGAGTGGGATTTCGCTGCGAACGACGTGCCGCTCCCGGGAGCGGGGAGCCGGGCCTACCTCGATATCTCCGCTCGAAGGCGCGCCTGCCATCTCGAATTGACACAGTTTGTGCGGTCGGCGGAGCACGCCGCATATATGGAGCGCGCCTGGGGTCTCATCCTCGGAAGATTCCGTGACAACGTGAAAACGGCTCTCGATGCGAGCACTCCAGTGGCCTTGCGCACCACACGCGAGCGTTCGGCCCCACCGAAGCAATGATCACGCTGCAGAAACTTCGTCAGCCGAAGCTCAAGCCCAAAGCTCAGCCTCCGGCCAAGGCCGGACGCGGGCAACCGCCCCGCAGCTCAGCGATGAGACGCCCGACCTGCAGCGTCGTTCGATCGTTGAGGTACGGCCCGACGATCTGCACCCCGATGGGAAGACCGTCATCACCGATGCCTCCGGGAACAACGGTTGCAGGAAGCCAACCGGCGCCGGCCGGACCGGTCCAACCGAACAGGTCTTGATACGGACGAGTGATGCCATCGATGGCAATCGTCCGCGACCATTGCGGGCTGTGATCGTGGGGAATCGCGCCGCGTGGTTGCACGGGCATGAGGATGACATCGAAGCGTTCGAAGAACTCGTGCCAGCGCTGACGGATCTGCAGACGCCGCTCGTTGTTCGCCAGCCACTCGCGATGACGCGCCGACGATGCGCGATGAATGGAGCCGAGCGGCGTGTCGTTGGTATCGGTCGCGATTTCTTCGATCTCCTGGCGGCTGTAGCTTCCCGCGAGCGCCGAGAACAAGAGCGATTTGAACACCATGTCGGCCTTCTCCAGCGTGAAGCCCGGACGTGCCTCGGTGTCGACGCAACCACCAGCCGCTTCGATCGACGTGATGACTTCGCCGAGCACTCGGCGAGTCGAGCCGTCGACAGTGCAGTAGGGATCGTCGATCCAGGCTGCGATCCGTAACTCCGACAGCGTTCGGGCGCGTGCCGGTGGTAGGTCGAGTCGCCACCCGGGTGCCTGCCATCGATCCGGCCCCGCCATCACCTCCAGCATCGATTCCAAATCCCCAACCGTTCGCGCCATCGGACCAACGACGGCGAGGTCGGCCTGACTCAGCGTCCCCGGCATTCCCGGAATCTGACCGTGCCCCGGCACGATGCCGTAGCTCGGCTTGTGACCCATCACGCCCGAGTAGTGCGCAGGCACACGGATCGATCCGCCTATGTCGGACCCGAGTTCAAGTGGCGTGAACCCCATGGCCAGTGCCGCCGACGATCCACCTGACGATCCACCCGGTGTTCGCTCGAGGTTGTGCGGATTGTTTGTCGTACCGTACACGTCGTTGTAGCTCTGAATGTCACCGGCGAAAATCGGCAGGTTTGTTTTTGCGAACGGAATCGCGCCCGCTTCACGAAGCCGTGCGACGGCCCATGCGTCTTCCGTCGGCACGTGGTCGGCGAGATCAGGTGAGCCCGACGTGGTGATGCAGCCGACGGTCGAGAACGAGTCCTTGATCGTGAGGGGTACGCCGTGAAGGGCGCCCGTGGCGTTACCTCGAATTGTTGCCGCGTCGGCGGCCGCTGCGGCTTTGCGCGAGCGGTCGAGGTCCCAATGAACGACGGCGTTCACCGGTCCGTCGAGTCGCTGGATGCGGGCCACGAAATGTTCCAGGGCCTCGGCAGCCGACAGCTCTCGGGCGTTGATTGCTGCGGCGAGTTCGGTGCCGGACATCCAATGGATCTCACTCATGACGTCAATGTACATCGGGCGTTCCCACGAACCTAGGTAGGCTCGCCGACAGATATGCCTTCCGGACTTGACCCCGCCCAACTTGAGGCTGCAACGGCACCGCTGAACACCGCGTCAAGCATGCCGGCGGGCTTCTATACCTCGCCCGATCTCTTTGAAAAGGAGCTTGAACACATTCACCTGAAGCGGTGGATCTTCCTCTGCCGTGGTGACATGCTTTTCAATCCTGGTGACTATCGCTCGTTCGAAACGGTTGGTGGTCCGGTGCTGGTGGTGCGCGGGACCGATGGTGACCTTCGAGCATTTGCGAACTACTGCCGTCATCGGGGCTCGATATTGGTGAACGGCGAAGGTACTTCGCGACGGTTCATCTGCCCGTATCACGCGTGGAGCTATGCCCTCGATGGTGCGCTTGTCACGTGTCCCGATATGGAGCAGGCGATCGACTTCGATCGCTCGGATAGTGGCTTGGTGCCGATTCGGATGGAGTCGTGGGCCGGGTTTGTGTTCATCACCTTCAACGATGATGCGGATTCCTTGCTTGCCCACCTCGGTGATCTTCCGAACCGCATGGTCTCCCATCGCCTCGACCAGATGCGCTGCACGTGGCGCGTCGCGATC
Organism: Acidimicrobiia bacterium; assembly: GCA_031429095.1. Lineage (GTDB taxonomy): Bacteria > Actinomycetota > Acidimicrobiia > Acidimicrobiales > JANYDT01 > JANOYY01. Next base: position 8,380 of record JANOYY010000176.1, on the reverse strand, counting down.
ATGAATGAGTGCAACTGGAAGCTCATTCTCGAAAATGCTATGGAGTCATATCATACGGGAATCCTGCACCGAGACACCGTTGGCCGACAGGAGTCACGCACACTGACCACACTAGGAGAGTGGCGATGCATTCAGGTGATCTCTGGCCGCAGCATCGCTACCCTGCCCGGCACCCCGCCCCCGTTTCCGAAGATCGAAGGTCTCGACGACGACGCTCGTATGGGTACGTATTTTACGGTGATCCATCCGACGGTTCAGTTTGTGGTCGCTCAGGACTGCATGTGGTGGCTCAGCGTCACCCCACTCGCCGTTGACCGTACGCTCCTCGAAGTGGGTGGCTGCTTCCCCCAGGAACTGGTGACTGAGCCTGGTTTCGACGAAAAGGCGGCGCCGTACTACGAGCGCTGGGAGAGGGTGGCGATCGAAGACGTCGGCATCCTCGCCCACCAACAGCGCGCCCTGAAGTCGGCGAAGTACCTCCCCGGCCGTCTCTCCTGGCGCGACGACGAAGTCCAAGCCCTCGGCCAGTGGGTCCTGCGTCAGCTCCCCTGAAACCCGCTTTTCTCCCCACGTTGGGACGCGTGTGGCCGGGCGGGCAAATCTGACCCAACGTCGGAAGGTGAACGGTGCGCTACCAGACGAGCGCCTGACCGTCGGCCCGTGATTCCGACCCGGCGATCAGCCCTCCTCCGGAACGCCAGATGATCTGGCCGCGACCAAACGCAGATGGAATTGCCACGATCTTCACATCGTGACCACGTGCCTTAAGGTCGGCCACGACGGATTCGGGTGTCGGCGGCTCGACCCAAACCGTCTGACCCTGCTCCCATCGCCAACGAGGGGCATCGAGCACTGCTTGTGGATGCAGGCGCTGATCGATAGTTCGCAGGACGACCTGTACGTGACCCTGAGGCTGCATGAAGCCTCCCATCACGCCGAACGGCCCGACTGCCTCGTTGTCCTTGGTGAGGAAACCCGGAATGATGGTGTGATATGGGCGCTTACGGGGTGCGATCACGTTGGGATGACCGGCTACCAAGCTGAAGTTTGCACCCCGATTCTGCAGCGAGATGCCGGTGCCCGGAACAACGACCGCCGAACCAAAGCCCATGTAGTTGCTTTGGATGAAACTCACCATATTCCCCTCGTGATCTGCGGTGCAGAGGAGAACGGTTCCACCGCGAGGCGGCTCACCGGCCATAGGAATAGAAGCTTCATCCCCGATGAGCTCGCGACGTTGAGCGGCATAGTCCTTGTCGAGCATGCCCCTCGTGGGGACATCAGCGTGCTCAGGGTCCGCCACGTAGGCCTGTGCATCGGCGAAGGCAAGCTTCATCGCTTCGATCTGGAGGTGCCATGTGTGTGGGTCGTCGAACGAGTTCTCGGCGAAGGCGAAACCTTCGAGAATGTTGAGAGCGCTAAGTGCACTTACTCCATGGCCGTTCGGCGGGATCTCCCAGACGTCGAAGCCGCGATAGGTCGTGCTGATCGGGTCGACCCACTGTGCTTTGTGTGCCGCCAAATCCGCGCCTCGAATGAGTCCGCCCGTCGTTCGGGAAAACGAGTCGATCGCCTCGGCCAAGCGTCCCTCGTAGAAGGACGTGCCCTTCGTCGCGGCAATCTCGCGCAGCGTCGACGCATGATCCGCGAAGGTGACAACATCGCCGGGCGATGGGCCACGACCGCCCATTCCGAACGTCTGGAACCATCCTGCGAATTCGGGGCCGATCGCCTCACGTTCGTATTGCTCGGTAGCAAGGCGCCAGGCATTGGCGACGACTGGACTCACGGAGAATCCACCTTCGGCGAGATCGATCGCTGGCTCGGCGATCGTTCCAAACGAGAGGCGTCCGAAGCGTTCGTGAAGCGCAAACCACGCCGACACCGCCCCGGGCACGGTGACCGATAGCCATCCGAGGTCCGGCACCTTGTGGAGGCTGCGCGAGAGGTACTCGTCGTATGTCGCCAGCAATGGAGAACGGCCCGACGCGTTGAGACCGTGTAGTTTGGCGTCGGCCCACACAAGCGCAAAAGCATCGCTGCCGATTCCGTTCGAGGTCGGCTCGACGACGGTAAGCGCCATCGCCGTGGCGATCGCGGCGTCGATAGCGTTGCCGCCGGACTGCAGGATCGACATGCCAGCCTGGGCCGCCAGCGGCTGTGCCGTTGCGACGGCTCCGCGTCTTCCGAACACCGACATCCGGCTCAACGGATACGGCGTCTTGGTAAGGTCCTTGAACTCCATCTGACCAGTCTCGCAGGCTCGCCGTTCAGAGCGTTTTGGTTGTGGTCCTGTCGAGAGCGATACTTGACTCCAAACGCAGAGTTGGAGGCACCGCTTGGAACGAGAAACGCAGCAGCTACTCGCACAGCAGGTGGTGACGTTCCTCGATTCGCGAACAACGTCGAGAGCCGACGACATTTTTCAAAATCCCGTTGCTGACTACACCGACGCCGACCACTTGATTCTGGAAACGCAGCGCCTGTTCCGGGTTGACCCCCTCGTGATTGGTCATGCGTCGGAATGCTCGAAACCCCGGGACTTTCTCGCTCGCGATGTGGCCGGGGTGCCTGTCTTGGTGGCCCGCCAGCGAGACGGGTCCCTGGGAGCGTTTCTCAACGTGTGTCGACACCGCGGCTCAAAAGTCGAGTTTGAAGCGTGCGGGCAGCGCAACTCCTTCTCGTGTCCCTATCATGCGTGGACATATCGTCTTGATGGCACTCTGGCGAGCGTCCCCCACGCAGATGACTTCGGGACGATCGATCGAGACCAGCATGGTCTCGTTGCGTTGCCGATCGTTGAACGACACGGATTGCTTTGGGTAGGGCTGACCCCTGGGACATCGATCGACGTCGCCGCGCATCTCGGCGCAGAACTCGACGCTGAGTTGGCGGCCTATGGTCTCGACGGCTTTTTGGTGGAGCGTTCCGAAACCCGGTCGATCGACATGAATTGGAAGGTCGTCGTCGACGGCTTCTTGGAGACCTATCACCTCGGAGTGCTTCACCGCACAACCATTGGTCCGCACATCAGAACCAACGTTGCCCCATTTCGTGCGTTCGGTCCCCACGGTTGCATGACCGCGGTTCGATCCAGCTTTGAGAAGATCCGCCACGAGAATTTGGACACCGTCGACGCTGGTCAACATCTTGTCCACGCCTATTCGGTCTTTCCGAACACTGTTTTGGTGTGGTCGGGAAAACACATGGAACTCTGGATGAGCTTTCCCGTGCCCGGCCAACCGGGGAGAACGAACGCCACCGTCAAGGTGTTGGGGGAGAAGGGTCATGTGGCAAGCGATCCCGGGTACTTCGACCGCAATTGGGATGTCGTGAACGACACCGTGTTAACCGAAGACTTCGTGATCGGCAATAGCATCCAGCAGGGCTTCAATTCCGGTGCCCAAACTCATCTGACGTTCGGGCGAAATGAGCCCGGCGTCCAGCATTTTCACCGCTCGCTTTCCGTCAGGCTCACCTCGTAGCCGTTTCACGTGTCCGTGACCGGCGTTCATTTCAGAAAGTGATTTGTAATTCTGGTTTCACCTTTCTATGGTGTGACCGACATCACATTTTTGAGCTGGTGCTTGCCGGGCGACGTTCATATCCGGCAGTACCCCGTAGTTGATCGGACGCTGAATGGCTTTACTCGACGTGAGTGGAATCTCGGTGAAATTTGGGGGCGTCGTGGCCCTCGACTCACTGAGTTTCTCAATCGAACCTGGACAGATCTTGGGTCTTATTGGGCCCAACGGTGCTGGGAAGACCACCATGTTCAACGTGATCAGTCGGGTCTATGAGCCGACGTCGGGGTCGCTCACCTTCGACGGGGCGGACTTGGGTGCGGTTCGGGCCGAGAACATTGCTCGCCACGGCATCAGCCGGACGTTTCAGAACCTGGCGCTCTGGGCGCGCCTCAGCGTGCTCGAAAACGTCATGCTCGGTGCTCATACCCAAGGTCGCAATGGTTTCGTCCGGAGCGCATTGCGAATCGGGGTTCGATCCGAGGAGCGACGCTTAGCGAAGCAGGCGTACACCATCCTCGACGAACTCGGCCTTGCCGACATTGCTTTCCAACCGGCGGCCGGTCTGCCTTACGGCACCCTCAAGCGCGTCGAAATTGCCCGGGCATTGGCCAGCAACCCAAAGATGCTGATGCTCGACGAACCGGCAGCCGGGCTCACTCATATCGAGGTCGACGAACTGGGCAACCTGGTCAAGTCGCTCCGAGACGCCTACGATCTCACTGTGCTCCTCGTGGAGCACCATATGTCCATGGTCATGGCGATTTCCGACAACATCGTGGTTTTGAACTTCGGACGCAAGATTGCCGAGGGAGGCCCGGCCGAAATCAGCCGCAACCCCGATGTAATCGAGGCGTACTTGGGCGGTGCGGCATGACGGCGCTCTTGGCGCTCAAGGGAGTGCGGGCCAGCTACGGCCCGGTCGAGGCCCTTCACGGCGTCGACCTAGAAGTGGCCGAGGGCGAGGTCACGGTGGTGCTCGGTGCCAACGGAGCGGGGAAGACAACGACGATTCGTTCGGTGTGTCAGATGGTGTCGACGTCGGGTGAGATCGTGTTCGATGGCACGTCGCTTGCGGGCAAGAACACCACGGAGATCGCTCGCATGGGTGTTGCCCATGTGCCGCAGGGGAGAGGAACATTTGCCGATCTCACCGTGGCAGAAAATCTCGAGGTCGGCGCGTTCCGGCGAAAGAAGACCGACCTCACGAAGGACTACCAGTTCTGGTACGAGATCTTTCCCCGACTCGGCGAACGTCGCTCACAAATTGCGGGCAGCCTTTCTGGCGGCGAACAACAAATGTTGGCGGTGGCGCGGGCGATGATGAGCCATCCGAAACTGTTGCTGCTCGACGAGCCATCGCTCGGTCTTGCGCCGATCATCGTCGCCGACCTTTTCCATCGTTTAACGGCCATCAAGAAGGAGCAGGGTGTGACGATGCTCGTCGTCGAACAAAATGCAACACTGGCGTTTGACATTGCCGACCGCGCCTACGTGCTCGAAGCCGGCGAAGTCGTGCTTTCCGGTACGGCCGACGAACTGAAGAATGACGATGCGGTACGACGTGCGTACCTCGGGTATTAGGAGCTATCGGTGACTCTTCTTGAGCAGGTTCGTGGAGGCGACCGTTCGATGCTCGACCGGTTGCGAGACCGATCGAGCGAGATTGGTTCGCGCAGTTTGATCGTCACCGGCGCGCTCGTCGTTGGACTCTCGGTGATCTTCATCGCGATGGAGGGCCTGAAGCTCTTCTGGGTCCGGTTCCTCGATGCCCTTGCCAACGGATTCATCTACGGTGCCGTTGCCCTCGCCCTGGTGCTCATCTACAAGGCAACCGGCGTCATCAACTTTGCCCAGGGCTCAATGGCGATGTTCTTCTCCTTTTTCGCCTGGGTCCTCGCTCGGGAGCAAGGCTGGCCGGTGTGGCTCGGCATTCTCACCTCGATGGTGGTGTCGGCCATCTTCGCGTCGATCTTCGAGCGAGTGTTCATCCGGCCATTCGACCCGTCGAATCACCTTCCGATCACGATGGTCACCATTGCGCTTGGCTTTGCGCTCGATGGAGCCGCAATGTTGCTGTGGAATGCGGACCCCAAAGGTTTTCCAAGCCCATTCCCGTCGGACCCGAAAACGCACTACTTCGATATCTTCGGAGCGCGGCTTTTCTATTCGACAATCGGCATCTGGCTTTCGGTGATCGTCATTGCGGTGGTCGTTTCGCTTCTGCTCAGCCGAACGAAAATCGGCTTGGCCTTCCGTTCGGTTTCGTCCAACCTTGAATCAAGTCGGTTGGTTGGAATCAGTGTCGGACGAACGCTTCAGTTCGGGTGGGCTCTCGCCGCGGCGATCGGAACCCTCGCTGGGTGCCTCGTCTTGTCGGATAGCAAGTCGCTGCTTGACCCTTCGTTCATGGCCAAGATCTTGGTGTTCTCCTTCGCCGCTGCGATCATCGGCGGGCTCGACAGTTTGGTCGGCGCAGTCGTGGGTGGCATCCTGGTTGGCCAGCTCCAAACGATGTTGGGCGGCTACGTCAAGTTCATCGGCTCGGATCTGGTCCTGAGCTTTACGCTCGTCCTTGTCATTGTTGTGCTGCTGCTACGACCTAACGGGTTGTTCGGCAAAGTCAGAGTGGAGCGGGTCTGATGGCCACATCGATCATTCAGGGTTCACCGAAGCACCGTGTCTACGTGATTGGTGCGTGGGCGATTGGCATTTTCTTTCTAATCGCGCTCCCGTTCATCAAGTTGCCCGAGTTGTTCGGCAACCCGACCGGCCAGATGCTGAACTGGAACAAGGTCCTGGCCTACGCGGTTGCCGTCCTTGGCTTAAATCTTCTCGTCGGGTACTCCGGCCAGATTTCGCTTGGTCACTCAGCCTTTCTCGGCATCGGTGCCTACCTGACGGTGATCATGGTCGAAGACCACAACTGGAGTTTCTTCGCGGCGCTCCCGGCGGCCTTCATCGTGCCGTTTATCGTCGGGTGCCTTGTTGGACTGCCTGCGATACGTATCAAGGGCCTGTACCTCGTAGTGGTTACCTTCGCGCTCGCAATCGCCTTCCCCACCATTGTGCTTCGCTTCACAAGCATCACGGGCGGATCAAATGGCAAGAATGTTTCTGGCACACTCGAACCGCCTTCGTGGACGCCCTTCGATCCAACGGAGCGCATCGACCCCCATCGGTACCGCTATTTCGTGCTTTTGATTGTTGCTGCAGTCATGTTCATCCTTGCCCGCAACATGATCAAAAGCCGCGCCGGCCGCGCCTTGGTTGCGCAACGTGACAATCCGTTGGCGGCATCGATCAGCGGCGTTTCGGTTCCAGGCAACAAGGTGATGGTGTTTGGGTTGAGCGCTGGTTTCTGCGGAGTGGCCGGGTGGATGCTGATTGTGAACCTCCCATTTGCCTCCGACGTCAGCTTTGGAGTCGGTCTCAGTATCGTCCTCATCATCGGACTGGTGATGGGCGGCGGCGCCACGGTCTCGGGTGCGATCCCCGGAGCGGTTTTGGTTGTCTTATTGAACTACCTCCTCGAACAGCTCACCGAGAAAGAAAAGGTCGGGCCCTTCGACATGCATTGGCTGTCGACACGGCAGGGAAAGGGTGGAATCGTGGCGATTGCGTTCGGTTTGATGCTGCTGCTCTTTGTGTTCCTTCTTCCCGGAGGTGTCATCGAGGGCGTCCGGCGATTTCGGGCCAAGTTGGTTCGTGTCATTCCAAACCCGTCGTGGCTCTCTGAAATTGCCCGAGCCGGGTCCTCTCCGATTCGCAAACCGATCGGTTCCCACGAAACGATCGGTTCCCACGAAACGATCGTGAACGAAACGATCAACACTGCCTAGGCACACCAAAGAAAACTCACTACGAATTGAACGAAGTCACAAACACCGAAGTACACCTAGCAAAACTCTCGATCCTTCGAGACCAAACAGGGGGACAAGTATGAAACCAACTCACCATGGCATTCGCAGAAACGGACGGATCGTCGTAGCGGCGATCGTCGGCGGAGCGTTGATCCTGAGCGCCAACCCTTCGATGGGTGCCGCGAAGAAGACGACGAAGACGAAGAAGAAAGTGACCACGAAAGCAGGCGTGGCCACGACGGCCGCACCCACCACCAAAGCGGCCGTCGCCGCAGCCGGTGGACTTGGCAAGCAGGCTGACGGTACATACCTCGGCAAGAGTGGATTCAAGCTCGACCTGAAGAATTGCCCGAAGGACTACGACGTCAATCAGGGTATTACGGACAAGGAAATTCGATCCTTCATTTCGCTGCCGAAGTCTGGGCCGCTCGCCGGGTTCGGCCTTATTGCGGACGGCATGAACAGCTATTTCAGGTACGTCAACGACGCGGGTGGTGTTGCTGGCCGCAAGATTCTCCTTGACGCGAAGGACGACTTGTACGAGGCCGCAAAGACCAAGGCCAACGTGGCCGAGGCAATCGCCTCGGGCAAATATGCAGCACTCGTCACAACCGTTGGCACGCCAAACAACCTGGCGATCTGGGACGACACCCACAAGGAATGCATGCCGCAGCTGCTCAACGGCACGGGGGCTGCGCAGTGGGGCGATGTCGATGGCCACCCGTGGACAATCGGTATGCAGCTTGACTACACCACCGAAGCCATCCTTTGGGCAGAGTGGATCAAACAGGAGTTCCCGAACGGCGCCAAAGTTGCGCAGCTCACCTACAACAATGACTTCGGCTTGAGCTACAGCCGTGGCTTCAAAATTGCGATCAAGGGGACGAACATTTCGGTCGTGAAGGAGGAGCTGCACGAGGCCTCGACTCCGAACCTCACGAATCAGTTCACCAACATCGAAGCTGCACTTCCCGATGTCATCCTGCTTCAGAC
>JANOYY010000175.1:0-6173 GCA_031429095.1 Acidimicrobiia bacterium | reverse complement strand
GTTGTCGTGGTCGACGGCGAGGGCAGGCAGGGCGACGTAGTCGGGAGCGGTCTTGCCGAGCAGGCCGTAGGCGCCGAGGTCGGCCTCGGTGATGCCCGCTTGGTAGGGCCGCTGGGCGCCGAGGCCTTTCACCTGACCGTTCTTGGCCATCTCGATCGCGACCGGCTTGCCCAAGTCTTCGGTGATGACGATCACGCCCTTGCGGTTGTTGGAGTTGATCGCTGCGAGCACACCTTCGGCGGGCGTGTCCCACACCGCCCAGATGCCCTGCAGGTCCTGGTTCTTGGCGAGGATGGCGTTGGTCGCGTCCTGGGCGAGAGTGGCGAAGTCGGCACCGTCGATGCCCTTCTCGTCGACGATCTTGATGTCGGGATAGTCGGACTTGATCGTGTTCACGAAGCCATCGTGACGCTGTTTGGTGACGAAGAAGTCAGCACCATGGAAGACCGTTGCGATGTTGCCCTTTCCGCACAATGCCTTGGCCATCAGATGAGCCGAGACGACTCCGTTGCCGTAGTTGTCGGCCGAGACGACCGACACGTAGTCGGTGCCCTGCTGCAATCCGGCCGCGACGTTGTCCATGAACACCAACTTCGTGCCGGCGGCGGCGACGGCCTTGTATGCGTCGGCGGTGGCGGCAGCGTCAACGGGAATCGACACCATGATGGACGGCTTCTTGGCCATGACGGTCTCGATGTCGGTGATCTGTTGGTCGGCCTTGAAGCCAGCATCGGTGACATCGGTGACGGTGATGCCGAGACGTGCAAACTCGGTCTTGAGGCCAGTTTCCTGCGCAGTCGACCAATCGGATGCTTTGGTGTGGAAGACGATCGCCGCTGTGGCGTTCATCGCCTTGACCTTGGCGATCTCGTCGTCGGTCAGGGTCACGTCGCTGGCCGGCTTCGCTGCCTCGCCATTGGGGCCTTTCGACTGCGCTTTGCTCTGGGCGGCGTCGATCGAGGTCTGGATCTTGCTGAGGATCGCCGGGTCACACTTGCTGCCAGCGGCGGCTGCCGTCGTGCCGCCACCAGTGGATTCAGCGGTCGGCGTGGATGAGCTTCCAGAGCTACCGCACGCGGTCACGGCGAGGAGGAGCGTCGCAGCGAGGGCTGACGACAGGGTAGGGCGACGGTTCACGGTATTGGTCTCCTGTATTGAAGTTGGTGTGTTGAAGTTGGTGGGTTGGATTCTCGAGATGAGACGGGATTGGCGGGTTGCTCAGCCGAGCAGGCGGGTCAACTCGGCCCGGCTGATGCGGGCGGCCTCGCGTGGGTCGCCGTCGTAGCTGTCGAGCTCGACCATCAGCCAGCGGTCATAGCCGACCTCTTTGAGCGCCGAAATGACGTCGTCGAAGTCGACGTTGCCGTGACCGAGTGGGTGGAAACCGAATGGCGCGGGGATGAAGTCCTTGAGGTGCACGTGGCGAACCCGTTCGGGGTAACGGCGAATGAGTGCTGCCGGATCACCGCCTCCGGCCATCAGGTGGGCGGTGTCGGGGCAGAACCCAATCCGGCTGCGCGCCATCAACAAGTCGAGTTGCTCGGGGTTCTCGACGATGGTCGAGAGGTGTGGGTGGTAGCAGGCATGAACACCGCGTGCTTCGGCGATCTCGCAGACCTGGTCGAGAGCGGCGCCTAGCCGGTCGTAGTCGGACGGCCGGATACCGGCCGCGCGCTGCGCTCCTCCGCCGACGACCAGCGCCTCGGCACCAAACTGCGCGGCCAGATCCGCGGCGCGTTCGATGCGGCTGAACTCGTCCTCACGGATCTCGTCATAGATGAAGTTGGCGCCGGTATACACGCTGACCAGTTGCACGCCGGCCGAATCGAGTGCGTTGCGCAGATCGTCGGGCCGGTCGGCGTAATCGTTGACGTTGCCGTCGAACATCTCCACGCCCTCGAAGCCTTCGGCTGCGATGTCACTGATCGCCTGTTCCATCGACCCGTTGACTCGGTAAAAGAGGTCCTTCACGCTCGTGACCCCGGTGGGGTCGCCAACGACGCCGCCCCACGTGATCGTGCAATAGCCCAAACGCATGCCCTGACCCCCTTGGTCGCTTCGACAGCTGAACGGTGCTGTCATCAACGATGATGTGCTTGCGACGAGCAGAAGTCAAGATGTAGCATACAAATAACGGGTCGACGCGTTCTATGGAGGGTCTCTTGGGAGCAAATGTTGCCACCGCAGATGATGAGGCGACAAGCACGGTTCTGCATCTGATCCGGACGGGTCAGGCGCGCACCCGCAGTGAGCTCAGTCGGGTCGGGAATCTCGGACGTACGGTCGTCAGCCGTTGCATTCGCGAACTGATCGACGTGGGTTTGGTGTTCGATGGCGAGACCACGATCAGCAACGGCGGGCGAGCGCCGCGCAAATTGTGCTTCAACGCCGACGCCGGGGTACTTCTGATCGCCGAATTCGGTGCCACTGCCGTCAGGGTCGGGGTGACCGATCTCGCCGGCAAGTTGCTGGCAACGGCGGGTGGTGCATGGCAGATCGAGGCGGGCCCTGACGAATCCCTCAACCATGTCGTCGAGACGATGCGCAGTCTGCAGCCCACGGCCGCCGGTCGAAGAGTCTGGGGTGTCGGCGTCGGCCTGCCGGGTCCAGTCGAGTTCGCCACCGGACGGCCAACCTCGCCACCGATCATGCCCGGTTGGGACGGCTACGACGTGCGAGCGCGATTCGGCGAGGTGTTCGACGCTCCCGTGTGGGTCGATAACGACGTCAACGTCATGGCGCTCGGAGAGCTCCGTGCCGGCGCAGCCGTGGGCGAGCGTGACGTCGTCGTCTTGAAGATCGGTACAGGCATCGGGGCCGGTCTGATCTCCGAGGGGCACATCCATCGCGGAGCCCAAGGAAGCGCCGGCGATGTCGGTCACGTCCCAGTCATCGGCACCTCGTTCGATGTACTTTGTCGCTGCGGTCGAACTGGTTGCCTCGAGGCCGTCGCCGGCGGCGCGGCCATCGTACGCGGTGCGTCAGCGGCCGCGGCCGACGGCAGCTCACCGTTCCTGGCCGCCGTTGTTGCCGGAGATCGCCCTATCGTCGTTTTCGACGTCATCGACGGTGCTGCTCATGGCGACGGCGCATGCATGACGTTGCTCACGACGGCGGCCCGCCACATCGGAGACGTGCTTGCGACGATCGTCAACGTCTACAACCCGTCGCTGGTCATCCTCGGCGGTGCTGTGACAAGTGCCGGCGACTCGTTTCTGGCCACGATCCGCCAACAGGTCTACTTGCGTTCGTCTCCGTTGGCGACCCGCGATCTGCGAGTCGTGCGCTCGACGTTGGGTCAACTCGGCGCAGCCATCGGCACCGCGCACATGGTTCTCGATGAGCTGTTCGTCGCCGGCTGCTTGGCAGACGGCGCACCACTGTGGGATCTTCTCACCTAGATTCCGCTGCGCCGATGAGCGACTTCACCGCCCCCGCGACCTATCCAGACGATCTGCTCGAAGGTGTCGTCACCCTGCTCGAGCTGATCCGGAGCGGACGAGCCGGTACTCGCCAAGAGCTTGCCCATCTCTCCGGGCTCGGTCGCACCGCGGTGACCAATCGAGTCAACGAACTTATGGACCGTGGACTCGTCGCCGAGAGTGGGCTCGGCCCGTCAATCGGGGGACGCCAGCCGCGCCAGCTGAGATTCCGGGCGGAGGCTGGCATCGTCCTCGGTGCTGATATCGGGGCGACGAGCATCAGCATCGGCAGTGCTGACCTTTCCGGTCGCCTGCTTGTCAAGTACGAGGAACCATGGAAGGTCGCCCTCGGCGGCGGGGCCACGCTGGAGCGCGTCGAGCAGCTCTTCGATCAGGTGCTCACATCGCCGGCGCTGCAGGGTCTCGCGTTGTGGGGGATCGGCATCGGTGTACCAGGGCCAGTCGAGTTCGCCACCGGGCGGCCGATCTCACCGCCCATCATGCCAGGATGGGACGGGTACCCAGTCCGCAAGCAGATCTCGCAACGATTCCAGTCACCGGTGTGGGTCGACAACGATGCCAACGTCATGGCCCTCGGCGAGCTACTCGCCGGTGCCGGCATGGGCGAATCCGAGATGGTGTTCATCAAGATCGGCACCGGCATCGGGTCAGGGCTCGTGTCCGGTGGCCGTCTGCACCGCGGCGCACAGGGCAGTGCAGGCGACATCGGCCACATCGCCATCAGCTCTGATCCGACCACGGTGTGCCGGTGCGGAAAGATTGGCTGTCTCGAGGCCCTGGCGGGCGGTGCAGCAATCGCCCGCGATGGCATCGACGCTGCACGCGCCGGGCGAAGCGCATTCCTGGCGAAGGTCCTTGCGGCCGAGGGTGAGATCGACGCCGCAGACGTCGGCGAAGGAGCGCAGAGCGGCGACGCCGCGAGCGTTGAGATCCTGTCCACCGCGGGGTATCGGATCGGTCAAGCCTTAGCGACGGTGGTGAACTTTTTCAACCCGGGGGTCCTGGTGATCGGCGGCGGGGTTGCACGCTCCGGCGATGGACTGTTGGCAGCGATACGTCACGGCATCTACGAACGATCGCTGCCGTTGGCGACGCGGGACTTACGAATCCTGCGGTCCACACTCGGCGGGCAGAGCGGGATGATCGGCGCCGCGTTCATGGTCCTCGACCAGCTCTTCCGGCACGAATCGATGGCCAGGTGGCTGCCGGATGGTTCTCCCGCCGGCCACGTCGAGCTCTCAGACCTTTCGACCAGTAGCCATCGATCTTGAAGGGGCCACTCCGCCCTTGGACCTCGCGCCGATGTTCGTGAATGACACAAGACAAGCATCGTTCGATCTCTTCGACCCAAGCCGTCGATAATCGAATCGGCCTCGAATCCACGTCCGCCTGGAAAGCTGCGGACCGTGTCATCGAGAGGCAGCATCAACCGCCGCGGCCACTTCTTGCATGTCTACGACAACCGTCCGACTAGACCGCGAGGAAGAACAGACGCTTGATCATTTGGCTGAGATCCACGGCGGCCGGTCGAACGCACTACGTCAAGGACTGAAGCTGCTCGCTGCTGCCACTCAACGTCATGCCGCACTCGCTGACCTCCTCGACGACTGGGAGCGCGAGGCGGGAAAGGTCACCGACGAGGCCGCCGATGTGATGGCCCGACACTTCGAGCTGGGATCCTCGATGCCGGCTTCCTCGTGTCCGTCGATCGAGGTGAGCGTGCCGCCCTAGGAATTCCTGACCGCAGCGCTGCGACACGGACGGCACGGCGCGGCATTGCACACCACGCACCCCGTCGTCGGACAAGTGTGGCGAAACGGTTCCGCCAAGCACGGCTGGCCCGATTTCTCAAGACCGGTCTCGAACTGAGGCCGTTGTGCCGTCGCTATGAAGGCAAGGGCATCGGTCGCGAGACCGTCGTCGAGCAGTCGAGCACCGAAGAGGTCGACATGAGTCTCGAGCGGCTTCGGTATTCGGACGCTCTCGTCCGAAAGGTCCCAGCCTCCTGACAGGTTCCTGACGTATCCACCTGTAGTCACGGTGAACGTAGAGCGAGCGCAGTCGATGGGCCAAACGTGGACTTCAGTGTTGTCCGCCGTTTGCATCCCCCAGGGCGGCGACGGCACGGGCGGCGGCGGAGTCGAGGCCGAGTTCGTCGGTCAGCGTGGTGATGTCGGCCCGGCGGGTGGAGAACGTGGCGATCTGGTTTCGCGTGACACCGTCGATGTCGGCGAGACCGCGTTCGACGGGCTGCCACGCGACACCGAGGGTCTCGGAGAGGTGGCGTCGGGTGACGGCCCCGGCGACATATCCGGCGGTCTTCGCGTGATGATGCAAGAGACGGGAATCGAGCGCTTGCGTGCGGCCGTTGGCGGCACCGATGTTGGCGATCACAACGTGGTCGTGCAGCTGCGATTCAAGGTTGCGGTTCGTCAAATGCCGGTACGAGGCGGCCCACACCCCGTCGGCCTTCTCCGCACCACGACCACGACGGACTGCGACCGCGTGGTCCTCGAGATAGGCGACAGCGGCGTTCGTGCCGGCGTCGAGCGCAGCTTCGATCGTGCGACGCTCCTCCGTCGTGGCCCTGGCCCACGCGAGGGAGATCGACTTCTCGAACGACACCGTCACGTCGTACGCGACGACCACCTTCTTCGCCGAGCGACCAGCGGCGAAGGCTTCGATGTCATCGCGCCGGAAGACCCAGTTCCTTCCATCGGCTCGAACTCC
>JANOYY010000174.1:0-5771 GCA_031429095.1 Acidimicrobiia bacterium | reverse complement strand
AGGACGAGCGGCATCGATTAGTAGTGGTGTGAAGCGTTGAACCCACCGATACAGAGTGACGTGATCAACCTCAATGCCCCGCTCTGCGAGAAGTTCTTCGAGGTCCCGGTACGACAGGTTGTAGCGGAGATACCAGCGAACGGTGAGCATGATCACCTCCGGCGGGAACCGGAAACCCGCGAACGCCGACAACCAACCGGACGAACCCGACAACCACGACGGAGCTTCATCACAACAGCCTTACCGACAACCGACCGCCGCGCTCAATGCAACAGACCCCTACGAACTCGGAGTCGAAAGCCCAAGCCGCTATTTGAGTTTGGCCGCAGCATTCGACGAACTCACCCAGAAACTGTAAGCACACCTAGCATCAGGAAGCGGTAAGGGTTGGCTTTCGTTAACAACGCAACAGTGCCGTTTGACTTTATCCGCGCCCGATGGCGACGGCTATGTAGGTCTTCGTGTCGGGTGGGGCTTTCGCGAGCTCGGTGGATTTGGTTGTTGGACCAGTGATGTAGGCGTGGATCACGTCGGTGGGCAAGTCGTTTGAGAGCTGCACGGTTGCGGTCAGGCCTTTTTCGTGTTTCGAGAACGCGTCGATCTCGATGAAGTCGCCGTGGTCCTGTACGTCGGTGCGGTAGTCGTTGGCGGCGAGGTTCTGGTACCAGGTCACGAGCGTGTCACGTGGATCGGTAGAGGCGTAGACGACGAACGCGTTGGCGCTGGTCTGGAAGCCACCGATCCCTCCGGGTCCGTTGCCGTTGCGGTTCGCGGAGATCAGCATGACGCTGTGTGGTGGGCGTCGAAGGAGCGGATCGTTGCTTGGCGCCGCGATGTGCTTCGCGCAGCCCGAGAGCGCGACGAAGCTCAGCACGGCCAGGTTCCTCCATCCACGCTTCATGGGGTCATGGGCCGAGCGTGGCGCGAACGGTGCGGGCGTAGGTAGCGATCTTGAGAGCGGCTGGGTCGGTGATGGGTTTCGGAGCCCGGTCTTCGACGTGAGCGATGAAGGTGTCGAGCTCGGTTATCGCTGTTTGGGTGTCACCGCTGTTGAGGGCTTTCTGTACGCGTTCGAGGCGGTTGAGTTCGCTGACGTAGAAACCGCGGGTGTTGATGCTGCCGTCGGTGAACGCAGCTTTCCAGAGTGTGATGAGCCCGGTGATGCTGGGGGCGGTGGTCCATTGCGTGGCGTCGATGTTCACGGTGACGGACGGGCTTTCGCCGCGGTTGTCGGTGTTGGTGCCTTGGGTCACGGTGATCGGGCCGAGTTCGTAGCGGCCGGTCCCGTTTGCGGTGATGACTGCCGGGTCGATGTCGATGGTGATCGGGTTCGGACCGACAGTCATTGTTTGTGTGGAGCTGATCGTGGTGACTGTTCCACCGGCGGGGCCGGTGAGGTTTGCTTCGATGCTGTGTGCTCCGGCGACGGGCACGTAGGCGATAGCGGTGAAGCGGAGACGGTCGAGTTTTCCGTCCGCGTTGGTGTCGGAGACGGTGGCGGTGGGACGTGACACGGTGATCTCGTCGGGTACGAGTCCGGTCAGCGTGAAGGGACCGGTGAGGCCGAGGGTCGCGGCTCGTGCGACGGTCGCGCGGCTGGTCACGCCGCGTGTCAGGACTGCGTCGCGAAGTTCGAATGGACCGTCGAGCGGGTCGACAAGCAACGCGGGTACCGGGACTCGGACGATGAGTTGTCCTGTGCCGATGCCAAGGTCTCCGACTGCTGGTGCGGAGAACAGTCGCCGTCCGGCAGGTGTGTAGGTGTCGACGGCGAGCTGGTAGTGCCCGGCGATGGTTGTGGTGACGTTCACGGCGATGTCGAGTTCGTCGACTTTTCCGTCGCTGTTCGTGTCGACGAGTTGTGTCTGGCCGAGGCCGGTGAAGGCCGCTGTTGCGTCGGCGGTCAGGGCGCTCGTGAAGACGGTGCGGTTGTTTGTTCCGGTGAGCGTGATCTCGATCGGTGTGAGAAGTCCCGGCGCGACCGGCAGCGTTCCGGTCCACTGCTGGGTGTGGAGGGCTCCGGACTGGTTGCCGACCTTGGTCAGCGAAACACTGACCGGCCCGGTCGGTGGATAGGCGATTGCGGTGATCGCGTTGGTCTTCGCGTTCGAGGGAAGCTGCCCGTCAACGAACGCGGTGACGGTGACCGAGTTGGTCGCTGTCGGTGCGATCTGTGCGAGCAGCGTGATGCCGTTCGATGCGACGAATGTGGCCGTGCCGATCTCGGCTGCAACGTCGACACTGACAACGACGGTCACGGGCCGCCCGGTTAACCCGGAGCCGTGGATGGTTGTGACGTGCACGGCGGCCGGGGTGTCGTCGAACAGCGGGGCGGTGTCGGTCGTGATACCGGGTGCAGGGTTGCCGTTGGCGTCCACAACCGTGACTTGTGCGTTCACACCGGATGGGACATATACACGGGCATCGATCGTGTCACCCCCTTCGGGCTGGAGCATGAACCGTGCGGGCGAGGCGGGCGTCGCCGCGAGCGTGACAACGGGTTGACGGACCGCATCGGTCGACGCGGCCGCTGCCGGCGTCGCGGCGGCTATGCCGGAGGTGCTGTTTAGCGCTGAGACTCCGATACTGCTGTTCGCTGCCGTTGCAGTCGACGACAGGTCCTTACAGCCTTTACCATTCGAGCTGGTGGTCCACGGGTTCCCGACGTTTCGGCCGGGGTACAACTCGACCATGATGCGACTTGTAGGACAGGGGTCCTGTCGCATACCGGTGTGGTTGAGGTCGAAGACACGCAGTCCGACGTGGAGGCCGTCGCTTTCGTTGATTTCACGTTTGTAGGCGCTCGACACGCACACCGCTGTGTCGCCGCCGCGATCGTTGCAGCCGAGCAGGATCAGCGACCCGGCGTTGCACGAAATTCGCAGGAAACCGGTGCAATCGCCCGCCGTGACGTAGTAGTTGCGGTAGTTCCAGTCGCGGACGGTCGGGTTGAACACCTTGGCCATGTACTCGGTCTGAAGATCGAAGATCCCATCGGTGTCGTCGATGCATGGCCCGAACTGTTTCTGTTGACCCGACAGCGGTCCGCCGTGTCGGCGGATGAAGCACACCTCGTCAGCGCCCGTCGACCCACCGTTCGGTGTAGAGAGCATGCCAAGCATGTTGAAGTACTGCGGGTGTTCCCACATCGCTACGCGGGTGTCGAGGCCGCCTTTGGAGTGGGCGATCACGTTGACCCGTTTGCCGGCCTTGCCAGCCTCGTCGCGGGCTTCCTGAAAGATGGTGAGACCGTTCTGCCAAACCGAGTCGACCGCGCCCGTGTTCACCGAGCGAGTGACGAGCCCCGGTACGACTCCTCGAGCCACACCCAACGACATGTTCATGTCCGCGGGGACTCCAGTGATGCCGTGCGCTCCCAGAAGCGGACGGGGCAGATTCGTCACGGTGGCACCGGGCACGCATTGGGTCGCCGTGTCGGTGACGGTACTGAAACGCAGGTTATCGATAACGACTGCGGAATCGTAGATGTTGTCGCCCTGATCGAAGATCGACAAGAACAGCGAATGGGCTCCCGGCGTCAGCGGCGTCGCCGCGGAAAGGACAGGTGTCGCACCGTCGAACGTCGTCGTCTCCGCGTACGCGGCACTCATCGACGTCGCGCCGGTCGAGTTGATGCTAATCACGCCGCCTTGCGGGTCGAACGCGAAGTTCCGGGGAGCCAGGATCGACGAGCCCGCTGTCGTCCACGTGGACTGATCGAGCTCCGCTATAAACGCATCGTTGTATTGCGACCCGACGTACTCCGGGTACTCCTCCGACAAGAACCGGAAATCGAGCCCGGCAAGACAGTTCGAGCCGCCGGGTGCGACGAAATCGATCCGAAGGATCGTCACGTCGCGATCGGTATTGCCACGCACAGCACCGCCGCCGTCGTTAGCGCCCGACGAACCCGACGAGTTCGCGTTCGTCAAGATCGTCGCGTCGCCCGTCGAAAAGATCGCGTACGACGCACCCGAACGAGGAAATCCAGCGGCGGCCTGCGTCGCGACAGCAGTCGGCGACCCGCCCGGCGGACGTGTCACGAACGAAGCACCCGTGACGACGGCCGGGTCAGCAACAGCACGAGCCAGATCGAGCGCCGATGCCGACGTGTCGATCGTGCCCACCGCAGTGGCCACGGGCCCTCGAGGAAGACCGGCGCTGAGCATTACCGCCCCAGCCCCGACCGCGATTCCTGCTCGCTTCGACCATCGCATCGTGACGCCCCCTATCGGCCGCCGAATTTCGCTCCGCCTAAACAAACCATAGACCCTCAAGACGACGCCGCTCGCAGGCCACGCGGCACAACCGCGACCGCGACAAAGGGCCCTCTAGAACGTCCAATCCGAAGGGGTCCTGCGGGTCTGTTGCATTGAGCGCGTCGGTCGGTTGTCCCGTAAGGCTGTTGTGTCCGTAGGGCTGTTGTGATGAAGCATCGTCGTGGTTGTCGGGTTCGTCCGGTTGGGTTGTCGACCTTCGCGGGTTCTCGGTTCCCACCGGAAGTGATCGTACTGACGGTGCGCTGGTATATGGAGAGCGTGACAAATCGGGGGAGGTTATGCGGCTGTTGGGTGCCAGCGGTTGATGTCGTGGTCGAGTTGGCCGTCGAGGACTCGGGTGCGGATTTGGAGGATGTGGTGGGCTCCGGTGGGTGACCATCGCATCTGTTGTTGTTTGACCATCCGACGTGCGATGACCTCGTTCACGGTTGCTTCCGCGGTCGCACTCGAGATTGGTTCACCGGTTCGGTGTCGTTCGGCGTAGTTCGGGATCGTGGCCCGGTTGTTGTGTACGTACTTTCGGACTTCGTTTAGGAACTTCTCGACCTTGGTTCGCGTGTCGCCATCGGCACAAGCGGCAAGACCAAGGTCGGTGTCTTCGAGTAGCTCGGAGGCTCGATGCAGGTTGCCGTGCCACAAATGCCATTTCGCACTCGCAACATCAGCGCGGAGGGTGTCGGCGATACCGACGACGTCTTAATCGTCGGGATCGTCGCGAAGGTTTTTCATGGTGTTGAGCAGTACCGTGAATCGCATCGTGAGATGGAACCAGTCGAGCACGTACTCCGCTGTGTTGTTTTGTCGGGCGGTCCACTTCGCGAGGTCATCGGCCCCGTCGGATAGGAACGTGACGAGCTGATTCGCAGCCATGCCCTGCGCGACCAGCGTCTCGTGGATGCGTCGTCTGGGGTGTTCACCGATGTTTGGCACGAACCCGAAACGCGCACCGTTCCGTCGTGACGGGTCACGGTTCCATACACGGCTTGGAACCATCCATCGCTTCGCCGGGTCTGCTCACTCGAATGAACATAACCGCCATGGCGCTGTTGCGTTGTGAGAAGGGGGCGAGGCTTTGGTCGTTGGGTTCGCTACGTGTACTTAGATTCTTGTGGTCAGTTCGTCGAATGCTGCAGCGACGCGAAGATGCCGGTTCGTTGCTTCGACACCGAGTTCATAGTGTCCGCGTCTTAGGTTCTGCATGAACGCGTGACCGCGAATGATCACCCGAGCCGAGGTGTCGGTTTTGAGTCCTCGCATTGATCGTAAGCGCGCTTTCAATCGACCATGGTCACACTCGACACGGTTGTTCGCGTACTGATCCGTGTTATGAAACACGGTCGGCATCAGAGTGTTGATCACGTTCGCTAACGCTGGGGCTTTGTCGGTCACAACCTCAACCGGTGCTGGGTTCGCTGCGAGTGCACCGACGAAGAATCGTCGGGCTGCAGTGATGTCGCGTTTCGGTGAAACGTAGACGTCGATCGCGTGGCC
>JANOYY010000173.1:0-9913 GCA_031429095.1 Acidimicrobiia bacterium | reverse complement strand
ATCTGCTCGGCTCGCCGGATTCGGTCGGTTGACTTCCCGGATTGCACGGCGCGGCGAAGTGCTTCTTCGACGGTCGCTCGGACGGTTGGCTGGCCAAGGACTTCTCGTGCTTCGGCGACGAGGTCTTCATCCAGTTCGATTGTGGTACGACGGATCATGCATACACACTAGCTCGGGATGTGTATGTACTCGTGGGAGTTGTTGACTTCCGGAGCGGGGCGGAAGTCGTGAGTCCCACTGAAACGCCACCGTTCCCACGGCCGCGCCGCCACGATTGCTAAGTCATGTGAGCCACGCAAGCCCGAGCCGGCCGATTACCGCGCGAGTTCGGGTTCTCAGCAGCCTTGTGTTCAAGCGGTCGGTGCGGACTGCTGTCGTGAGGTCAACTCAATCGTAGGTGTGCACGATGTACACGTCGCAGGGCGCGTCCTTTGCGACGGCGCCCGCCACTGATCCCAACACACGCGCCACGCCCTGCACCCGTTTGTTGCCGACGACCACCATCGACGCCTGCAGCCGGTCGGCCTCGGAGCAGAGCGCTTCAGCCGGGCTCGACCTCACGGCTCTCGTCGAGACGGCGACGCTGCCGCGAAACTCGGCGGCGATGTCGAGGAGGTCTCGTTCGGCCAAGTCGACGTCGGACACGACCGTGCGGTCCGACCCGATTCCGAACTCATGAACCTCGTTCTTCATGACCGCAGTGACGATGTGCAGCTCGGCACCGAGCGCCTTCGCGATGTCTGCCGCCTTTCGAGCGGCCACGAGGGCTTGTGGACTGCGGTCGACTCCGACGACGATGGTGTTCATCTCAGACCTCACGTTCTTGTAGTGAGTTTTCATTAGAACCTGTTGTTGACAATCAGACTGTGATCTCGATCACGTTCGGAGCAATTTCTCGTGCGGGTGTGTTTCGCGCACCCGGAAACGTGAGGGCCCGTGCGCATGGCGTTGCTCTCTGCGCCACAGGGCACATCAACTTCGCATCATTGATGCTTGACTCGATGGCATGACGAGAGGGCTCGCACCGCGATCGACATCGACGACAAAACGCTCGCCCTCGCCGCCAAGGAACTCGGAACGACGAGCAAGATCGACATCGTGAACGCTGCGCTTGCGTTCGTGGCTGGCGTCGCCGGTTGGCGGCAGCGTTCGTTCGCCGATCCGTTGATCGGGGGTAGTCCCGAGCTCGCGATCCCGATAGCGGCTCGCCGCGAGGAAGGCTTTACCGACCTTCCACTGACGCCAGAAAATCGGCGACCGCGCAGGGGCGGTACAGCTGCTGTCGAAGACGAGCCAGCACCGGGCGGCCGGCGTGATCGGTCTCCTCACCGCAGCAACTGCAGAGCACTACGGCGCCACGGTGCTGCATCACGACGCCGACCTCGATCACATTGCCCAGATCACCCGTCAGCCCACCCGATGGGTTGTCCCTCGAGGCTCGGTGACGGAGTTCCTTCAAGATTGTGCGGTGAAGTGTGGTCAGTATGGGTCGACAGCATTGTCGTCTTCGCTGTCGACACCAAGTCGTTTGCCGGCGCTGTTGCCGATCGAAGAGGCCGTGAGGTGCTCGAAAGCCGATGCGAGGCCGAACCGTGGCATGTTTCCGTAGATGGCCTCGGACTCGCCATGGTGGACTCGGTAGGTCTCATGCCAGATTCCGACGGTGCCGTTGTCTCTGATCGCTTGGTTGAACGCACGCCAGGCGGGAAGGTGTGCTTGGTCCGGGTTCCGGGC
Source organism: Acidimicrobiia bacterium (assembly GCA_031429095.1). Classification (GTDB taxonomy): domain Bacteria; phylum Actinomycetota; class Acidimicrobiia; order Acidimicrobiales; family JANYDT01; genus JANOYY01. The sequence goes on along the minus strand of JANOYY010000173.1, from coordinate 8,179 downwards.
GTAGGACCGAAGTGAGTCGAAGTCGCGCCAGTACTGCAGCGATATGGTGGTCCGGCCGAACCAGTTCTCGGTGTGGATGCAACCGAGTTCGGGATGGCGGCCGAGTTCTTGTTGCATCGCTGGCATTGCTTTGGCCACCGGACGCCACTTGCTGAACGCCAGTGGTTTGTTGACGCGCATGCCGATGAGGAACACCACGAAGTCACCTTCGGCTCGGGAGGTCCAACGGCCCGGGAAGATCTCTTTTTTCATTGGCACACCTTTCAGGGGTTGCAGTGTCTTCGCAAACGTTCATCGTGTTGCGATCACTGTACTCAGAATAGGGGAACACTGTTCGCGTTGCAAGAGGTGTCCTTGAAAATTCGGATACTGCGGGTACAATCTCAATGTGGTCGGACGACGAGAACAACTGAGGACGTCGCTGTTGCAGTCGATCCGTGATGCCGCGCTCGCTGAATTACGGCGGACCGGACCAGCGGAGTTGTCGCTCCGCGAAGTCGCCAAGGTCGCTGGAATCAGCCCATCGGGGTTGTACCGATACGTCGAAGGTCGCGACGGTCTCCTTGAGCTCCTTGTCTCCGATGGGTTCGAGCGCTTCGGAAAATCGGTCGCCGAAGCAATCGCAGTCGCCGGGCCGGTTTTCGCCGATCAGGTGGTCGCCCTGGCCGAGTCGTACCGGAATTGGGCGACAGCCAATCCCGAGCAGTTCTCGTTGATCCTCGGCAGTCCGGTTGTGGGGTTCAATCCCGACCCTGATGGACCGACCGGAGTCGCCGTTCGGCAATTTGGCACACCAATGCTCCAGGTCATCCTCGACGCTGCCGCCAGCGGACAGCTAAACGCGCTACCTTCGCCGCTCGCACCGATCGACCTTGATCCAGACGTCCCGTCCATCCCAGCAGGACTGATTGAGATCGCCATGCGGAGCTGGGCACGAATCCACGGAATGGTCATCCTCGAAGCATTCGGCCACCTCAACTGGACAGGTCAAGACGTTGAGGCGGTACTCCGGTCCGAGGCAGAGTCAATCGCCGCGACCTTTGGTAGGGCAAGTTCGCCGCGAGGCGAATCAAATCGGAGGGCCCGTGGGACAGGTGCACCAGTGTCCAATGCCAGTTAAACGTTCTGTCTGTTGAACGAAGCGCTCCGGCGTGAGATCGCAGTCGAACTCACCCGTGAGGCCCAAACCTTGGGCCTCGAATACTGAGGCAGCTCGGTTCATGGCCTTCGTCGCCCTGTTCGATGCAAACGTGTTGTACCCGGGCTCTCTCCGGGACTTGGTAGTGCGACTCGGAAAGACCGCTTATCGCCGGGCTATCGCTTCGTGATCCCGACGATCGACACGTCCTCGCTGCAGCGATTTGTGCAGGCGCCCAGGGTCATCGTCACGAACAAAATCAAGGACTTCCCACCCGACCACTTGGCCCCGTTTGGCATCGAGGCCCAAATACCTGATGAGTTCGTGCTCCACCTCATCGACCTTGCGCCCGGCCGCGTGATCACCGTGGATCGAGCACCGCTGCGAGTCGTTTGTGGTGAGCCAACTCACGCCGTATTCGCCCTTCTGACAAATCGGCCTCGTCGGTGGGTGCCATGGTGGAAGCATCTGTGGATGCATCCGTTGAAGCGCCCCGAGGTCGTCGCAGCAATTGAACTTGCGGTCACTACTCATCTGGGTCGGCCATGGTCAACACTAGATTTCTGTGACCTAGACGACCGGGCGTCGCATCCATGCGGAATCCATAGCGGCGACGGGTTTGACGTCTTCGTAAAGTTCAGTTCCGACGACAACGGTGCGGTGCAGTTCACCCTCGAATGCAGCGGATTGCGGTACCTAAAAGAATGGGGCGCACCAACAGCCAACACCGTCGGCAAAGGAGTTCTGAGCACAACGCACGGCACGCTCCTTCTGCTTGAAGGATTAACCGAACGAGCACCCAAGGCCCGCACAACCTTTGATTGGCGTTCTATCGGAACGGTGCTTGGTGAACTTCACACCGTGACAGCGGACACGTTCGGGCTGGAGGACCTCGACGGCTACTTTGGCCCTATCGCTCAGGACAATCGACCGGTCGCAACGAACCAGTGGGCTGACTTTCTACGCGAGCGACGAATCGAGCCTTTCCTACAAGAAGCGATTCGTTCCGGTCAACTTCCCAACGAGTTCGTTCACCGCATTGCGACCCTGGCCGACCGCCTCACAATGCTCGTGGGGCCGGAACCGAAACCCACGCTGCTGCATGGGGACGCCCAACAAAACAACTACGTGAGCACCAACACCGGAGCCGTGATTGTCGATGCTTCACCGTTCTACGGTCACCCAGAAAATGATCTCGCTATGATCGACGTGTTCGAACCGGTCCCAAACGATGTCTTCGACTCCTACCGAGACATCCAACCAATTGACCATGGGTTCAACGATCGAAGAGAACTCTGGCGTATCCCCGTATACCTCGCAATAATTGCGGTTGACGGCGGAAACCCGTTCGGGCGAGCCTTCATCAATCGACTCGACGAAGCACTCAAAGCATATTCCTAAAGATTGAGGATCGACATTTCGATGGGCAGCTCGCGAACACCTGAAGTCGACATTGGGCTCCTCTCGTCATGGTGCCAGCAACAATACGATTCAAGCATTGACCACATCATTTTTGAAGGCGGTTACTCGTCCTCGGTTGTTGGCGTCATGTTGGTCAACGGTAACCCGGTCGTCGTAAAAATTCGACCATGGAACGACCGCCTTAGCGCCTGTTGGCAAGTTCAGCACCACATGTCCAACTCGGGCTTCACATGCCCGACCCCACACGCACCACCCGAAAACTATTCCGGCCTTGCGGTCTCCTTCGAGGAATACCGACCCGGAGGACAAAAACTTCCACGAGGCTTGGCTTCCGCCACGAAACTCGGATCCCTACTCGCCAAACTTGTTCGTATGGCACCACGTGTTGACCAGGTCGGCTCGCTTCAACCAGATGTTGGCTTCCTACGATGGAACACGACACCCAAGAAGTTGTGGCCTCTGGCGACCGACACGGAAGCCGACCTCAACGGGTTCACAAAACCGAAATGGATCGATGAGTACGCTTCCATCGCCAGCGCGAGGCTCGCAGAATCACCTGGACCGCTAGTGATTGGTCATGGCGATTGGTGGTCAGAGAACATTCGATGGGACGGCCAAAAACTGCTCGCCGTTGATGACTGGGATTCATGTGTCGCGCTACCCGAACCAGCCATAGCTGGTGTTGCCTCGGCCCTATTCGCTGACGGCGAATCAACAGTGGAAGAAAGCGTTACGTTCCTTGATGCGTACATTCGGGAAAGTGGGCATGTTTGGCGACTCAGTGACGTCCAATTCGCATGGGCAGCCGGACTTTGGGCAAGGCTATTCGACGCACGAAAACACACCGCCATGGGACTGGCCCAAGCGGCCACGCTCACGCGCACAGAAGCTACCGACCGACTCAAATACGCAGGGTTTTATGAGCACCGTCCATTTTCGCCAGATCCTTAGGTTGTCCTCGATGGAGAAGTCCTCAGGCGGGTACGGCGGGTCCTGCTCCCAGTGAAACAGGAACTCGCGACTCGCGATCACCGCTGCGTGATCGAGCACCACATCGAACGGAAAGAGGGTCCGAACAATAGAACCATGGCTGAGAATCCCTCCGATCGCTCGATGCTGCGTTCGCGAAAACTCATGATCAGACATCATCGCACCCCGCCCAGTAGGAGGAACGGGCGGTTTCGCACCATGTTGATCACGCGCCAATTTGCGCACGAACTCGGGCCGCCATGCGATGAACTTCAGATGGTTCCGTATTTGAGGCAACGACCACGACGTAGCCGTCCAGGTCGCGTAGCCAAATCTCTCGGTGCTGCGCCAGCGGGTTGGCAAGCCGCCCATCGGCCACTTCCGCGCTCGTTGTGTCGACCCGACGAAGGACGGCCTCGAACTCGTCTGTCTCGAACCAGACAATCGAACCATTCGTTCCTCCTCCAACGGTTGAGACCCGAATCCGAACTCTCTCGTGACTTGGAAAGTCCAGATCCAAACTCGTACAACTCGTCGAGCGGAAGCGAATTCCATTGTTCACTCATGGTTGTCCCGCTCGTGACTTTGGGCGAGTTCGCTCTGCAATAACTCAACAGCTGGGAGGCTCTTGCGCAGTGCCTCTGGGGATGACCCCTTTTTCTACGTGTACGGGATACTTCATTCACTCGACTACAGGACGACGTTCGAGGCGGATCTGAAAAAGTCTCTGCCTCATATCCCGATGGCAGATGATGCGGCGCAGTTTTGGTGGTTCGCTAGCGCAGGTCGGGAGTTGTCGAAGCTCCACACGGAGTTTGAGAGCTTGGAGCCTTGGCCGTCGTTGCACGTGTCGACACCACTCGGCTTCGATCCTACATATGGCTTCTCGCCGGCGATGCTCAGAACCAGGTTTGTGGTGGGCAGGACCGACAACTTCACACCACCCCGACAAACTTTCTCTGGAATGGCTTCTTCCTACCAGGCGGATCATGGACCCAAATCCAGGCAGTAGCAGGCGGATGGTACGACGGACAACCATTTGCTCGGGTGGGAAAATTCACTTCGGCCCAAGGTACGATTCGAACACCAGGGCCAGTAGCACCGCAGGTAAGCGGTGGCGACTGCGGAAGTTACAGTGTCTACGGGTTTATCTTGGATAATTACACCGCTTACGCAGACCAAAAGGCGATCGGTGGCGACAGCGGTGGGCCGCTGTTACTTGCATACTTTGGCAGCTGGTATCTTGCGGGAACGACGTCCGGACAAGGCGTGGTTGGAGGTATCGCTGACGGTGTTTCTGCCTGGCGAGACGTACCTTGGCCCTGGACTCCATGCACCTTATCTGCGCCGTGTGGAACCCTATTCTGACAAGACGATGCACCTTAACTACGCCGTGCGGAACCTTATCCTGACAAAACGATTCTCGACCGGAATCGTACTGCCTGTTGCCTTCACAGTCCTGTCCGCAGCGGGCTGCGCGCCAGACGGCTCATTGACTGCGACGCCCTCGTCTGGCAGCGCCTCTGAGATTTCTACGACCCTCTATACGATGCCGCCCCAGCCAACCGGAACGCCTGAGTTGCTTGGGAAGTGGGACCTTACCGATCCCGAGACGAGCTCCGGCACTAAAGGTTCTCTCTATGTGGAACCCGGGACAGACGGCCCTCTCTACATCCGCAGCCTCCACGAGGGAGGTTGTCTCGAATTCTTCGGCACGTTCCGTATCGACTCTGGCGTACTCGTGGACGTTTCGGGCCCTCCAGCCGATTCCACTCAGGTGCCGTACAACGAGTGTGACAGCACCATTGTTAACTTACGAATAAGAGAGCTCACGGCTGTGTTACTCGCAAAACCAACGATTACCCGATCAGGTGACATCCTCCGTATTCAAAAAGATGATGAGACCCCGTACCTGTTCACTTACGTACCCGGCGGAGGGGCAGATCCAGGGTCCGTGGCTCCACCTAAGTGAACAGTTGGTGTCCGATGAGTCATGGTCGTGGGTCGCGCTGGATAGCAAGCGTGCTCCATAACGACGCTCGATAAGTCAAGTTCAAGCCTTTACCTACCCACTGCATCCTGGCCCTTCCCTCGCGCCCGATATTGCTCGCCCGCTAACAGCGGACCCACTGCATCGTGCCCGATATGTGCGCGTATGAAGCCCGTGTTGCGAGCTGTCTGGCCGCTGCATCGCGGTTATGCGTGCGTCTGTGCACCCCTGCGTCGCGTTGTCGGGCAGGGAGGGCAGGACCGCCGGCTGGACCAGTGGTCGCGAGTGACGCATGAGCGGGCTTGGTCGTTATCCGGCCTGCTCCGCCAGTCCGATGAGAATGCCCTCGGGGCCTCGGACGTAACAGAGCCGATACACGTCGTCACCCTGGACCACTTCGTCGCCCGCCTTCCGTTGACTCCGAGACCCGCAGGATGTTCAGCGCGGGAGATCATCTCCGGATTTCGCCGTCGCGCCCTGTTCGTCATCAACGAGCGGCGCGCCCTTGACCGACGAAGAGGCACTGCTCAACGCGTTCATTCCGGCCCAACTCGGCGGCGGCGGGCTCGACCGTTCGTCGAAGAGTCGCTGCCGGCCGAGTCTCCGTGCTGGGATGCACCGAACACGGTCGTCACCTCGAACAGCACGGGCATCCCGGCGAACAGCGGCGCCCGGTCGATGCCGATCTCCCTCGACAACTCGGCCTGCCAAATGGCGGCGGGTCGAAGTGCACGTCACGATCTGATCCACGTGTGCGAAGCTGCGAGGATGAGCGACGAGATTTGGAGCTGGGACGCAACCCGTGTCGCCGCCGCAGTGCGGGCTAAGGAAGTGTCCTGCCGTGAAGTGACCGCCTCCGTCCTCCACCGCATCGACGCAGCAAATCCACGGCTGAACGCAATCACGGTCGTGCTCGCCGATGACGCCATGGCGGCAGCTCACAACGCTGACGACGCACTGCTGAACGGCGCCGAGATCGGCGCGCTGCATGGCGTGGCGATCACGATAAAGGAGAACATCGACGTCACCGGTCAGGCGACCCCGAACGGCCTCCCCGCGCTTGCGAATCTCATCGCGCCGGGAGACTCGCCGCTCGTCGCCAACGTTCGCCGCGCGGGCGCCATCATCGTTGGCCGTACCAACACCCCTGAGCTGTCGATGCGCCCAACGACGTACAACCCGCTGCGAGGCCGCACCTTCAATCCGTGGGACCCTGCGACGTCGCCCGGTGGATCATCAGGCGGCGCCGGAGCAGCGGCAGCCGCCGGGTTCGGTCCGCTGCACCACGGCAACGACATCGCCGGGTCGCTTCGCTACCCCGCGTCGCTGTGCGGAGTCGCGACGATCAAACCAACGCAGGGGCGCATCCCCGCCTTCAACCCGTCAGCAACCACGGAACGCAGCATCCTCGCATCGCTCATGTCCGCCCAGGGCACCATCGCGCGATCGGTCGCCGACGTACGCCTCGGCACGAAGGCGATGGTTCACGGCGACCCGCGCGACCCATGGTGGGTGCCGGCACCGTTCAACGGCCCGCCCGAACCCGCGCCGATCACCGTCGCAGTCGCTCGGGACACGTTCGGGTACCGTGCCCATCCGGAGATCCTCGCCCTCATCGACCAAGCTGCGGCGCGGCTCACCGACGCCGGCTACCACGTGGTCGACGTAGAGCCGCCCTCTGTCGAGGAAGCGTACCGGGGGTGGTGGTCAACCGGTCTCACGGAGATCAAGCACACCCTCGGACCAATCGTCGCATCCGCCGCGTCGCAAGAGATGCAGACACTGTTCGAGACCCAGTACGCCATGGGCGAGATCCTCGACGGCGACGGCTACCGCAATGGGCTCACCGATCGGACGCGGCAGTGCCGGAACTGGAGCATGTTCCTTGCCGAGCATCCGCTCGTGCTCACCCCCCTGCTCATGCGACCGGCATACGGCGCGAGCTATGACGCCGAACCGGGCGGCCTCGAGGACATCTTCCGAGCCTCGATCTACTGCTGCAGCATCAACTTCCTCGGGCTTCCGGCTGGCTACCTCACAACCGGAATCGTCGACAACCTCCCGTCCGGCGTCCAGATCGTCGGGCGACGCTTCCGCGAGGACCTCGTCCTCGACGCAATGACCGCCCTTGAAGCCCGCCAGAACCGAGTCCTCGATCAGCTCTGGGAACGGCAAAGCCCCCCTGAACCGCTCCCACCTACAGTCTGAATCAGCCGCTGCCAAGTCGATCGTCGGCAAAGTCGTCGCGGGACTTGCGACCCATCGCACACCTCCCACGTCGCCCACGACCAGCACTCTTCGCGCATAGTGAGAACGCTCGCTTGATCTGGCCCCAGGGGTGCCCGCCCGAGCGCGACACCCCCAAGTGGGGCCAACTCAGAGGAGCGTTCTCACGTCAGTCAGTCGACAACCGATCACCCGCAATCGGCCAGTGATCGGGCGGGCTGGCTCGTGACGAAGCGTGCAGGGTTCAAGCCGCCGTCCGCACGAGAACGCCGCCGGCGACAGCCAGTGTGGTTCGCGATCGGTCAGTGGAGGGATCCACCGCATTCCAAGATGGCGACGTACTCGCCGATCTTGCGCTCGCGGGTGGCGGCCCGCTTGACGTTGCCGAGCCGAAACACGAACGCGAAGCGGTTCTGCTTCGACAGCCCGGCGAA
>JANOYY010000172.1:0-2828 GCA_031429095.1 Acidimicrobiia bacterium | reverse complement strand
GTGGCTCACCAAACTCGGTGACCGCACCGTTCGACAGTGGCTCCGACCCATGCTCACCGATCGTGCAATCCGACACGACACCATCCGACTCCTACGTGCTGCGAACAAGGAGCGAGGAATCCTTGACGAGATCACCCCTCGACTCGCCACCCTGGAAACACCAACCCTCATTGCGTGGGCCCGAAACGACAAGGTCATGTCTCCCGAACACGGTCACCGCCTCGCCAAGCTTCTCGCCAACGCCGAACACATCGAAATCGACAACACAAGATCACTCGTTCCCCTCGACCAACCTGTGGAACTCGCGTCAGCCATCCGCTCATTCCTTAAGTCCCACCCGACCACCACTGCATAACGAAGCCCGATTGTGTGCGCCCCTCTGTCGCTGAATCCGCCGGACATGCGCCGCAAAGATCTCGTGGTTACCCGGTGCTATTATGTACTCTAGAGTACGATTTGTGGAGGAGGTTCCCGTATGGCTGGCCGCCCGCCGAGCTTTCCGCCGGCTGAACTCGAGGAACGGGTGGCGCGAGCCGCCGCGCGGGAGTTCAGCCAACATGGCTACGACGCAGCGACCATCGACGCGATCGTCGAAGCATCGGGGGTGAGCAAACCCGTCATCTACCGGACCTTCGGGTCGAAAAGCCACCTTTATTGCACGCTGCTCGAACGATTCGCCGATGAACTCGCAGAAGCCGCGATGGGCACATTTCGTGCGGGCCACGGCGCGGTCGTCGATCAACTGCGAGCGATCATCGATTCCTGGTTCGCCGCCCTCGAGGAACGAACCGACGAGTGGCGGATGCTCAACGGCGCGTCGTCGAGCGATCCCGCGATTCGAGCGACGCTCGATCGGGTTCGACTGATGCGCCTCGCCAACGACATCACGATGGTCCGGGCGTTTCTGCCCGAGTTGCCCGAACCGCAAGTGGAGCCGATCGCCGAGGCCATCCGCGGGTCGCTCATCGCCATCGGCACGTGGTGGCTCGACCACAACTCGGTCGACCGCAGCGTTCCGGTCGACGCCATGACCCGCCTCTGCGCCGGGTTGCTCAGCGCCCCCGGACGGCGGGGTCGCGTTTCGGCCGATCGGACACCCTCGTGAGTTCACTTCTGGCCAAATCGCTCGGCTTCGTAAACAACTCGATGAATCGACTGCTTATCCCGACCCTGGGTGGCCCGGCTGGGCAGCTGCTCGGTCGCCGCCTCACCGCGATGAGCTACACCGGTCGCCGAACGGGCCCTGCATCCATTACCGGCTTCGTTGCCGGACCGCTCGCACTATTGCGCGTTCGCGCCCGACGACTGGACGGAACGTTCATGACTGACTACGAATGGTCATACGAGACATCGATCGATGGAATCGTCGATCTGACCGCCGAAGGGTGGCTTCGTGCTGCTTGGGAGGACGGTCCGGCCGTGCTGCGTGGGTTCCTGCCGCTCGCCTGGAAGTACGGGCTCGGAGGTTCGACCTCGGACCCGGCCCGGGTGCTCGGTTGGCGTATCACGAACACCGTTCCCGAGCGTATCGCCGTCGACGCAAGCTCCCAGATCATGCACGCAGTGAACACCGTGACCGTCGTCGACGGCCGGATCCGATGGCACACCACGGTCACGTACGCGAATGCCGTCGGTCGCTTGATGTGGATTCCGGCGCGATTCGTGCATCAACTGCTCATTCCGCGCATGGTGCTCCAGGCAGTCCGACGGTTCGGCCGCTTGAGCACCCCGGCATCCCAACCAAAGCCGACAGGTAGGTCCTGATGAACGTTGCACTGTGGATAGTTCAAGGCTTGCTCGCTGCGGTGTTCGCGTTCTCCGGAACGCAGAAGGCCACGCGCTCGAAAGAAGCGTTGATCGCTTCCGGACAGACCGGCGTCGCTCCGTTCGCGCTACCCGTCATCAGGTTCACGGCAATCTCGGAACTGGCCGCGGCGATCGGTCTGATCGTCCCGTGGGCCGCCGACATCGCGCCGGTCCTCACGCCACTTGCAGCCGTCGGCCTCGCCATCATCATGGTCGTGGCGCTATGGGTGCACGCCCGTCGACACGAAACCAAGAACGTCGCCGTCAACATCGTCATCTTCGCGATGTGCGTGTTCGTGGCCATCGAGCGCCTGGCCGACCTGCGCTGACGCCTCGATCACATTTCGTACTCGATGGTACAATATTGCTTCGATCACGGCCCGATGGTCTCGGACCCCCTACTGGAAGGTAACGACGTCATGCTGTTCAGCGCACACATCGCAGAAACCGGCGCGCTTAAGGCGTTGCGGCGCAAGTCCCCGAACCCGAGTGACGTTCCCGGACTTCGATCGGCAAGAACCGCCGTCTGCGCACCGTTTACGGCCGGCGTGTTCCCGAGACCACAACTCGGCCGTGAAGCGCTGCTGGCTTGCTGGAACGACGAAGAGTCGATCGACATGTTCCTCGCCGATCACCCAACCGGCCGAGCATTCGCCGATGGCTGGCACATGCGGATGGAACTGTTTCGGGCCGTCGGCGTTTGGCCCGGCATCGGCGATGACATGCAAGCATCGTGCCGCGGTGTCGCTACACCAACAGACAGCCCGTCCGTCGCGATCACCATCGGCACCGCCTACCTCCGCACGATCGTCCCATTCGCCCGCGTGAACAAGGGTCTGGAACGACAGTTCCTACAAACACCCGGGGCCATCTGGGGCACCGCTTTGACTAACGTTCAGCAGCGCCTCGTCGCCACACTGTCGATCTGGGAGAACGCTGCCGCCGCGGTCAGCTACATGCGCTCGGGCGCCCACGGAGCAGCAGTCAAAGCCCACCTCGACCCGAAGAAGGACCCGACCGGA
>JANOYY010000171.1:0-16865 GCA_031429095.1 Acidimicrobiia bacterium | reverse complement strand
TGTGCGCGTCATCATGCCAACGCACATAACGGGTGGATCTTCAAACTCGGACCCAACCGAGAACTCACCATCACGCTGCCCACCGGGCAAACCATGAGCACCGGACCGCCCAAACGCAACTCGGCATGAGCGGCTGGGACTGGGGAACCCGATCGCTCCCCAGTTCCGGCACACTCTGCGGGTTGCCTCGTCGAAACCGACACATCACTGGTGGGCTCCCGCACGAGCCTCTCGGCCACTATCACCCAACCCCGCCGGGGAAAACCACGGCCACCCGCGGGGAAAGCTCATGACCGTCCGCGGGGAAACCTGCTGGCCGCCAGCGGGGAACGAACTCATGGCCGTTGACAGCCCCAAAGCGCCCGGCGGTCACGCCACACGCCCACACGTTCACCAAAGACCATCACGTCCCAAAAGCGCCCGGGAAATCACCGACACGCCACCCAACGCCACCCAACGAGACTGGGACCCAACGAGACTGGGACCAAACGAGACTGGGACCAAACGAGACTTAACGAGACTCAACGATCGACGCAACATGAACCCCCAACGAGCCACGACCCCGACAAGCCACGAGCCAACGATCGACGCAACAACCCCAACGAGCCACGAGCCAACGAGCCACGAGCCAACGAGCCACGAGCCAACGAGACCCGAGACCCAACGAGACCCGATGCGCCCTACGGCGCCATCAACGCGCCCTGCGACGCCGCGCCGAAGACGCTTCGCAAAACGTCCAGGACGCGGCCGCTAAGTTTGACTCCTTGAGCACTCCGGCCGCCTCCACGACTCCCCCCGCCCAGACCGTCCTCGTGGTCGACTTCGGGGCCCAATACGCCCAGCTCATCGCTCGGCGGATACGCGAGGCTCACGTCCACTCCGAAATCGTGCAATCGACCATCACGGCCGCGCAGGTCCAAGCTCGCAATCCCGCGGCGATCGTGCTGTCGGGTGGCCCAGCCAGCGTGCATGTGGCCGGCGCACCGAAGATCGACCAGGCGATCTTGGAGCTCGGCATCCCGATTTTCGGCATCTGTTACGGCGTGCAGCTCTTGGCTCAACAACTCGGTGGCGTCGTCGACAACACGGGGCGTGGCGAATACGGCCGCACGGAGCTCACGGTTACCGACCCCGCCGCGCTCGTGTTGCAAGGCCTGCCACAGACCCAGCACGTATGGATGAGCCACTTCGATTCGATTCAGACGTTGCCACCCGGTTTCGTCGCCACGGCCAAGACACCCGAGATCCCGATCGCCGCGATGGCCTGCGACGCGCAGATGATCCACGGCCTTCAGTTCCATCCCGAGGTGATGCACACCGAGAACGGCCAGCGGATCTTGGAGCAGTTCCTGTTCGACGTCGCGGGTTGCAAACCTACGTGGACGAACGAATCGATCATCGACACGCAGGTTGCAAGAATCCAGGCGCAGGTCGGCACCGACAAAGTGATGTGCGCCCTGTCGGGCGGCGTCGACTCCGCAGTGGCTGCGGCACTCGTGTACAAGGCGATCGGCGACCAACTCACCTGCGTCTACGTCGACACAGGTCTTATGCGCGCTGGTGAAAGTGACCAGATCGAAACGACGTTCGTGGACCACTTCGGTGTGCGCCTCATCCGCGTCGATGCAGCGGAGCGTTTCTACAACGCCCTCGACGACATCACTGACCCCGAGCGCAAGCGTAAGATCATCGGTGAGCAGTTCATTCGTGTCTTCGAAGAAACGGCGAGGGGCCTCAGCGACGAAGGCTGTCGCTGGCTGGTGCAGGGGACGCTCTATCCCGACGTCATTGAATCCGGTGGCGGCCATGCCAGCACCATCAAGAGTCATCACAATGTGGGCGGGCTGCCCGACGACATCGACTTCGAGCTCATCGAACCGCTACGCGACCTGTTCAAAGACGAGGTTCGCGCCGTCGGCACGCAGCTCGGCCTGCCCGACGAAATTACCTGGCGTCAACCCTTCCCCGGGCCGGGTCTCGGCGTGAGAATCGTCGGCGCGGTCACGCGAGAGCGGGTGGAAATCGTTCGCGCCGCTGACCAGATCGTACGCGAGGAGATCAAGGCCGCCGGTCTCGAGCGAGAGCTGTGGCAGGCCTTTGCAGTGCTGCCGGTCGTGCGCAGCGTCGGCGTGATGGGTGACGAACGTACGTATGCGTACCCGATCGTGCTGCGGGCTGTCACCAGCGAAGATGCGATGACCGCCGACTGGGCCCGGCTCCCCTACGACGTGGTCGAACGGATTTCCACGCGGGTCATCAACGAGGTCCGCGGGGTCAACCGGGTCGTGCTCGACGTCACGAGCAAGCCACCCGGCACCATCGAGTGGGAGTAACAATCCACAGCAGCGTCGGCTCTACGATCGTGGCGTGACCAACGAACCAATTGCATTCGGTAGCCAACTCTGGGCCCCGTCGCCCGAGCGCGCCGCGGCCACCAATCTCACGCACTTTGCGCAGTCCGTCGGCCTACCGGGCGCTGACTACGACGCTCTGCACGAGTGGTCGACGTCGCACCCGGGTGAGTTCTGGTCTGCGGTGTGGGATTTCGCGAAGGTGCAGGGCGAGAAGGGCACGGTCGCATTCCAAGAGGGCGACCATATGCGCGCTGATCGATTCTTCTCCGATGCGAAGCTGAACCTCGCCACCAATCTGTTGCCGAAGGCCGGCACGGGACTCGCGGTTGTTGCTTACGACGAAACCGGTGTTCGCCGCACGAAGACCTGGGATCAGCTGCGTTCCGACATCGGCGCGTTCGCTGCGGCCCTCCGCGAGGTAGGCGTAAAATCGGGCGACCGTATTGCGGCCTACCTACCCCACAGCATCGAGGCTATCGTGGCGATGATTGCGACCGCATCCTTGGGCGCGACCTTCTCCACAGCATCGCCCGACTTCGGCACCGCAGGTGTCTTGGATCGCTTCTCTCAGATCGACCCCGTCGTCCTCCTCGGCTGCACCGGATACTCCTACGGCGGAAAGCACTTCGACACCACGGACCGGCTCAACGAGATCGCCGCCGGCCTCCCCACGCTGCGCAAACTCATCACCGTGGGGGGACCGAAGGACAATTACGAAGAGCTCCTCGAAGGCCACCGCATAGCGGCAGTGCCAACTACAACGTACGCATATGATCAGCCGTGGTACGTGCTGTACTCGTCGGGAACGACCGGCAAGCCAAAGTGCTTCGTGCATCGGGCCGGCGGGGTGTTGCTGAAGCACCTCGAGGAGCACCAGCTTCACTGCGACTTCAAGGTCGACGATGTGGTGCTGTACTTCACAACGACCGGTTGGATGATGTGGAACTGGCTTGTGTCGGCGCTGGCGAGCGGATGCACGGTGGTATGCGTCGACGGGTCGCCATTTCACCCGACACCGAGCCGCCTGTTCGACATCGTCGACCGCGAAGGGGTCACCTTTCTCGGCGTCGGCGCAAAGTACATCGACTCGCTGAAGAAGGAAGGCCTCCGCCCGACCGATACCCATGAGCTGACGAGCCTCCGCGCCATGTGCTCCACAGGCTCGCCCCTCTCGACCGAGAGCTACGCCTACGTGTACGACGCCATCAAGTCCGACCTGCACCTCGGCTCCATCTCCGGTGGTACCGATCTCTGCGGAAGCTTCGTCGGCAGCGACCCCACTTCGCCCGTGTTCGCCGGTGAGATTGCACGGCCCCTGCTCGGTATGGCCACTGACGTATGGAATGCCGATGCGCAGTCGCTTCGGGACAAACCCCTCACCCGAGGTGAGTTGGTATGCACACAGAGTTTTCCGTCGATGCCCATCGGGTTCTGGGGCGACGTGAATGACGAGAAATACACCGCCGCGTACTTTGAACGGTTCCCGAAGCACGACGTGTGGGCCCACGGTGACTTCGCCGCCTGGACCGAGCACGGCGGGTTCGTGATTCACGGCCGGTCCGACTCGACGCTCAACCCCGGCGGCGTTCGAATCGGCACGGCAGAGATCTACCGGCAGGTCGAGCAGTTGCCGGAGATCGTCGAGTCGTTGGTGTTCGGTCAGGACTTTGACAACGACAGTCGGATCGTGCTGCTCGTGCGGATGGCCCCCGGCGTATCGCTCACATCCGAACTGGTAACGCTGATCAAACAGAGAATCCGAGCGAACTGCTCGCCGCGCCACGTGCCTGCGCTCGTACTCGCGGTCGACGACCTCCCTCGCACCAGGAGCGGCAAGCTCACCGAGTTGGCGGTCGCCGACGCGGTCAACGGTCGCGAGGTGCGCAACACCGAAGCGATGGCGAACCCCGAAGCGCTCTGGGCGATCGCAGCACTACCGGACCTCATGCGTTGACGGAGAACTGCGATCGACCGCACGGCGCTACCACCCGAGCAACAACTTGACCGACGCCCCGCCAGCCAGCACCAAGACAATATGTGTAAATACTTGTTGGGAGAGGCGCGGAAGGAGCCAGCGCCCTGCGGCTACCCCGAAAAAGACACCGGGTGCAATCGCCAGGTCAAATCGCAGGGTCTCCGCCGTAAAGAACGGCCCACCGGAGCTCCACTGACCGATGGCGAAATACGCCGGCACCTTGGCTGAGTTCACCGCGAGATAGAACCATGCCGATGTCGAAATGAGGTCGTTCTTGGGAAGGCCGATCCCTGTGAAGTATGTGTTTATGACGGGCCCGGCTGCATTCGACACGAACGTGGTGAATCCGCCGACGAGGCCGACCCCACCGGCGAGCGCACGAGTCGGCGGCACGGGTGGAGACCTGCGAATAAGGCGACGCATCTGGAGCAAGACCATGGACACGATCGTGGCGCCAATCATCACGTCGAGCACCCGACCGCCGGCTCCCACGAGAACATAGAAAAGTGTGCCCAAACCAAATCCCGCGGCGACAGGAAGGACGAGCGGTCGCAGAACATCGCGTCGAACTGAGCGTCGCACGAGATACACCGCAAGAACGTCACCGACGAGCAGCACCGGAATGATGGTGCCGGCAATCAAACGCCCCGCCACAACAGCGGCGAGAACCGGAGTGGCAAGAAGCCCTCCTCCCGGGACCGCCGTCTTCGACAGCCCAACGATGATCGCAGCGAGGATGCCCAACGCAAGATTGGCTGGCGTAAACACGGCGTGGACCCTAATGGAGCGCCGCCGGAGTCGCGTTGACGCGGATAGTGCGATCCGAGTTGCCCAGGCGGGGAACCACCGATTTCGGGGTGTGGACTGACACAATGGACGCCACATGCGACCTTCCCTCCAGTTCCACAGTCGCCGGTGGCGTTCCGTTGCGTTCGGGCTTGGCCTGGCTCTCTGTCTTCTCGTTGGCGCCACGGCGTCAGCAAACCCGACCACAAATAACAACGCTGGTTACAACGCTGGCAACGACGATGCCGGGGCAGCAAATGCCGAGACGGTCACGACCGTCCCCGGGCAGCCGCCACCGACTCGCCCTGTCGTCACGGCAATTCAGGCACCGATCACGAAGGACTACAAAGGGAACTGGCTGGTTCCGCTCGTGCGAGCCGGTGCGCCTCCAGCCCTGACGCTCACCGCCTCGGGCGAGGCCGTGGAAATCGACCTTCCGATTCCCGCCGGCCTTCGACCGATCGAACTCCGCGGCGTCTTCAATCGTCGCGGGGAGGCAACGGACTCGAGCGTGGCGGTGAAGATAGGTATACGTGACTTTTCGTTGACTGCGACGATGTCGACCGCGGCACCGTTCACGTTCACGCTCGACGGTTTGGTGGCCCCCTCGAACGTGGCCTCGACGCTCAATGGGGCCTTCGAGTTGAAAACGATCGCGGGGACAGGCGAGTGTGGGCGCGTCATTGCAGAACCGTCTCAGATCACCGACCTCATGCTGGTGTTGGCTGGGGTTCCTTCGGCGCCAAAAACGGTGGCTGAGTTCTTGCCCCCGATCCTCGATCGCGTTGTGATCGACGTTCCCGAACGCTTCGACAACGATGTCGCCGAGGGAGTACTGCGGCTGACCTCCACCCTGGTGGCACGCTACGCCGACCAACCCGTCGATGTAGTCGTGCGCCCGTCGACCACCACCAAGGACCTCCGGGTCGAGCCGTTTACGCGTCATTTCCGTATCGTGGAGTCAGAAACGAACACGCTGCGCCTGGCGATGAAGACCGACACGGTGTTGGAGCTTGCGGGCAGTGGCGCATCGTTCGGCCGCCTTGCCGAGTTCATTGGGTCGCCGGCCTTCACCACGTCGTTCAGCAGTGCCGTCGAGTTCCGCAAGAAATTCAAGGAGACCAAAAAGCCGAAGCGATCGCAACAGTTCCGTGTGAGCCTCGATCAGCTGAAACGCCAGCTCAGCGCCCAGGGGGTCAATCGGGCGAAAGTTCTCTTCACCGCCAGGCAGAGCGACGTCGGTGGACCGGGGGTTCGCATGACGATGAAGGTAACCGGGCGGGTAATCGCCATCTCCGGACCCGCCCGAAAGGCAACGGTACGGCTGTCCGCCAACGGGCGCCCGCTGGCGAGCGCCGATTTGGCCCTCGGTGACGGGTTCTCCCTCTCCGGAGCAATCGAACCCCAGGTAATGCGCCGCGAAAACGAGATCGTCGTGGAAAGTGATGCCCTCCTGGAGTCGGGTTCCGCGAGTCAGAAATGCTCAGGGGGTGCGACAATACGGCTCGAGCTCGACGCAAACTCCGTCATCTCCAACGAAGCGGGGGTCGCCGTTTCCGCAGGTTTCGACCGTTTCCCGCAGGCATTCCATGGTGGCTTCGACGTGTCGTTGAGCCCGATGGACGTGACTCACCTCGCCGCAGCCACTTCGCTGATCGCCAGTCTCCAAGAGCACGCCCAACCGGTGCTGAAGCCGACGGTCGTCAGTTGGCCCAAAGGCGCTCCGAAGAACCCGTCGTTGCTGGTCGGAGGAACATCAGCCCAGGTCAAGACCCTTTCGCCGCCCCTGGTGCCAGGACCGCTGATCATCGAGTCCGAGAACGAAGGAGTGATCGGACGTGACAGATCGCAGTCCGTCACGGCGCTGGAGGCCTTCGAGACCGACACGGTCGACCAGCTCCTCCTGGCGACCTCGAGTACATCGGCCGATCTTGTTACTCATGCCGCAAGCATCCGAACGCTTCGCGGTGGCTGGACCCGTCTCACTGGCGACGTCTACGTCCTCTCCGACGGCCAGACCAAATCAGCCCGCCTCCGGGCCAGCACTACGATCGCCCTTCCGGCCAGCAGTCAAGACGCTCCCCGGCCGAAGAAAAGCCCGCTTCTGGGAGTTGTCCTGGGGGGAAGTATGGCGCTCGGGGCACTGACGCTTTGGGTGCTCGGCCGCCGACTCTATCGCCGGTTCCGACGGCCGATTCGCTAACGCTGAGGGCAACTGCAGATCTGAGCCGGGGTACACAAGCGGGACGCACCGCGAACAGCGATGTTGCTCTCCAAGAATGAACTTTCACTCAAGCGTCGCACTCCTCACGTCGATACCTCCTGCGTATGCCACTGTTGCCCGACGGTCTCTATATCGCGTGGAGCGCCGCGGGAGGATTCGCGACCCTTGCGCTGGCGACGGGCGGACGAGCCATCTTTACGCAGTGGAGAGCGAACGCCTCAAGCAATCGTCAGGCCGAAGACTGGACCACGATTACCGATGCGGCATCGGACTTCTGTTCCGGCGATGAAGAAAGCGCCGGAATCGTCCTTCGGGCGCTCTCGCGTCCGTCGAGTCAAAAGATTGCGATCGAGGCGCTGGCCAATCTTGCCCGCGTCGACAACCGAGTACCCGAGTCGCTTCGCGGACGCACCGAGATGGTTGAGCAAATCCGCGCATGGGTCGCTCGCGAGCTCGCTCACTCCGATGCCGGACGACGCTGCGCTGGCGCGGAGATCGTAGGCGCGCTTCGTTTACGGGCCTGTCGTGGGGCCGTTGCTTTGGCCACGAACGACGAAGAACCCGAAGTTCGCGTCGCGGCGTGTCGAGCGCTGGCTGTCGTCGACCCGGACCACGCAGTCGGGGTCCTGCTCGGCTTGGTCGAACGTGACGGAGTGTGGGCCGCCGACCTGTTGGCCGACATTGTGTCGCGGGAGGACGGTGCATTCTCCGGGTCCGAGGCGGTGGTACAGCGAGCCAACGAATGGGCAGCCACTCCTGCATTGCTTCGATTGCTTTCCAACGGCCACATTGCGGGCGCCGAACGAGTCATGATCGGGGCGCTCGACGCCGAGGACGACGATGTACGGGCGAGCGCCGCGGAGGCGTTGCGCGAATCGGGAACGCCTGACGCAGTGAAGGCCCTCGCCGGGATGCTCGGTGATAGCAACGAACTCATTCGCCTGACCGCAGTTCGAGCGATCGGAAAGAGCACAAATTCCTCCTACTCGATGGACCTCGCTGCCATGTTGGGCGACGAATCACGGCTGGTGCGTTTTGCGGCGGGTGCCGCACTGGCCGCGATGTCCAGTGGACGCGACCTGCTGCTTCGGGCGTCCGAAGGGGCCGATCCAAAGGCTGTTGAGGCCGCCCACCTATCCCTTTGGCAGGCCGGACAGGCCGAGCAGCCAAGGTATGGCGACGAGCCGATCCAAGGCTCGAGACCCTCGCCCGACCGCGCCGGTAACGTCGACCATACGCCTCACGCGGTGCCGTTCGCGGACCGAACCTCGGGACTGCTCAGTGTTGATCGCCTTCGCTGTTCACCAACGGTGGCCCTCGCCAAGTTGATCTCAACGTCGTCGAAACCCCAGGGATCTGGGGCGAGGAAATCCGCCAAATCGACGACCCCCAAGACAGTGAGCAAGCCAGCTGCTCGCCCGTCGAAGCCAGGATCGGCAGCGCTTTCAAAAGCGGAGCCCAAGGTCGCTTCTGCTGCGGTGAAGACGGCGAAGCAACCAGCGAGGGCCGCATGGAAACCCCCAGCGAAAGCCGCATCGAAACCCGCGTCCAAGGCGGTATCGCGGCGAGCGAAACCGATCGCTCCGAACGCCCCGAATCAGGCCACACCTCCCGTAAAGGCCACACCTCCCGTAAAGGCCACACCTCCCGTAAAGGCCACACCTCCAGTAAAGGTGTCGGCGAGGGCCCAACCGCACCCAACGCCGAAGACGCCTCGGAAGGCTTCGGCGAAGACACCCGCCAAGCCGCCAGTCAAGCCGCTAGTCAAGCCGCTAGTCAAGGCTTCGGTGGTTGCTGGCGTCGCGCAGCCGGTTCGCGCGCCACGTCCGGCAAGCGCTCTCCCGAGACTGTCGCGATTCGCGAACGCACTTAGCTCGACACCACGCGAACCCGAGTTGGTTTCCCCCTCGCGATGAGCATCCGACCGATCATGAACGCGATCATGTTCATCTGCGCGGGATTCGGTCTTGCGAACTATGGGTCCATGCTGTTGTGGGGTTTGCTCAGCACGAAGTTGCTCCGCTCGCCGCGCGCCTCAATGCGACGAGCGCCCATGGAATACACCCGTAAGCGCACAAACCTTCCCGGCGTCACGATGATTCTCCCCGCGTACAACGAGGAAGTCACGATCGTGAGCGCAGTCGGTTCCGCGTTGAGCCTCGACTACCCGGACTTGCAGGTGATCGTGGTAAACGACGGGTCGCAGGACCGTACGGTGGAGGTTCTCGTCGAGGCCTACAATATGGTCCCCATGAAAGGCGCTCGTGTGAACGGGCCGATTCATTCGGCGGCTGTTCGTGACGTATATCGCTCTCCCCTCGACGACCGGCTCGTTCTCCTCGATAAGTTGCCGGCCGGTTCAAAAGCCGACGCCATCAACTGCGGTATCAACTTCGCAAGCAAAGAATGGGTCGTGGTGATGGACGCCGACGAGCTCGTCGGCAGAGACACCCTGCTCCGCTGCATGACCCAGGTGACACATGAACCGGGCAATGTCGTGGCGGTCGGCGTGAGCCTGCTTCCGACGAACGGATGCGTTCTGGAGGATCTCCAGGTGGTCGAGGCCCGAGTGTCAACGAACCCGTGGGTCGGCTTTCAGACGGTCGAGTACCTCAGCGCGTTCGTCGTCAGCCGTCCGGGAATGGCAGTAGTACGCGCGCTTCCTATTGTGTCGGGTGGGTTCGGAATCTTTCGCCGCGATGTGTTGATCCGAGTCGACGGCTTTATGCATCCGAGCCTGGGTGAAGATCTCGACGTCGTGGTCAGGATAAACCGTACCTTTCTCGAGGCGGGCGAGAAATACCGCATAATCCAGGTACCCGAAGCGGTCGTGTGGACCGAATTTCCGAGCAATCACGCCGTCCTTCGCCGTCAACGAATCCGGTGGCACCGCGGTTTGCGTGACGTCCTCCAACGGCACCGTGTCACGATCGCCAACCCACGTTACGGTGCGTTCGGCATGCTGGGACTGGTGCAGATGTGGGCATTCGAATGGGTCTCGGTGCTTATTGAGGCGTTCGGCTACGTCCTTCTGGCTGTTATGGCGGCATTCGGCATGCTTCGATTCGATGCTGTGTTTGCGACGTTCCTCACCGCGCAGACCCTCGGATTGTTCATCGCAGTGTCGGGCGTCTGGACCGGGGCTCGATACCTCGACGTATACAAGGGCACCCGCAACACGGCTCTGCTGGTGATGTGGGCGTTTCTCGCCCAGTTCGGATATCGCCAGATGACCGTCGTGTGGCGGGTTCGATCACTGTGGGGCAAGCAGACCTGGGGCGCTATGCCTCGGGTGGGTGTCGGACCGGTTGCGAAGCCGGCATCACGGAAACCATAGGTGCACCTAGTGCATTGAGGCGGTGCTACTTCTTCTTGAGCGGAGTGAACGCCAGCAGAAAGCGCTTTTCGCCGAAGCCGGGGAATCGCACAATCGCTTCCGTCTTATCGCCGACGCCCAGCAGTTCAATGATCATCCCTTCGCCGTAACGGTTGTGCACGATTTCGTCGCTGACTTTGAGGCCCATTGATTCGGCACCCGTCGTCGCAACTGGCGACGCCGCAGACCTGAGCGCCGCCTCGACCACATCTTCTCGATGCGCATCGGCGCGTGAACCAAAGACCCGGCCCCCGGGGAGGCCATCATCGGCCCCCTGTGGCTTGCGACGAGCCCCCCAGGATCGACCGCTGGTCTCGTAGCCGCCGTCCCCGAAAGACCCCCCCGACCACGACGGTCCGCTGCTGGCGCGTCGGACCTCACCAACGTTGGCGACCAATGCAACAGGAATCTCGTTCATGAATCGGCTTACCGGGTTGTACTGCGTTGACCCGAACAAGCTCCGACACCACGCATGGGTCATGTACAGCCGCTGACGTGCACGCGTTATGCCTACATAGGCCAGCCGGCGCTCTTCTTCGAGTTCAGCCGGTTCGCCGAGCGACCGGATGTGGGGAAACACGCCATCTTCAAGACCGGTCAGGAACACGATCGGGAACTCCAGTCCTTTGGCCGTGTGCAGCGTCATCAGAATGACCTGTGAATCATCGCCGCCCTCGGGCACGTCGTCGGCATCGGCCACCAACGAAACTGTTTCCAGGAAGCTCTCGATCGTCTCGAACTCCTTGGCCTGGCCCACCAGCTCCGACAGGTTTTCGATGCGGCCCTGCGCCTCGATCGTGTTCTCAGCCTCGAGATCTTCGACATAGCCGGTCTTTTCCAAAACAGCGGCGACCATCGCACCGGGACCTCCGTCGACGGCCCGCAGTTCCTCCATCAACGCAAGGAACTTCTTCGTGCCCGCCAATGCCCTGCCGTTGAGACCCGCCTCTGCAGCGTGTTCGAGTGCTTGCGCGAACGACGTTGCGTTTCGGCGCGCCCAGGCATCGATACGGCCGACGCTGGTGTCGCCGACGCCGCGCTTGGGAGTATTGATGACGCGCTTGATGGAGATCTCATCGGCGGGGTTCGCAAGTACACGTAAGTATCCAACGACGTCCTTCACTTCGCGGCGGTCATAAAACTTGGTGCCGCCAACCACTTTGTACGGGATGGCGACGCGGGCAAGATGCTCTTCAATAACGCGACTCGAGGCGTTGGTTCGGTAGAACACCGCCATATCGCCCCACTTCATGTTGTCGGTGGCATGGAGACGCGCCATCTCCCGAACGATCCAACCGGCCTCGTCGCGCTCATCTTCGGCGTGATAACGGGTGATCGGGAGCCCGTCGCCTTGATCCGTCCACAGATCTTTGGGCTTGCGCGACTCGTTGTTCGAAATGACCGCGTTGGCTGCCGTGAGAATTGTCTGCGTGGACCGGTAGTTCTGACTCAACACGACCATCGTGGTGTTGGGAAACGCTGTTTCGAACTCCAAGATGTTACGCATATCGGCACCCCGGAAACGGTAGATCGACTGGTCCCCGTCGCCGACCACCGTGACGTTTTGGTGCGCCGCTCCCAGCAGCAGCACGATCTCGTTCTGTGCACGGTTCGTGTCTTGGTATTCGTCGACCAAAACGTGTTTGAAGCGGCGCTGGTAGTGCTGCAACACCTCGGGTTCGGTGTGAAGCAGACGCACTGTTTGCGTGAGTAGATCGTCGAAATCCATCGCGCTCGCCGCCAGCAAACGACCCTGGTATTCGGTATAGATCTCCCCGATCCGACGCTCGTAGATGTTCGACGCTCGCTCGCAATACTGCTTGGCGTCGACCAGATCGTTCTTCGCCGCGCTGATCGTTGCTTGAACGGCTCGAGGGGAGAACTTCTTTGGGTCGATGTTGAGGTCGCGCACGATGTATTGCACGAGGCGAACTGCATCGGACTGGTCGTAAATCGTAAAGGTCTGGCCATAGCCAAGGCGGTGCGCATCGCGGCGAAGAATCCGCACACAGGCCGAGTGAAACGTGGAGACCCACATCTTCTCGGCGACCGGTCCAACCAGCTTGGCGACTCGCTCGCGCATCTCGCCCGCCGCCTTGTTGGTAAACGTGATCGCCAGAATCTCAAACGGCGACACACCACCAACGGCGATTAGGTACGCAATGCGACTCGTAAGTACACGTGTTTTTCCGGACCCCGCACCGGCGACGATGAGCAGGGGTCCGGTTTCGTGAAGCACCGCATCGCGTTGATTCGGGTTCAGGCCCTCGAGCAGTTCTTTCGGACTGGCTCGCTTGAATCGCAGGGTTTGCGTTTCGGCCAACATACGACTGGCCATTGCTGCGGCCCGTTCGACCACGTCGGCCGCACCGGGCAGTTCTTCGCTGTTCGTGATCAGTCGGCCTTCGGGCGCGGGTATCGGCTCCGACGCCCCTTCGGAGGCCATCGCCTTGGCCTCTTCGGGTGTCGCCGCATCGAACAGCGAACGCCGCTTCGGGCGCGCCGACACGGCACCCTCGGGGAGCACCGACCCGGCACCCTCGGGAAGCACCGACCCGGCACCCTCGGGGAGCACCGGTACTGCAGCGTCAGTGGCGGGCGGCGATGCTGGAATCACGATCCGTCCAGGCTACCGGGCGGGTACGACATCGAGCGCCTCCACGCCGGCCGGGCGAAGTCGACGAGGACCCGCCTCGCAGAGTACGTTCCCACCCATGAGCTCCTGGAACGTAGGGTCAGTAAAGGTCACCGCGGTCGTCGAATCGGCCGACAAGACGTCGCCACGGTTCTTGTTCCGAAGCCTCACCCGAGAGGGTGTGCTGGAGGTAGTCGGCGAGGCGCCGTGGCTACAACCCGACTTTGCGACGCCGAGGGCTATCTCCTCATGAAAACGCAGTGCCTCGTGATCGACACCGGCGATCTGCGAATTGCCGTCGATACCTGCGTGGGCAACGACAAGGTCCGGGTCAATGCAGGGTGGAACAGTCTCCAGACCAACTTTCTGAACGACTTCGCCGCCGCCGGCTACGACCCCGACACCATCGACTTCGTGGTGTGTACGCACCTCCACGTCGACCACATCGGCTGGAACACCAAGCTCGTTGACGGCACGTGGGTGCCCACCTTCCCCAATGCTCGCTACGTCTTCGTGGCGCGCGAACTGGAGCATTGGCAAGGTGAGCCGGCGACGCACGGCGAGGATCTTCTCGGCGACTCGGTGACACCCATCATCGACGCGGGCCTCGTCGACCTCGTCGACAGCACCCACGTGCTGTGTCCGCAGGTTCGTTTCGACCCGACGCCGGGCCATACGCCGGGCCATGTTTGCGTGGTCGTCGAATCCGATGGCGTACAGGCCGTCATCACCGGCGACATGATCCACTCCCCGATTCAGATCGCCCGCACGCAGTTATCGAGTGACTTCGACACCGACCAGGTGATGTCCGCGGCCACCCGCGAGGATTTCCTCGCTCGCTACCTCGATGAGGCACTTGTCATCGGGACCCACTGGGGCGGGGCCGGGTCGGGTCGCATCCGTCGCGACGGTGCGGGGAAGTTCCGCGTCGAGGTCTGACGTTTCAGGTCTCGCTGTGTCGGCCGGGTGGTGCACCAACTCGTGCTCCGTTGCCGTGCGCAGAAGCTGTAATGGTACGGCAGCGAAACCGGCGGTGGTGATCCCGGTTGGGCGCGAGGTTTGCGCACAAGGTTCGGGCAAGGGGTTTGTGCGCAAGGTTTGTGCACAAGGTTTGTGCACAAGGTTTGTCACCGCGGCAGTGCGCCCGGGCATGGGAACATATGCGCCATGACTCCTTACGATGCAATCGTCAGCAAACGCGATCTCCGCACCTATACCGAAGCGGCAATCCCCGACGATGTCATGCGTCGCATCTTGCAAGCCGGCCGTATGGCGGGCAGCGCGAAGAACATGGAGGCCAACCGCCTGATCGTCGTGACCGACAAGACCGTGCAAGCCGACCTGGCAAACGCGGGTGACTTCTCGTCTTGGATTGCATCGTCGGCCGTGATCGTCGGGTTTGGCGCACCATCGACGGAAATCCGCTTGTTCGACGTCGGGCGTCAGGCCCAGAACATGATGATTGCCGCCCACGCCGAAGGAATCGGCTCATGCCCGATCACACTGCATCACCCCGACCGGGCCCGCGCTGCCGTGGGATTGCCCGCCGACTGGGAGATGCCGATGGTCATCACAATGGGATACCCGGTTGCGGATCATCCCGACAGTCCTCTGAAGCGTCCCCGGATCGCACTTGAGGAGCTCGTGCGTAACGACCGCTTTTCCTGACCGCGCCGAATTCTGCGAGTAATTGTGCATGGTGTTGCTCTGGGCGCAACGACGTGCACAATTACGCGCTCGATATCAGCTCAGCCGTGACGCAGTGGCACCACAATGACGTTGTCGCCATCACGAATCACTCGCACGCGCCCGCCGTAGTGGCGCTCGAGGTGGGCGTCGGTGAGTACTTCATCGGGGGTGCCGGAGACGGCGACCCTTCCTGCGTCGAGAAGCAGGAGATGGTCGGCGTATTGGGCGGCAAGGGTGAGGTCATGCATGGTAGACAGAACCGTAAGTGCACGTTCTCTTCGAAGGTCGTCGACGAGATCCAGCACGTCGAGTTGGTGGCGAAGGTCGAGACCCACGGTCGGCTCATCGAGGAGCAACACCTCAGCCTCCTGCACAAGGGCGCGGGCAATGCATGCGCGCTGACGTTCTCCCCCCGACAACGTCGACAGGGCACGACCATGCATCCGGTCGAGGCCGAGGCGTTGCAGAACGGTAGCAACGGAATCCAGATCCGCCTTGCCTTCGCGTCCGAAGTTCGGCAGATGTGCGGTTCGGCCGAGCAGTACATAGGCAGCCACGGTCATACCCGGCGGTATCACGGGTGTCTGCGGGACCAGCGCAACGACTCGGGCACGCTGCTTCACGGGCAAGTCCTTGAGTTCCGAACCATGAAACTCGATGCGACCGTCCGCCTCGAGCAATCCGGCCATCGCCAGCAACAAAGAAGTCTTACCCGCACCGTTCGGACCGACCACGGCTAGCCATTCGCCCCGGCCAACTGCACACGACACCGCATCAACCACGACCCGGCCGCCGCGACTCACGGTGAGGTTGCGAACCTCGACTGCAGTCTCGGTACTCAACCGCAACTCACGCCGAGCGACGCTGTGATCGCAGGATGTAGAGGAAGAACGGGCCACCGAGAAATGCGGTGACCACGCCGATCGGAATTTCTGCCGGAGACATAAGGGTGCGGGCCACGAGATCAGCGAGTGCAAGAAAAACGCCGCCGTAAAGGAACGAAAGGGGCAAGATGGTGCGATAACTCGACCCGGAGATCAGACGAACCGCGTGCGGCACGATAATACCGACGAACACGATAAGTCCGCTTACTGATACTGCAGCTGCCGTGGCCAATGAGGCGGCAACCACAATGACGAGCCGAGTGCGCACCGGTGAAAGCCCGAGCGACTGGGCTTCAACATCGCCGACGGTGAGCACATCGAGACGACGCGACATTCCGATGAGCACAATCGAGCTCACAACCGCATAGGGAAGCATGGTTACGACCTGGGTCCAGCCCGATGTCGACAGTCGCCCAAGGATCCAGCTGTAGATCTGGCGAATGTCATTGGCATGGCGCTGGGCCACAAAGGTCTGCACCGCCGTGAAGAGACTCGAGACTGCGACACCGGCCAGGATTAGCGTCGACGGAGCACGAAGAGTGTCATTGCTTCCCAACACATAGGTGATGGTGACCGCAAGAATTGCGCCTGCAAATGCCGCAATGGGCACGAGACCGGGCCCGGCGGTAGACACGATCGCCAGCGTCGCCCCCAGCCCGGCGCCCGATGCAACACCGAGCAGATACGGATCGGCGAGTTGATTGCGAAACGCTCCCTGATACGCACCACCGGCCATCGAGAGCACGCCACCGACCATAAGCGCCAGAATCACCCGCGGAAGGCGGAGCTGCCAGACGATGCCCGCACTCGAACCGAGGCCTGACTTCATTCCGAGCAGTTCCTTGGCGACGTCGAGCACGGGTAGTCGCGCCGGACCGATGCACACGCCGAGCACGATTGTTCCGACTACCGCCAACACGGCGCCCACTATCGGCCACAGGT
>JANOYY010000170.1:0-16918 GCA_031429095.1 Acidimicrobiia bacterium | reverse complement strand
CCTTGTGCTCGGCCGGCGGGTCAACATGGACTACAAGTGCAATGTCATCGACGTGGATGCCGCGAGCTGCGATGTCGGTGGCGACCAATACTTTCGTCGATCCATCAGCGAAGGACTGCAAGTTTCGTTCCCGGGCGTTTTGCGACAGATTGCCGTGCAACTCGACAGCTGGAATTCCAGATTTGGTGAGGTGCAGAGCAAGTTTCTTGGCACCATGCTTTGTCCGGGTAAAGAGCAACGAGCGCTCTCGACCGGCCGCCAACTCACGCACGACGTTCGCTTTGTCCGTCGCGCTCACGGCGAAAATATGGTGGGTCATCGTACTGACGGGTGCCACAGCTGGATCGACTGAGTGAATTTTTGGATTCTCAAGAAACCGTTTGACAATGACATCAATGCCGTTGTCGAGGGTTGCGGAGAAGAGCAGACGCTGTCCGCGACGCGGCGTTGCGTCCATCAGTCGCCGAACCGCCGGGAGAAAGCCGAGATCGGCCATATGGTCGGCCTCGTCGAGAACCGTCACTTCGACTCGATCGAGACGGCAAAAGCCTTGCGCAATGAGATCCTCAAGGCGGCCGGGGCACGCCACGACAATGTCGACGCCTCCACGCAGCGCATTGACCTGGGGGTTCTGGCCAACTCCGCCGAAGATGGTGGTGAGTCGAAGCGACATTGCCTTGGCAAGCGGTGCCAACGTCTCGGTGACTTGGTTGGCGAGTTCGCGGGTCGGCACGAGCACGAGTGCCCGGGGGCGGTTTCCCTGCCGGGCAATTGCCGACTTCGCAAGTGCCGCTACGACGGGAACGGCAAATGCAATGGTCTTGCCGCTGCCGGTACGACCTCGGCCCAGTACGTCGCGTCCCGCCAACGAGTCCGGGAGGGTAGCGGTCTGAATCGGAAATGGTTCCGTGACGCCGGTCCGGGTAAGTGCGCGGATAATGGGCTCGGGAACACCGAGGGCCGCAAAGGTGATGCCGACAGTCTCGCCCTCTTCGGGCGCGCGTTCGGAGAAGTTAGGGGCTTGGATGAAATTCAACGTTTCTCGTTTCAATTGGTGGCCGTGAATGCAAGGCCAATTGTCGAAACGACAAACGTCCCAAAGGGAAAACCAAGCGCCAAGGGCGCTGCAAGCGACCGCAGAAGAACGTCGGACGACGAACCTGCACCTCTCAGCCTAGTCACAACGGAGCCGGAAACCGAACATTCCGCCCGAGGTGTGTCCGATGACCGGCCGCAGAATACGCGTGTCAGTTCGTAGCGAGGCTCAAAGCCGCGACAAGCTTTGTGACCGCCTCCGATACCCCAACGACAGTGGCCTCGCCGGTGCGTCGATTGCGGATCTCAACCTGTGCATCGGCCAAGCCCTTGCCGACAACGAGCGTGTGCGGCATACCAAGCAATTCAGAGTCTTTGAACTTGACGCCGGGGGATACTCCGACTCGATCATCAACCAAGGTCGAGATGCCGAGCGCTTCGAGTTCCCCTGCGAGCTTCAGTGCAACTTCAATTTGGTTCTCCTTGCCCGTTGCGACGACATGCACTTTCGCCGGTGCGACCGATTCGGGCCACACCAATCCTTTGTCGTCATGCATCTGTTCGGCGATCACCGCCGTTGCTCGAGAGACGCCAATTCCGTAGCTGCCCATCGTCACTCGAACTGGTTTCCCGTCCGGTCCGAGGACGTCGAGCTTGAAGACATCTGCATACTTACGACCAAGCTGGAAGATGTGGCCGATCTCGATGGCACGATCGAGGTGAAGCGCGCTCGAGCAGCGAGGGCAGGGATCCCCCTCCGCAACGGTCGCAACCTCGATGTAGTGATCGACGGCGAAGTCTCGTCCGACCACGGCATTGATCACATGGTGTTCGAACTCGTTGGCACCGGTCGCCCAGGCCGTTGCATTAGCGATTCGCGGATCAGCGTAAATGACAACACCGTGTTTGGCCATGTCAAGCGCCGAGATGTATCCCTTCACCAAGAAGGGGAATGTCGCGAAGTCCTCTTCCTCGAAAATGTCGAGCTTGCCGGGGGCGAGCGAGGCAGCCAACCGCTCAGCGTCGACTTCACGATCCCCGGGCACGAGCACGATGATTGGTTCTCCATCGAGTTTGAACACGATGTTCTTCAAAAGATCTTTGGCGCTCACCGGAGCATCGAGTTTGGCCCCGTGATGATCGTTGAGGTGCACGACCAGCGCGGCAATGCCGGGCGCATCGGGAGTGTGAAGCCTTTCCATCGGCGGATGCCTGACCGAGGCCAGAACTGGTTCGGGGGGTGCGACCTGAACAGCTTCGACATTGGCCGCATAGTCGCACGACGAACACATCACGAAGGTGTCTTCGCCGATGGGGCTCGGGGCGAGAAACTCCTCGCTTTTTGAGCCGCCCATCGCTCCCGACATCGCCGACACGATCCGGTAGCCGATGCCGAGGCGGGTGAAGATCTTTTGATATGCGTCCCTATGGAGCTGATACGACTGTGCCAACCCTTCATCGGAGGCGTCGAAGGAGTACGAATCCTTCATCACAAATTCTCGGCCACGAAGAATCCCGGAGCGCGGACGTGCCTCATCGCGGTATTTGGTCTGCGTTTGATACAGGATGACGGGAAGGTCTTTGTACGACGAGTAGAGGTCCTTAACAAGGAGAGTGAAAAGTTCCTCGTGGGTCGGCCCGAGCAAGAAGTCGTTGTTTCGGCGGTCTTTCAAACGAAAGAGCGTGTCGCCGTACTCGGTCCAGCGACCGGAGGCATCGTAGAACTCGCGGGGGATGAGGGCCGGAAAAGTGACCTTCTGACCCCCCATTGCCTGCATTTCCTCGTCGACGATTCGCGAAATGTTGTCCTGGAGCATCTGCCCGAGCGGAAGAAGGGAGTAAATGCCCGGTGCCCAGCGTCGGATATAGCCCGCGCGGACAAGAAGCTTGTGACTCGGGACTTCCGCGTCGGCGGGGTCGTCGCGGAGTGTTCGGACAAACAGGGTAGACAGGCGCAGCACGACGAAGAGGTTAGGTGACAACGCCCCCGCGCGAGCGTCAGTTCCGTTTTCTGGAGGGAAGATCCGTGTCAAGCCAGGATTTGATTCGCCGACCTTGACGCGGCCGCGCCGGACGGTGAAGTGACCTTCGTCGACTGCGGGGCAAACCTTACGAGGTCATTGCGGTCGACGCTGAGTCCCACGTGCACCTATGAAAGGTGGCTGACGTCGACACTCACCGTCATAGTGTTGCTCTTCGCGTCCGTGAAGATCACTCCCTTGATCGGCGACACATCGTGATAATCGCGACCCCACGCAGTACACACATGACGATCCGCCACAAAGCAGTTGTTCGTGGGGTCAACATCGATCCAGCCATATCCCGGTACGTACACCGACAGCCACGCATGGGAAGCGTCGGCTCCGCGTAGCTTCGACTTCCCGGGCGGAGCCACAGTCTCTAAGTACCCAGATACGTACCGCGCAGCCAAACCAAAACTGCGCAGACATGCGATTTGGAGATGGGCGTAGTCCTGGCACACGCCCGAGCGTTGGCGAAGAACATCGTCGGGCATCGTCGTGAGCGAGGTAACACCAGCCTTGTAACGAACGTCTGCGTGGACGCGTTGCGTCAAGTCAGTAACCAGGTCGAGCAAATTCCGACCGGATGTAAACGACGTCGCTGCGTACTCCCGCACGGTTTCACTCAGTGGGACGAGAAGTGAGGGGAACGAAAACTCCCGCGCCTCAATGTCTTCGTACCCACTTGATTGCGCCAGGATAGAAGCGGCTTCTTCCCACGATGGCGACGTCAATTGGTCCGATCTGGGCGCGATACGACCCGAGACGTCGACGTCGGTTGTCGTGATGATCGTGAGTTCCCTATGGTCGGTCGCCACAGAAAAATTAGCGACGCGATTTCCGAAATAGTCAGTGAACTCGCTGTAAGAATCGGGTCGCGGTTCGATCGTGACTCGACTGTCCAACACCTGTTGGCCCGGCGAGGATCGCGGGAGCATATAGATCTGGCCGTAGCTCGACGATACGACGGAGTCGTATTCGTAGTCCGTGCGATGTACCACTTGCAGGGTCATCTCTATGACCAACCGTCAGGCCCAAAGGTGTGCTGGGGCATTTGCCGAGCGAAGTGTTCGGAATCGATTGCATTAGCCGTGTCGCGCAGCAACCCCTCAAGTTGGGTGAGGAATCGGGCAAGTTCGAGGCGTGCGCCGTTACTGTCCGTTGACGCGAGTGTCGCCGTGTCGGCCAATCGCAACATCGTCGAAGCCTCCAGCACAATGCGCTCTTCGGCCGACAATCGTTCCGCCTTCGCCGAGCGCGAGCGGGGCAACTGTGCAATGTCTTGTTGGAGCCGTTCGAGTTGGTAGCCGAGCGATCGCGGGTTACCCGGATCGAGCAACAACAGGTCCAGAACCGTTTGTACCTGCGCTTGGCTCCGGTAGCGGCGCCGATAGGTGATGATGCTCTCGGCCGTGGTGAGCACCGACTCCATCAACAACGAATCAGTGGCTGCGTCATTGCTCATGATCAGCGTTGCTCGGATGAGCGACTCAACATACATCGCCCGCTCCAACCGACGACCCGCGTCGAGGAAGTGCCAGCCGGCGTCGCGTACCATGCTCTCGCTCTGTAGACCGGCAAACGCAAGAAGGCTTTGCATCGAGCGACTGAGAGTTCCCTGCGCCGCGGACGAACGTGCATCACTTGGAAGGACCCCGAGTTCAAGGATCTCACGATCAAGGTTGCCGATTACGAGCCACGTGTCGTTCGACAACTGGTCACGGACCGCGTAGGCAGCATCGAGCAGGTGACGTACTCCGTGGGCAAGAGTACCGGCACGGTCTTCATCGACGATGAGATCGAACAGTTCTTCGCCAGGCTCGGCCAGGCGGCCCGGTTCGGTGAATCCGGGAAAGGTCGTCGTTACGTTAGTAAGTGTTTCTAGCAACAGACGCAGGCATAGCGAGCCGGCGAGGCTCGAACCGCTCGCGAAATCATTGCGCCGATCGGCAACGACGCGAAGCAGTCGGACCACACCTTCGGAGCGTTCGGCGTAGCGACCCAACCAAAAAAGGTTCTCCGCGGCGCGAGACGGCATCGAGCCGACCGCCTCCATCACTACTGGGCCGGTGTTGAGCCAGAAGCCCCCGAGCTGCTCCGGCTCCGACGCCAAAACCCACAAATCTTTGGTGAGCGCACCAGTTTGGTTCGAGATCAATGAATTGGCCTCGCTGGGTGCCACCCGGAGCAAACCTCCCGGCATCACCATAAATGAGTCGCCCTGGGCAACGGCAAAACTTCGAAGAACTGTTCGGCGCGCTTCAAATCCGGCGTCAGTCAAGGTTGGACTCGTGGACAGAGACAGCGGCTCCTGTGCAGTCCATTTCCATGGCTCGGCCACAATCTGATCTCGAAGTTCGGCGCGCCCGTGCGACGAGAGCTCCCAACCTAGTTTGGTGGCGGTCCCAGCGTCGCGAGCGATCGGCTTGATCACCAACTCGAGAAGATGTTCCGTGACATATCGACGACTTGTGTCGTCGCCACACCAGTAGGTTTTCGCCGATTGAAGCGCAAGCGGTTGACCGAGCAGAAAATCGGCGATTGCAGGCAGAAATGCGAGGATCGCTGGCGATTCGACGATACCGCTGCCGAGCGGGTTCACGATCGCAACCGCGCCGCGTCGAGCGGCATCGACCAGGCCGACGACTCCCAAACGAGAATCGGGCTTGAGTTCCAGAGGGTCGCAGTACCAGTCGTCGACTCGACGCAAAATCACGTCGACCGGTTCAAGTCGACCCAGCGATCGCATCCACACCCGTCCCGCTTCGACCGTGAGATCGCCGCCTTCAACGAGCGGGTACCCCATGTACGACGCAAGGTACGCGTGTTCAAACGCCGTTTCGCTCCATGGGCCAGGGGAGAGCACGACAATGCGAGGATCGGCGACGTGCGCGGCTGCGCGTTGCAGCGCCCGTCGAAGCGCCCGGAAGAAGGGTGCGACTCGGTGAACTTGCGCGTCTCGGTACAAACTCGGAAAAACGCGTGACATAACAAGGCGATTCTCCAGCGCATAACCCGCACCGGAGGGTGCCTGGGCTCGGTCGGCCAGTGCGACCGGTTTGCCATCGGAGTCACGGCCGATATCAACGGCATAGGTGGTCAGCGAGTTCGCTCCGAAGTGACCGAGGTTGGGCTCGGTGTGTCGTCGATCGCACGCCCGAAGGAAGCCGGGATTGCGAAGGATCACTTCGACGGGCAAAAGCTTGCGCTTCAACAGCTCTCGTGGCCCGTAGAGGTCAGACAGGATGAGCGAGAACAGTTCCGCTCGCTGGATTACGCCTCGTTCGATCGATGCCCAGTCTTTGCTGCCAATCAGCGTTGGAACGGGGTCAAGTGCCCATCGCCGTCCCCGAGGATCGCCGCTGCCAAAGGGGTTATATGTGACGCCATCGGCGTCGAGGAGTCGGTCGACCTCGTGTTGACGCAACACAAGTTCTGCGTGACCCAACTCGCCGAGTGCCGTACCGACGTGGGCCCAGTGCGGGCGCAACACCCCAGGCTCTGCCACGAACTCGTCGTGGACGCCCTTGAGAGGACGGTATTCCTGGAGCAGTTGAGTCGTGGGCGTCATGCAGCAGTTCTCTCCGGATCAGGTGTCGCGGAACGACACCCGTCGTAAGTCGAGAGTCCGAGGGTACTCGGCGGGATCGACCTCGGAGCGTATTTCCTGCTGCGTGAGGTCGATTGGTCCGGGCGTGTGGCCGACGGTTTCGAAACGACTTCGCCGACGAGCTTCGGCGGCGTTCGCGTTCACCGGGAAGTCGTCAAACGCAATTCCTCCGGGATGAGAGACATGGTAGGAACATCCGCCCAGGCTCCTTCCGTTCCACGTATCGACCAGATCGAAGCGCAGGGGACTGTGGACACCGATAGTCGGGTGGAGCGCGGAAGGAGGTTGCCACGCCCGATACCGCACACCAGCCACAGATTCGCCCGGCGTTCGCGTCGGCTGCAGTGGCACGATTACGCCGTTGCACGTGACTAGGTGGCGACCTTCGGTGAGCCCGGTGACTTTCACCTGCAGCCGCTCCACCGACGAATCGACATAACGGGCCGTCCCCGTTGTCGCTACCTCCTCGCCAAGAACGTGCCACGGTTCAATCGCTGCTCGCAGCTCGAGGTGCACCTCGCCGAGCGTCACCGTGCCCAGTCGCGGAAAGCGAAACTCCAGAAACGGCGCGATCCATGAAGGTTCAAAATCGATCCCATGGTCTTGCAGGTCGGCCACGACGTCGTGAATGTCCGCAGCGCAGTAATGGGGAAGTAGAAAGCGGTCGTAGAGATCGGTGCCCCATCGGACCAGGCGCTCACGGTACGGGTTGGCCCACATACGAACGACAAGTGCTCGCACGAGCAGGCTCTGCACCAAGGCCATTTCCGGATGTGGGGGCATCTCGAAACCGCGCAACTCGAGCAGACCGAGGCGCCCGCGTTCAGTATCGGGGCTGAACAGTTTGTCGATGCAGAATTCGGCTCGATGCGTGTTTCCGGTGATGTCGGTGAGGAGATGTCGGAGCAAGCGATCAACAAGCCATGGCGATGGGTCGCACGCCGGAATCCTGCTTTCCTCAAGGCGATCGAGCTCGGCGAAGGCGATGTCGAGTTCGTAGAGCGTTTCGTGACGCCCCTCATCAACTCGTGGGGCCTGGCTGGTCGGGCCGATGAACCTCCCGGAGAACAGATACGAAAGTGCAGGGTGGTTCTGCCAGTAGGTCACCATGCTGCGCAGCAGGTCGGGACGTCGGAGCAGAGGTGAGTCTTTCGCGGTCGCCGCACCGATCGTGATGTGGTTGCCGCCCCCGGTGCCGCTGTGGCGGCCGTCGATTTGGAACGTCTCAGTCGCCAGTGATGCTAAGCGCGCATATTTATGAACCGTTGTTGTGATGTCGACGAGTTCATTCCACGTTTTTGCCGGGTGAATGTTGATTTCCAACACCCCAGGATCGGGAGCCACAACGAGCGTTTGCAATCGCGGGTCACGGGGGAGCGGGTAGCCCTCCAATACAACGGACTCGCCACAAGCCTCGGCGGCGCGTTCGAGAACCCCAAGAAGGGCAAGCGCATCTTCGAGTTCGGCGAAGGGAGGCAGGAATATGTGGAGGTGGCCGTTGCGCACCTCCACGGCCAGCGCTGTGGACGGGCACTTCGCAATCGGAACCACGAGCGCTTGGACGACAGAGCCGTCGGCCGGTGTCGCGGTCGTCGTGTCAAGCTCTGGATAGTCGTCGAACGGCGAACGGTCGTCCTCCGTCGGCACGAGAGCCCACGTAAGTGAGTCGAGCGGAAGTCGCAGTCCAGCGGGGGAGTCTCCCGGGAGAAGAAACAGCGAACCACGGCGCAGATGCCACCGTGTTGTGCCCCACCTGGTCCGCTGGCCCGGCGGTCGATGAATCGGTATCACATATGCGACCGGGGCGCCCTTTGATGCATCGAGTTGACGAACCAAATCCAGCCGCGCAGTGGCCCCACCGGCCAATTGTTCCGTCAAGATCTCGAATTCGACAGGCGTTCCGAGCGGCAGTCGTGCTTCGTTCAGGACTTGGACCAACGGATCTTCATATGCGGGCACAGTAAATTCGCGGGGGACGCCCAACAGATCGGCGACTAGATCGCAGTACCTGGCTGCGCCTTGGGTGTCGGCCGAGCCCGGGGTCGAAGGGTCGAGCACCAGAAGCTTGGACTCGTGCCAGACAGGCGCTGCGTCGATGCGCCAGAAAAGCGCAATCTGCCAACGAGGAAGCGGTTCACCGGGGTACCACTTTCCTTGACCGTGGTGGACAATACCGCCCGCCGCAAACCGTTCTGCAAGTCTCCGCGCCATGTCGGCTCCGGCTTTGCGTTTCGCAGGTCCGTCGGCGGCAACCGTCCACTCATCGCCCTCCATGTCCGTGGCCGACACGAAGGTGGGTTCGCCTCCCATTGTGAGGCGCACGTCGTGGGCGACAAGAAGTTCGTCGACGTGTTGACCGAGCGCGTCTATTCGGGACCACTGTTGCGGCGAATACGGAAGCGTGACACGTGGATCCTCGTGAACCCTGGTCACAACATTGGAGAACGTCATGGTCGTTTCGCAGGGATCCACCATGCCGGTGATAGCTGCGGCGCTTGATGGTTCAGGTGTTGCTGCGAGGGGAATATGGCCTTCCCCGGCGAACAGGCCCGACGTAGGGTCGAGGCCGATCCATCCAGCTCCGGGAACATACACCTCGACCCAGGCATGGAGGTCGGTGAAGTCGCTTGCGGGACCGCTCGGCCCGTCCAGTGCTTCAATATCGGCGGTGAGCTGCACGAGGTAGCCCGATACGAATCGCGCGGCGAGTCCCAGACGACGCAAAATCTGGACCAGGAGCCATGCGGTGTCGCGACATGACCCCAGCCGCGCCCGGAGCGTTTCGTCGGGCGACTGCACGCCTGGCTCCATCCGGATCGAATAGGCAATGTCTGAGCACAGGCGGGAATTGATCTGTACGAGGAAGTCCACGACGGCGAGCCCATCAGCAGGAAATGTGGGCAACGACGCCATCCACGCGTCGAGTAACGGAAGGTCGGTAATGGTGGCCAGGTACGGACTCAGGTCGCGACGGAGCCCTACTTCGTACGTGAACGGATATTTCTTCGAGTCGTCGTCGATAAAGAATTCAAATGGGTTGATCACCGTCAGGTCGGCAACGAGGTCGACGGTCACGTCGAACTCGACCGTCGGCTCGGGAAACACGAAGCGGGCGAGGTAGTTGCCGAACGGGTCCTGCTGCCAGTTTACAAAGTGGTCCGTTGGGGTCACCGTCAGCGAATAGGAGAGGATCGGCGTTCGCGTATGCGGGGCCGGCCGCAACCGGATGACGTGCGGCGAGAGCCTGACCAGTCGGTCGAACCTATAGTTCGTCCGGTGAGTAATCCCGACGTGAATACTCATGCCGTGGCGAGCAGCGACGTGCTTGCCTCGCTCGTTGCTACGGCGGCGCCCGTCACGAAGAACGTTTCTGCGATCGCACCGTGGAGGTGTCCGATCGCGACCTGCAGTTCGTCCATGTACCCGTGCAGTCCAGCAGCACCCAGGCCGGCGAATGCTGAATCGACCAGTTGTCGTTGCACGTCGGCGCAGCACAGCATCGGAGCCTCATAACGCGGCAGCTCAAGGAGCGAACGCGAGATTTGGGTGAGACAGTGTTCAACCGACCGGGGGAACTGCGGATCTCGGAGAAGGAAACGGAGGGCGTCGGGACCGCTGGCGATCTCGCTCTTCGAGGTCCGTCGAAACATTTGCTCGGCACTTAGCGAACGCAGCATGGTGGTCCAGGTGAGGTCGCTGTAGGTCTCGACCCCGGCGTTGCGATGACTCGCGTCGGCACTGAGCACACCGGCCTGGACATCAAGCACCCGTGTCGTCATATCGGCTCGCTCCACCAAGCTGCCGATCTCCCAGAACGAATATGCCTCATCGTGACTCATCGTCCCATCAAGCATCCCCCGCAGCATCTGACAATCGCGGATCACTCGATCCATGCGTCCGTTGCGAGTGCGCCGATCAACGCACAGTGTCCTCGACTGCACCACCCACAGGAACAGTTGGTTGAGCTGTTCCCATGCCGACGCAGGCAACACGTTGCGGGTAAGACGAAAGTTGTACCGCGCTGCGGTCACCGACGAAAGAATCGATGTCGGACTGTTCGCGTCGACGGTCAAGAATCTGATGACGTCTTCCTCGATTTGCGCAGCGTGGTTTTCCTCGAAGGCCTCGCTGGTACCCGTAACTGCCAGAAGGGGTGACCAACCAAATCCTGCGCTCTTCGGAAGATCGAGGATCAACTCGCTATGTACCTTTACCAAACGCGCCGTGGCTTCGACACGCTCAAGGTACCGACCCGCCCAGTACACAGATTCGGCAACTCGCGAAAGCAACATCGATTTCTCCTTCAAGAAGGCACGGTACTGGATCGTTGTGAGGCTTCATTCTCAGTTTGGGCCTGAGTTTGGGTCTGAGTCTCTGTCGACACCGGGGCAGTGGTTTCTAGACCGACGATCCAGGTGTCTTTGCTACCGCCGCCCTGAGAGCTGTTCACGACGAGCGACCCCTCGCGCAGGGCCACCCGAGTAAGGCCGCCCTGGGTGACGTAGGACTTCTCTCCCGACAAAATGAATGGCCGCAGGTCGAGATGGCGCGCAACGATCTTTCCGTTGATCAATGTCGGAGCAGTCGACAGGCGAACGATCGGTTGGGCGATCCAGTTTCGGGGATCAGCAAGAACTTTCTGTTTCACCTCTTCGCCTTCGGCCACAGTGGATTTCGATCCGACGAACACGCCGTAGCCACCGGATTCATTCGCTGGCTTCAAAACGAAGTCATGAACCTTAGAAAGGACATGTTGCCTCTGGGAGGGCACACTCATCAAGAACGTCGGTACGTTCGGAATGATTGCATCCTCACCAAGGTAATACTTGATAAGTGCAGGTACGAATGAGTACACCACCTTGTCGTCGGCTACTCCCGCACCGGGAGCGTTTGCGATCGCAACGTTGCCGGCCCGCCATGCCCGCATCAGTCCGGCAACGCCGAGGGTCGAGTCCTTGCGAAACACTTCCGGGTCGAGAAACAGGTCGTCGACGCGGCGATAGATCACATCGACGCGTTCGGGTCCGGCAATCGTGTTCATGTAGACGCAGTCGTCGGAATCGACGACCAGATCGCTTCCCTCGACGAGATGGATGCCCATTTGCTGTGCGAGGAATGCATGCTCGAAGTACGCCGAGTTGAACACACCCGGAGTGAGCAGCGCAATGGTGGCCGAACTCCCTCGACGAGGGGAGAGGGACACCAGTGTCTCCAAGAGGCGATCGGGGTACCCGTCGACCGGGTGAATATCGAGGTTCCGAAACAGGTCGGCGAACACGCGCTTGGTGACCTGCCGGTTTTGCAGCATGTAGGAGACGCCGGACGGTACCCGCAGGTTGTCCTCGAGCACGTACATGGTCCCATCGGCACCACGAACGAGGTCGGTGCCGCAGACATGAGCCCAGGTTCCGAACGCGGGCGTCATTCCGACACACTGTGGTCGAAAGTTCACGGAGTTCGTCAACAGTTCGGCCGGAAACACGCCATCTTTTATGGCCATCTGATCACCGTAGAGATCGTTGATGAACATATTAAGTGCTTCGAGTCGCTGAACAAGCCCGTTGGACACGTTCGTCCATTCGGAAAGAGAAATTACTCGGGGGATCACATCGAAGGGCCAGGCCCGGTCGATTCCGCCCTCGTCGGAGTAGACGGTGAAGGTGATGCCCATCGCTTCGATGGCAAGTTCGGCGGCTCGTTGACGCTCCACAAACTCGTTCATGGTCAGCGAGGAAAGGTAGATCGCGAGCCCACGGCATTCCGGTCGTGCACGGCCCTCGACCATCATCTCGTCCCAACATCCGTTGCTGGAATAGCTGTCCCAGCGCACCATTGCCGGGGGGAGAATGTCGGCCACACTACATACTCGCCGGTTCGGGGGTCCCATGCATCGACTTTCGGTTACAACCTCGTGAATGGCGCGTTTCTTCACAGTGACGAAGCGTGGTGATGGGTGAGAGCGGGAAGTCCTTTGAGGTATCCGTCTGGGCAATGATGACTTCGTGACTTCTTCACCGCAGGTTCGAGTCGTGCAGCTCAACTTGGGTTCGTTGTTCGAACCGGCATGGGAAAAACGGCGGCATGAAATTGTTGCGTGGCTGGAACGGTTAGAGCCCGACGTCGTGTGCTTCGAAGAGGCCCACGAATCGGAATCTTCGCCGAACACCGCCGGGTGGATTGCCGACGCAGCGTCTGCGGCGATGGGGAACAGGTGGCATTGGCGATTCGGGGGGAGTGACCCAACAGGAACCAGAACGGCTCCCGGCACACTGTTCGGTATCTCGGTGCTGTCTCGCTGGCCGATCGACGAATTTGAATACGTACGCTTACCGGTTGCCGACACGGAGGTGGCCAATGACTCGGGCGTTGCCGTGTTTCCGTGGGGATTTGTCCATGCGTCGACTGCGGGGCTCCACGTATTTGCAGCGCACCTCACTGCGGCACCCAAAGACGGCGTTCACCGTCGACGGCAGGTGCAGTTCATTGACAAGTACGTGAAGTCCGTACGAGGGTCACTCGATGTTCTCGGCCAAACGCGGTCGGCCATGGCGCCGATTCTGTGTGGCGACTTCAACGCCGAGCCCGAAAGCGACGAGATCCGTTTCCTGTGTGGACTTACGACACTGGGGGACACCGACACCTTTTGGCAAGACGCTTGGCGGGTGGCGGGCGACGGTACGGCGGGGTACACGCAGGACTGGCGCGACAACTCAATCGCATCGACGATGAACATCCACCGCAAGCGAGTCGACTACGTGTTCGTCGGAGATCCGTTCTACCGCCACGGCTCCGGCGGTCGCGTGCTTAATGCTGAGCTTGCATTTCACACACCGCTCACCGGAATCGAGGCCAGCGACCACCGTGGACTCGTCGTGGACATCGTGTGGCCCGACCGGCCGCCGATGTAGGGATTTGCAACCGTGCCGTGGCTGGTCGGACAGGCCGCAGTGGCCCATCCGACCATTCACTCGGAGTTACTGGGGCCCGGTGTACCGGAAGATGTAGAGGCCGAAGTCGCGATCACTCGCTGCGACGTATTCGACGTCGTTGTGAAGGAACGCCTGAACGCCCCAGATGTTGTTGCCGCCCGTATCGATGAAGTGACCGACCTCGGTGATCTGATCGTTGTCGACCTTTGTGACCCGGAACCCAGCGGCGTAGTACGAAAAGTACGCGAGCTTCGGATTGACCAGTGAGGTTGCCACTTCGTGGACCGAGAGATCGCCGAAGCCCGCGGCGAACGCCGGGTTGTGTGCCTCCGGAACCGCGTAGGTGTCAACCTGCGTTAGTTTCCCGCCGCTCAGCGGCTGCTTGAACAATCGCACGTAACCCCAGCCGTCAAAGGTCGAGGAGAAACTCAGCGTGTCGCCGGTCGTCCCGATCGTGATGCCGGAAAGAACCGTGCCATCGCTCGGCAGCGTAAGGCAGTTGGCTTCAATGGTGCGGTTGAAGACGGCGAGGCCTTCGCTTCGGGGGCTGACGCCGAAGGTAGGGATAGCGCCTACAACGCTCATACCAAGCGCGCCTTCGCACGCGTCGGAACCGGTGCGGTTGAAGATGAACACGCCCTCATATCCGCCGGCGGCGATGACCGATGCGACCTTTTCGGTAAACGGACATACTCCGCGCTCCACCACGGCAATCTGCGACCCAGCGCCACCGGGCGGGACCGCTGTATCCGCAGCGCACGCACGGCCCACATAGACGCCCTGGCCAGAAAGGGTCTGGCCTGATGCGAGCTGGGTGGTCCCACTTCCCGACGACGCGTGAATTGTCACGTTGTCAGTGACGTTTTTCGCCGTGAGTGCATAGGGTGAAAAGTCCTCGTCGGAGCCGATCAGGTACTTGTTGTCGAGGGTGAACTCGGACTGATGGGCGTTGCCTTCGGGTGCGACGGTGAAGCCACTTTCCAGTGGTTCGGTATCAGGATTTGCGAAGTCACTGTCGCCGATGTAAATCGGATCCAGAGGATTGGTCATGTCGAGTAGGACATAGCCACCATCCCAATATGAGACCGACATGATCTGCTTGCCGGCGATTTCTTTCACAATGACGTCATGGTGGAAGATCTCGATGAGGTTGTCGGGTGTGAGCTGCTTGATCTGCGGGAACTTCTGGTCGAGGTCGTACTCGGCAACTACCGTGGCCTTTCGGGGATCCGTGATGTCGACGATGTCGACATCGTCTCCCTCCTCGTTGTCAACGATCACGGCATAGGCCTTGTCGCCGGCATCCCACGCGAACACGCTGTGGATTTCGTTGGAGTCCTTTTTGCCCTGGCCATTTGCCGTGAAGTCGCCCACGCCTTCGGCCAACATCGAGGGGTTGGCGGGATTCGAAATGTTATAGAGGTTCATGCCGCCGAAACCGACTTTGTCCTTACACTTCTCGTTGTTCGTCACGAGGATGTCGCCGGTGAACTTGGGCGTCGAGATCGACAGGGCTTGCACGCCCTCGCCCGGATAGCTGCCCTCCTTCGCCTGGATGAACGACACCTCTTTCGGTGCGACTGGGTTGCGGATGTCAACCACATGTACGCCGTTGTACCTGCACGTAACGACACCCCACGCGGCCAGGTAGGCGTAACCCTTATGGACACCGACGTCAGCGATTTTCTCCGGTACGGCGTTCTTCAGCTTCAGCTTGCTTATGAGCGAGACATTGCTATTGCTAGCCGGAAGGTGGCCGTCGGTGTCGCCGTGCTGATGCGCGTCGCGATCGCCATCATCGGTGAAAGCCCCATCGGACTGAAGTTCAGGGTGGCTGAATGCGGACGGGGCCATCGACAGCATCAACGCTGCCGAAATGCCAAAGGCTAAGACAGTACGGCTTCTGCGCATAATGCTCCATTCGTTGCGGTGGGAGTACCCTATCCCATGAGAAATGCGACGCAGAATTTGGTAGTGCGATGACGGCAGCTCGCGACATCTCATCTCGCCGTAAAGTCGAGGCCGTGGTAGCGCATCTCATCGACCGTTTGGGTGCTGCAGTTGAGGTTCGGTTCGCGTGAGTTGAACCGCGTTCCCCTGACGGGTCACGAGTGCATCGCGTAACCGGCTATCCATCCACCAGAGGCAACTGCACCACAAAACGTGCGCCGTCCGGACTCGGCTCGATTCTGACCGTTCCCGAATGGGCGTCAACGATTTCGCGAACAATCGACAGTCCCAGACCTGACCCGCCCGAGTGTCGGCTCCTGGAATCGTCGAGCCGCGCGAAGCGGTCAAACACCCGCTCGCGTTCTTGGGCCTTGATGCCAGGGCCATCGTCTTGGAAAACCAGTGTTGCGATTGTTTCGGCTTTCCGAAGTTCAACCAGGACCCGAGATCTCGCGTAGCGCAATGCGTTCTCGAGGAGGTTGCGTGCGACTCGGGCGAGCTGATCAGCGTTTCCTTTGACCTCGACTGGCGCGACCGCGCTCAGGTCGATCCGCACGCTGGATCGGGGTTGAAGTCGGACTGCTTCGGATCGCACAATGTCGTCGAGGTCCACGGTGGTGAACACCGCTGCCTTCGCACCGCTGTCGGACTTTGCGAGAAATAGCAGATCAGAGACGAGCCTCGTCATCCGGCGGTTGTCGTCAACCAGCGAGTTCGCAAGCTTCTCCCACTGGACAGAAGACGGATGCACGAGGGCTACCTCCAGGTCGGCCAAGCTTGCGGCCAACGGGCTCTGAAGCTCGTGAGAGGCATCTGCTACGAACCGGCGTTGACGTTCCGACGAATCCTGGAGACGGCCGAGCATGAGGTTCATACTTCGTGCTAACCGGCCGATCTCGTCGTCGACAGGAGGTTCCGGGATCCGACGGGAAAGGTCTCCGCCTCCGATCGCCGACACCTTTCGTTGTAGAACATCGACCGGGCGCAGAGCCGCTCTGACGAAGAACCAACTCG
The DNA here is from genome assembly GCA_031429095.1 of Acidimicrobiia bacterium. GTDB lineage: Bacteria > Actinomycetota > Acidimicrobiia > Acidimicrobiales > JANYDT01 > JANOYY01. The sequence continues at coordinate 359 of JANOYY010000170.1, read as the reverse complement.
TTACCGCCACCATGAAGAGAAGGAGCGGGAACGAGATCTGCAAGATCTTCTTGACCGATGAGACGTTCTCGTTCACCCCGTCCAAGCTGAGAGCTACATACACCGCTATCGGCCCGGTTGGCGTCTGGGCGCCGAAGGCCACAACATGAAAGGGGTCATCCTTCTGATCCCCGGTAATGGGCAGATCCGTCCGTGTTTCCGTCAGGAAATCGCCGAGGACCGGGTGCAATCTCGAAATCCGTGAACCCGGCACGACTTGCGCGCTCGCCGCGACGCTTTCACCTTTGCCGTTCACGACTTGGATCACTGCACCCTTTTCGCCCGAGTCCGGAAGTGCCAACGGCAGTTCGGTCTTCTGT
>JANOYY010000169.1:0-84437 GCA_031429095.1 Acidimicrobiia bacterium | reverse complement strand
ACGCGGCAGGGGTGATCGGCGCCATCCCGTGTTGAGGGTCTGGGGTCGCTCAGGCTGGTGGTTCCTAACGCCTCCAGCTGAGAGACCCCAGATGCTTGAAGACCCTACGTTGTTCGACGCGATCGCGCGCGTCTTGACCGGTTTGTCGGAGTACACGATCACTGCCGCCGACGAGACTCCTGGCGGTCTTTGGGTGTCGGTGATCGCGACGCGAGAGGAGGCGGCGTGTCCGGGTTGCGGTGAGTTCTCCGACCGTGTGAAAGCACTTCGGGCCCAAGGCGTCCGCGACGTTCCACACGCCGGCCGCGCAGTGATGTTGTGTGTTGTGAAACGCTCGTTTCGGTGCCCAGTGGTGTGGTGTGGGCGTCGCTCGTTCACGCAGCACACCGACGAGATCATCGCCCGGCGGCGGACCACGACCTGCTGTCGTGAGCAGTTGGGACGGGCCGGGAGGAACCGGTCCACGGAATCGGTCGCGGTCGAGTTCGGTGTCACCTGGTCGACCGCGTGGGCTGCGATCGGTGTTGTTGCGCAGCGTGAACTTGCCGCTGCGCGCCCGGCACTCCCGACGAGCTTGGGGATCGATGAGACCCGGTTCTGGTGGCGTGAACCGTGGCTCACCGGGATCGTTGATCTCGGCTCGTCGGACCTCTACGAGATGATATGTGGACGTAGTGCTAAATCGCTCGGAGACTGGATCGTGAGCCTCACCCACACCCGACGGGCATCAGTGGCAACGGTCGTGATTGACATGCACGCCGGATACCGCGCAGCGCTACGCGAGAACATCCCTGCTGCTGTGGTCATCGCCGATCGGTTCCATGTCGAACAGCTCACCGGCCGCGCCGTCACCGCGGTGCGTCGACGCCGGATCTGGGAACAAGCCGGCCATCGTGGCCGCAAGACTGACAAGGGCTGGAAGGCCCGTCACGACCTCCTCCGCCACCCCGACCGGCTCACCGTCAACGGCTGGTGCCGCGTTGGGGCGGCAATGCGTCTCGACGCCGGGAACGACACCCTCGAAGGCGACCTCCTCTGGACCTGGATGGCACGCCAATACCTGTCAGAGATCTACGCCAACGCCACCAACCGGGCCCACGCGCACCGCATGCTCACCTGGTGGTACTGCTGGATCGCCGATCACCAAGTCCCCGAGTTGGTGCGATTCGCGACGACCGTGTCAGCCTGGGAAACCGAGTTCCTCGCCTACTTCGAGCACCGAGTCACGAACGGTCGAACCGAAGGTTGAAACCGCACCATCAAACACGTCAAACGCGTATCGGCTACGGCTACCGCTCAACCCGGAACTACACCCTCAAATGCCGATACCGAGCCCTCCGACTAACCTCATGGACCACACCAGCAAAACAGGGTCTACGCGATTGACGCGGCAAGGGGTCGTGTCTGGTTCGGTCCCACATGTCGACCCGGTTTGGCTCTGTCGGAATTCAATCGGGTTTTCACAGACGAAGTGATCGCTACGGTGGGTGGGGAATCGTTTACAGGATCCTCATAGGTCCGTGGCTCGGCGCTTGAGGCAAGGGCGTAGCCTTGCACGTATGAATCGAAGAGTCTTCCCCCTCTTCGGTGCGCTGGTCTTGGCCGTTGGGTCCCTGGTCGTTCCGGGCTCCACGGCCGACGCGCACCGTTGGCCCCAGTTTCGGACCCAGACGGCTGCTGCGGCAGCGTCACCCAAACCAGCGGCGACGAAAACCACTAAGAAGACGAAAAAGACCACCAAGAAAACTCGGCGTGTACCGGTGGTCGTGAAGACGACAAAGGCAACGTCGAAACCGCCCACGACGGTGCCGGTGACGCTGCCTGCGACCACGTTGGCGCCGCCGACGACAGCGGTAGCTCCCACTGCGAGCCTGCTTCCCGTCGAGACTGCGGGCGGGGACCCGATTGCCGTGGCAACGACGGCGCCAGTCTCCACCGCCCTGCCCGGGACTGCAACGACGCCGGCCACGCCCACAACGAAAGCCGCGCCGACGACGACCACGACGCTTCCTCCCGCTCCGTTCCCTGCCCCGGCCAACCCGCCGATTCGAGCAACAGCGGCGAGCATTGATCCCTATAGAGGTCTCGGTGCCTGGGTCGATCGTTTCGACTGGACAACGCAATGGTCAGGGAAGGCGACGCCGCCGGTGAGCTGGGCGACCATGGATCAGATGGCGGCGGTCGGCGTTGAAACGGTGTACATCCAGGCGGCGCATTGGGCCGGGCCGGTCGATGTGATCGAACCCGAGAAGCTGATCCCCATGATCAACCGGGCACACGAACTCGGAATGTATGTGGTCCTATGGTACGTGCCGGCGGTACAAGACGTGAACACCGATCTTCGAAAGACGGTGGCGATTGCCAACCTTGAGGTCGACGGCATTGCCATCGATGTCGAGAACTATTCCACGGTGCCGGAGATCAATGAGCGTAATCGTCGCCACATCGCGTACAGCGTCGGACTTCGACAGTTGCTCCCGGGGCGTTTCATCACGATCAACGTCGTGGAACCCACCTCCGTGGATGGTGTTGCGAATCTCTGGACGCAACCGAACGGTGCCGCGCCCAAGACGATCAATTCGTTCTGGCGAGGTCCCTTTCCGTATAAAGAGCTCGCGCCGTACTACGACCTCTGGACCATCCAGACGTATTGGACCAACCGGACCGCGGATTCGGGCTGGCGCGACGGCTATCGATACGTCATCGAAAACGTGAAACGCCTTCGCGCGAACCTAGGCCGCGAGGATGTACCCATTCATGTGACGGGTGGGGTGGGCGATAGGGCGAAGATATTGAACGACCTGAGTGGGTTTCAGCAGGCAGCTCGCGAGCTCAACGTGGTGGGAATCAGCTTCTACGACTGGGTCGTGTGGCCGCGAGCATGGTGGAACTTTTCGTGGGGCTACCGCAAGATGTTCCGCGAGGGCACGACCGATCCGCGATTCATCCCGGTGGAACCGCCGCCGTATGTGCCGACTGTTCAGCCGCCGATAGTTGTGACCACAAAACCAGCAACGGTGCCGGCAGTAAGCGTGGTCCCGGTCATAACTCCGACGTCAGCGGCGTCGACCGCTGTGGCCACGACGCCGGTCGTTGCGGTTTCGGTGACCTGAAACCCGCCGGAAGATACGAGCTTGTGACCCTCGGCGGGTAGCTTGTTCGGGTGATTGGATCACCAGCAACCTCGACGACGCAGCTTGTATCTGATCTCGCGGGGATTGTCGGGGCGAAGCGGGTTCTCTCGAAGCCCTTCGAAAAGGCGCTCTACGCGAAGGATGCCTCGGCAATTGATCCGTCGTCGCCGGGTGTGATCGTCCTCCCCGAGACTTCCGAACAGGTCCAGGCCTGCGTGCGCGTCGCAATCGCTCATGGTCGGGCGGTAACGCCTCGGGGTTCAGGCACCGGCCTTGCCGGGGGAGCGGTACCGCTGAACGACCCGGTGGTCATTGTGACCAGCAAGATGAATCGGGTTCTGTCGGTGGACGTGGAAGAGCGAATGGCGTGGGTCGAGCCGGGGGTGTTGAACCTCGACCTTTCGAAGGCCGTTCGTCACCATGGTCTCCACTACGCTCCGGATCCCTCGAGCCAGCAGACGTGCTCGATCGGTGGCAATGTCGCAACGAACGCGGGTGGTCCGCACTGCCTGGCCCATGGAGTGACAAGCGCGCATATTTATGCTCTGGAGGTCGTTATGCCTTCGGGTGACCTCGTGGTACTTGGCGGAACAGCCGGGGACATACCGGGGTACGACATTCGAGGCCTGATGGTGGGTAGTGAGGGAACGATGGGCATCGTCACAAAGATATGTGTACGTTTGATGCCGAACCCTCCGGAGGTTCGAACGATGCTGGCCGACTTCGGCTCGATCCGTGAAGCATGCGATGCAGTTTCATCGGTGATCGCCAGCGGTAGCCTTCCAGCAGCCTTGGAGATGATGGATGCGAACTGCATACGGGCCGTCGAGAACTGGGCGAAAGCCGGGCTGCCACTCGATGCGGGTGCCGTCCTGCTCATCGAAATCGAAGGTGTTCCCGAGGGTATCGAGCCGACCGTGGCCGAGGTCCGGCGTCGTTGTCTCGAGAGCGGCGCTCGGACCGTTCGAGTGGCTTCGACCGTCGAGGAGCGCGCACTGCTTTGGAAGGCTCGCAAGTCGGCCTTTGGTGCGATTGCGAATATCAAGCCGGACTATTACCTGCACGACGCAGTTGTCCCTCGCACCAAGCTCACCGAAGTGATGGAGGGCGTGATGGAGATCGCCGATCGCCATGAGCTGATTGTGCTCAACGTGTTTCATGCCGGTGATGGCAATCTCCATCCGCTGTTGGTTTTTGACGGTCGAGAGCCCGGCATCATGCATCGGGTGCATGAGGCCGGCCGAGAGATCGTGGAGTTGTGCATTGCCGCGGGCGGCATGTTGAGCGGCGAACATGGCATCGGGTTGGAAAAGAAGGACTATCTGCCACTCGTGTTCAACGACGAGGAGATGAATCACCAAGCGCGCATACGTTCCCTGTTTGATCCGCACAATCGATTCAATCCTCTGAAGGTACTCCCCTCGAGCGCAACCTGTGGCGAGCTTCGCCGAGTGCCTGAGGGGGCGTGGATCTAATGGGCGAAGCCCTGGCGCTGAAGCAATACGTCCGACCGCAACCGTCAGCGGATCTTCGTCGATTTGTCGAAGAGGTGGGCGACTCGGGTCCGGTACGCGTGGTCGGAGGCCAAACGCACTGGGACGTCGGTCGCCGTCACCTGGCCGCGGAAACAAGTGCGGGGACTGTTCGAGAAATACACGCTCCCGACGCTGTCGTTGAAGTGCAGGCGTCGGAGCTTATCGTGCGGTGCGGTGCCGGCACACCGGTGGCCGCACTCGACGCTGCTCTTGCCGAGCACGGTTTGCAGTGCCCGCTCGATCCAATTCATCCCGACCGGGCAACGGTCGGCGGAGTCCTCAGCGTCGGTCATTCTGGCGTTCGACGACTTCGACACGGCCACGTTCGCGATCTGTTACTCGAGGCGCAGTACGTGTCGGCCGACGGCATCTTGCGTCGGGCAGGTGCCCCCGTGGTCAAAAACGTGTCGGGCTTCGATGTCTGTCGCATGCTGGTCGGCTCGATCGGCTCACTGGCCATGATCGGTGAGGTGGTGCTGCGCTGCCAACCGGCCCCGCAGCAGCGCATCTGGCTCACCGCCCTGGCCGAACCGTGGGAGGTTCGTCGGCGGTTGTTTCGCCCCTCATCGGTGCTCTGGGACGGAGAGCGGACCTGGGTGCAGATTGAAGGTACATCGGCCGAGGTCACCGTTGAGGTTGGCGCACTACCGGGTTCGTCATGGGAAGAGTGCGGTTCGCCAACACTGCCCGCCGGCCGAGGCTCGATCGAACCTTCGGCTGTTCGGTCGCTGGCCACAGATTCCGCTCGGGGCTGGATTGGCGAACTTGGGACCGGAACCGTTCACGGCCATGGGGCCCGAACAGCACTCGCCCCGGACGTGATCGACATGAATCGGAAAGTGAAAGATGCCTTTGACCCCGATGGCCGCTGCAACCCAGGAGTGCTCCCATGGTGAATCTCGACCCATCGGCGCCTACGTCGCGAAGCACCCCTGCCACCTTCGCCGGGGTGCTTGGCCTCGACCCTGACCTGCTCAACGCCTGCGTGTCATGCGGCTTGTGTCTGCCGCACTGTCCCACATATCGCTCGACGGAGGAGGAGTCAGCGTCGCCGCGCGGGCGCATCACGATGATGCGTGCCGTCGAGTCGGGGGAGTTGGCGATCGACGAAGACTTCGTCACCTTCATGGAGCGCTGCGTCATGTGTCGAGGATGCGAAACTGCATGCCCTTCGGGCGTCCAGTTCGGTGCGCTCATGGAACAAACGCGCGTGGCGCTTGCTGATCAGGGGAAGATTCGGGTGCCGCTTCTCATGAGAGTCGGCCTCCGGGTCCTTGAACACCATCGGTTGCTGTCGTTCGGGTCGTCGTTGCTCGGTCGGGCGCAGTCCGTCGGACTGATCCCGCAACGGTTGCGTCGGCGAACTGGATTACCTGAAGTTATCCCGGTTCGAAATGAGCGCATTCCAACGTCATCGCCGGACTCGGCGGATGTCTGGTTGTTCACCGGCTGCGTTATGGATGTGTGGCAGCGTGACGTGCATATCGCCACCAAAGCGGTGCTGGAGTTGGCAGGGGCCAAGAGCGTGGCCGTGCCGTTGGCGGGCGGCGATTGTTGTGGTGCGTTGCACTTGCATGTGGGCCGCAAGGCGGACGGAGTTCGGTTGGCTGCGAAGGTGATGTCCTCAATGCCGGGCGACGCCCCAATCGTCGTGAACTCCGCAGGCTGTGGTGCTGCTCTGAAAGATTACGGTCATTTGCTCGGCACACCCGAAGCGCACGCATTTTCCAAGCGGGTGTTCGACACTCAGGAGTGGGTGGCGCAGCATCTCGATGCGTTGCCGCGCATCTCGGATGAGGATCGTCTTGTAGTTGCGATTCAGGACCCGTGCCATCTTCGTCATGTGCAGAAGGCGCACCTCGCAACTTGGAGAGTGCTGGAGCGGTTCGTGGATGTCCGTGAGATCGCTGACGACGGTCGATGTTGTGGAGCGGGAGGGAGCTACTCGATCCTGCAACCCGAACTCGCCGAAACGATCCGTGCACAGAAGATTGCCGCAGCGACGGCGACCGGTGCACTCACGGTGGCGAGCGCGAATCCCGGATGCTCGCTGTGGTTGACGAATGCCCCCCGGGGCGCAGGACAGCCAGAGCTTCGTTTCGTTCATCCCATGAAACTCGTTGTCGAGGCGATCGAGAGGTCAAAGCATGCCCAGTGAGGCGAACCAGATTGCCGATGATCTCCGCAGCGTCGCAGAACGAATTGCGGACGAGGCACTGACAACATTGCGAAAGGCGATGCGTGCAGAGACCGAGGCGGCACAGGCCGAGCTGCGTAAGGCCGAAAAACGACTCACCAGGGCTCGCCGCGCCGTCGAGAAAGCGATCTCGCTGCTCGATGGTGTCGATGCGGATGCGGGCGTCGACGAATAAGACGCCGTAGCGATCACGTTCCGCCGATCGAAGCCAGAGCGTCGATCACGGCGTCGGATCCGAAGCGTTCGAACTGATCACCTGCACGCATATCGAGACGGCTCCACAAGCCTAGGAGTAGATCGGAAGCGGACCCCCGGACCGCAGCATCGCCTTTTGCGTGCTCTTGGGTGACGACGAGTCGGCCGTCGACGTGGCTGATCATCCACTCGCCGTGCACGCCCTCATCGGTCGAGTGAAGGTGGACGGATCCGGGCAGGGTGAAGTCTGGGCGCGTGGGTAGCGTCCGGACGTTATGAAGAATGAAATATTCGTCGATCCCATCGATGGCCAGGTCCGCCGGAATCGGCCGCGGGTCGCCGATCGCAAGCTCAGCATCGAATCGATGAACCGCATGTTCTTGGGCCATTCGACGAAACCAAAAGGATGCCTCATCCGGTCCGCCGAGAAACGTCCAGCATGGCGACGACGGATTGATGTGTCGCAACGTGTCGACGATCGAATCGGAGCTGCGATCGAAGTACGCGCGCAGAGCATCATGATTGGCGGGGGGTGACTCGAGCTGATCGGTGGGAGGAGGTTCCATCGACCCAGTTGTGAGGACCCCGAGTGCCATGCGCTGGACCCGACCAAGGTGCCCGATAAGGCGTCCGATGTCCCAGCCCGGACACGATGGCACTGACGGCGTAAGGTCAGCGTGAATCGAACGAATCCGGTTCAGGTCCTGTTCGAGTATGTCGATGAAGCGCGTGAGTTCCACGCCCAAAGACTGCCACGCCAGAGGGAGGTGGTTCTCACGAACTACCGAGGCTCGCCAGATGTAGTGAGATCGACCTAGACCTCATTCGTTGCCCACACGATGACCCAAAACTCCGAATTTGCTGAGCATCGTTCAGTCACACCTCGTAATGAAAATAGGTTCATGAGAAACTCACGTGTACTTGCCGCATTGGTAGCGCTCGCATCACTCGTTTTTTCGCTCGTCGCCCAGCCGGCCTCGGCGTCGTCAAACGGGTCGAAGCCGGCGTCGGTTTCGGCAAGCCTCACTGGCCCGATCGAGATCACGGTGCGCTGGGCGCAACCTCCCGAGGCGGTGACCTCCGCCTATGAAGTTTCGATGGTCGAGGGCGGAAACAAGGTCGCGGTCATGACGTCGGCCTCCACCACGTTTGCGTTCGGTGGTTTGACGGCTGGGCGATGGTATTCGTTCCGTGTGCGTGCGATCATCGGTGGCAAGAAGGGTCCGAACTCGGCCACGACCAGCCCGGTTTATGTGCTGAAAGCCGGGGAGACCGCACCGCCGAATACGTGGCCCAACGCGTTGAACGCGCCGTCGTCGCTTTCTGCAACGGTGGTCGATCGCTCTGTTTCCCTGAGCTGGACGCCCCCATTCCTCGGATCCGGTCAAAAGATTTCCAACTACGTCGTTACCGCGACTCCGGGCCCGATCGTTCTCACCGTTTCCAGTTCGTCGCTGTCGGCAGGTTTTGCGGACTTGAAACCCGGCGTTGCCTATACCTTCACCGTGCAGGCGACCTTCTCCGATGGTCGCCGTTCATCGGTGATCAACTCGGCCCCGATCATCGTTGGTCCAACGACCACGACGGCTGCTCCGACGACCACCACCACAACCACGACGCTTCCCCCCACGACAACGACAACGCTCCAACCGCTGCCCGCGGTGCCGGCCCTCCCGGCGATTCCCGTGTCGAAGTGCATCAGCCAGGTGTGGCCGTCGTCAGCGATGGGTCGCCCCCAAGTATTTGGTGCCGGCGCAAAACGTGGGGTGTACGTGTGGTTCGAGAGCGGTGTCTGGAACGTGCATGCCTACAACCCGTCGAATTCGCCCGTGCTGTTCACCGGCAGCGTTACATCGAACTCATCGCACAAGATCTACCCGACCTACACCGAGACAAACACGGACTTGATCAAGGCGGGGCGCACAACGTCGTCGTTCTCGATGTCGACAACCGGCGATATCGACGCATTTCGCCTCGCTTCGCCATGCTCTCGAACGGTGACCTTCTCGTTTCTCGTCAATGGTCAGCCGATGCCGACCTCCGAGATTTTCTTTGGAGCGTCCGGCGCCCATCCACTCACGTCGAAGTTCGTACTGACCCGCTAGCGCTGAACCATCTCGGCGACGGTACGCAACATGTGCGGTGGCCCGGAGAGTAGGAACGTGGTCAAGCAGGTGTCGGCCCAGAGAGCAAGTTCTTCCTTGATCTTCTCGGGCGGTCCAATCAGCGCAACCTCTTCGCAGAGGGCCGTGGGGATCGAAGCGATCGCCTCGGCCTTTTTGCCCTGTAGGTACAGGTCCTGAACTTTGACCGCTACGTCTTCGTATCCCATTCGTGCGAAGACGTCGAAGTGGAAGTTCTGCTCGCGTGCACCCATACCGCCCATATAGAGCGCAAGATTCGGGCGGACTAAGTTGGCAGCTGCTTCGACGTCGGGGTTCGACACGATGATGAGTCCGGCAGCGACCTCGAAGTCTTCGATCGGCCCGGTGTCACCTTTCCCCTTTCGGGCTGCGAAACCCTCCGCAAGTCGTTTCCGATAGAAGTCGTCTTGGGTCGGCGCAAAGAACAGCGGGAGCCAGCCGTCGCAGATTTCGGCAGCAAGGGAAACATTCTTCGGACCTTCAGCGCCGAGGTAGATCGGAATGTCGGAACGAAGCGGGTGAACGGTCGACTTCAGCGCCTTTCCGAGACCAGTGCCGCTGAGGTACGGCAGGTTGTACTGCCTACCGGTGAACTCGACGGGCTTGTCTCGGCGCCAGACGCGGCGCATGATCTCCACGTATTCACGTGTGCGTTCAAGCGGACGGGGGTAGGGCTGTCCGTACCAGCCTTCCACGACCTGCGGCCCCGATGCGCCGATCCCCACTATGACGCGCCCCCCGCTGAGATGGTCGAGGGTAAGCGCGGCCATGGCAACGGCCGTTGGAGTGCGAGCCGACATCTGGATCACGGCGGTTCCGAGTTTTATGTTTTTGGTCGAGGCTCCCCACCAGGCAAGGGGGGTGAGGGCGTCGGATCCGTACGCTTCGGCGGTCCACATCGACTCGAAGCCCAGTTCCTCGGCTGTCGTTATTTGTTCGTCGATTCCGGCAGGAATGCCAGCGCTCCAGTACCCGGTCTGCAGTCCAAGTTTGATAGCCATCTCGACACCATAGAACGGCTGCGTCGAAAAGATCGAGTTGGTGTGCGTGTGCCGTCCGCCCGAGTGCGAGGGTGGCCTCTAGGATCAATTGCGCATATGCGGTCAGAATGGAGACCTATCCCCAATGAGTGACCAACTCGAAGCCGCTGAATTGAAGCGTCTCTACGAAGAGCGATTCTCTGGCCGAACCGCATATCGCAACGATGTGTGGAAAATCCTGACATCGGAGTTTTTTGCCAAGTGGATACCGTCGTCGGCCATCGTGTTGGACCTCGGTGCCGGGTACTGCGAGTTCATAAATAACATATGTGCGCAGAAGAAAATTGCGTTGGATCTGAACCCCGATGCGAGCGTTCGAGCGAATTCTGATGTGCAGTTGATTCTGCATGACTGCTCAAAACCGTGGCCGGTTCCCGACAACTCTGTCGATGTCGTGTTTACGTCGAACTTCCTTGAGCATCTCTTCGACAAGGCAACGGTTGTGCAGACCGCGAAACAGGCATTTCGTGCACTCAAGCCGGGAGGCCGAATGCTGTGCATGGGACCCAACGTGCGGTTTGTAGGCGGTGCCTACTGGGATTATTTCGATCACCACGTGGCGCTGACGGAGCGTTCGGTGAGCGAGGTTCTGGAACAGGCCGGCTTTGTGGTTGAGCAGGCGATCGATCGATTTCTTCCGTACAGCATGTCGGAGGGCCGCCAGCCCCCTGTTGCTCTGTTGTCGTGGTACCTGAAGGCACCACTGGCTTGGAAGATCGCGGGCAAGCAATTCTTTGTAGTTGCACGCAAGGACGAGCGATGAGAGTCGTATCGACAGCGAAACATCTTCTCCACGACAACACCATTGAGGTGGAATGGGGAATCGCGCAGGGTCACTGGGAGGCACCCGTTCGCGCCGAAGTGATCGAGAACACGCTTCGTCGAGAACCGGACCGTTTTACCTTTACTGACCCGACGGAGCACGGCCGCTCGCCAATCGACGCGGTGCACGATCCCGGCCTAGTCGACTTCTTAGAGACGGCGTGGGCTCGCTTTCAAAGCGTTCGGGTGCAACGTGAGGTTTTCCCAGACTCGTTGCTGCATCCGGCACTGCGCGAGGACATGAGCCCGGCGCCGCGTCCGAGTGAGGTCCACGCGCAGATCGGCTATTGGTGCTTTGAAACGATGACGCCGCTGCTCGAAGGAACCTATGAGGCAGCGCGGGCCGCCGTCGACGTCGCGCTTACTGCTACGGATCTCATCCTAGGTGGCGAAAAGGTCGCCTACGGCCTGTGCCGCCCGCCCGGCCATCACTCGCCTCGCTCCGCCTACGGAGGCTACTGCTATTTCAACAATGCTGCCGTAAGCGCGCATGCGATTGCGGCGTCGACTGGATCGAAGGTCACGGTCCTCGACGTCGACTATCACCACGGCAACGGAACGCAACAGATCTTCTACACCCGTGACGACGTGCAATACGTGTCCATCCATGGTGATCCGAAACGGGCATACCCGTATCTAATCGGCTACGACGATGAGACGGGCGCAGGGCGGGGACTCGGACACACCCTGAACCTGCCACTTGGTAAGCGCACCGATGATGACGGGTACATCGCTGCGCTCGCCCAGGCGCTTGACGCAGTGGACCGATTCGATCCGGCCATCATTGTCGTTTCATTGGGTGTTGACACCCACGAGCGCGACCCAATCGGCGACTTTGCCGTGACGACGGAGGCGTACGAGCGTCACGGGGCAATGGTCGCCGCGTTGGGTCGTCCGATGGTCGTTCTCCAAGAAGGCGGCTATCACGTGCCGTCACTGGGTGAGAACGTGCGCCGCTGGCTCAGCGGGGCTGGCTAACCGCCGGGCTAGCCAGCCGAGAACTGTAACTGTCCGTGGTCCAGTCGCGGCAGCACGTAGCGGGCGAACAGGTCGCACTCGTCGAGATGCGGGTATCCGGAAAGAATGAACGCGTCGATGCCTAGGTCTCGATAGCCCAGGAGCTTTTGTAACACCTGTTCGGGGTCCCCGACGATCGCGGCGCCGCATCCTGATCGCGCCCGCGCAATTCCGGTCCAGAGGTTTTCTTCGATGTACCCGTCGGAACCTGCGGCGCTATCGCGCATCTCAGCTTGGCGTCGAGCGCCCGCTGAAACAGTATCGAGGCTCTTGTTCCGAATTGCTTCACCGACTTCGGGGTCGAGCCTGGAGAGCAACCGGTCCGCAGCCACGCGAGCCTCACTTTCCGTCTCGCGGACCACGACGTGCACTCGGTATCCGAAGCGAAGCGTACGACCGAACTTCTCGGCTCGGTGGGTCATGTCGTCGATGATGTCTCGCACGTTCTTTGACGTGTCGGGCCACATGAGATAGACGTCGGCACCTTCGGCGCAGCAATCGCGAGCGTCGGGGGACAGGCCACCGAAGTACAGAGGCGGGCATGAGCCGCTGACGGTCTGGGCTCCGGGAGCTCTGATGTCGAGATCGAAAAACTCGCCTGCAAACTGCAAGGGTTGGCCAGCGAGTAAATTCCGGAGAATCTTTATGATCTCCGTTGTGCGCCGATAGCGAGGAGCGCTGGCCATCGGGGCTCCGGGGAGATCGGAGGAAATGATGTTGACGGTGAGGCGCCCGCCCAACATCTGATCGAGCGTGGCGATTTGGCGAGCGAGCTGCGGCGGCCATAGTTCGCCGCAGCGTACGGCGAGAAGCATCCGCATCGTTGATTCCTGAAGCGAGGTCGCCATCGACGCAGCAAAGGCGGTGGCATCGATCCCGAGTTCATAACCCGATGGCAGCAAGACATTGTCGAATCCGTTTGTGCTGGCCCGTCGTACGATGTCGCCGCAGTGTTCGAAGGAACTTCGCAACGACGGATCAGGTACCCCGAGGAACTCGTAATCGTCGTCGCACAGCGCCGAGAACCATGAGATTTCGGCGGGCCCGCGTGGGTGAGGAGCTACGTTCATCTGTTACGGAAGGTGTCGGCCTGCAGCAGCAATGATTCGATAACAGTCATCTTTGGCGAGGACGAGTTCGCTGGCTTCGGCTGATTCGCGGATCCGGTCGGGTTGTCCCGAACCGATAATCGGTATGACGCCTGCGGGGTGAGCGAGAAGGAAGGCGAGCGCAACCTGCGTTCGTGTTGCCTCATAGCTCGCCGCGAGTTCGTCGAGTACCGCCTGGATCGCGCCGATTCTTTCATTCGTAGGTTCACGTACGAGTGCTCCACCGGCAAGGGGACTCCAGGCGAGAGGCGCATAGCCCAGTTCCATGGCTTGATCGAGAACGCCGTCGTCGATTGGGCCAAGCTGAGCTGCGGAGAACTCTGGTTGAACGGCCACAAGATCGAGGTCGTCGGGGAGGTAGGCGCGCAATGCGCGGACCTGATTCGCCGTGTAGTTCGAAACGCCGATGAATCGAACCTTTCCGGACTCCACCAACGTCGTGAGTGCGTTGCCGGTTTCTCCCGGGTGCGCGAGGAGGTCCGGACGGTGGATCTGATAAAGATCGATCCGCTCCACTCCCAGCCGTTCGAGCGACCGGTCGCACGCTTGAACGAGGTAATCGCCAGACGCATCGTAGGGAACGCCCAGACCGAGCCCACGCTCGAGTTGTATGCCACCTTTCGTGCCCAGGACCATGCGGTCTCGAAGGGAGGGTTCGTTTTCGAGAACCTCGCCGAGGAGCGTCTCAGCAGCTCCCCACGGACAGTCGTTGTCGAGGCCATAAACGTCAGCAGTGTCAATCAGGGTCATCCCGGCATCGAGCGCCGTTGCGATGCGCTCGGTGGCGACGTCGATGTCGACGCCAGCAAATCGCCAGCATCCGAAGGCAATTGCCCCGACGGTCAGGCCGCTCGCTCCAAGTGTGCGTTCTTCCATGCGTGGATCGTAGGTCACCAATGCCGAGGCCACCCGATCACCGACGCGATAAAACGCCTCCGTAAGCCATTTGTCGAGGGGAGGGGACAGGCTTACGGAGGCGACTGATGAATTCTTCGGTCGCCTAGGGCTTCCGCTGAAGGGCCTTTCGGACCATTTCCGCGCCTATTCAGTTCACACCTGTCCGGGCTTCGCCGATAGCCTCAACGCTCATGGCATCGGTACCCGAGGTTTCAACCGAAGAGCGCACTATTCGTTACGGGCTTATCGGGTCGGGAATGATGGGCTGTGAACATCTGCGCAACATCAACGCCCTCCCGGGGGCGGTGACGGTTGCAGTGTCGGATCCTGAACCGCGATCGTTGGAGTGGGCCACGACGGCGCTCGAAGGGCAGTCGGCCGCGACGATGCATAGATCACACCAGGTGCTTCTCGAGCGCGACGACCTCGACGCCGTAGTGGTTGCATCTCCGAACTTCACGCATGTCGAGGTGGTTGCGGACATTCTGCAGAAACGCCCCGATTTGAACATCCTCATCGAGAAGCCGCTCTGTACAACCACGCTCGATTGCGCCTCGCTCATTTCGCTGCGTGACGCCCGCCCGGCGGGAAGCGGACTCGTCTGGGTCGGTTTGGAGTATCGGTATATGCCACCGGTGGCGCGGTTCCTACAGGAGGTCCGATCGGGAACGATCGGTGTACTTAAGATGTTGGCCATACGGGAACACCGCTTCCCGTTTCTGGTGAAAGTCAACAACTGGAATCGGTTCTCGAAGAACACCGGAGGAACGCTGGTGGAAAAGTGCTGCCACTTTTTTGACCTCATGAACCTTGCCGTCGGGGCGCGTCCGCTTCGGGTGATGGCGAGCGGCGGCCAGAACGTCAATCACCTCGACGAGGTGTATGACACCGCTGAAGGCCCGATGCGCAGCGATATCCTCGACAACGCATTTGTGATTGTTGACTATGCGAACGGTGTCCGGTGCATGCTTGACCTTTCGATGTTTGCCGAGGGGGGACCCAACGAGCAGGAGCTCGTTGCGACGGGCGACCTGGCGAAGATGGAAGCCTTCATCCCAAGTGGCGCACTTCGCATCGGCCGACGTGGAGGATTGCCGCGTCCCAACGGCGAGTGGACCAGTGCCGGTATCGAGGAGTTCAACGCAGGAGAGGATGCTCGGATCAAGTTTGCCGGTTTCCACCACGGTGCGTCGTATCTCGAACACGCCGACTTCTGCGACGCGATCCGAACGGGGCAGCCGTCAAAGGTGACGTTAGAAGATGGGTTGTGTTCGGTGATGGTTGGCGAGGCGGCGCACCGATCCATCGAGGCTGGCCGTGTGATCTCCCTCAATTCAGAATTCGCGTTCGCGTTCAATACATCGGGTGGTCAACGGTGAGCGCGCTTCAGTGCTTCGGTGTCCGTTCGTGGATGGAGCCGGCCATCACAGGCATCGGGCGACTTGTCGCTCGTGCCCCCCTGGTTCCGATTGATGAAACCTTCGTCGCCGAGGGTTCGCAATGGTTTCTGGACCTGGACAGCGATACCGACTGGCGCTTTGTGATGCTTCGGTCGCCTGCTGCGTTGACGAATGAGTTGGCGGCCACCCGATGGTCCCCGGATCTCGGAAGGTCGATTCGGGTACCGGGGCCGTGGAACCTGCAAGGGTTCGGTTTGCCGCACTATACAAACGTTGTCTATCCCTTTCCGGATGACCCTCCCTTCGTTCCGGAGAAGGACAATCCGACGGGACTGTACGTTCGCAACATTTCGATCCCGAAGTCATGGACGAAGCGCACCACGATTCTGCGGCTCGGCGGTGCCGACAGCGTCCACTACGTTTTTGTGAATGGGCAGGCGGTCGGGATGGGGAAGGACACTCGGCTCACCAGCGAGTACGACATCTCTTCGTATCTCGTGGAGGGCGACAACACGTTGCTTATTGCCGTCGTACGGTGGTCCGATGCGTCGTGGTTGGAGGACCAGGACCAGTGGTGGTTCGCCGGGATAACTCGATCAGTATGCGTACTTTCCATCCCCTCAACTCACCTCCTCGATGTTCGCGCCGACGCCTCGTTGCTCGGCGACAACTCGACCGGCACGCTCCGGCTCGACGTCGCTGTGTCCCTCGCCCGTCCAGAGCGTGGCTGGTCGGTGCGAGCCTGGCTACTGGACGCCTCGGGCGAAGCTGTGCCCGTGATGGTCAAGGGAGAAGACGCCGAACCCCCGGCCCGGTTTCTCACCCACCCCGATAAGAACCTGTCCCTGGTTGAGACACTGGCGCAAATCGTTCCCGTGTTCGACCGCCGCTCACCAGGGCACGAAGCAACGATGATCGACCAATTCCCCGGGAATCGCACCCAGTGGGAGCTGACCGTGCCCCACATCGAAGCGTGGTCGAGCGAGGAGCCGACGCGCTACGAGCTGCGCGTCGAATTGCGGAACCCGAAGGGCGTGGTGATCGACCGGGCTGTTCAACGCATCGGCTTCCGGCGGATCGAGATCGCTGATCGAGCGCTGCTGATCAACGGCCGACCGGTCCTTCTCAAGGGGGTTAACCGCCACGACCACGATCAGTTCTCCGGTTGTGTGCAGACCCGCGAATCACTGCGTACGGACCTCGTAGCAATGAAACAGCACAACGTGAATGCGGTCCGGACATCGCACTATCCGAGCGACCCGTACCTCTACGAGTGCGCTGATGAACTGGGCATGTATGTGATCGCAGAAACAAACCTCGAGACACACGGCCGATACCGGCATCTGCTGCACGAGCCACAGTGGAGTGCCGCCTGTCTCGCTCGGATAGACCGAATGATCCGCCGTGACCGAAATCATCCTTCGATCATTGGTTGGTCGCTGGGGAACGAATCAGGGTACGCGCCGATACACGATGCGATGGCGGCCCTCGCTCGTGCGCTCGATCCGAACCGCTTTGTACAGTACGAAGGGCCGAGCCGGTACTTCGATTTGGCCTTTCAAGGCGTCGATGGACATGACGTTTCGGAAATTGATCGCAGCGGGCAACCAGCAACTGACATCACGTGTCCGATGTATCCATCGATAGCGGCCATCGTGGCCTGGTCGAAACGCGGGATTGATCGACGCCCGCTCATCATGTGCGAGTACTCGCACGCCATGGGCAACTCGAATGGAAGCTTCGCCGACTATTGGAATGCAATCGAGACCCACCATGGCTTGCAGGGTGGTTTCATTTGGGAGTGGTGGGATCACGGAATACGGGCGGTCCGGGATAGAAGGGGTCATGTTTCGGTTGCGACCCCCGGAGCCGCAACACCATCGGGAGCAGTCGAGTTCTGGGCCTACGGCGGGCACTTCGGCGACGAGCCGAACGATGGAGCGTTCGTGGCCGACGGACTTATGTGGCCGGACCGAACTCCCCACCCCGCTCTCTCCGAAGTGAAAGCGGTTTGGTCGCCAGTTCAGGTGACGCTGTCCAAGGGCAAGCTGTCGATTTCGAATCGACGAGATTTTGCGTTTTTGGACGATCTTTCGTGTACCTACCAACTTCTCGCTGACGGTGCAGTTGTCGAGGAAGGTCCCCTTCAGGTACCCGCCATTGCCCCAGGCACAGCAAGAACGGTTCGAGTGCCCGGTTCGGCATCGACCAGGCGAGCTCTGAGAGAAGCGTCGGAGACCCATTGCACATTGCGTTTCGTGGTGCGCGATTCCACGACCTGGTCGGACGTGGGGCACGAAGTCGCACGATGTCAGGTTTCGCTCGGCCCCGTTGCTGTTCGAACAGCACCCTCCTTCGGTCTGATTGCTCCGTTGAGCCTCGACGCGAGTGGTGAAACCCGACCGGAAATGACGCTACAGATTTGGCGTCCATTCATAGACAACGACGGAGTCCCGGAAGGGGCTCTAGGTATCCCCGGTCGACGAACGCTCTGGTCGCATTGGGGACTTCCGTTGGTGGAGCGGGAAATGAAGGAGCAGCGATCCAGACGCGACGGGTCGATCGAAGTCGTCGAGCATTTGCGACCGGCCGCCGGCGACTCGTGGATCGTTCACCGAGTCACTGCAACGGCCGACTCCGAGGGGGGTACGCGTTTTCGACATCAAGTCGACATCCCAGATGAGTACAGCGATCTCCCTCGGCTCGGCGTCAGCCTTCCCCTGTCGGTAACGCTTCAGACGATTTGCTGGTTTGGGCGTGGCCCCCGCGAGTCATACGTGGACAGACGAACGTCGGAACTGATCGGTATATATCAACAACCTGTTTCGGAGCAGTTCGTACCGTACATGCGCCCTCAAGACAGCGGGCATCACGTCGATACACGCTGGTTCGAAGTCTTCGATGCAGGTGGAAGCGGCATTCGGGTAGAATCCGACCCAGGGACCTTACTGAGCTTTGGTGCCCTGCCATACTCTGATGCTTCGATCGAGGCGGCAACGATACCGCCCGACCTTCGAACGGATGAACACGTATGGGTGCATATCGATCATCTTCGCCGCGGTGTTGGGACTGGATCGTGTGGACCTGACACGCTCTCCCAGTATCGAATCGGTCCGGGTCATTATGACTGGGCGTGGACCCAGCGACCTACCAGCGGTTGACCTCATCGATGAGGAGACGCAACCGACTCGGTTGGCGGCGGTTCAAGTTCACGACGATTCTCGAAAGCGCCAGGTGGTCATCTTCGTCAACCTCCTGACGCAGCGGCCCAGTTATTGAGATGCCAAGGCCATCGGTCGTATACGGTTCAAACATCGCCGAAAGGGCAGTCAATTGTTCGGTGCTCGGTGGTCGTTGCATCCGCATGACCAACCGATCGCCCACCCACCGGATCGAGTGATAGTTCCGGTAGAAGCCGATGATGGTTTCCACAGCAGTTGTCACATCGTTCGTCACGGTATACAAACGCTTGTCGCCGTCAGAGGCGTAGCCCTCCTCGACGACCTTGTCGACGAATTTGTCCCACGCTGTCCAGTATCCGTGTCCGATACCCAGCATCACGATAGGAACCGGCGTCGCCTTTCCGGTTTGGATCAGCGTCAGAAGTTCGAATGTCTCGTCGAGCGTGCCGAAACCACCAGGCATGACGACGAAGCCGTCGCTCTCGCGCATTAACGCCAGCTTGCGAGTGAAGAAGTACCGCATGTCGACGAGGTTGTCATTGTGGACGAACTCGTTGGCCTGCGATTCGAACGGAAGTCGAATACTTACCCCGAGGGCGTGTTGGCGGCCCGCACCTTCGAGACCGGCAGCCATGATGCCCGGGCCGGCTCCCGTGATGACCATCCAGTCCTGGACGGCAAATTCTGCTGCAGTGCGTCGGGTCAGATCGTAGAGCGGATCGTCTGGCGCGGTGCGTGCGGAACCGAAGATTGTGATCTTGCGGATGCCTCGATGCGGGCCTAGCATGAGATAGCTGCGTCGCATTTCCTGGAGCGCCGCGTTCGCAATTTTCAGGTCGAGACGGTCGGCGCGTTCGTGAGCAGTATCGACCGCCATCAGCGTGGCCGACACAAGAATCTCGCGGAGTTGGTCCGTGTGGTCGAGACGGTGGTCGCGGTCGTCGGTTCCGGGGTGGATTGCGGCGAGAAGTTCGCTGATTTTGGCGTCAAGGACAGGGTTGTTCGTGGTGCGGCGCTGGTTCACCCGGGGAGCTTTTGAAACCATAAGTCCACGGTATCGGACGAAACACGGTTGAGAACCCACGGCGCGCACGGCCCGATGGGTAACTCCCGGGAAGGACAGTTTGACCGACGTGATTAGATGGTCACTATGGGCGCGATTGTCGCTGTCGTGAATCAGAAGGGTGGCGTGGGCAAAACTACGGTCACGCTCGGGCTGGCGTCGGCTGGATGGGCAGCAGGCAGGCGAGTTCTCGTGGTCGACGCTGATCCGCAGGCCAACGCAACCTGGGCGTTGGGGTTCGAGCCGAAGGGGGTGGTGTACGGCGTGTCTCGGGCCGTTCTGGCGAATCGGTCTGGGTGCGCGCGCCCCGGGATCGTTACGTCCGCGTGGCCCGAGGCGAAGGGGCGAGTCGATCTGCTGCCCGGCAGCGGGGACCTTATCGAGCGGGAGATAGAAGTCGGAAAGAAACGTTTGGCCCGCCGTTTACGAAAGGCCCTCGAAGGAATCGAAGATAGCTACGACCTGATTCTGATCGACTGCTCGCCGGCGCTGGGTCAAATGACGACTAACGCTTTGGCGGCAGCCGACTTTGCGCTTATCGTCGTCGAAGCCGCCGCGCTGTCAGCTCGCGGCGTTGCCGCAGTCAGCGATCTCATCGACGGGGTCTGGGAGCAACACAACAAAGAACTCGACATCGCCGGCGTGATCGTGAACCGAGTGCCTGGAAACTCGATCGAAGTCGAGCGTCAACGCGACGTCCTCTACAAGATGCTCGGTCGCAAGACCGTGTGGAGCCCCGAGATTCCGCAGCGGACGGTGTTGGCCGAAGCCCTTGGAGCCCGTGTTCCCGTTCACGCAATGGGACGCAAAGGTGAGGCTGTAGCTGCAATGTTCGACGTGCACTACAAAGCGCTGATGGGTCTTGCCCGCAAGCGTGAGCGTTCAAAAGCCGACGCATTGGATCGCTAAGGTTTTGGCGTGACCGCTGGATTGTCTGTCTCCGTCGACGAAGTGACCCACTTGCTGCGCGAGCACGCCGCCAGCAATGAGCAGCGGCGTTCGCTGTGCGGCGAATCTGTGCTGGCGCTTCAACGCGTCGACGCGTTCCGACTCTTTGTGCCCGAGGCGTACAAGGGCCCCAACCTTTCGGTTCTCGACTCCCTACGTATGCTTATCGAGTTGTCAGAGGCTGACGCTGCAGCCGGATGGTGTGCAACCGTCGCCTCCCAGACGTCACACATGGCCGGCAACCTTGACCCGTTGTGGGCGTCGGCCGTGTTCGGCGATCCGGGCTCAATCGCGAACGGCGCGTTCGCCCCATCGGGCAGGGCGAAAAGGGTCGAGGGAGGCTATAGGCTCGCTGGTCGCTGGTCGTGGGGAAGCGGCTGCACGGTTGCCGATTGGATTTCGGCCGGAGCTCTCACCGACGACAATGAGTTCTTGCAATTGCTGGTGCCGGCAGCCGACGTCGAGATCCACGACACTTGGAATCCCGTTGGACTGTGCGGCACGGGGTCCAACGACTTTTCCATCACCGACGTGTTTGTGCCTGAGGGGCGTTACGTGGCCTTCGGACACGCCCGTCCAACCGTCGACGCAGCAATTGCGCGATTTCCTGGCTTCGTTCTCTTTGGCGCCGGAATTGCGTCGGTGATGATCGGTATTGCTCGCCGCGCCGTTGGCGAAACAACCGAGCTCTCCCAAGAAAAACGTCCTGCGCAGTCCAAAAAGTTCGTCAGCGATTCGCCGCTCTCGCAGGTCGAGTTGGCCAGGGCCGATTCCCTGGTGCGGTCGGCGGCGGCGTATCTTTTCGCCGAAGTCACCGCTGTCTGCGATCTGGTGGACGCCGGTGAGCGGGTGTCGGTCGACTACCGTCTCCGTGTTCGTCAGGCCGTGACGTTCGTGAGCGAGCAATGCATCGAGGCGGTCGATCGTTGCTACCGGCTTGGTGGGGGATCATCAATTCATATGTCGACCGCCCTGGCTCGTTGCTTTCGAGACATCCATACTGCAAGCGCACACATAATGGTAAGCGCACGAACATTTGAGACGGTCGGGCGGCACCTCGTTGGCTTGCCGATAGATTCGAATTCGCTTTAGCTTCCGATGGCGGCAGCAGTAGCTGGCCACTCCTGCGATACCCTTGGCCCATAGCGTTTCGGAAGCATTCGGCGTCTGGAAGGAGAAACCGTTGTACGGCAAGAAGTACATGGGTATCGAACGATCTGCGTTCCTGATCGATGCCAAGGGAAAAGTCGCGCAGTCGTGGTACAGGGTAAGTCCGAAGGACACTCCCGCTGTATCGCTTCAGGCACTCGAAACGGATGAAAAATGAGGTCCTTTCCCCGTCCGATCGACATCCTTCCGCATCGCGATCCGTTTTTGTTCGTCACCGAGGTCACCGCGCTCGAACCGGGCGTCAAAGTGTCGGCAACGTGGAATTTGATCGGTGACGAATGGTTTTGGGCTGGTCACTTTCCCGGACGCCCGACGTTGCCTGGTGTTCTCATGGTCGAGTCGCTCGCCCAAGTCGGAGCCATAGGCGTACTTACCGATGAGCGTTTCGCGGGAAAGCTCCCGCTTTTTGGTGGTGTCGACTCGGCGAGATTCCGACGACAGGCAGTCCCCGGAGACAAGCTGCAGCTGGAGGTGGAGTTAGGCAGACTTTCCGGCCGGGCAGGGAAAGGTTCGGGCCGCGTGCTTCTCGACGGCAAGGTGGCCTGCGAAGCCGAGCTGCTGTTCGTCATCGTTGACCCGTAGTGGGCCGAGGGCTAGCGGTTCGCAGGGCCCATCACGATGGTTCCATTGTGACCACCGAAACCAAAGCTGTTCGAGATAGCGGGCCCCGGCGTCCACGATCGCGCCTCCAACGCGATATCGAACGTCACGGTCGGATCGAGGGAGTCTCGCGAGGTTCCCCGTGTCGGCGGCACGACTCCCTTTGCGATGGCCAGGGCAAGCGCCACGCCCTCGATAGCACCGGCGGCACCCAAGGCGTGGCCGGTAACGCCCTTTGTTGACGTCACGATCGGTCCCGGTGCACCAAAGACTTTGCCGATCGCTTCCGCCTCGGCCGCATCGTTGAGTGGCGTCGACGTGCCATGGGCATTTATATGGCCAATGTCGCCGGGCGTGAGCCCGGCGTCGGCGATCGCCAGTTCCATGCATCGGACCGCACCCGCCCCACCAGGAGTGGGCGCCGTAATGTGATGCGCATCGGCCGTCGAGGCGGACCCAAGGAACTCCGCCCAAATGAAGGCGCCCCGGTCGAGCGCCGCATCCCATTCCTCGAGCACGAGAATTCCTGCTGCCTCTGCCATCACGAAGCCATCGCGACCGACGTCGAACGGACGTGACCAGCCGGACGTGGACAAGGCGGTCATGTTTCCGAAGCCCGCCATCGCAGTCGGAGTCATTGCCGATTCCGACCCACCGGTGATGACCACATCGCATTGCCCAGTGGCGATAAGCCGACCGGCGTTCCCAATGGAGTGGGTACCTGCGGCGCATGCCGTGACCACGGCTTCACATGGACCTTGAAACCCGTACTTCATCGATATCGATGCTGCTGCCGCGTTGGACATCATCATCGGTACGAGGAACGGCGACACTCGACGCTCACCCTTTTCGTGCCGGAGGACGATTTGTTCCTCAAGCGTTTCGAGGCCGCCCACACCGGTTCCGACCAGGGTCCCGATCCGAGCAGGGTCGTGTCCGCTCAAGTCGCCCGCCCCCGTGATGGCCTGGTGTGCCGCTGCCATCGCGAACTGCGTGAATCGGTCGGCACGCCGGGCCTCTTTGGGGCCGGCGAAGTACGGGGTCGGATCGAAATCGACGAGTCGTCGTGACGACTCGCCGGGTTCGGCGGTCAGCAGCGCGTTCCAAAAGGCATCGACGTAGTAGCCGCACTGGGCAATGACGCCCAGACCGGTGACCGCAACGCGACGGGGATATCGGCGATTTGTCATCTTGACCTCGGGACAGGACTGCAAACGAAAAAAAGGGGGAGCGGACGACGATCAGCAGAAATCAGATGCCAAGTTTGGCGACGACGATGTCGAAAGCCTGACCGACGGTCTTGACGCCGTCGAGGTCGGACTCGGGAATCTCGACTCCGAACTTGTCCTCGAGTGCCATGACGAATTCGACGAGATCGAGCGAATCGGCGTCAAGATCGTCGGCGAATGACGCCTCGGGTACGACGGCCGATGGATCGACCGACAGCACTTCCACTGCAGCGTCTTTGAAGGTGGCGAAGGCTTCGTCGTTAGTCATGGGTACGTCCTTTGAGATGTGTGATGCAAGGGTGAGAGAGAAAACGCAGAACCGGGAACCGGGTTGCTCAACGTGTCGCAAGCCTAGTGACCCATGGCGAGGCCACCGTCGACCGGTAGTACCACGCCGGTGATGAAGCTTGCTTCCGGCGACGCCAAGAAATGTATCGCTGCTGCGACCTCGTCGGGCGTCGCGAGCCGACCGAGCGGCGTCGCCGACGCCAGCCCGGCGCGTTGTGCCTCAGGGAGGGCAGCCACCATGTCGGTGTCGACCCCACCGGGTGCGATGACGTTGACGGTGATCGAGCGGCTGGCCAATTCCTTTGCCATAGACCGGGCCATGCCGATAAGCCCGGCCTTCGATGCGGCGTAGTTCGCTTGCCCGGGTACGCCGAGGTACGCCACGACCGACGAAACGAAGATGATTCGTCCCCTGCGCTGTCGCAACATTGAAGTCGCCGCACGTTTCGCGACTCGCCACGAGCCCGTGAGGTTGGCGTCGATCACGGAGGTAAACGCCTCTTCGCTCATTCGGACGAGCAAGCCGTCCTTGGTAATGCCTGCATTGGCTACCAGAACTTCGACGGGGCCATGGGCTGCCTCGATCTCAGCGAATGCTGCGTCGACGGCTGGCGCATCGGTGACGTCGCACTTCACGACGTGTAGTCCTTCGATCGGTTCACCTGATCGTGAGGTGACGACAACTGTGTCGCCGCGCGATGCGAACCATTGGGCAGTTGCGAGGCCGATGCCTCGATTGCCCCCGGTGATAAGAACGATTCGACTCACCCTTCAGAACCAGATTTCGCAGTCGCGCCATGAAACGCCGCGCCATGGCCGGACTCGCGGTGCACCCCGCCCCACCGAACCACTGCGCTGGCCCACGTCATTCCGGCACCGAAGCCGCACATCAAGACGTTGTCACCGAGCTTGATGTTTCCGTTTTTGAGTTCGGCCACGAGCGCAAGCGGAATCGAAGCGGCGCTCGTGTTCCCGACGAACTCGACGTTGGTGGAGGTGCGCTCCATCGGCCACTTGAGTCGCTTGACCGCGGCCTCGATGATTCGCCGGTTGGCTTGGTGGGGAATGACCCAATCGATGTCGTCCATCGTCATTTTGGCCTTCTCCAAGGCAACGTGTGACGAGTCGACCATGGCATGCACGGCGCGGCGAAACACCTCCTTGCCATCCATAACGACGGGCTGATCGTGGAATCCGTAGAGGAATTCGACGGCGGAGCCATCGACCCCAAGGTCAAAGCCAAGCAACTGGCCTTCGCCTTCGCACGCCTCGATGACGACGGCTCCGGCGCCGTCTCCGAACAAGATCGCGGTGCCACGGTCGTTTTTGTCAATGATGCGACTCAGTTGCTCGGTACCGATCACGAGGATGCGGTTCATCCCGAGGTTGAGGAACCCATGGGCAGTAACCAGGCTGTACGTGAATCCGGAGCAGGCCGTGCCGAGGTCGAACGCCCCGCACTTGAGCCCGAGGTCATGTTGCACGATCGCCGAACTTCCCGGAAGGATGTATTCCGGGGAACAGGTGGCCAGAATGAGAAGGTCGATGTCCTCTGGACCGCAATTGGCCATGGCGAGGGCTTCACGTGCCGCCCGTGTTCCAAGCGCGGCGGGGCCCTCGTCGCCCCAGTATCGAGACTTGATTCCCGTGCGTTCCGTAATCCACGCATCGCTGGTGTCCAAGTAGGCCGCAAGGTCGTCGTTGGTTACTTTGTTCGCGGGAAGGGCGGTTCCCCACCCGGTGATCACGCCTCCGCGAGTCGGGCCCGACGCTGCATGCATATTCATAGGAGTGCTCCGAGGACGTGGGAGGGATGTGCGGTGAACCGAGTGTTCGTCCGGCGAAGAGTGCGTTTGTAGTAAGTGCACGTACGTTTTATCGGCCCGACCATGGAATCAGATGACTTCGAGCCAGGCGATCGGTTGGCCGACGGTCACTCGCTCGCCATCGACGGCCAGCATGCCGTTCACGGTACCAGCGAAGCCGCTCCGGACCTCGGTTTCGCCAATGTGGCCGAGGATAGCTGCCACCTTGACGGTGGACCCTCGAACCACATCGGACACCGGAGAGAAAATGCCCGCTGCCGGACTCACGACCATCCGGACCGTCATCGACAGGTGTTCGCCCTCATGGGCTCGGGCTAAAGGACGGGGGGCCCCGCCGTTCAGCACTTCGACCAGCCGGTCGACATCGTCTGGAGTCGAGATGCTGAGTGCGCGAAGGTCGGGCACGGTACGCTTCGCGAGACCGGTCAGGACATTCGCCGGTCCGAGTTCGATAAGCGTGTTGACTCCGGTGTCGGCCATGTTCTGGACGGTTTGGCGCCATCGAACCGGTGAAACCAACTGGGCACTGAGGAGAGCGGGCCAGTCCACAGCAGCTTGATGGGAGCGTGCATCGATGTTCGCAAATACCGGGATCTCCAGCTCATGAATTGATGCAGTCGCGATGGCCTCGCGCAGTCGATCACGGGCGGGCGCCATAAACGGTGTGTGGAATGCCCCACCGACAGGCAGAGGCATGACTCGTTTCGCACCAAGTTCCTTGGCGGCGACGCTTGCTCGTTCGAGTGCGGCCGGATCGCCGGCGATCACGATTTGACCGGGCGCGTTGTAATTCGCCACCCAGACGTCGCCGTCGGCCCGTCGACACGCCGCGTCGGCGGCGTCGTCGTCGAGGCCGAGAATGGCGAGCATGGTGCCGGAGCGGAGGTCAGCCGCATCTTGCATTGCTTCGCCGCGAATCGTGACGATGCGGACCCCGTCTTCGAGGCTGAGCGCTCCGACGGCGGCGAGTGCGGTGTACTCGCCGAGGCTATGTCCTGCGGCAACCGTTGGCTCGATACCGACCCGCTCCACCGCGTCGAGTACGACCATCGAAAGCATGAATGTGGCAAGTTGCGTGTTTCGGGGCAGCTTCAGCTCTTCGGCATCGGCATCGAGAAGCAACTTTTCGATGTTACGGTCCGCGATCTGTGATGCATCGGCAACAAGTTCCCATGACGGGTGGTCCACCCATGGTTGGCCCATACCCGGCTTTTGCGACCCTTGTCCTGGAAACGTAAACGCCAGCATCTCGTGAGTGTCTCCCTGTGTGTCCGCCCCTTCGACGGATACATCACAGCTTGGATCATCGGACGGCCAGTTTGGTTACATATCGGTGAATCAACCTGGATTTGTACACGTCCCACTGGAAAGAATCCGCCGAGGAGGGCGTCGGCGGTTGAAATTCTGCATCCGAGGAAGGTTCTCTAACAAATAGTGTTCTTTTCTGGTTCTGGTACAAGAAAGCATTTAAAGCGATATCATTGAATCAGCCTGATCGAGCTATCCCGCCGAAAGCTCTCAGGTCAGATGTCCGTACGGTCCCGCCGCCGTGCGGACATCGCCTTTTTCTCGGGCTTTTTCGCGGCCTTGGTCGGCGCTGAGCCCACCGATTTGTCGCCCGAACTTGTGCCCAGGGCGGGACTTGAACCCGCACGCCTTTCAGCAACGGTGTTTGAGACCGTCGTGTCTGCCATTTCACCACCTGGGCAGGAGGTGTCGTAGAGATTAGCCGTGTCGGCCGGCCCGGATCGCCAAAAAATCGTCCGAAAATCGGGTTTCGTGAAAAGCTCTCCTTGTGGATCTTGAATCGGCTCGCCACACTCTGGGAGTTCGCGCGTCTGATGACTACGTAATCGTGCGAGCAAGCTATCGGCGTCGGCTGTATGAATCCCACCCCGATCGAAATCCTGATCCGAAGGCCGTCGACGACACGAAGCGTGTCATCGAAGCATTTCGATGTCTGCGCGATCAGTTTGGTGACGTCGACGATTGTGAGTCCCAAGCCCCAGGCCCTGAGGTCTCAGACACTGTCCGGGAACCAGTCGCGATGCCCTACGCCGTACTGGTGGATGACGACACCATCGCGATCGCATCCCCTGATAGCGAGGCATTTGCCGATCTGGTCGGTGTCGGCCATGCCATTGGTGATGTGACCTACCTAGATCGGCAGAACGCCCTCCTCGAGGTGTTACTTCGCACGGTAAGCAACAACGTCGTGTCGCTGGTGGTCACCCTGCAGGGTCGCGCAAACGGGACGACAGAAGCATTCCTCACCATGGAGCCGCTCGATGTCGGCGTCACCGAACTCCCCACGATCCACGGGGTTGCGTCACTGGTCGTTCATCATTTGAACTACCGACATGCGTTTTCTGTCTAGTCGGCGCAACGTTCGCGGTCGACGAGTTCGCGAGCGACGTCGGCGACGCGCTCGTCGGCGAGGATGTCTTCCAAAGGCATAGGGAGCGCAATCCGCCAGTTCGGCCATTCATCTACCGTGCCGGGCATATTCGGACGCTCCTCGACCCCGAGGGCATCGTCGAGCGTCGCTGTCACAATGACCGAGGGAGCGAGGGCGAGGTTCCTATAGGCACCAACGACGACCTCGTGGACCCTGTCGGCGCCAGCGTCGGAGCGAACCCCGGACCACTCGGCGAGGCGGGTACGGATCTCTTCGATCCCCTCCCTATTGGGATGCAACCCCATTTCTGTCTGGGTGTCAACGTCGAACCTCGTCCATATTCCGGGGATCGTTGGGAGATCGTGGGTGGTGACGGCGGCGAGTGCCTGGTTCGGGAATTCAGTAGTTGGAATGGTCTCGAACTGACGAAGGCGGTAGGAAAGAATCTTCCGTTTCGAAAGTTCTTCGCGCACATACGGTTCGACGGTTCCAAGGTCCTCGCCCACGACGTACGCATTCGCTCGGCTGGATTCAATTGCAATGATTCCGAGAAAATCTTGAAACGGTAAGTAGACATAGCAACCACTCGTGGCCGGTTGACCCTCGGGTATCCAGTACAGCCGAAAGAGCCCCATCACGTGGTCCATGCGGAGAGCCTGAGCGTTCCGGAACGCCGAGCGAACGGTTCGAATGAATCCTTCGTAGCCGTTGCGACGCAGACGCCACGGGTCGAATGGCGGGAGTCCCCAGTTTTGCCCTTGGGTGTTGAAGGCGTCGGGTGGTGCGCCCACGCTGATGTCAAACGCGAATGAGTCCTGCCACATCCACGCGTCAGCACCTCCCCGGTCGACGCCGATCGCAAGGTCGGTCATCAGATCGATGCCAGGGCTGCAGGCACCGAGCTGTTCGTCGATGAGCCACTGGATCCACTCGTGGAATCGGACACGGTCCGCATGGGAGTTGCGGAATCGAGCGACACCAGCGCTCTTCGGATCGTGAAGTGCTTCGGGCCAATCCATCCAGTTGCCGCCCCGCTGGTGCTCGGCAATTGCGGAATACGTTGCAAACTCCGTGAGCGCAACCCCTTCCCGGGCGCGGTAGGAGCCGAAATTCGACGGGTCGGCCCTCTCTCGCCAACGTGCCCACACAATCTCGAGTGCCTGGTACTTCGCGCGGAAAATGCTGTCGCGATCGATACGGCGTGACGCGTTCAGCGCAGTTGCTTCGAGAGCGAGCGGCGCGATCTGGTCGGCGACATCGGCATAGCCCGGCAGCTCTTCGACGGTCAATGAAAGGGGGTTGCGAAAACAGCGACTGGTCGGAAAGTACGGGCTTGGTTGTTGGTGCGGTGTCGGTGCGACTGCGTGCAGCGGATTGACCAGAGTCATCGACGCCCCGTTGTCACGAGACCATTCGTTCAGTGCACGGAGATCTCTGAACTCACCAATTCCCCAGCTCTTCTTTGAACGAACGGCGTACATCTGGACCGCCCATCCCCACTGCTTTCCCCCGGCAAAGGGTGTGCAGTGGGCCGGGGTGACGATCAGCGCACGTGTCGAACCGTCGATCTCGCTCACCAGGGTGTGATAACCGACTCCGAGGTCTGGAGGCGTGGACGAGCCGCGGTCCATTCGTATGTGCTCATTGTTTTCCAGCCGCAAGACTGAAGGGGTCTCGATTGGAAATGTCGTGCCGGCCGTGACGACGACGGCGCCGTCGTTCGCCGGGGAAACTTCCGGGTCCTGTGGTGCACCTAGGGACCGTCGGACTGCGGCACGAGTTTCCTCTGAAGCCATCTGCCACTGTCCACTGCCGTCGTGGAATCCAAATGAGACGCCCCAGGAGTCTGCTGCCATCCCACGACCGTACTGGCGCTCACCGCACTTTTCGCGTCACTCGGTACCCCAGCGCACGACAACGACTAGCTCTTCGACGCCGCGCACGACGCGCAGTTCGATGGTGGTCGACGATCCGGTCGTGTACGAAGCGTTCGCCTGATCGAGTGCCGTGTTGAGGGCGTCGATGTCGGCTATCGACGTGTCGCCAGCCGCGACGATGAGGTCCCCCTGAGCGAGTCCGGCGCGGGCCGCTGCAGAGTCAGCGGCGACTGCCTGGACGAGGACACCCTCGCGTTCTGACAGGCCGGTCGCCTGTCGGACTTTGCGAGCGGTCGACGTAGGAACGACCGAAATGCCGAGGACCGGTCGCTCGACACTGTGCCCGGCAATCAATCGATCCACGCGACTGCGCAGATCTGCCGAGACCGCAACAGCCCGGTAGCCAGCATCGCTTCTCGCGGTGTTTATGGCCACCAGATCGCCATCAAGGTTCACCACGGGACCACCTGATGCTCCACGACTGAGCGGGGCAGTGTGTTCAATGGAGTCGCTCACCAGGCGACCTCGCGGTCCGCGAAAACTTCGTCCGACGCCCGACACCATTCCCATCGTGACCGTGCCGTTGCCGTGACCGGCGAGGACGAGCGATCCGGTATCGCTCGACGCGTCGGCCCAGGCCAGTGGAGTCGCTCCCGTCGTGTCGACGCTCAACGCGGCAAGGTCGCCGTCGGCATCGATGCCGCTGACCTGGGCCTGTGCGGATCGGCCGTCGGCGAAGCGCACGGAAATGGTCGAATTGCGGAGAACGTGTGCGTTGGTGAGCACGACCCCGTCGGCGATCACGACACCGCTGCCGCGGCCATCACGGCCCAGCGATACGGTGGCGGCGCGGATTGGGCCGGTGGCCGTACGGAGTTCGCTTTGTAGTTGGGTGAGAACGGTTGCGTTTGTGGAAGACATTTCGACTCCTAGTAACTAGCTATTTGCAAGTAACCACCCTAACGGCCTGTCTGCCACACTTATTCCCATGACTTCGCGAGCGCTTGACAGAGCCCTGACGGCGCTTGGCGATCGATGGTCGCTGCAGATCGTGAAGGTGCTTCTCCCGGGCCCGAAGCGATACAACGATCTCGCGGCTGCACTCGACACCATCGCTCCAAACGTGCTGGCTGCGCGTTTGCGCCACCTCACCGCGGCACAACTGGTCGTGGCGCAGCCGTATCAAGACCGGCCGCGCCGAATGGAGTACTCCCTCACGCCCGACGGGCGGTCCCTCGCAGATGTGCTGGGCGTTCTCGAGACATGGGCCGACAACGTCGATGGGGGAACGTCGTCGCAACTCCACAGTGTTTGCGGCACGGCATTGCAGTGGCGTCCGTGGTGTCCGACGTGCGAGCAGATCGATGTCCCCAGCGACGGAGCGATTTGGGTTTAGATGCCCTCCGCCGCGGCGATTCCGGCCTCGTTGTCGCCTTCGTTGTCGGCTTCTTTGGCAGGAGCGGCGGTGAAGACAGCAGGTGGCTGCGACCACGGGTTCGGTGGGTTGCCAGCCTCGGCAGCAACAATCGTGCGCCACACCCGTTCAGGTGTGCACGGCATATCGATATGGCGTACTCCCAGGTGCGCAACTGCGTCGATCACGGCGTTTTGCACCGCGGGCGTCGACCCGATCGTGGACGCCTCGCCGATGCCTTTTGCACCGAGCGGATTCAACGGCGAGGGGGTCTGGGTGGATCGGACATCAAAGCTTGGAAGTTCGGCGGCCGAGGGAAGTCCGTAGTCGGCGAAGTTTGAAGTGATCGGGTTGCCTGCGTTGTCGTAGCCGACCTGCTCGTAGAGGGCCTGCCCGACACCAGCCGCGATGCCGCCATGCTGTTGTCCTTCGACGATCAGCGGGTTGAGGACGGTGCCGCAGTCGTCGACGGCCATGTGGCGTACAAGGCGGGTATCGCCGGTGTCGGCGTCGACCTCGACAACTGCGATGTGAGCACCGAAGGGGAACGTGGCGTCGTCTTGATTGAAGATGAATTCCGCACCGAGAGGCCCGTCGCCGGATTCAACCGAATGGGTAGCAAGAACCGCCCAGGTGAGACCTGAGGTCGGGACCCCGGCGACGCCGAGCGTGCCGGTTGCGATGTCGACGACGACATCGGCCGGGTCTGCCTCGAGGAGTGCGGCGGCCAGCGTCCGGGCCTTTTCGACCATTGCCTCGGTCGCCTTGTGAACCGCGGAACCAGCGAGCTGCAGTGACCGTGATCCGCCGGTCCCGCCCCCCTGCGGGACTCGATCGGTGTCGCCGTCGACGAGTCGGATACGGTCGATGGGAATCCCGGTCTGAGCCGACACCAACATGGCATACGACGTCTGGTGGCCCTGGCCGTGGGCAGACGTTCCCGCGAACATGGTCGCGGAACCGTCGGAATGAATTTCGACGGCCCCGAACTCGCTGGCCCCGCCACCGGCCGTTATCTCGACATACGCAGCGACGCCGATACCAAGCAGCCTGCGATCGCCGTTCGCTCGTCGCTTCGCTTGTTCTGCTCGCAGCTCCGGGTAGCCGATCTCGTCCGCGGCGGTCCGCAACGCCATCATGTAACGACCAGAGTCATAGACGTTGCCGGTGAGGGAGGTGAACGGAAACACGTCGTCGCCGAGGAAGTTCCGCTCGCGAATATCGATCGGATCGATGCCGAGTTCGAGGGCCGCCTGGTCAACGAGACGCTCCATCAGCGCAGTGGCCTCGGGACGCCCCGCGCCTCGATAGGCACCCATCGGTGTGGTGTTGGTGACGGCAACCGCAACGTGGAATTCCATGGCCGGGAATCGGTAGGGGCCTGGAGCCATTCGCCGGGTACCGCCGGGCAGAAACGTCCCGACCGTCGGGTACGCGCCGGCGTCGCCGACGAGATGGACCCTCAAACCGGTAAAGGTTCCGTCGTTCTTGCAGCCAAGTTCGGCGTATTGGATCTGACCGCGACTGTGCGGAAGGGCTCGCATGTCTTCACTGCGTGTCGGCACCCACACCACCGGTCGGTTCAGTTCCCTTGCTGCCTTCGTCACCACGGTGTACTCGTGGTGAATACCGGCCTTTCCTCCGAACCCGCCGCCTACCTGAGGCGTAACGATGTGGATGTCGGAGTTCTGCCATCCGAGTGCGCCGGCTAGCTGGCCGTGGAGCGCGTGCGGCATCTGCGTCGAGGCCCATACCGTAATACGGCCATCGGCTGCCGGTGCCGCTGCGCAGCAATCGGGTTCCAGCGGTGCGACGGCGACTCGTTGGTTCACGTAGCGTCCCCGCACGATTACATCGGCTGTTGTTTCGAGATCCACCCGCTTCTTGTCGGCGATGATCATTGCCTGGTTCGAACCGTGTACGGGAAAGATGACCTCTGCACCCTCGGCCAATGCGGCCTCGGGTTCGACGAGCACGGGCAGTTCGTCGATGTCCGCCCAGACTGCCTCGGCAGCGTCTTCGGCCTGCGCGCCGGTCTCGGCAAACACAACGGCATAGGCATCGCCGACGAATCGGACGCGGTCGACGGCCATTGGGGCGCGTGCGAAGTTGTCGTGCACCGGCACGAAACCATGATGTGGTGCGACGTCGAGTTCGGTGGCAGTCCACACCGCAACGACCCCGGGCATCGAACGGGCATCTTCGACATGAATCGTGCGGATTGTTCCGTGCGCCACCTGCGAACGGGCAAACGATGCGTACAGCCGGCCCTCAAGTGGGAGGTCAGCCACGTAGATGCCAAGGCCGACGAGCAGGGCGGGGTCTTCCGACCGCACGACGCGCGTGCCGAGAATAGAACCCTGCAGTGAATTTCCGAGCGTTGTCATTGGGTTCGACGGTAACAGCAAGACCGTGACGCCAGCGACTCGAATGTTGCGGCACCGAGGCGTACTGTGGCCGAATGAAACTTGGATTGTTCGGGATCAACTCAGGCCCCTGTGCAGCACCGGACACGATGATGACGGTGGCACAGGCCTGCGAGGCCGCTGGTTTTGACTCGGTTTGGACAGGCGAACACGTCGTGCTCCCCGACCCTCAGGTGCCGCCTTCGCCGACGCCGCCCGACACGCCGATGCTCGATCCCGCCGTCGCGTTGACCTGGGTCGCGGCGAATACGAAGAAGCTGCTGCTCGGTACCGGCATCATTATTCTTCCCCAGCGAAATCCTCTGGTGCTGGCGAAGGAGCTCGGTTCGCTCGACTATCTCTCGGGCGGACGACTTCTGTTTGGTGTCGGGGTTGGCTACCTCGAGCCCGAGTTCCGCGCGTTGGGTATCTCGATGGAAGATCGAGGCGGTCGAACCGAGGATTACATCGCAGCGATGCGCGCGATCTGGAAGGGTGAGTCGTACAACGGGAAATACGTCGATTTCGCGGGCATCAAGGCGTATCCGCGACCTGCCCAGGTCGGTGGTCCCCCGGTGGTGATGGCCGGCCATACGCCAGCTGCATATCGACGCGCAGTAACCACTTCGCAAGGCTGGTACGGATTCGGGCTCGACGTGGAGAGTACGCAGACGTGTCTTGATGGTCTGGCCAAGGCGGCGGATCGATACGAGCGGCCGAATGCGCTTGGGCCGATCGAAGTCTCCGTGACGCCTCGAGCTGCCCTCGACGACTCGTCGGTTGCGGCTTATGAGGCAATGGGTGTTCACCGCTTGATCGTGTTGACGCGATCCAAAGACAGCGGCGAAATCGTGGCCATGGTCGACGACCTGGGCAGCCGATATGTGCACTGACTATTTGATGGATGCTCGACCGCTTGCTTCGTCCATCGGCCGATCCGAGTAAGACTGAGGCGATGAAAACGGCACCACTGGTCCTTCGCGCAGGTCCATGCTCGGTGGCCGTTGATCTCGCCAGCGGTGGTCGGCTGTCCTCGTGGCAAATCCACGGTCAGGAAGTTTTGGAGCAACGCTCGCCAGGCAACCATCCGTTTGGCTGGGGTTCCTATGCGATGGTGCCGTGGGCGGGACGTCTGCGCAACGGCCAGTTCACCTTCGACAACGTCGAGTACACCATGGCCCCGACCATGGATCGTCACGCCATCCACGGTACGACCTACGACGTCCCCTGGATGCACCTCACCGGGAGCGATGACTGGGCGATGATCGGGATGCGTCTGGAGGATCCCTGGCCGTTTGGCGGTTCAGTCACGCATCTCATCCACCTTGGTACAGATTCTCTGACGCAAACGTTGACGGTCGTTGCGGGGAATCAGCCGATGCCGGCAACCGTCGGTTGGCATCCATGGTTTCGTCGTCAACTGGATTTCGGCGGTCCGCTGCATCTTGCCGTGGATATGAGCAGGGCTGGGATGCTCGTGCGCGATGGGGCGTATATACCCTCGGGCGACGTTGTCCCCGTTGGTCCTCGGCCCTGGGATGACTGTTTCGAATGCGTGGGGTCGATCGCGTTGCGGTGGGACGGCTTTGCCCGAATCGACGTGGCCCACGAATGCGAGAACGTGGTGATGTACGACCCGCCGCACGCGATATGCGTCGAACCCCAATCGGGTCCGCCGGACTCGTTCAACCTGGTCGCGCAACAGTGTCGGCTCGAAGCGGGCGAAGTGCTCGAACGCACGGTCACGTGGCGATGGACAATGGCGTCGCAGACCCATACGTGACCGCACCGAGCGAGTCTCGGGTGGAGAGGTCCGTGACTTCTCAGTGAGCCACTGACGTCTACGAAGCTTCGATTCAACGTGGTTGGGAGAGGGCGTCGGCGGGCGGGCGGTCGATATCGATTACTTCGCCGAGGAACTTCGGACCACGACCGAGCGCGTGGGCGTCCACCAATGCCTGGAAGGATGCCGCGATTTCTCGAACCCCCGAAACCGTGCGGCGTGCTTTCGTTCTTGGATCGGGCGCCTCGACGCCGTTGGTGGTGATCCCGGCCCAGCGGCACAGATGAATTGCGCGGGGGAGATGGAACCCCTGCGACACGACGGTTGCCTCGGATTGTCCGAAGACCTTTCGTAAGCGAACACATGAATCGAGGGTGCGAAATCCTGCGTAGTCGAGGAGGACATCGTTCGGTGCGACGCCAAGCGCAATCGCTGAGGACTTCATTGCGCTCACTTCGTCGTGGTCGGTCAAGGAGTTGTCGCCCGACATGATGAGCTTGCGAACCTTGCCCGCTTTGTAAAGGTCTACGGCCGTTTCGACGCGGCTTTGCAAGACATCGCTCGGGCTGCCGTCGTAGCGAAGGCCCGCTCCCAGCACCAGAGCAACGGGGCGAACGGGGACGTCTTCTATGGCGCGCGTCGCTCCCCGGGCAGCGAGGTGAAAGCCAATCCGGGGGAGCACGGAAAGAATTCCCAAAGCAACGAACGCCTTCACAAGGCGCCGAAGTAGCCGCTTCCTCGGTCGACCCGGAGTATCCCCAGACGAAATTGAGTCGGTGTCGGTGTGTATCCTCTCTAGCCTAGGCGGATGGCCGAATCCTCCTGGAAGTTCTTCTCGGTCCTATTGCGGCCGCACCGTAGCGCAGTTGCCTCCTACGGGGCGTTTCTCGCAATCGCAACAGCGCTCCCCCTCAGTGCCGCAATCGTGCTGCAGCGCTTTGTCGACGCAGCGGCTCGTCGTGCGCCGACCTCGGAGCTGGCTACCTACGCAGCCGAGTACGCGTTGATCGGGTTGATAAGCGCTGCGGTAACGGTCGCCGTTGTGTGGCGGGCGACGGCGCTGGCCTGGCAGATCACCGATGGTCTGCGATCAGACCTGGCTGAACTCGTCTTGACCGCCGATCTTGCGTTCCACCGTGACTACACCCGCGGGGATTTGGTGAGTCGGGCCGATGACGACGTGACGGCGATGGCCGTATTTCTTTCCGAGTTCGTGGCTCGCCTGATCGCGATCGTGATGCTCGCGCTCGCCGCCACCGGAACGCTTCTCGTGGTTCGCCCAGTCCTTGCCGGTCCCTTCGCCGTGTGCGTCGCAGTGACCTTTGCAGTGCTGTGGTTTCAACGAAATGGGGCGTTGGCGGAATCGATGGAGGAGCGCGACGGTCGTGCGTCGTTGAGCGGCCTCGTCGAAGAACGCATTGGTGGGGCCGAGGACATTGCCAGTCTGGGAGCGGGTGTGCATTCAGTGCGGCAACTGTCTCTGCGCAGCGAGCGAATCGTTCAAGCCGTGGGTCGTCGGTCCGCTGCGCAGATGAGGGCGGTCGGAAAGCTCAAAGTCGCACTGGTTCTGAGCGAAGTGGTCATGTTGATCTGGGGAGCCGTTCTCCTCCAGCGCGGGCAACTGGGCATCGGGGCGGTAGTGCTGGGGGTCCGCTTCGCAACAGCGATTCGGTACCCGGTCGAGCACCTGGCCTGGCGGCTGCAAGAGGTGCAAGGCGCTACTGGCTCAGCGACGCGCGTACTTGGACTGCTTGCTTCGCAGGCGTCGTATCCGAATAGAACTAAGTCGCTGCCGCAGGGCGGCCAATCGATTTCATTCGAGAACGTAGGGCTCACCTACGACGATGGTGAGCACGCCGTACTGGAGAATGTCACCTTTACCGTTCATCCGGGACATTCGTTGGGGTTGGTCGGGCGGTCCGGGTCTGGAAAGACCACCATCGGTCGGCTTGCGCTGCGGCTCGTGGAAGCGACTGAAGGGACGGTGCGCGTGGGGTCGGTGGACATCACCACGATCACCGAGGCAAGTCTTCGCTCTCGCGTCACGTCGATTCCCCAAGATGTACAGATCTTTCCGGGTACTGTGCGCGACAACGTGACGATGTTCAGCGCGCATAGCGATGATGACTTGCTTCGAGCGCTCGCCGACGTCGGGCTCGATCGGTGGCTTAGCAACCAATCGCAAGGGCTTGACACGGTGCTTCTCTCGCGTAGCGGCGGAGCTGGTCTCTCGGCCGGGGAAGCGCAACTCCTCGCCTTGGCTCGTGCGCTGGTTCGCTGTCCCGACGTCGTGATTCTCGACGAGGCCACGTCGCGGATCGACCCGGAAACACAGTTTCAGATTGCGGCAGCAACAGCCAGACTTCTTGCCGGCCGCAGCAGCATCGTGATTGCGCACCGCTTGGAGACGCTGGCGGTTTGTGACGAAATCGCAGTGCTTGAACATGGTCGCGTGGTCGAATACGGCGATCGGCGAGCTTTGCTCGCCGACCCGACCTCGCGATTCGCACGGCTGTGGTCGGCGGGCGGCGGTGCCCGAGATGAAGACAACTCAGTCGAGTCGCTTCTTGATTCCTCGTCGATGTTGGCCGGGGGAACGAACCCATGAGTGGCATTGAGCGTCGGGCCCTTCGTCTTGCGAACTTTCGGGCGAAGGAATTCTGGATCGGAACCGCCGCTTGGTTGCTGTTCTTCCTCTATCCACTGGTTCCGGGGTGGCTGATCAAGGTGGCGTACAACGAACTCCGCCTCGAACGAGTAACTCCGAAGTTCCTTATTTGCGCAGCGGCGCTGCTACTCGCAGAAGTCCTCATGGCACTCATTCTGTGGCGAGGTCATGCGATCTACATGAGGGGTTTCGAGGCCGGCCACGCGCTTGTCCGAGCGAATGCGCTCGACTCGCAATTGGCGAGCGGCGGTCCCATCCAAGGCCCTCGTGTTCTCTCGCCCGGTGATGCGGTTGCTCGGTTCCGCGATGACCCAACGGATCTTCTGATGCTGGTGGACAATTGGGTCGATGTCTTTGGGGCACTCGCGTACGCCTTGGTCGCGCTTGTGGTGCTGGGTTCCATAGATCCTCTGGCCGCGACCGCTTCGGTAGTGCCGCTCATCGCAATCGGATTTTTCAACCGTGTTGTCGGGAACAGAATCCGGACGGTTCGCGGCCGCGCCCGATCGCTCTCCAGCGACACAACCGACTTTTTGGCCGCAGCGTTTGGCGGCTCGCTGACCGTCAAGGTCTCGGGGGCGACCCTGGGTGTTCTCCAACGCATCACCGACTTGAACAAGCAGCGGTCGAGGTCGATGGTCGCGGATCAAACATGGTCGAATGCCCTCTGGTCGGTGAACAGCGCAGCAGTAGATGTCTGCGTGGGGTTGGGGCTGTTGGTCGCGGCGCGGCGTAATCTCGAAACCGGCGAAATTGCCCTCTTCGCTGCCTATATCGTCCAGATGATTTGGCTCCCTCAAAAACTTGGCGGGTTGGTGGTGGGGCGTCGGCGCTTCGAAGTCGCTGCCGAACGATTGGACTCACTCTTTCCGGTGGGCTCGTCGGGGGTTGACCCGCTCGTTCAGCATCGCCCGCTGCCCGTGCTCGGCGGTCCACCAATACCGCCAAGGGCTCCAGTTGTCCGGATACCCCTTGAGGTTCTTGCGGTAAGAGCATTATCGGTTGTCGGCCGCGGACTCAGCGACGTCTCGTTCACGGTCAAACGAGGCACCGTAACGGTTATCAGCGGTCCAGTGGGATCGGGAAAGTCGACTTTACTGCGTGCACTTATTGGTTTGATCCCGATCGATTCCGGGGAGGTCAGTTGGAACGGTGCGGTGGTGGATGATCGAGCGGCCTTCTTCGTCCCTCCGCAGTGCGCCTACGTTTCGCAGGTTCCGCATTTGTTCTCTGAGACCCTCCTGGACAACGTGCTCCTCGGCACCGAGGGCGACCCTAACGAAGCGTTGCGACTCGCCGCCTTTGATGATGATCTCCGCAGTTTCCCCAAAGGGCTCGACACCACGATCGGGGCCGGAGGCGTTCGGCTTTCGGGCGGGCAGGCGCAGCGCGCCGCTGCGGCGCGGGCGCTCGTCCATCGCAGCGAGTTAGTGCTCTTCGACGATCTCACGAGCGCGCTCGACATCGAGACCGAGATCGCGATGTGGGACCGCCTCGCCGAAACAGCCGCAACGATCATCGCAGTGTCGAATCGCGCGATCGCCCGAGAACGGGCAGACCAGGTCATCGAACTGTAGGGGTTCGGTAATCGCCGCCGGAGGAACCACGGTTCGACACGCCTTCCGTGAGTGGGGAAGACCCCCCGCTAAGTATGGGCAGCGCGCTGTAACCATTCCGCATACACGCCCTGAGCTATTGGCCTCACCGAGGGGGCAGTGCCACGTACACTGATGGTTGTGATGAGGTGGTTGATAGAGCGTCGGTTGGCCGACGCCGCCGCGCGTTTGAAGAACGCACGGATCGAACTTTTGGTCCTCGACGAACAGCTCGGTGTCATCAGCGATGAGGCGGATGATTTGCGTATACGGGCCATGGTGGCAGAAACGCCGCAGGCGCTTTCGGAGCACTCCTTCGGGCAGCGTCATGTAAAGGCCATGGGCGCGGCGCGACAAGACCTCGTGCAGAAGATCGCGGATCTGACCAAACTGCAAGACGATCTCCTGGACCAGCTCTCGAACCGAAGTGACCGCTAGTGGAGAACCGTTCGGTGCGCGTTGTCGTTGCCGAGGACGAGGCCATTATTCGCCTCGATCTCATTGAGATGCTGCGGGAGGAGGGTTACGAGGTC
Source organism: Acidimicrobiia bacterium (assembly GCA_031429095.1). GTDB lineage: Bacteria > Actinomycetota > Acidimicrobiia > Acidimicrobiales > JANYDT01 > JANOYY01. The sequence continues at coordinate 43,968 of JANOYY010000169.1, read as the reverse complement.
GTCGGCGAGGCGGGGAGCGGTGATCGCGCACTGGCGGTGATCCGTGATTTGTTGCCCGACTTAGCCATTCTCGATGTCAAGATGCCTGGCCTGGATGGTCTTACCGTTGCTGCGCAGGTCGTCGACGAGGACTTGTGCGGCGTGATCATGCTCACGGCGTTCAGTCAACGAGAGCTGGTGAACACTGCATCGCAAGCTGGAGTGCTTGCGTATCTGGTGAAGCCGTTCCAGAAGGCTGAGCTCGTTGCCGCCATTGAAGTCGCGGCAGCCCGCAATAGCGAGCGTCAGGCCCTGCGCCGCGAGGTCGCGGACCTCACCGAACGGCTCGCAGCCCGCAAAGCGATTGATCGGGCAAAAGCCCTGCTGATGGCCGAAGGGCTCGGCGAGCAAGCCGCGTTTGCTCGCATTCAGCGAGATGCGATGAACGGCCGAACCTCGATGCGGGCGATCGCCGAACAGCTCATCAGCGACCGCCTGTAACCGGAGGGACGAGAGGGACGATCCCGTTGCGGCAACTACCATCCAGGCCATGGCCCGGACGATCTTGCTCCTAGACGGAAATTCGCTGACGTATCGGGCATTCTTCGCGCTGCCGTCCGATATGGCAACGGCGTCGGGCCAGGTTACCAATGCCGTGTTCGGATTCACCTCGATGTTGCAGTACCTCTTGAATGAGCAAAAGCCCGACGTGGTGGGCGTGACGTTCGATCGTCCTGAGCCGACGTTTCGCCACGAGATGGTGAAGGACTACAAGGCTGGGCGCGCCGAGACTCCTGACATCTTGCGTCAACAAATGGGTCTAGTCCGCCAGGTCGTGGAGGTCCTGGACCTGCCCTGCGTGGAAGTGATTGGGTTCGAGGCCGACGATGTCTTGGCGACGCTCGCCACCCAGGCGCGAGCGGTGGGCGACAACGTCATCATCGTTACGGGTGATCGTGACAGCTATCAGCTCGTCGAAGATGCTCCGGCAGATGGGTCGGCAGGATCCATTCGGGTGCTCTACAACAAGCGCGGGGTAAGCGACTATGCGCTCTACGACGAAGCGGGCATCGTCGAGCGGACAGGTGTGCATCCGACCGTGTACCCGTTGTACGCGTCGTTGCGTGGCGATCCCTCCGACAACCTTCCCGGTGTCCCCGGGGTGGGGGAGAAGACTGCGGCGAAGCTCATCAATGACTACGGCGACCTCGACGGGGTGTTTACCGTTGGCGTGGAAAAGGCATCGCCAAAGTTGCGCGAGAACCTGATCGCGTGGGAGGAGCAGGTGCGCTCAAACGCGCGAGCCACGCCGCTCATCCGCGATGTTCCCAACGTGACGATGGATGTATTGCGAGCACCGAACCCTGATCTTGGAGCGGCTCGAGAACTGTTCAAGACGCTGGAGTTTCGGGCACTTTCCGATCGCATTCTCGACGCATTCGCTTCGACATGGGGAATCGAAGGTGCCGGCGGGACCGCTTCGCCGCAGGGGAAACTCCAGCCGCTCGAACTGAATTTGCGCACTGTCGCATCGGCGGTCGACTTCGTGACGCCGAGCGAGGGCAACGTTGCCATCGTTGGCGCCTGGCTTGGAGCGCCGGGACGCAGCGAACTCACTGGGCTCGCTGTCGCAACCGAGGCCGAGGTACAGTTCGTGCCGGCCGACGTTGTCCCGCACATCATTGAGTCATTGGCGTCGATGTTCGCAAGTGATGTGGTGTGGGTTCACGGACATAAGATCAAGGAGCTGTTCCGAAGCCTGCACTTCCTGGGGTTGCCTCTCGATCACCTCGAAGCACTTGGGCTTGACACGGCGGTGGCCGGATACCTGCTCGATCCAGCGGAAAATGTCTACGCACTCGACGAGCTCGCCCGGCAGTACGCCGAGATCGACGTACGTCCGGTCCACGCCGCACCGATCGGACAGCTGGACTTCGGTGGCACTGCGGTGAGCGACCTTGCTGACACTACCGGGCGGAACGCAGCGGCAATCGTTGCGCTGGTAGAACCGATGCTCACGTCGATGCGTGCTCGTGGTCTGCAAAAGCTTTACGACGACATCGAACGTCCACTTATTGCTGGTCTAGCCCGTATGGAAGCCCTCGGCATCCGAATCGATGCGACGTACTTGAAAGAACTTTCGCAGTCCCTGACCGCGGAGGCCCGAAAATGGGAGCTAGAGGTGCAACGCTTGGCGGGCGAAGACTTCGTGGTCAATTCCGTTCCCCAGTTGCGTCGGATCTTGTTCGAGAAGCTCAAGCTCAAAAGCGGGAAGAAAACGAAGACCGGCTATTCCACCGACGCACAGGCCCTGGAACCACTGCGTGAAGACCACCCGATCATCGATGCGATCTTTCGGTACCGCGAACTTGAGAAGCTCCGCTCAACCTATGGCGAGAACTTGATCAATGAGGTGGGTTCGGACGGTCGCATCCATGCCACCTTCAACCAGACCGTGGCCCGAACCGGACGGCTGTCATCGGACCAGCCAAACCTGCACAACATTCCGATTCGCTCCGAAGAGGGGCGCCGTTTTCGGAGAGCTTTCATTCCGGCCGACGGTTGCGAGCTTCTCGTGGCTGACTACAACCAGATCGAGTTGCGCGTGATTGCGCACCTGGCACAGGACCCAGGGCTGGTTGAGGCCTTTCGTACGCGCGCAGATGTTCACACCGAGACGGCGAAGCGCGTGTTCGGCGTTGAGGCAACTGACGTGACCCTCGCGATGCGTTCGAAGGCCAAGATGGTGTCGTACGGGTTGGCCTACGGCATGGAGTCGTTCGGGCTTGCCCAGCGGCTATCGATTCCGCAGAAGGAAGCCGCGGGGATTCTCAATGCCTACTTTGAGGCGTTCCCGAATGTGCGTGCCTATATGGATGCGTCAGTCAACGAAGCCCGCAACAAGGGTTTCACTGAAACGCTTTTCGGTCGGCGTCGCCTCATCCCGGATCTGCAGTCGCCCAACTATTCACGTCGAATGGCGGCGGAACGCCAGGCGATGAACGCCGGTATCCAAGGTCTCGCCGCAGACATCTTCAAGGTTGCGCTCGTGCGGCTTGATCAAGCCCTGGTCGATGGCGGGTTCAAGTCACGGATCATTTTGCAGGTCCACGACGAGATAGTCGTAGAGGTGCCGCCGGGCGAGCATGATGTTGTAGGTGAGCTTACTGTCTCCACTATGCGCGACGCTGCTGACCTCGACGTGCCACTCGAGACAAACGTATCGTGGGGCAAGACCTGGGCTGACGCCAAGGGCTAGTCGTGACTGAACCTCACTTTTTCGAGGTGCTCGCCGACCATATGGGTCCGGCGTATCTGCGATACTCCTTTACGAAGGGAACCCGCAACGAGGTCTCGTTCCTCGTGGATGTGTTGGGATTGGGTCCCGATGCTCGGATCCTCGATGTCGGTTGTGGCCCCGGCCGTCATGCGCTGGAGTTCGCTCGTCGAGGCTTCGCGGTTGTCGGCGTCGACATCTCGGAACGCTTCGTGACTTTGGGCAACGAAGCGGCAGCATCGGAAGGACTAGGCGACCTGGTGCACTTCATCCGAAACGATGCTCGGGCGCTCACCTTCGCTGCCGAGTTCGACGTCGTTTTGTCGCTGTGTCAGGGTGGCTTCGGACTTGTCGGGCGAAGCACAGACGGAGCGGCCGACGATGTCGTCATGCGCGCAATGGCCCGGGCGTTGCGGCCCGGCGGTCGGCTCGTAGTGAGCGCCTTCTCGGCCTACTTCCAACTCCAACATCTCGAGACCGGCGACTCCTTCGACGCAGCGACCGGCGTCAACCATGAACGCACGGAGGTCCGCAACGCCGAAGGCATCGGCGTTGAAGCGGAACTCTGGACAACTTGTTTCACTCCGAGAGAACTCCGCCTCATGGCTGAGCAGGTGGGGCTTTCGGTCGAATACCTGTGGTCGGTAACCCCCGGTGACTACGGTCGCCACGAACTCACCATCAATCGCCCCGAGTTCTTGCTGGTTGCCCGCTGAACCAGTGAGGGCGGCCGTTCGAGCCGTTGGGAGACGCCCTTCGCTCGTCTGATGCAAGTGGCCGTTCCCTTTGCAACCAACTCGGGGTCCCTTTGCAACCAACTCGGAGTCTGTGTCGGCAGCGAGTTCTCGCCAACTCGGGGTCCCTTTGAAACCAACTCGGAGTCTGTGTCGGCAGGAGTTCTCGCCAACTCGGGGTCCTTTTGCAACCAACTCGGGGAAATAGAGCCCTGCGAGTGCCCAAGACAGGCGAGTTGGTTGCAAAGACCCCACGAGTTGGTGGCAGTACCCGGCCCATGAACTGGGTGACCTCTTCGCGCCACGGTCTTGGCAGCAAGCCCGGGGTAGTAGGGTAGACAACCTTGTCCGAGGTCTGCTCGGCAGGGGTCACGGTCTGGAAACTCCAGGTGCGGCGATCGTGTCTACCGAGAGAAAGTACGACCGAATACTCATGAGCGATACGTTCGTAGAAGCCGAATCCATGTTCGGCACCTTCGACGAAGAGGGTAATTATACCCCTCGTCAAATCACGTCCAACGACCTGTCAGGTTCCTTCGAGGATTACATCGGCGCCACCATCGTCGAGTTCGAAGATGGTGACATCGTCAAGGGCACGGTCGTCAAGATCGACAAAGACGAAGTTCTTCTCGATATCGGCTTTAAGAGCGAGGGTGTCATCCCGAGCCGTGAGCTGAGCATCCGCCACGACGTGGATCCCTCCGAGATCGTGTCGATGGGTGAAGAAATCGAAGCCCTCGTCCTCACGAAGGAAGACAAAGAAGGCCGACTTGTTCTGTCCAAGAAGCGCGCGCAGTACGAGCGCGCCTGGGGCACGATCGAAAAGATCAAAGAGAACAACGGAATGGTCGAAGGGCCGGTCATCGAGGTCGTCAAGGGCGGTCTCATCGTCGACATCGGTCTTCGTGGCTTCCTCCCCGCATCGCTTGTCGAGCTTCGCCGTGTCCGGGACCTTCTTCCCTACGTCGGCAAGACGGTGCAGGCCAAGATCATCGAACTCTACAAGAACCGCAACAACGTGGTTCTCAGCCGTCGTAGCTGGTTGGAAGAAACGCAGAAGGAACAGCGCGAGGACTTTCTCGCCAACCTCAAGCCGGGCGAAATCCGCGAGGGTGTCGTGTCGAGCGTCGTCAACTTCGGTGCATTCGTTGACCTCGGCGGTATGGATGGCCTCGTTCACGTGTCCGAACTCAGCTGGAAGCATGTCGATCACCCGTCGACCGTCGTCACGGTCGGCGATCGCATCACCGTTCAGGTGCTCGAGGTCGACTACAGCCGTGAGCGCATCAGCCTGTCCCTGAAGAACACGCAGCAAGATCCGTGGGCTGAGTTCGCCAGCGCCCACCGTGTCGGCGAGCTTGTGTACGGTCGAGTCACGAAGCTGGTGCCGTTCGGTTCGTTCGTGCAGGTTGGCGAGGGTATCGAAGGTCTCGTGCACATCTCGGAAATGGCGGCGCACCACGTCGATCATCCCGAGCAGGTCGTGTCGGCGGCCGAAGAGCTTTGGGTCAAGATCATCGATCTCGATCTCCAGCGTCGTCGGATCAGCCTCTCGATCAAGCAGGCCGCCGAAGGTGGCGTCGTTGCCGCCGAGTATCAGGCCGTGTTCGGTGAGCACAACTACGACGCCGAGGGCAACTACATCGGCGAATACTCCACCGGTGATTTCACGCCCGACAACGAAGCCCAAGCTGCGTGGTTGGCCGATTACCAAGCACCGGCCGCTGACGGCAGCGAGGGGTCGGCCGAAGGAGCAGAGGCTGAAGGAGCAGAGGCAGAGGCCGAAGGGGCTGAGGCTGAAGGAGCAGAGGCTGAGGCTCCTGCCGCCGAGACGCCGGACTTCTCGGCCGACAACGTCTGACCCGCAACAGATCATGTGAACTCCGGCTGCATCCGGAGACGAGGAAACGGCCACCCTTTCGGGTGGCCGTTTTGCTTGATATTCCTTGCTTGAGGCAGACCCGGACACGTCCGGACGACGCATCCCGGGTTCAGTCGAGGCGGATGATGCCCATCCGAACGGCACGGACAACGGCCTGTGTGCGATCGGCGGTGTCGAGTTTCTGGTAGATCGACGCGAGGTGATTCTTGACGGTTTTCACCGATATGTAGAGCTTCGCGGCAACGTCGACGGTAGAGAGGCCATCGGCGATCAATTGGAGCACTTCCTCTTCGCGCTTCGAAATGATGGATTCACCAGGACGATCGGGGATCGGGAACTTGGCCTCCCGAAGCATCGACTTCGCGAACTCAGGGGATACGGACCCTTCACCGTTTGCTGCAGCGCGCACAGCGTCGGCCACCTCATCGGTCGAACAGTCCTTCACGAGGTACCCAGCGGCGCCCATGCGGATGGCTTTGGCGAGCACCTCTCGGTCGGCGTGCATCGTCAGCATCACGACCTGGGTTTCCGGTGATGACTGGCGAATACGGCGGGTTGCTTCGACTCCGTCGAGTACGGGCATAGAAACGTCCATGAGAACGACGTCGGGGCGCAGCGCCGACGCAAGTCGCACACCTTCTTCGCCGTCGGACCCCTCGCCGACGACGTCGAAGCCATAGAGCTCCATGGAACGACGCAGCCCTTCTCGAAGCATGCGATGGTCATCGACAAGGAGGAGCCGGATCGGACGCGCGGCGGCGCGTATCGTCCCCGCATTCGGGTTTGGAACATTCATGTCAGTCCAATCGGCAGGTAATGGTCGTACCTTTATCGTGTGATGAGGTGATTTCGATCCTTGCCCCAATTGCCGCGGCACGTTCTTGTAGACCCCGGAGTCCATAGGAGTCAACCCGTCCCGAAGCGCCGCTGAACCCACGTCCGTTGTCGGTCACCGTAAGTTCCGCGGAATGACCGTTCGTGGTCCAGCGAACGGTAAGTTCCGACGCGCGGGCGTGTCGCTCGACGTTCACAATTGCTTCCTGCGCAATGAGCCACATCTCGCGCTCCTGGCGGGTCGGAAGTGTTCCGGTGACGTCGTGGCTGAAGGCGACTTGAAGCTCGGGGTTTCGGCCGCGCACTCGATCGAGGAACTCTTGAAGCGTGGCGAGCCCGCTGCGGTCGACGCTGACGTCGGTGCGGATGTCGTAGAGAGTCTCGCGAACCTCCGAGACCACTCGGCCTACGTCGCCACGAAGCCGGCGCACCTCGTCGGCGACTGGTTCGGCATCGGGAAGTCTCGCCAGCCGATCAAGCTCAAAACCTAGGTAGGCCAACGATTGGCCGATTCTGTCGTGAAGGTCCCGAGCGATCCGCACACGTTCCTCATCGGCCGCGACTCTCCGTATACGGCCGAACCAGCGAGCATTGTCGATCGCAATGGAGGCCGGTTCCGCAAAACGTTTCAGAAGGTCGAGAGACTCCTCGGTGTCGAGGCCCTCCTGGGTGTGCTCAATCGCAAGTACTCCGAACAGACTCTGACGTGATCGTAGGGGCGCATATAATCCCGAGCGGGCACCGGGAAGAAACCCTTTTTGGTCACTCGTGGGAAGGTCGCGCATCGAAATAGGGATCGCCGAACGCGATGCGGTGCTGGCGGCCGACGGAAGGTCCAGGCTGTCATAGACCTTTGGGAGCCGTGCTCCTTCGGTCCGCGAGACCTCCCAGACGTTCGTGGTTTCGTCGCGTATCAGTACGGTGATTGCCTCGTTGGGGAACAGATCGCGGGCGTTCGCAATGGTCGATCGCAAAACGTCTTCCAAGTCAAGCGACGCCGGTAGCGATTGCGCAACCTTGTGTAGTGCGAATAGAAGGCTGTTGGCGCTCGTGAGGCGGTTCATGTTGTCGAGCGCCCTGGTGTGGCGAACAAGTGAGTCGTGCACGATCTTTCGGCCGACGCTGGCCACGAACGTGAACGCAACAATCTGCATCGTCCACTGCCAGCTGGTTCGGAGTTGTTCGGCAGTGGTGAATCCTCGGGCGGACAATTCGAGGATCGAGATCAGCAGACTAGGCAGAATTCCGTAGCTGACGACGAGTGGTCCGTCCTGAGAGAATGCCCCGATCATGACAATTGGAATGAGGAGGAACGCGAAGGGAGAGTGCCAGTGTCCGGTCACACTTATACAGAGAACAACGGTCGCGATCTCGCTGACCATCGACGATGCGAGTCCGACTTCGAAGCCAAGACTACGGATTGGGCGAAACGTCCGATACGTGGTTACGAGCCCGAGAACCGCGAAAACCAGCACGTTGCGTAGTGACCGGTCGCTGCTTGCCGTGCCCAGCGCAACTGCGCTGACCAGCAGGGCACACCAGCGGCTTACGACGATGAGTCGTTGGTACGGCGAGAGCGTGTCTTCGTTGTGTTCGGTGAATTTCACTTCGGGAGCCAGCAACAATGGGCGCTGCCCGCGGCGTCGTCGATCATGGGGTTTGTGCTCGGAGCGCCGATCCAATATGCCATCGAACGAGTCCGAATCGAGGGCGGTGGCTGTCGTTGGCGCAGAACGCGTCGATCCCGGGGGAGCGTCGACGGAGTCAGAAAGTGAAGGGTCGACGGCTGCGGGCATAGATATCGAGACCTACATCGTCGATGTTTTTCAACGGCTTAACACCCGAATGTATGGATCGTGGGTATGTTTTCCGCTTCAAAACTGACGCACGGTTGTGGCTTCAAAAGTGAACGCCGGCGCACTACCGTCAAAGGGGTGAAGCTCATTGGTCTTGGTGGTGGCATTGGCTCGGGAAAGAGCACCGTTTCCTTCCTTCTCGCCGAACGCGGGGCGGTGATCGTCGATGCCGACGTGATTGCGCGGCTCATCGTTGAGCCCGGAAAACCGTCGTTGGCCGCCATCGTGGAACGCTTCGGCGATTCGGTGCTGAATCCCGACGGGTCGATGAATAGACCGGCGGTCGCATCGATCGTTTTCAACGACAAACAGGCGCTTTCCGACCTCAACGCCATTACGCATCCTGCGATCGGTGAGGAGATCGTCCTAGAGACGTCGGTCCACTACGGCAGCGATCGCATCGTGATACTCGATGCCGCTCTCCTGTTTGATCGGGCGCGCCCCGGAATGGTCGGACGTATGGTGGTCGACGTCGACCCTGAGGCCGCCGTTGCCCGATTGATGCAGTTCCGCGGGTTCGCCGAATCCGATGCACGTGCTCGGATCGCCTCGCAGATGAGCCGCGAAGAGCGACGGGCGATCGCCGACTTTGTGATTGACAACTCCGGCGACCGTGGTTCGCTGAACGAACAGGTCGATCACGCCTGGCAGTGGATTCAGTCGCTGCCGGAATCGGAGTTTCCCGAAACCGCAATGCCCGAAGCCGGGTAGCGTCTGAGTCTCGTGACTCCGGAACGACTTCGTGATCTTCGTGTTCTCGCTCGTTCGCTGCGAGACGAACTCGTCGCGGTCCGCTTCGATATAGCCGCCCCTGCCGTCGGTGATGAGCTCGCTGCATCGATCGCGGCGGCCAACGCCGCATCGATGCTCCGCCAACTTGATGATCATGTGCTCCCCCGCCTCGACCATATCGACGCACCCGCATTGGTCATCGTGGGCGGGTCGACCGGTTCTGGAAAATCTTTGCTTGTCAACAGTCTCGTTGGTGCCGACGTCACCCGTCCAGGTGTCTTGCGGCCGACGACCACATCGCCTGCCCTGATCCACGATCCGACAAGTCGGGACTGGTTTGCGACGCGTCAGGTACTGCCCGGTCTCGCTCGGGTCCACGACGGCGAGGCGCACGGGCACCAGGAGCTTCGCCTCGTCTGCGTCGATTCGATGCCACCGGGGGTTGCGATCGTCGATAGTCCCGACATTGACTCGGTATCCGTCGAGAACCGTACCTTGGCAGCCGAATTGTTAGCCGCTGGCGACCTTTGGATCTTCACAACGACCGCTGCTCGGTACGCCGACGCCGTTCCGTGGGAGTTCTTGGCACAGGCGCGAGCACAGGACACGCCGCTGGTTCTGGTGATGAACCGCATCCCGGCTGGTCAGGAGCAAACACTCCGCGCCCATCTCGAGCAGATGCTCGACGAACGCGGTCTGGGAGGAACAACGGTGTTCACCCTCACGGAGCAGCCGCTCGATGGCACCCGACTTCCGCCTTCATCGGTGGCGATGATTCGAAACTGGTTGGTGGACCTCGCCGACGATGACGACGCGCGCGCTGCCGCGATTATCCGTTCGCTTACGGGTTCCCTTTCGAATCTCGGTGTTCAGACACGAGCCATAGCGGCTGCCGCAGATCGGCAGGCGCAGACGGTAGCGACTCTACGTACGTTGGCTCATTCTCCGTACGACGACGCTGGCACGAATATCCGGGTCGATATCGGAACGGGTGCCGTTCTGAAGGGGGAAGTGCTTAGCCGCTGGGAGGAGCTCTTGGGCACCGGCGAGCTCTTGCGCCAACTCCGTACGGGTGTGGCCCGTCTGCGCGACCGAATCGCCGGTGCGATGACCGGGCGCCCCAAGCAGGAGATCGAGCTCAACGTCGCTGTTGAGCATGTCGTCGAAACACTGATTCGTACGCGCGCTGATGAGGCCGCGTTTGCAGCTGTGAAGGCATGGCGAGCCCATCCAGCCGGAGCAGCGATGCTGGCGACGACTCCCGAGGCATCCATCCTGGAAACCGCGACCGTCGACCTTGGAAGTCGCGCTGCGCTCGTAGTTCGAGATTGGCAGGGCCATGTGCTCGACCTCATCCGAGGGGTGGGGGGTGACCGCAAAACCAAAGCGCGCGTACTTTCGTTCGGTGTGAACGGTGCTGCGATGGTCGTGATGGTGTTGGTGTTTGCCCATACGGGTGGTCTGACTGGAGCGGAGGTTGCAGTCGCCGGCGGAGCAAGCGCGTTCGGCCACACCCTTCTCGAGGCCGTTCTGGGCGATCAGACCATTCGGAATCTCGCAATGAGCGCTCGCTCTGATCTGGAACGACGGGTTGATGAACTCCTGGCTGTCGAGGTAGCGCGGTTCGATCGAATGCTGGCGACCTTTGCGGTCGATGTGGACGCGCCCAGGCGTCTCATTGCGATAGCCGATGGAATCGAGGCGACGCTTCCATGAAGATCGGGGATCTCGTCGCGAACGAGGTCGACGCGCTTCGACGTCGGATGGCGATACTCGACACCGTCGCGGAAATGGGTGTGGGGCGTCTCGATGCCGACACGCTCGACCGTACCGAAAAGCTTCGTGTGCTTGCCACTACTCGCCTCGGGCACGGTACGGCGAACACGGTTGTGGCGCTGGCGGGTGCTACGGGAAGTGGAAAGTCGTCGCTGTTCAACGCCGTCTCGGGCACCAACTTTGCGACCGTCGGGGTTCGGCGGCCAACAACATCGGAGTCTCTCGCCGTCGTGTTTGGTGACGGTGCCGACGAATTGCTGAATTGGTTGGCGATCCCGCAACGCCGACGACTTGAGGCATCAGCAAGCAATTCGGTTGCCCAGCAACTAGAGGGGCTCGTTCTGGTCGACCTGCCGGACCACGACTCGACCGAGGCGTCGAACCGCGCCGAAGTTGAGCGGCTCGTTCAAGTTGTCGACGTCTTCGTCTGGGTTGTTGACCCACAGAAATATGCCGACGCAGCTCTCCACGACCACTTCTTGCAACGTTTCGCTGGGCATGCGGCGGTGACAATCGTCGTGCTGAACCAGGTTGACCGGCTGTCGCCTGCCGAACGCAAGTCGTGCATGGAAGATCTGACTCGATTGTTGGTGGCCGATGGACTGAGGGGCGTGCGGGTCCTGGGTGCCTCGACGGTTACCGGTGAAGGCATCGACGATCTTCGTAAAGAGCTCGGTGCACGAGTTGCCGAACGACGCGCCCTCATTCGACGTCTCGATGCAGACGTGGACTGGCTCGCCAGCGATCTCGCCGGCGCAGTCGGCGACGGCGCACTCGAAGCGGTCCCCGAGACGGCCACTGCTGCGCTCGTGTCGGCTGCCGTGGATGCTTCGGGAGCGAACGCAATCCAGCACGCAGTGGAGAGCTCGTACCGCCATCGGGCGTCGCTCGCAGTGGGGTGGCCACCGGTGCGATGGGTTCGGCGCCTACGAGCTGATCCGCTCTCGCGCCTTGGCCTGGGGCGAGCGACGGCAACGAGGGCAACTGGTTCGAGTTCGGCGGAGAGCGCCGGAACGCGGGGCGATGTTGTGAGTGTCCGGAGAACGGCAATCGCTACCGATCCCGTTGCCGCCGGACGCTTGTGGGAGGCCCTCCGTGGTGTGGAGCGCGCGTCGACCACGAACCTTCCGGAGGGTCCGCGCGCCGCAGTTCAGCGGACGATCGAAGACGCAGGCTCAATGCTGTCTTCCTCGCTCGATGTCGCCGCCGGGCAAACGAACCTTCACGTCGGCGCGCCCAGGTGGTGGACGCTGGTTGGAACGCTGCAGTGGGCCGCAACGATGATCGCGGCGATCGGGGGGTTGTGGCTCGGCGCATTGTTCGTGTTGGCCTGGCTCCGCTTACCGGATCCGCCGATGGCGTACCTCGGATCAATTCCTGTGCCAACGGTAATGGCTCTGGGCGGAGTTGCGTTGGGGCTCCTCCTCGCCCTTGTCGGCAAACGCATCGCGGCAATTGGGGCGCGCCGCCGGGCCAGGAAGGCGCGTTCCGATCTCGCCGACGAGGTCAGCCGTGCAGTGGCAGTTACGGTTATAGGGCCGGTGAATGCGGAACTTGCGACCTTGAATCAGCTCGGTGACCACGTGCGTCGCCTCGGTGGACGATGACGACGAGTACGACGCGACCCGACGATGCGGTGGCCGCGCCCGACGTCGGAGCGATTGAGTCAGTCGTGCGGCGCGCGATCGACGAGAACAGGCCTGACCTGGTCCGTATCGTCGGCAAGGGGGAGTTCAGCATCGCGATCGTTTGGGAAACCGATGGTGTGCCGTGTGTCATGAAGCGGGTGCCGCCGTTCGTCTCACTTTCAGCGGCCGATCAATACGTCGCGTTGGTACGGGAGAATCTTTCGATTCTCCGAGACTTTGGGGTGCGATGCGTCACGACCGACCTGTACTCGCTTGATCGTTCGGATGCATCGACGGTCGTTTATCACTGCCAACCACTGTTACCGGAAGAAAGCCTTGCTGATCACCTCCTGTACCGGACACCGCCGAGCGTCGACCACGGCATCGTAACTTCGGTTGTCGATGCGGTTGTTCGGGTGGTGGGCGGTGGCACGCCGTTAGACGCTCAATTTGCGAACTGGCTCTGGTTCGAAGAGGAAGCCTGGCAACTTGATTTCTCGACGCCGATGATGCTTGATCGCAACTGCGGTCTTCGATTCGATGCGAGGGGATTCTTGCGTGAGTATCCAGCGATGGTGCGGCCCCTCGTGGTCCGCGAGCTCAACAAGATCGCACCGCGATTTGGCGAGATCGATTATGTGCTTACCGACGTGCTCGTCCAGCTGTACCGGCAAGGCATCGAGAACTGGGTCGAGCCGTACATCGCAACGGTGCGCCAGCGGCATGGAGTCGAACTCTCTGCGGTGCTTGCGAAGGAACGATTTGGCGAGGAGGTCAAGCTGTACCCGACCCTTCTGCGTCTGAAGAAGTTGCAGAGAGCATGGCTACGCCGCACGGGGCGTCGGTACGATTCTCTCCTCCCGGCGACTACTGGCTTCGGGAAGTAGCCGACTTCGGGTTCTGCGACCCACGGCCGGTCGGATTGTCACACCGGTTCTCTAGACTCGGGCTATGACTGAGACTGCGGCACCAATTCTGACCTCGACGTCGCCGTTACCTGGAAAACCGTTCAAGGTACAGTCCGATTTTCAGCCCGCCGGAGACCAACCGGAGGCGATTGCGAAACTGGTGGAGGGTGTACAACGCGGAGATCGGTTCCAAACGCTGCTCGGGATCACCGGATCGGGCAAGTCCGCGACCATCGCGTGGCTGATCGAACAGGTTCAGCGTCCCACGTTGATTTTGGCGCCGAACAAATCGCTGGCCGCCCAGCTCGCAAATGAGTTTCGGGAGTTCTTCCCTCAGAACCGGGTCGAGTACTTCGTGAGCTATTACGACTACTACCAGCCCGAGGCATACATGCCTTCGAGCGACACCTACATAGAGAAAGACTCGTCGGTAAACGACGAGATCGATCGGCTCCGCCACGCGGCGACCAGCGGCCTTCTCACAAGACGCGACACGATCGTCGTTGCGTCGGTGAGCTGTATTTACGGTATGGGTAATCCGGAGGAGTACCGGGGGAATCTCCTCGAACTTCATACCGGCGTCGACTACGACCAACGGTGGGTGCTTCGCCGGTTGGTCGACATGCAATATGACCGCAACGACGCAAACCTGGTGCGCGGGAACTTCCGAGTACGTGGTGACACCATCGAAGTGCATCCAGCATATGAGGAACATGTTCTGCGCATTGAAATGTTCGGCGACACCGTGGAACGACTGGTGACCGTTGATCCGCTCACCGGAGAGCAGCTCGGCGAACTCACGCAGGTCGCTGTCTTTCCCGCCACGCACTACGTCGCGGGCGACGAACGCATGCAACGAGCCATTGGCACCATCCAGGAGGAGCTCCAGGTTCGCTTGAAATGGTTCGAGACAGAAAACAAGCTGCTGGAGGCGCAACGACTTCGTATGCGCACACAGTACGACCTCGAGATGATGCAGGAGGTTGGGTACTGCAACGGTATCGAGAATTACAGCCGCCACATTGATGGTCGTCAGCCCGGCGAAGCTCCCTTCACGCTCATCGACTATTTCCCCAAAGACTTTCTTTTGGTTGTCGACGAGAGCCATATCGCTGTCCCACAGGTTCACGGCCAGTACATGGGCGATCGCAGCCGCAAGGAAACGCTGGTTGATCACGGATTCCGATTGCCGAGCGCAGCCGACAACCGGCCGTTGCGCTTCGATGAGTTTTACGAGAAATTGAACCAAGTGGTGTTCGTCAGCGCAACCCCGTCGAAGTACGAGATCGAGCAGTCAGCACAAGTTGTGGAGCAGGTGGTCCGACCGACCGGTTTGGTGGATCCCGAGATCATCGTGAAGCCCACGAAGGGGCAGATCGACGATCTCATGGTGGAAGCCCGGAAACGAATCGAGATGGGAGACCGCGTTCTCGTAACCACGCTTACCAAACGAATGGCGCAAGATCTGACCGACTACCTGCTTGAGCAGGGTCTTCGTGTTCGGTATCTGCATTCGGAGATTGACACCATCGAGCGCATCGAGATCCTGCGTGACCTTCGACTCGGCGAGTTCGACGTGCTTGTCGGCATCAACTTGCTTCGAGAAGGTCTCGACCTCCCCGAGGTATCACTTGTGGCGATTCTCGACGCCGACAAGGAAGGTTTCCTGCGAAGCGAAACATCGCTGATCCAAACGATCGGTCGTGCGGCCCGAAACATCGATGGCCAGGTGATCATGTACGCCGACCGGATCACCGGTTCGATGGAACGGGCGATCTCGATCACCCAAGAACGTCGGACAAAGCAGGTTGCGTACAACCTCGAACACGGTATCAACCCGCAGACCATCCGGAAGGCGGTGACCGACATTTTGGCGATGCTTCGCCCAGACGAGGCGGCTCAACGTTCGACGGTGCCGGGCAGCGATCGTCGCAAACGCCGTCCCGGTGAGATGCGTACCGACCTTTCGGAGCTGCCCAAGGGCGAGCTGGAACGCCTGATCCGCACGCTTGAAGAGGAGATGGCGGACGCGGCACGAGACCTGCGCTTTGAATACGCAGCTCGGCTTCGCGACGAGATAAACGATCTCAAGAAAGAACTACGCGACCAGCCGCCGTCGCCTTGAGCGTTGTTCAGTCCCGCGTTGACTACGCAACGTGAGGTTTGTTCAGCGACGATCGAAGTCTGCCGATACATCCTGCTGTGGGAAAGGAAGCGGGCACACGCGATGAGTCAGGGCCCAACGGCCAACTGACCAACGGTCGTGGCCTGTTGACCCTGGCGCGAGCCGGCAGCCTGTTGTTCCTCGCGTCCGTGGCGCTGACCATGACGACTCGTCGACAGGTGTCCGATGATTGGACCTTTGCGGTGTGGCTCCGGCAGAAGGGCCCGCTGGGAATCTTGCCCTACGGTTACACCCATTTCACCGGACGGATCCCGTTGTTGCTGTTCGGTGGACTTCTGTCATCGTGGCCGTTGGCCATTGCCTTGGCCATTCCGGTGGCGACTCTCATTCCTGCGACGTGGGGCGTTCGATCGCTTCTGGCCCGCGTTGGAATCGAGAGCCGGGAGGCTTCTGCGTTCGCGGCACTTCTGGTGATGGGCGTGGTCGCCGGTGCGCCGGCGCGGAATCAGGCGGTGTTCTGGCCAATAGGTGCGCTTGTATATGTGATCCCAGCAGTCTTATTCATAGGTACGCTTACGGTATTGCTCTCTCGGACACGTCGAGCAGTTTCGCTCATCGGCGGCGCCCTAAGTGCGTTCGCTGCGGCGTCGGGCAACGAGATTCAAGCTGTCGTCGTGCCTTTTGTGTTGATCGCTATCGTGATCGCCCAGACCATGAAACGGAACCAGCCCGGGCGGCGATGGATCGACGCCTCCCAGTTTTCGCAAGTGCTTTCGGCCGTCTTTGGCGGACTTGCCCTGATCGCTGCTCCGGGGAACGGTGGACGTTCGAAGATGATGATGGTGACTGTGAAACACGACGCGGTGACAGTGCTCTCCAGCGCTAAGACCGTGTTCTACGTTTTGCAGATCAATCTCTTGGCGGCGGGACTTCTTCCGGCCGCGACGATCGTTGTCGCAGGGATACTGGCCGGTCGACGAATCCCTGACAAGCGGTTACTACTGTCGACGTCTGCCATTATTGCGGCTCTTTCCGCAGTCGTATCGGTACTTACCTTCTGCTTTGTGAGTGCGTGGGGCTTCAACGCTTCTGCGCCCCTTCGGTCGATGTTTCCCGTGTGGCTGTGTTGTGCAGCAGCGCTGTTCTGCAGCAGCGCGAAGGTCGGCGCTGGCCAATCTTTCAAGGCGGCACACCGTGTTCGTGCGCACGGCCCGGGCATTGCATGGTTTGCGCTGATGGCTCTGGCGGCTCCGGGTTTCGCGGCCGCTACCGTTGTGCAAGCCCTTCCGCGCGACCGAGCAATCGCCCGCCAACTCGATTGCATCGAAAGAACGGTTCGCTTCAGCGGGGCTGAAGGTACGACAATTGCCTCTCCGCAACAAGCCGACAGCTTGTTGATTCTCGAAGACAACCCCAAATCAACGACCAACAGTGCCGTGTCGGAGCGCTTTGGTGCCGGACCGGTGACGAGGGTGAATCCCGGGACGAACGCGCAGTGCGAGGCTGAGGCGACGGAACTGGTGCGGTTCGTCCGGCCGAGCGATTTTGGTCCACCTGTTCCGGCTGGGTGACGGCAGGTACCATCAGGCCCGTGACGAACCTTGAATCGGTAGGCAACTTCGTAACGATCGAACGCGGACTTGGCCCGGGAGGGAGAGTCGCAGTGGTGCGATTCGACCGCGGTGATCGCTTGAATGCGCTGTCGATGCAGGCCTTGCGTGATCTGCGTGATGCTGCTCGTCGATTTGAGGATGACACCGGCACGTCCGCAGTGGTGCTTACAGGAACATCGGTGGCCTTCAGCGCCGGCTTTGACCTCAACGACCAGGAGAGCAATCACCGTGACACCCTCGGGATGGGCGAACGTCGGCAGCTTCTGCGGTTAGGTCCGCAGATGTGTGAAGCCTGGGAGCGAATGGATCAGGTGACTATTGGCGCAATCGAGGGGCACTGCATCGGCGGTGGCGCAGCACTTGTTGTCGCCCTCGACTTTCGCACGTGCGGCGCTTCGGCCCATTTTCGAATTCCCGAGGTGGCGCTTGGCATGAACATGAGTTGGGGATCGGTACCGCGTATCTTGCATCTGATTGGTCCGGCCCGGACCAAACAAGCGGTAATTTTGGCGAACGAGCGGATTTCAGCGTCACAAGCGCTGCAGTGGGGCCTTGTGGAGGAGGTCGTACCCGACGGGACGGCATGCGATGTCGCGTTGAACTTCGCCGAACGTGTTGCCGCGCATCCGCCGATCCCGGTGCGAATGGTGAAGCGTTCCGTGAACGCATTGTCGACAGCCCTCGATGACCTAGGTGCACATATGGATGTCGATCAATACGCTCTGACGACGCTTACCGAAGATTTCAGGGAGGGCGTCGCCTCGTTCAAGGAACGTCGAGTGCCCGAGTTCCGGGGGCGCTGACAACGGCACATTCAACCGTGTCGCCTGACCTGATGTGCGGTCAATCGAAGAGTGAGGTCGGTCCTGACGGGTGGCCGGCAACTCTGCGTTCGAGCTGTAGCAGGTAGGTCTTCGCGTCGAGCCCGCCACCAAAGCCGGTGAGGGAACCGTTGGAGCCGATCACTCGGTGGCACGGAACAATGATTGATATCGGATTTTTCCCGTTCGCCGATCCCACGGCTCGAACTGCTCTTGGCCGCCCGATAGTGGTGGCCTGTTCGGCATAGGAACGTGTCTCCCCGTACGGGATGGCCCGGAGTGCTTGCCAGGCGGCGAGTTGGAACTCGGTCCCATTGGGAGTGAGAGGAAGTGCGAACGTGGTTCGCATGCCCGTAAAGTATTCGTCGAGCTGTTGACAGGCGGTCGACAGTAGCGGATGCGCGTTGCGGGCGACACGGGTTGGGACACCGGGGAGGGGGACACGAACTTCGCCCGGCCACAACACGGCGACGAGCCCTGCGTCGCTGCAGATGATGGAAAGGTCCCCGACTGCACAATCGTATTGACACGAGTACAGCGGAACTGCGGGCGTGGAGCTCATAAGGATCTTCCTTTGGCGGGTGTCGGTTTGGAGGCTGCGTGGGGCGCAGACGCCCAGAGGAGGTGTGTGGCGTAGGAACGCCACGGTGCCCAAGACTCTGCCGCTGTGGCGAGTTCGTTCGAGGTCGCAGCGATGCCGAGGGCTCGAGCCCCGTTGACCGCCACCAGGTCGCTGTGCAGACACACGTCGGGATCGCTGAGACCACGTAGCAACACATACCCTGCCGTCCACGGGCCAATGCCGGGAAGTTGCTCAAGGTGTGCTCGCGCCTGCGATCGGTCAACCCCGGGTGTCAATACGATGTCGCCGGAAGCGAGGGCCTGCGCGGCTCGGATAAGTGTTTCTGCCCTACGGACCGGCATCGCGAAATCACTCGGTGACAGCTTTGCGGTGTCGTCGGCGGACGGAAATAGATAGGGGATCTCCGTGTCGGGCAACCCGGGGCTCGACACGCGCTCGGCAAGGCGCGAACCGTGGGTACGCGCCGCTGCAACGGAGACCTGCTGGCCGAGGATGGCCCGTACGACGACCTCATGGGCATCGACCGAACCGGGACACCGTAGACCCGGGTTCGCCCGTACAGCGGAGGCAAGGCGCGAGTCTTGCGACAGGGCCTCGGCGATGGAGGTTGGATCCGCGTCAAGGTCGAACAGACGACGCACCCGCGCTGTCGCCGCTCCGAGATCCGACAGCGAAGTAAGGGCAAACGTGGCGAGGAGGTGATCGTCATGCGCGCATACAAACACCGAACCCGGACCCGTTGGCAGGCGAAGCGTGCGACGATACGAAGTTGGAGTCGCAACCTCGACGCCGCTGATTGCTCGGTCAAGGAGGAAATGGAATACGGACGTGGAGTTGAACGGCGGACGGAAAGGTAGCCGCACCGTGATCGTTCCGGGTCGGCCTGATTCATTCTGTGTTGTGATCGACCGATCCACACTCCGTCGATGCGAGCGCAAGACGGTAGGTGTGGTCGCAAACACCTCGATAACCGTGTCGTTGAATTGGCGAACGCTGGAGAATCCTGCCGCAAAAGCAATGTCACCGAAATTCAGGCTCGTTGTCTCGATGAGCACTCGAGCTGTCTGCGCCCGCTGGGCACGAGAGACAGCGAGGGGTCCGGTGCCAAGCTCCTCGTTCATTGTCCGCGCCAGGTGACGTTCGCTCACCGAAAGTGTTCGGGCGAGACCGGGTACGCCTTCTCGATCGACGAGCCCGTCGGCGATCAACCGAAGCGCCCGTCCCGTGAGGTCGGTCCGGGTATTCCACTCGGGCGATCCGGGGGTCGCGTCGGGTCGACATCGTTTGCACGATCGGAAACCCAACTGCTGGGCTCCAGCGGCGGTTCGGTGAAACTCTACGTTGCCGGATTTGGGCAGCACGGGGGTCGGACAGCTGGGCCGGCAGTAAATCCCGGTCGTTTTGACCGCAGTTACGAACCACCCGTCGAAACGCCGATCTCGCGCCAAAACAGCTCGGTAGCACGTGTCGTGGTCGAGACGGGCGTTGAGTGCCGAGGAGCCGGGAGCGAGTGGATGTTCCATCGCCGTCGAGCATGACACGCCCAGCCATCGATACCTAGCGGAAATCAGACAGCTGCATCGCCGGGTAATCTATCGAACGTATGTCCGATCGGTTGATTGTCCGTGGTGCCCGTGAACACAACCTCCGGAATGTTTCGGTGGATCTCCCGAGGGATCGGTTGATTGTTTTCACTGGGCTTTCCGGGTCGGGAAAGTCGAGCCTGGCCTTCGACACGATCTACGCCGAGGGTCAGCGTCGGTATGTCGAAAGCTTGAGCGCCTATGCACGGCAGTTCCTCGGCCAGATGGACAAACCCGATGTCGACTTCATAGAAGGGTTGTCGCCGGCGATTTCAATTGACCAGAAGTCTGCCTCGCGAAATCCTCGGTCGACGGTTGGGACGATCACCGAGGTCTATGACTATCTGCGTTTGCTGTTTGCTCGCATCGGGGTACAGCACTGCCCCAAAGATGGGGCGCGGGTCGAGCGGCAGACTCCGCAGCAGATCGTGGATCGCATCGCGAAGTTGCCTGACGGCACACGGTTCCAAGTCATGGCGCCTGTGGTCCGTGGGCGCAAAGGTGAGTACTTAGAACTGCTCGCAGATTTGGCACGGCAGGGATTCGCCCGAGCCAAGGTCGACGGTGAGATCAAGGACCTGACCGAAAAGATCGAATTGGGACGTTATGAAAACCACACCATTTCGGTGATTGTCGACCGTCTGGTCTCGAAGAAGGGGATCGAACGGCGGCTTACGGATTCACTTGAAACGGCGCTTCGACTCGCCGAAGGTGTAGCTGAGATCGAACTCGTGGCCACCACCGACGGTTCGGAACCGCAGACTCTCATTTTCAGCCAGCACATGGCCTGCCCGGTTTGCGAGAGTTCCTACGACGAACTTGCACCCCGCAACTTCTCGTTCAACTCTCCCTATGGTGCGTGCACGTCGTGCAAGGGGTTGGGCACGAAGTTCGAGGTTGACCCGGAACTCGTTGTTCCCGACAACGATTTGTCGATCAATCAGGGAGCGATCGCGCCCTGGTCGGGTTCAAAGGGCGAATATTTCGCTCGGGTGCTCGAAGCGGTATCGATCGCTTACGACTTCGACCTCAACGCACCGTGGTCGAAGCTCACGAAAGCGCAGCAGAAAGTTCTCCTCAGCGGTACGAGCGGCGCAACCGTTCACGTCGAGTACAAGAACCGCTACGGCCGTACGCGCGCATATAACTCTCAGTACGAGGGTGTGATTCCGTGGATTACCCGACGCCACTCCGAGGCGGAGGGCGACTGGTCACGTGAGCAGATGGAAGGGTACATGCGTGAGGTCGCATGTCCCGATTGTGGCGGCGCGCGCCTCGGCCCGGCCAGCCTGAATGTGCTCATAAACGACAAGAACATCTTCGACGTCGGAAATATGTCGATCGGCGACGCTGCTCAGTTCCTCAGTGGACTTATCTTGTCGACTCGCGACCTCATGATCGCCGAGCGCGTCGTGAAGGAAGTCAACGAGCGTATGAGGTTTCTCCTCGACGTCGGGCTCGACTACCTTTCGCTCAACCGAAGCGCCGCAACGCTGGCCGGTGGTGAAGCACAACGCATTCGACTCGCGTCGCAAATCGGCAGTGGCCTCGTCGGGGTGCTGTATGTGCTCGACGAACCGTCGATCGGACTCCACCAGCGCGACAATCACCGATTGATCGAAACGATGGTTCGACTGCGCAACCTCGGCAACACGGTCATCGTCGTCGAACACGATGAAGACACGATCCGCATCGCCGATCACATCGTCGATATCGGTCCCGGTGCCGGTGAGCATGGCGGCGAGGTACTCGTGTCGGGCACATTCGAAGATTTGGTCAACGAGCCGCGGAGCATTACCGGTCAGTACATGAGCGGCGTGAAAAAGATTCCGGTGCCAGCCATTCGCCGACCAGGGAAAGACCTCTTCCTCACCGTACGAGGGGCACGGGAGAACAACCTCCAAAACATCACCGTGGATTTCCCGCTGGGGCAGTTTGTGGCGGTCACCGGTGTGTCAGGAAGCGGAAAGTCGACGTTGGTCAACGACATCTTGTTGGCCAGCCTCATGCAGAAGATTTATCGGGCGAAAACCGTTCCGGGACTCCACAAGGGCGTTGACGGGATCGCCGCAGTCGACAAGGTCATTGCCATTGATCAGTCGCCGATTGGTCGTACGCCCCGGTCGAACCCGGCCACGTATACGGGCGTGTTCGACAACATCCGCAAGCTGTTTTCCACGACGAACGAGGCCAAGGTCCGGGGCTATCAGCAGGGGCGCTTCTCCTTCAACGTGAAGGGCGGCCGCTGCGAAGGGTGTTCGGGCGACGGCACCATCAAGATCGAGATGAACTTTCTGCCCGACGTCTATGTCCCGTGCGAGGTTTGCAAGGGCGCTCGCTACAACCGCGACACGCTCGACATCACCTTCAAGGGCAAGAACATTGCTGAAGTGCTCGACATGCCATGCGAGGAAGCCGTTTCGTTTTTCGAGAACCAGCCCAACATTGCTCGCCATATGCAGACCCTGTGCGACGTCGGCCTTGGATATGTGCGCTTAGGACAACCGGCAACGACACTGTCGGGAGGGGAGGCACAGCGCGTCAAGCTCAGCGCCGAGCTTTCGAAGCGGTCGACCGGCAAGACGGTCTACGTGCTCGACGAGCCAACGACGGGTCTGCACTTCGAAGACATTCGGCGACTGCTGAATGTACTGTCGCGTCTCGTGGACCAAGGCAACACGGTGCTCGTTATCGAGCACAATCTCGACGTCGTGAAGACCGCCGACTGGGTGATCGACATGGGCCCCGAGGGCGGAAGCGGCGGGGGCCTTGTGGTGTGCGAGGGCACCCCCGAGCAAGTTGCGGAACACCCCACGAGCCATACCGGGCGCTTTCTGAAGCCGCTGCTGCAGGGATTCGCGCCGGGGGAGGCGTCCCCGGCCCGGTCCGTTAAGAAAGGCTCGGTGAGCGCACCGAAGGCGCCGACCTCGACGAACGCCCCAAAGTCCACCCCGAAGAAGGTCAAGGCGTAGCCTCCCAGGTCCTAACTGCGGGGAATACCCGCATTCGTCGAAAGATTCTGTGATGCTGTGAGGCGAGGGCACAATGCCTTCACTATTAGGGGGTTTCATGTCAGACCAGTCCGTTCCTGGAGCCGGCCAACTCGCCACTGTTGGGAAGCGCGTCGTTGCGCGCATCATCGACGCCATAATCATGGTTCCAATTGCCCTCATTCTCTTTGGAGGGTTCGTCTCGAGATCCATCAACGGAGACGGTGACATTGGCACCGGTGCTGCCTTTGTGGGAGGTCTGGTCGGTGTTGCGATCGGTGGCATTTACGAGGTGTTCATGACTGCCAACGGCGGCCAAACTCTCGGCAAGAAGGTAATGAAGATCAAGATAGTGCGGCTGGCCGATGGTCAAACGCCCGACATGAACACCGCTGTGAAGCGGTGGTTGCCAAATGTTGTCGGACTCGTTCCAAAGATCGGATCACCCCTCAGCGCGTTGATCGGTGTTGCATCCTTGGTGCTCGTTTTCACGGATTCACGACGTCAAAGCGTCAACGACAAGTTCGCGCAAACGGTGGTTGTCGAAGCCTGATTTCGCCGAATTGCGGGCAGCGGTGCATTTGTAGCTGCTCGGTGCTGGCACACTGGCGGACGTGGTTCAACGTCCGCCAGTCGGCACAATTCCTGAGTCTCCGGGCTCGTATCAGTTTCGTGACGTCGATGGCCGCGTCATTTATGTCGGCAAGGCCAAGTCGCTTCGCAGCCGGCTGAACAGCTATTTCGGGAAACCCCACCTGCTTCACCCCAAGACGGCGCAGATGGTAGCCACGGCCGAGACCGTGGAATGGATCACGGTGGAGACCGAAGTCCAGGCGTTGATGCTGGAATACTCGCTGATCAAGCAGAACCGCCCTCGGTTCAATATCCGGCTCCGTGACGACAAGAGTTACCCCCACCTTGCGATCACGCTGTCGGACCAATGGCCCCGAGCCATGGTTCGTCGTGGTGCGAAAAGCAAAGGGACGAAGTATTTCGGGCCGTACGGCAACGCGTATGCGATCCGCGAAACGCTCGACCTTTTACTTCGGTCCTTCCCAATACGTACGTGCAGTGACAACAAGCTGAACGCCCACGCGAAGTTGGGGCGTCCGTGCCTGCTGTTTCATATTGAGAAGTGCGCCGGGCCCTGCGTGGGCGAGGTCACTGCCGACCAGTACCGGGAAATGGTACGCGAGCTTATTAGCTTCCTCGACGGCGAGTCAGATCCACTGATCGAGTCGCTCGAGGCTCAGATGCGCTCCTCGGCGGAATCACTCGAGTTTGAGCGCGCCGCTCGAATCCGTGATCGGTTGATTGCTGTTCGCAAAGCGGTCGACAAGCAACAACTGGTTGCCGAGAAAACCGATGACCTTGATGCAATCGGAATCGTGGACGACGAACTCGAGGCAGCGGTACAGATCTTCTATGTGCGCAAAGGAAGGGTCGTCGGCCGAAAGGGCTTCATCATCGACAAGGTTGAAGAGCTGAGCCGGCCTGATCTGATCGGGCAGATCCTGGAGGAGGTGTACTACGACGAACCGGCTGCGGGTTACCCCAAAATCGTTCTTGTCCCCGACCTACCCCCTGATCCCTTGATTTACGAGGAGTTTCTCGCTCTGCGTCGAAACGAAAGTCGTGACAGTTCCGTCGGGCGAGCAACGGCACGGGTCGAGTTGCGTGTCCCGGAGCGGGGTGAGAAGCGCGAGTTCCTGGAGAACGTCACCCGCAACGCCAAAGAGGAGTTCACGCGTCACCGGATGCGGCGAAGCGCTGACCACAACGCGCGGGCCAAAGCGCTAAATGAGTTGATGGATTGGCTGGACTTGTCCGAGGCTCCCTTGCGGATCGAGTGTTACGACAACTCCCACATTCAGGGCACCGATTACGTGTCGTCGATGGTGGTGTTCGAAGACGGCCTTCCCAACAAACGCGAGTACCGCCGTTTCAAGGTGCGTGGAAACGCGGAGGCGGGGCCGTCAGCCAATGACGATTTTGCAGCAATGGAGGAAGTCCTCACCCGACGTTTGGAAGCGTATCTGCGCGAGCGCGACCAACCGATCGAGCAACGCGCCAGGTTTCGCTACCCGCCGAACCTGCTCGTTATCGATGGTGGCAAGGGGCAGCTGTCAGCAGTTGTCGAGGTGCTCGAGCGGTTGGGGCTCGACAATGAGATCGCGGTCTGCTCCCTGGCCAAGCAGTTCGAGGAAGTGTTCGTTCCCTATCGGAGCGATCCAATCCGAATCCCTCGCCAGAGCGAGGCGCTCTACCTGCTTCAGCGCCTTCGCGACGAGGCGCACCGGTTTGCGATCACCTATCACCGCGAGCTCCGCGGAAAACGTATGACCACATCGGTCCTTGACGAGATCGCCGGACTTGGTGAATCGCGTCGCAAGCGGCTGACCTCAGAGCTCGGCGGCATCGGCGCAGTGAAGGCTGCACCGCTCGACCAGCTCCTTGCGTTGAGTTGGCTCCCCGACGCCGTCGCCCGAGCCATCCACGAAAAGATCCACGGCCCCTCGACCCCGGTCACCGAGGAGTAGCTGCGGCTCCCACTCCACATGTCGCGACCAACTTGGGGTGTGTTCGCGACCAACTTGGGGTTTTGGCGCTGTCTCGAGTCCGGTTTCTGGCGAGTTGGTCGCGAACTCCTCTTGAGTTGGTCGCAGAGTCAGGCTGCTGACACAGCCGGAAATGCGCGTCGGGCCCGGCGAAACGCTCCCTGAAGCGAAGCGATGACGGTGTGCGGGCGATGCTCGATTTGGTTCGGAGTGACGGATATCCAATGGAAGTTCAGGCGGTCGTAGTTGCTCTCTCGCTGGTGATCTTCTTCAAAACGGTTCTCGTGGAATTCTCGGCTGTCGACCTCGACGAGAATTCCGTCGGAAGAAAGCAAGACGGCAGGGCGGGGGCGCCGCTGATTGAACGGAACTACGGTGTCGACTCGATGGAGTCGCCGCGTCCCATCGACGACTGGTACTTGACGCCAACAGACGAGACCACTCGCTCGAAGGAGCTGCACCCAACGTGTCTCGGCGTAGCTTTCGGTCGGAGGCTCATTCCTGCGCACGTTGATAATCTCGCGAATCATTCTGTCCCCATTGTTCTCTCCGCCACCCACTCGTAGGTCCCCGGTTCTGACTATCCCGTCTCGCAATGCGTGTTCAACGGCCAGCTCGATGCGATCACGAGGGGCAATCGAATCCGCATGGTGGAGATCGAACTTCCCAAGGTGTCGCAGCACCAGTGTTGGATGAGCAATGAGATGTCCATTCCTCTCCATCGGTGGGCGCCACAGGCGGGTTTGGATCACGCCATCGATAGGCACTCGCCCATGCTTGGTACACCAGGCGGGGGACCAATCGAGGTCAGGAAAACCGTCCAGTCCGAGGAGGGCCGCGGCATACGGTCCGGTAAGCGCGAACTCGCGTTGTCTCATACGGGCATCCTTCACGGTATCGAAACGACCTTCGATC
This sequence comes from Acidimicrobiia bacterium, assembly GCA_031429095.1. Taxonomy (GTDB): domain Bacteria; phylum Actinomycetota; class Acidimicrobiia; order Acidimicrobiales; family JANYDT01; genus JANOYY01. The sequence continues at coordinate 17,174 of JANOYY010000169.1, read as the reverse complement.
GGTTCTGTCGAATCTCACCGGATCACTGCCCATTTGCCCTCAATCGCCGCTCGATAGTTGGCACCCACTCGGGGTGGCTATGCGACCAACTCGGGGTGGCTACGCGACCAACTCGCCATGCGCCGAGGCGAAATGGGAGCGAGATGGGGTAGTTGGTCGCGAATACCCTCGGAGTTGGTCGCGAATGCCCTCGGAGTTGGTCGCGTCGAGACGCGGCTGCCTGGAATGAGCCGAGGGCAGAGGGTCGGGCCGGTGGCGAACAAGTGAGAGGCTCTGGACGTGCGTAACGAACGTGAAGAGCTATGGGAGATCAACGCGCAATGGTGGCAGGAGGGATTCACCGATGGCGCCGACGTCGAATATGTCGAGCAGATCATTCCTATGGCCGTCGAACGACTGCGTGGGGCGAAGCGCATCCTCGACGTCGGCACCGGCGAGGGACAGCTTGCCCGTGTGGCATGTTCCCTGGGTGCGGACTTGGTGGTCGGCATCGACCCGACCTGGACGCAGATCGAGGTGGCTGCGAAAAAGGGTGGCGACGCAGGCTATGTGCGTTCGGAGGCAGCGCTTCTTCCCTTTGCGAACAACTCGTTCGATTGCGTCCTGGCCTGCCTGGTGTTCGAACATATCGCGGCTGTCGACAGTGCAATAGAGGAGGTTGCTCGTGTCCTGGAGCCGGGCGGGCGGTTTATCTTCTTCCTGAATCACCCGCTCTTGCAGACGCCGGGTAGCGGCTGGATCGACGACACCATTATCGACGAGCAGTACTGGCGGGTTGGTCCGTACCTGATTGAGGCCGACGAAATCGAGGAAGTCGAGAAGAACATCTTCATTCCCTTTGTCCATCGGCCGATGTCTCGCTATGTGAATGCGATGGCGCAGAATGGGCTGCTTCTCACCGAGATGCAAGAACCCGCTCCCGCACCGGGCTTCCTAGAATTGGCGGGGGAGTACAGCGAAGCTGGCACGATTCCTCGCCTTTTGCTGCTCCACGCTACGAAAGTGGACCCAAAGAACCAGGGAGCATCGCGTGGCTGAGTTCGTCATCATTACTGGAATGTCAGGCGCCGGGCGATCGACGGTTGCGAACGCGTTCGACGACATCGGCTGGTTCGTGATCGACAACATGCCGTTGCTGCTGGTTGGCAAAGTCGCCGAGTTGGTGACGGCTCCAAATGCCACCACGAATCGTGTCGCATTTGTGGTGGGCCGCACCGCGGCCGACGAGTTGGGGTCGCCCGGCGTTTTCGATTCAGCGCTTGAGCAGCTGAGGGCTGCGGGTGCCCGAGTGAAGGTGGTGTTCCTCGATGCTCCCGATGAGGTGCTCGTCCGTCGATATGAGGGCACCCGTCGTCGTCACCCACTCGCCGGTGATTCCGATCGGCTTCTCAACGGAATCCAACGTGAACGTAAGGTTTTGGAAAGCGTTCGCACGAGAGCGGATCTGGTGATCGACACCGGGCCCCTAAACGTGCACGAGTTGAAGTCCCGGATCACCGATCAGTTCTCCAGTCCGGGCGCGTCCCAATTGAGCGTCAATGTGGTTTCGTTCGGGTTCAAACACGGGCTTCCGGCCGACGTCGACTTGGTGTTCGACCTCCGGTTCCTTCCGAACCCGCATTGGGTGGACGAGCTTCGCGGTCAGACGGGTCGCGACGCGGCCGTGCGTGACTATGTGTTCGCGCAGCCTGCTGCGAAGGTTTTCATCGAGAAGCTTGAAGAAATGCTTGCGTTCCTGGTGCCCGAATATGTGAAGGAAGGAAAGTCGTATCTGTCGATCGCCGTCGGCTGTACGGGTGGTCAGCACCGGTCGGTAGCGATGGCTGAGGAACTGGGCGTGCGGCTCGCGAACCTGGGATTTCCTGCGCTGGTGAATCACCGAGACATCGAAAAGCGCTAGCGGCAGATGTCGTATCAGGATGAAACAGCGACGCGTCCACATGTCGTCGCCCTCGGAGGAGGGTATGGACTGTCCACGAGTTTGCGCGCCGCTCGGCGTTTCGCCGGACAAGTTACGGGCATTGTCTCCGTAGCTGACGATGGCGGGTCGAGCGGGCGTCTGCGCCGCGCGTTTGGGATGCCCGCACCGGGCGATCTCCGCCGGTGTCTCGTTGCCCTTGCCGAGGACGGGTCGCCGTGGGCCGAAGCGTTCGAGCATCGTTTTGCTGCATCCGAACTGGAAGGCCACGCGCTCGGAAACATCATCTTGGCGGGCTTGACCGAGACGCTGGGCAACTTTGGTGCGGCGATCGATCAGGCTCTGCTGTTGCTTGGTGGCGTCGGCAAGGTCTATCCGGCAACCGTGGAACCGGCTGTCTTGAAGGCAACCTATGAGCGACGCGGGGGAACGCACGACAAGCCCATTTCCGTGATCGGGACGGTGGAGGGGGAGGTTCGCGTCGGGGCGACGAAGGGCCTTGTCTCGGTTGAGGTGGTGCCACAAGATCCGCAGGTTCCGGCGGAAGCACTCGACGCCATTGCCGACGCTGACCTGCTGTGCATCGGGCCGGGCTCGTTGTTCACGAGTGTGCTTGCGGTAACTGCGGTACCGAGAATCCGTAAGGCGCTTGCGGCGGCCAAGGGACGGCGTGTGTACGTGGCCAACCTTGCCGAGCAGCATCCCGAAACGACCGGCTTCGATGTGGCCGATCACCTTCGTGCTCTGGACGAGCATGGCGTCACAATTGATACCGTGCTCACCGATCCTCGTGGTCTGCGCCGAGGCAATATCGAAAATGTCACCGTTTTGGCGTTGCCGTTGAGTTTGCGTCACGACGAGCGCCTCCACGACGCAGGGTTGCTTGCAACTGCGTTGCAGCGCCTTTTGTGACCAGAGCAACAACGATCTTTGGCCTTGGTGCACCGGTGCACTCGCTGCGTAGACAAGAATGATCGGTCGAAACTGTGCGGGCTGCGTCGCTCGCAAGAACCGAGGGAGAACCTTTCATGGCTGTGCGTGTCGGTATCAATGGCTTTGGGCGTATCGGACGAAACTTCCTGCGGGCGGTGATTGAACAACAAGCTAAGACAGGTAAGAAGGACATCGACTTCGTCGCGGTGAACGATCTCACGACGGTGGACACCCTTGCTCATTTGCTGAAGTACGACTCGGTCATGGGCCGTTTGCACAGCAACGTCAAAGTATCGAAAAAGGGCATCAGCGTCGATGGCGATGAATTCCTCGTGCTTGCCGAGCGCGATCCGAAGCTTCTCGGCTGGGCCGATCTGGGCGTTGATATCGTGGTTGAGTCGACCGGTATCTTCACTGATCGTGACAAAGCTGCACTGCACGTTGAAGCTGGCGCCAAAAAGGTAATTGTAAGTGCACCTGCTACTGGCGCCGACGCCACGTTTGTGGTTGGTGTCAACGAAGATACGTACGACCCAAAGAAGCACACCGTGGTCTCAAACGCCAGTTGCACCACAAACTGCTTCGTGCCGATGATCAAGGTCCTCGACGACGCGTTCGGCGTGGAAAAGGGTCTCATGACGACTGTGCACGCGTACACCGGGGACCAGTTGTTGGTTGATGGCCCGCATAAAGATCTGCGTCGAGCCCGAGCCGCAGCTATCAACATCGTGCCATCGTCGACCGGCGCAGCTCGGGCGACGAGCCTGGTGCTGTCATCCATGAAGGGCAAACTCGACGGACAGTCCTTGCGGGTTCCCATCCCGACCGGCTCGATCACCGATTTCACCGGCATCTTGAAGAAGGAAGCCTCGGTGGAGGCAATCAATGCTGCGTTCAGGGCCGCTTCGGCCAAGGGACGTCTTAAGGGGATTCTCGAATACACCTCCGACGAGATCGTGAGCTCCGATGTCGTCGGGTCCCCGTTCAGCTGCACCTTCGACAGCCAGCTCACACAGACAATAGGAAATCTTGTGAAGGTGTTCGGCTGGTACGACAACGAGTGGGGCTACTCGAATCGCCTTGTCGACCTTGTTCGCCACATGGGCAAAAAGACACGATGAAGTTCGGCGTTCCCGAGCTCGAAGACCTCCCCGAGGTGCACGGCAAGTGCGTGCTGGTTCGCTGCGATTTCAATGTCCCCATGACGAACGGGGTTATCGACGACGATCTTCGTATTCGTTCCGCTTTGCCGACCCTGAAGTGGTTGGCCGACAACGGAGCGACTGTTACCGCTTGCTCCCATCTTGGACGTCCAAAGGGAGCCCCGGATCCGAAGTTCGCGATGGATGCGGTGAGGTCGCGACTCGGTGAGCTTGCTCCCGGTGTGACGCTGTTGGAGAATCTTCGCTTCAACCCGGGTGAAGAAGCCAACGACCCGGCCTTCGTCGCCCAACTTGTCGCCGGGCAGGACGTGTATGTCGACGATGCGTTCGGTGCAGCGCACCGCGCCCATGCGTCGATCGTAGGTCCACCTATGACGTTGCCGAGCGCCGCCGGTCGCCTCTTGTCACGAGAAGTCGAAGTACTCGGTGGCCTGCTTGATGGTCCACGCAAGCCGTTTGTAGCGGTGCTGGGTGGCTCAAAGGTCAGCGACAAGATGCGCGTGATTGAGGCATTGCTTGACAAGTGCGATCGCCTGATCGTGGGGGGTGGAATGTGTTTCACCTTCTTGGCTGCAATGGGACACTCGATCGGCGATTCCCTGTTCGAAGCCGACATGGTCGACACATGTAAGGCTCTTCTACGGAAGGCGGACGGGAAAATCTCGTTGCCGTCGGACATCACCGCCTTGAGTCCCGACGGAGTATTCGGTTCGGACCCGTCAAAACACTCCGGGGAAGTTCGCCAATGCGGAAGGTCACTTCCCAAAGGCTGGAAGGGACTCGACATCGGCCCCGGCTCTGCGGGGGAGTTCTCCGACATTTTGCTCGAAGCGCGAACGGTGTTTTGGAACGGTCCAATGGGTGTGTTTGAAGACGACAGGTTTGCCAGCGGAACTCGGGCGGTCGCACAGGCGATGGCCGATACGAAAGCATTCACAATTGTGGGCGGGGGCGACAGCGCGGCAGCACTGTCAAAGTTCCGACTCGACGATGAAGTCGACCACGTTTCAACGGGTGGCGGCGCGTCGCTTGAATACATCGAACAGGGCGACCTTCCCGGTCTTGAAGCTCTCCGAGTCGCCGCGTCACGAATGGGGCTTGTGTAATGGCGAACCTTCGCACGCTGCTCATCAGCGGAAACTGGAAGATGAACCACAATCATCTGGAGGCACTTCACACCGTGGAGAAGCTGCATTTTCGTCTGCACAAGGATGATTTTGCGTTCACCGATGTAAGTGTCCATCCTCCCTTTACGGACCTTCGCACGGTGCAGACGTATCTCGCCGGTGAAAAGAAGGCGCACCTATTGCTCGGTGCGCAGAATTGCCACCAGGAGACGAAGGGCGCATTCACGGGCGAGGTGAGCCCGGCAATGTTGGCCAAGCTCGACGTGAAGTACGTGATCATCGGACACTCCGAACGCCGGCAGATGTTCGGTGAAACCAATGAGATGGTGAATGCCAAGGTCAAGGCCGTTCTGTCGGCCGCCATGACTCCAATCGTGTGTTGCGGAGAGACGCTTGAGGAGCGTGAGGCCGGAACAGCCGTGGAATTAGTATGCGCGCAAATCGTTGCCAGTCTCAACGGCATAAAGTCCGAGGTCGTGAGTGGACTTGTGATTGCCTACGAACCGATCTGGGCAATCGGGACCGGTGTTACCGCCACGTCCGATGACGCGCAGCAGATGTGTGCGGCGATTCGTCGCCAGATCGGTGAGACATTCGGTGCCGAGGCAGCACTGCGACTTCGTATTCAATACGGCGGATCCGCCAAGGCCAACAACGCCGTGGAATTGCTCAGCCAGCCCGATGTCGACGGCCTCCTGGTGGGCGGAGCAAGCCTGGATCCAGATGAGTTCTCGAAGATGGTGCAGGCAGCGCAAGAAGCGCATCGGGCTTCGTAGGGGGTCAGTCTCCCCGCTCTCGTCCAATATTCAGTTGACGAAATGTTGGGTCACGTGCGTACCCGCTAATTCTTGCTAGCGTTTGGCACCTCGTTTCTCACCACCCGAACGAGCTTTCCCCGAAGAAAGGGTTCATCACTATGCAAAAGAAGCTGATCGCCACCACGGCGGTCGCTGGATTGGCCATCATGGTCGCTTCACCGTTGGCCGCCTCAGGCGCCGCAAAGAAGACGACGAAGAAGAAGGCCACCACCAAGGCAGTCACCACGACTGCTGCGCCGACCACCGCAGCACCCACCACAGCGGCTCCCGCGCCCGCCGCAGCCGCCGGCGGCAAGAAAGGTGGCACATTCGTGTCGCTTCAGCTTGCTGCGGGCGATCCGGATCACATCGAGCCGGGCCTTGCCCATACGATCGACGGCAGCCAGGTTGCCGGTCAACTCTTCGACGGCTTGATGGAAATTGACTATGCCACCGCGGAACTCAAGCCTTCTGTAGCCGAATCGTTCTCCGTGTCATCCGACGGGAAGACCGTTTCGTTCAAGATCAAGAAGGGCGTCAAGTTCCACAACGGCGAGGCAGTGCTGCCGTCGAACTTCAAGTGCGGTTGGGAGCGCGCGGCGAGCCGCGACCTTGCTTCTGAGGTTGGATATCACCTCGATTCGATCGCTGGTAAGAGCGACATCGACGATGGAAAGACCAAGCTCCTGTCCGGTGTCGTCGCCGACGATGCGAACCTCACCCTGACCGTGAAACTGAAGAGCGCGTACTCTTCGTTTGTCGCCGAGACCCAGCACACGGTTTTCTCGCCGCTCACGAAGAAGGACTGCTCCGCTGGTAAGGATTGGGAGCAGGGAATCATGGTGGGCAACGGCCCGTTCAAGATGAACGAGCCGTGGAAGCACGATCAATTTATCAAGCTGGTCCGCAACGACGACTACTTCGGTGGCCACCTTGGCCGCTCGGCGTTCCTCGACTCCGTTGAGTTCCGTATAAACAAGGACACCGTCCCGGCCTATAACCTGTTCGAATCCGGCACCGGCGATAACGCCGTGATCCCGGCCGGCAAATTCAAGGAAGCAGCCGCGAAGTACGGTGAAAAAGGCAACACTGCTCCGCAGCTCGTCATCCAGTACTACGGCATCAACTGGAACGACAAAGACGCGGGCGGTTTCGCGAATGCCAAGCTTCGTCAGGCCATCTCTCTGGCGATCGATCGCAACCAGATCAACCAACTGGTGTTCAACGGCACGCGCACACCTGCTACCGGAATCACCCCTCCCGGCGTCCCCGGCTACAAGGCGGGTCTGTGGAAGATCAAGCCAGAGGCTCAGGTCGACGAGGCGAAGAAGCTTCTCGCCGAATGGGGCAAGCCGCTCCCGAAGATCACGCTTCGCGTGAACTCGGTTTCGGCGAACCTTCTCGTGGCCAACATCGTGAAAGACAACCTTTCGAAAGTCGGGATCGATGTCGACCTCGACCCCCGTCCATCCACCGGTTACTTCTCGGACTTGGCGAACAAGAACGATCACCAGCTTTACCGTTCCGGCTGGGTTTACGATTATGTGGGCTATGACAACGGGATGTATCCGCTGTTTTCCACCGAAACGATTGGTGCCGACAACTCCGCGAAGTTCTCGAACGCCCAGTTCGACTCGCTCGTAAGCACCGCTCGTTCCACTTCCGACCTGAAGAAACAGGCTGATCTCTACCAGCAGGCCGAAAAGATCGCTTTGGAGCAGGCCGTAGCCATCCCGTTGATCTGGGGTCGTTGGTCCCACGTCGTAAGCAGCAAGGTCGATCGCTACCCGCAGTCTGCTACCGGCTTCGTCGACTTCGCCGACGTCACCTTGAAGTGAGCTGAGGGCAAACAACTCGAGCAGGTGAGGGGCGGCGAAGAGCCGTCCCTCACCGCTTTTGAACATTCATATGGGTACATTCATTCTTCGCCGCATGTTTCAAGTTGTGCTCATCTTGTGGGCAGGACTTACGCTGCTTTTTTTGATGTTTGTGGCCATTCCGGGGAGTTCGCTCGAAGAGCGAAACTCGGAGCGAAGCGTGTCACAGTCGGTGCGCGACAACTTCGATCGACGTTACGGGCTCGATAAGCCCGTCTACGTGCAGTACGGCCGGTATTGGAAGGCATTCGTCCGGGGCGACCTCGGGAACTCAGAGGTAAGCGACCGCAAGGTCAGCACGATGCTGGGGTCGGCCGCGAAGACCAGCTCCCGTCTCGCCTTCTGGGGCTTTCTGATTCAGCTCATGATCGGCATCCCATCGGGCGTGTATGCGGCAGTGCGTCGCTACGGATGGTTCGACAAGCTTTCCGGCGTGCTTTCGGTGTTTGTGGCGGGAATACCCGTGTTCGTTTCAGGCATTCTCTTTCAATTCCTGTTTGGTGTCCTTCCCGGTCCGAATTACTGGAATTGGCCGAAGTGGACACGATTGAACTTCAGCGGCTTCGATTCCAGTGGAGGCGACGGCACATGGGCGCTTCATTTCTTTCCGACCGGCGCAACCTGGCGTTCCCTCCTGCTTCCAGCCGTCACGATCGCGCTCGTGCAAACGGGGTTCCTGAGCCGACTTACACGAACGTCGTTGCTGGAGGTGCTGCGTGCGGAGTACATGCGGACGGCGTCGTCGAAAGGTCTTTCGAAGACTCGGGTGATCTTCAAACACGGGCTTCGAAATGCGCTGATTCCTGTTGTCACCATTTTGGGCGCTGACCTCATTGCGTTCTTCGGCGTCGCAGTGCTCACGGAGAATGTGTACAACCTCAACGGGATCGGATCGACCGTCGCCAAGGCGGCGCAGGCACAAGACAGTCCACTGGTGCTGGGATTCGTCGGCCCAATCGTGATCTTCGCTGGCCTTTTATACCTGCTGATCGACGTCGCATACGCGTGGCTCGACCCCCGAATTCGATTGCAGTAGGAGGGCGTCATGGAACCGATAATTCAGGGCAGTGCTGCTGATGTTGCTCTCCTGCCACCGAGCGATTCGCCGTGGCGCGAAGCAAGGCGTCGCTTTTTCAAGAACAAACTCGCAGTGGCAGCACTGGTGTTCATCGTCTTGATCGGCTTTGCCGCCGCGTTTGCACCGTTGCTCACCTCCTACGAGGCCGATGACCTCGATGTCATCGCAGCCCTCGACCCCAACGTCGGGAAGGGATTCTCGGCGAAGCACTGGCTGGGTCTCGACAAGATCGGCCGCGACATGTGGACGCGTCTGCTGTTCGGTGCCCGGGTCTCTCTCACGGTTGCGCTTGTCGTGACGTTCGTATCCACCACCATCGGCGTAGTCCTTGGGGCTCTTGCGGCATGGCGAGGGAAGTGGACCGACACGATCATTATGCGAATCGTCGACGTGTTAAGTGCACTTCCGTACATCGTCTTCATTACGTTCTTCGTTGCCCGCTTCGGCAACTCGATGACTGCAGTGATCCTGGCAATCATTGCGACCGGCTGGGGCCTTTCGTCTCGGCAATTCCGGGCGGGCATGCTTCAAGCCATGGCGACTGACTATGTCGAGGCAGCCAAGGCCTCGGGCGTACCGACACGCCGGATCATTTTTCGCCACATCATGCCCAATGTGATTCAGCCGATGATCGTCGCCATCTCCTTCTCGATCGGTTCGACAATCCTCGTTGAGTCGATTTTTTCGTTCCTTGGTGTCGGCATCGTCAACCAGCCGGCCTGGGGTTTGATGGTTGCCGATGGCCGCGATTCGATCTTTACCAATGGGGAACGGCACATCTTCTTGGTCCCCGCAGCGGCGCTGTCGCTGACCGTTTTGGCGTTCACCTTCATCGGTGAGGGTGTACGCGACGCCCTCGACCCGAAGCTCAAGGGCCTCTAACTAACATGTACCCTGCTTGCGCTGCCTGCTCTGCCTGCCTCGACCTCTCGTCCAAGGAAATCTCATGATCACCACCTATATTGTCGTTGTCCTGTGCGCCCTCTCGGCATTCCTGCTCATCATGCTGGTGCTCCTGCACAGCGGCCGCGGTGGCGGCCTTTCCGACATGTTCGGTGGCGGTCTCAACTCCACGGCGGCCGGTTCGACCGTTGTGGAGCGAAACCTGAATCGCATCACGGTGGTGGTAGCGCTCGTGTTTGTCTTCACGGCCGTTGCGCTCGGAGTGCGCTTGCAATAAGACACAACGGCCGCCGCGTTGACGCGCGCAGCCTTTCTTGATCGCCCCTCCCGAGGTCCCAATGCCCGCCACTGGCGAAGTCATCCTTTCCGTCAAAGATCTGCGCACTTACTTTCACACCGATAACGGTGTCGTGAAGGCTGTCGATGGTTTGAGCTTCGACATTCATAAGGGTGAGGTGCTCGGCGTTGTGGGGGAGTCGGGGTCGGGGAAGTCCATCACGGCAATGAGCATTCTGGGTCTGATCCCGGTTCCGCCCGGGCGGATCGAGTCCGGGCAGATTTTGTGGAAGGGCCGCGACCTACTCTCGATGTCCGATCGCGAATTACGTTCGGTCCGTGGCGGACAGATTGCAATGATCTTTCAGGATCCGATGTCGGCGCTGAACCCGGTGTTCACGATCGGCAATCAGATCGTCGAGATGATCTTGGAGCATCAGACGACGACGAAACGTGCGGCTCGCCTAAAAGCGATCGACATGTTGGCGCTGGTTGGAATCCCGAAACCGGAGCAGCGAATCGACGACTACCCGCATCAGTTCTCCGGTGGAATGCGTCAGCGCGCGATGATCGCTATGGCGTTGGCGTGTGAGCCTGAGCTCCTCATTTGTGACGAGCCGACAACTGCGCTCGACGTCACCGTGCAAGCCCAGGTGCTCGAGGTGATCGAACGATCGGCGCAGGAACTCGGTGCGGCGATCATGTTGATCACCCACGACTTGGGTGTCGTGGCCGGAATGACCGATCGGGTTATGGTGATGTACGGCGGTCAGATTGTCGAGAAGGCCGAGGTCGAAGACCTCTACTATCGGCCCCGGATGCCCTACACGTGGGGGTTGTTGAATTCGATTCCGCGACTCGACGATGTGGACGGGCGACGTCTCGAACCGATTCCCGGAGCGCCGCCTCTCATGTCGCAGCCCCCACCTGGCTGTCGCTTCGCTCCTCGCTGTGCGTTCGCACTGCCCGTATGCACCGGGTCGGTTCCCGAACTTGTTTCGGTAGGCATGAACCACGACGCCCGATGCGCACGCGTGCTGGAACCATCGTTCATGAGCAATGCACCGACCGTTCGAGCGGGGTCCAGTTCATGAACGTTCGCCCCCTCGGTGCAACGCCCGTGTTGGAGGTCCGCAAACTGGTCAAGTACTTCCCGATTCAGCGTGGGTTGCTGAAGCGGACTGTTGGACAGGTGAAGGCCGTTGACGACGTCAGCTATTCGGTGTATCGCGGCGAAACATTCGGCTTGGTTGGCGAGTCGGGGTGCGGCAAATCAACAACCGCTCGTGTCGTGTTGCGGCTGATGGAGCCAACGAGTGGGCAGGTATTCCTCGACGGCAAAGACATCACGTCCGTTGATCGTGAAGAGCTCCGCCTCCTTCGCAAGGAATTCCAGATTGTGTTCCAGGATCCGTATGCGTCGTTGAATCCGCGCATGACGGTGAAGCAGATCATTGCCGAGCCAATGGTCGTGCAGGGAATGAGTCGCGACGAAGCCTATGTGCGTGTTGACGAACTCCTGTTGAAGTGCGGTCTTGCTGTCGAACACGGGTCTCGGTACCCCCACGAATTCTCGGGCGGGCAGCGTCAACGCGTGGGTGTCGCCAGAGCTCTCGCCACGAGCCCGAAGGTGATCTTTCTCGACGAACCGGTAAGCGCGCTTGACGTTTCGATCCAGGCTCAGATCGTGAACCTTCTCGAGGATCTGCAATCGGAGTTCAACGTCACCTACGTGTTCATTGCCCACGATCTTTCCGTCGTCGCCCACATCTCCGATCGCATCGGTGTGATGTACCTCGGAAAGATCGTGGAGATGGGGACGAAGGATGAGATCTTCGAACGTACCTCGCACCCCTACACGAGAGCGCTGTTGAGTGCGGTACCGCTGCCCGACCCGATCGCGGAGCGAGCGCGCAAGAAGGATCGCATCGTGTTGGAAGGTGACCTTCCGTCGGCCGCCGATCCGCCATCGGGCTGTCGCTTCCGGACCCGTTGCTGGAAGGCCAAGGACTTGTGCGCGGCGGAGGAGCCGGAGTTGATCGATCGCGGCAGCGGCCACCCCGTCGCATGCTTCTTTCCGGAGTCCTAACCCTCCAAACTCGGGCCGAACTTCGTCGCCCAGCGACCGAACATGTCCCAACGTCGGCACTTGGAGTGGCCAGGGATCTCCGCAGAATCTCCGGATACGGCGAGTCAGATCTTCGTACGGGATGCCTATCGTGGCGGGCATGAAACGTGTGTTGGCTTTCCCCGTGATTGCGTCGCTTGTTGCGACGGGCCTGATGGTGTGTTCCGTTTGGAAGTTGTACCCGATCTGGGTTGGGGTGTTGGCGTTCTGGTTCGCTTCAGTGGCGTTGCTGTATCGACGCGGCGCTCCGGAAATGCCAGTGGCGCTTCGCCGGTGGCACCAGGCCTGCATCCTCCTCTTCCCAATCGGTGCAACCCTGACCAAGTATCGTCTGTACGCAAACGATATCGGGTCCGACATCGGGTTTGGGAATCGGATCCAGCACTTCAGTTGGGCCCTCTGTACAGTCGGGTTATTCGCTCCAATGCTGTTGCGATGGATGTCGCAACGAGACGTTCTACAGAAGCTGATGATCGCAATCGGGTTTGTATCGATGCTCGGCAATTTCAACGAGATTGCGGAATGGCGGCGTGGCGGAATGCTCTATGGCGACACAATGAAAGATCTTGTGATGAACACTGCTGGAGCGTTCCTCGGTGCACTTATCATCATGTCGCTGGACGGCATGCGCGGGCATGTTCCGCCGCAACTGCACCTCCGAGTTCGCCGCTGACGTAGGTCTAGCGGAGGCTGACCGACACGACGAACAATACCGCACCAAGGGCCAGCAGGCCGGCGGAGAGAGCGTCATTGCTGCGGCGCTGCGCCCGGAGCTCCTCGGGGCTCAGGTGCCGGGAGTTGAGACGGGTCTTGCCGTTGGATCGGATGTGGGTCCCTGCGCCGCCCAGCAAGAGGACAATCGCAGGAAGCGCGGTGGCAACGGAGAACGCGGAAGCCCACGTGGCGTCGCCGAAAGCGACAAGACCGGCGGCGAGGGCCGCGATCACGAACATGAGCACAACGAAAGTGACCGTCAGGCGCCGAAGGCCGGCGCGCCACTCTTGCGGTGTCAACGCGGTCATGTGGCCGTAGCGGTCAGACGAACGAACCCGAAGCTGGTTCCTCGGGAACGGCGATGTCGGATGCATTGGCAAGCGGCCAACGGCTCACCGGATAGAAACAGGCTGCCTCGTGATCGGGTCCCCGCGTGACGAGCAGCGGAAGTTCCTCCGAGCATCGTGGTTGCGCCCGCGGGCACCGCGGATGGAAACGACAGCCCGACGGAGGATTCAGGGGGCTCGGAACATCGCCCTCCAATGCAATGCGGTGCGTGGACCGAGCTCGACGAGGATCGGCGATCGGGACGGCGGACAGAAGCGACGCCGTGTACGGGTGCCGAGGGTGATCGTACAGCGACTCCGATGGAGCGGTTTCAACGGTACGCCCGAGATACATGACCATCACACGATCGCTGATGTGACGAACGACGTCGAGATCATGGGCGATAAAGACGTAGGTGAGACCGAGGTTGCGTTGCAGGTCGGCGAGCAGGTTGAGAATCTGGGCCTGGACCGAAACGTCAAGCGCGCTTACTGGTTCATCGCAGACGATGACCTTCGGCCGCAGCGCGAGTGAGCGGGCGATACCAAGACGCTGACGCTGGCCGCCGGAGAATTCGTGCGGGTACCGGTTGTAGTGCTCGGGGTTCAATCCGACGAGCTCCAGAAGTTCCTGCACTCGTTTGCGTTGTTCCGCCGCGGTGCCTTCGCCGTGAATTTCGAGTGGCTCGGCAATGATCTCACCGACCCGCATCCGCGGGTTCAGCGACGCCATTGGGTCTTGAAACACCATCATGAGGTCGCGACGTACCTCGCGTAACGCGCTCCCGCTGAGCGTGGTGATGTCTTTGCCCATAAACTCGATCGTTCCGTCGGTGGTGTCGAGAAGGCGCACGATGCAACGGGCGAGCGTTGACTTGCCACATCCCGATTCACCGACGATGCCGAGGGTTTCACCGGGCATGACGTCGAAGCTCACGTCGTCGACGGCCTGCACACTACCGACTTGTTTCTTGAAGATCACACCCCGCCGTACGGGGAAGTGTTTGGTGACGTTGCGGAGACGAAGGATGGCGTCATCGCTCATGATGGTGACTCTGCTTCGGGGGCGTCGGTTGTCGGCTTGTCCCAGTATTGATCGGCGATGAGCCCGAGTTTGCGTGACTCGACTCGACGCTGATCAGACGTGAGAAAACACGCCGCCGATTGGGTGGTCTCAAACACCTGTTCAAGTACGGGGCCGGGAGGCTGCGTGCAGATGTCCATGCGGTAGGCACATCGTGGCGCGAATCGACATCCCACGGGTGGGTTGAGCAGACTGGGCGGCGTACCGGGGATCGAATAGAGCCGCTCTGCGTGAACGTTGCGGCCGGGTAGCGACCCGAGAAGGCCCCAGGTGTAGGGGTGTTGCGGTCGTTCGAAAATGTCGAACACACTGCCCCGCTCCACGACGCGGCCGGCGTACATCACGATGACTTCGTCGCACAGTTCGGCAACGACGCCGAGGTCGTGGGTAATCATGATGATGGCGGAGCCGAAATCGTTGCGGAGCTTGCGGATCAGGTCGATGATTTGGGCCTGGGTGGTGACGTCGAGAGCCGTGGTTGGTTCGTCGGCAATGAGAAGCTTCGGTTCGTTGATAAGTGCCATCGCTATCATCACGCGTTGACGCATTCCGCCCGACATTTCGTGCGGATAATTCTCGAGCCGATCCTTGGCGGCCGGGATCCCGACGGCTTCGAGCATGCGCTGCGCCCGCGCCCGCGCTTCTTCCTTGCTGACGTTGTGGTGCAGGTGCACGGCTTCTTCGAGCTGCCAGCCGATCTTGTAGACCGGGTTGAGCGACGTCATCGGATCTTGGAAGATCATGGCCATCTCGCGGCCACGAATGTCGTGCATTTCATCGTTGTCGAGGGGCATGAGGTCTCGGCCGTCGAGGCGAACCGTTCCGGTCGTGGTAGCAACCTTCTTTGACAGCAACCGCATGATCGACAGGCTGGTCACCGATTTCCCGCAGCCCGACTCACCGACGATCCCGAGCACCTTGCCTGCGTCGACGTTGAAGGAGATGCCGTCGACGGCACCGACCGTGCCGTCGACGGTGTTGAACGAGGTCTTAAGGTCTTTTACTTCGAGGAGTGCCATAGTCAGTACGCGCGCCTACTACGTGAGCCGGATTCGAGGGTCGATCACGGCATACAGGAGGTCGACGACGATGTTCGCAACAACAATCGCCAGGCCCGCGAACAGCACGACGCCGGCGACGAGGGGCACGTCGAGGCTTGTTGCGCCGTCGACAGCGACCTTGCCGAGGCCGTTGAGACCGAATGTGCCTTCCGTAAGCACCGCGCCGCCGATGAGGATGCCGATGTCGAGGCCGAACATGGTGACGATCGGCAACATCGCGTTTCGCAGCGCGTGGCGCACCACCACACGGCGTTCACTTGCGCCCTTCGCTCGGGCCGTTCGTACGTAGTCCTCGTTCATCGCGGTCAGCATGTTGGAACGAATCATGCGCGCGTACAACGCAGCAAATTGGAGCGCAAGGGTGAACGCGGGCAGAAAGAGGTGCCACGCCCAGTTCCAAAGACCCGCCTCGGCAATCGTGGAGTAGCCGCCATTGGGGAACAGGTCGAAGCCGAGTTTGAATCCGAAGCGGCGTTTTGCTTCGTCGGAGCTCGGCAGGTATGCAAGGAAGTACAGGGCAAGAAGACCGAAATAGTAGATGGGGAGTGCCTGGCCGATGAGGACGAAGATCGTGGTGAGACGGTCGAAGAACGACCGTTTTCGTAGCGCAGACAGAATTCCGATGGGGATCGCCATGGCGAGCCAGATGATGGCGGCGAAGAGGGTCAGTGAAAGTGTGGCGGGAATTGCTTCGCCGATCACCGTGTCGACGGGCCGTTGTTGGCGGAAGGTTCGACCGAGACGTCCGATGCTCTCGCGGCAATCCGCTTTGGTGCCGCCCGGAGCGAGGCGTCGGCAATCGTCGGCACTGGGACCGGTGACGATGCGCTTCATGTAGCGGCCGTATTGGATGTACCAGGGCTTGTTGAGCCCGAGTACGGAGGTGACTTGGGCGACCGTTTCTTCGGTTGGATGATTTCCCGCGTAGAGACGCGCCGGTTCAATCTTCGACTTCCATTGCAGGACGGGACCGAACAGCAAGAACACCGACATAGTCAGTGCCAGCAGCACAGCCACACCCCAAATGATGCGACGGAGAAGGTAACGGAACATGGGCGTCTAGGGGTTCATCCGAACGAAGGTACCTGTGTGCGGGCCCGCAGTGTTTCAGGCCCGCACAACAGATATGCCTACGTAGGAACTACTTGCCGTCCTTCACGTAGAAGCTGCTCCACACGTGGTGACGCGCAGTTGTCCATGCATGTCCACCGAATCGCTCGGCGACGAACGACGGGTGCAGACGCAACATGACGGCGGTGTAGGGGAGGAAGTCCTTTGCTGTCTCCTGAGCCAACGCGGCCCAGGCCTTGTCGCGCTCGGGACCGTTCGGGAGGGCGTCGGCCGTAGCGACCTTCGCATCGAAGGCCTTGTCGCAGAACTGTCCGTAGTTCGTTCCGCCACCTATCGAGTTACAACCCATAAGTGGACCGAAGAACGTAACTGCGTCGGGGTAGTCCTGGCCCCAGCCCGGAAGGGCAAGGTTGTATTGCGACTTCGGGTCGGACAGGAAGCCGTAGAACGCGGAACGTGCGATCGACTTGAGCGTGACCTTGAAGCCCACGGCCTCGAGGTCTTCCTTCACCGACGCTGCAGCGGCAGGCGCTGGCTCGTCGCTGAAGTGGACAAGAGTGATTGTCGGGTCGGTAACGCCGGATTCCTTTACGAGTGCCTTCGCTGCGTCAGCGTCGCCACCCTCAAGCGGGTACGGCTGGTTGGTATCGCCGGCCATAAGGTTCGCCGACAGGGTCTGCGACCACGGTGCACGAACCTTCGGTCCACCGAGGATGGA
>JANOYY010000168.1:0-30658 GCA_031429095.1 Acidimicrobiia bacterium | reverse complement strand
AGGGTCGGTCTCCATCGAGGCCTCCGGGCTGTGAGAGCGGGCTAGACACCAGCACTCTCACCCGGAGACCTCGACCCCACGCGGATACCCCCAACCCTCCCGACCCCGCTCGATCGCGAACAACCGCCAATGCACCGAACCGTCGACCGATTTCGTGAACACGAACGCCGTCCCCGGCAACGACACGCCGACGACCACGGCGCGATCAGCACACATCGAGTG
Source organism: Acidimicrobiia bacterium (assembly GCA_031429095.1). Taxonomy (GTDB): domain Bacteria; phylum Actinomycetota; class Acidimicrobiia; order Acidimicrobiales; family JANYDT01; genus JANOYY01. The sequence goes on along the minus strand of JANOYY010000168.1, from coordinate 30,436 downwards.
CTGCTCCCGCAGACACACTCCAGCGTCCCCGCATCGAGCGGAACAGGCCGCGTCTTGTCGGTCTTCGTCAAGTCTTCCGGCCACATCTTCCCGTGCGCCCGCCATGATCCGCCGCCTGATGCAGTTCGCTGTGCTCGAAGTCGACGTCGTCCCACTGCAACGCGCACACTTCGCCCGGCCGTGCGCCCGTCACGCCCGACAGGCGCACGTACGTGGCGAACTCCTTGTCGATCTTCGCCACGAAGCCGACGAAGTCGCGAACCTCCGTCGCCTTCGGTGTCGCAATTGCTGACTTCGGCACCGCTGGCGGGCGGGAGAGCGCGGCGACGTTCGTCGTGATCCAGCCCCACCGCACGCCCTGCGTCAGAGCGCCACGGACGATGTTGTGGGCCTTTCGGACCGTCGCCGGGGCGAGGCCGGTCCTCTTCAGCGTCACGTACCAACGGTCGAGATCGACCACGCTGAGATCGCCGAGCGAGACGTCCCACAGGTACGGGCGGATCTGATTCTTGATGTAGCCGTCGTACACCGCCCGCGTCGAGAGCGCAGGCGGACCGGCAAGCTCCAGCCACGTTTCGATCAGTTCACCAAGCGTCTTCGACTAGTCGTTCACATGGCAGCCCCAACGGAATTCGAATCCGTGTCTTCACCTTGAGAGGGTGATGTCCTAGGCCCCTAGACGATGGGGCCATGTGTTGAAGTGGCGAAAGCCCAGACAGCAGACTCGCCTATGTAAGAGGCGAACCGGCGAACCGGCCCGCTTCTGAGCTGGGGAACAAGGACTCGAACCCTGAATAGCTGGACCAGAACCAGATGTGTTACCTATTACACCATTCCCCAATGGCGACAGAGACTTTAGCCGCAGATTCGCCCCGCCGTCACCACATTCATAGGGCCTACCGTGGTGGGTCCGTTTGGCTCTCGTTCCTCGGCAATGATGGACGCCATGGCCTGGGCCGATCCGCACTGTCACCTCTACGACGACCGTATTCGTCCACTGTCGAAAGCTCTGGCCGACGCCGCCACGATGGGGGTTGGTCGCATGATCACCGTCGGATGCGATGCTGCCACTTCGCAGGCCGCCGTCGATGATACGGCGGAGGCACGCCAGCTCGGCTACGACGTTTGGGCCACGGTTGGGCTCCACCCGCACGAGGCGACCCACGGCACGGCCTTCCTCAAGCCGTGGCTCACTAGCGAAAACCTACGTGCACATAACATTGTGGCCGTTGGAGAATGCGGGCTCGATTATTACTACGAGCACTCACCTCGGGCCGTCCAGCTATCCGTGTTCGCCGAGCAGATTCGTCTCGCTCACGAACACAACCTCCCGTTGGTCATCCACACGCGTGATGCCTGGGACGACACCTTCGCCGTTCTGCGGTCAGAGGGTGTACCTGCATCAACGATCTTTCACTGCTTCACCGGTGGTCCCGGCGAAGCAGAATCGTGCCTTTCCCTGGGCGACGGTGTTGCATTGAGCTTCTCTGGGATCGTGACGTTCCCGTCCGCCGAGCCTCTACGCGAGGCAGCCCGTGTTACACCATTGGAACGGCTGACCGTGGAAACCGACTCGCCGTACCTCGCCCCGATCCCGATGCGTGGAAAGCCGAACGTCCCGGCCTACCTCCCCCACGTGGGCGCCAAAATCGCCGAGGTCAAAGACGTAGACATCGCCGAGGTGGAGCGTGTCACCTGGGAAAACGTCGCTCGCATCTTCCGGCTCCCGCTTGTGCCCGTGGCCAAGTGAAGAGCCGGTCCGAAAACCTAATGATACGTGTATATGTTAAATAAGTCCGACGTCACCTCACACTTCGAACGCGCGAACGCGAAGCCTTCGAGGGCCCTCGGACAGAACTTTGTTGTCGATGCCAACACGGTTCGCAAGATTGTCCGATTGGCCGGTGTGGAATTTGAATCGCACGTTGTCGAGATCGGCGCCGGGCTCGGTTCGCTTACCCTGGCCATCGCTGAAACGGGTGCAACGGTCACGGCTGTCGAGATCGACCGGTACCTCATCGAGCAACTCTCGGAGAATCTACGCCCACATAGCAATGTCACGATCGTCCATGGCGACGCGATGAAAGTCGACTGGAACGAGTTGCTGCCCGTATCGAGCGGCCCGTACACACTTATCGCCAACCTCCCGTACAACGTGGCAACACCCCTTGTTGCGGACCTGCTCGATTTCGTGCCGCAAATCACCAAAATGCTGGTGATGGTGCAGAAGGAAGTAGGGGAGCGGCTTGCCGCGGTGCCCGGAGAAAAGGCGTATGGCGCCGTGTCGGTCAAGGTCGCCTATCACGCCGTGGCGAAGGTCGTGGGGCTCGTGCCGCCGACCGTCTTTGTTCCGCAACCGAATGTGGACAGTGCGCTGGTGCGCATCGATCGACGTTCGGCACCTGCAGTTGACCCGTCGGAAGTGTCGTCGGAGCGACTCTTCGCAGTGGTGCGAGCCGGATTCGCGCAGCGTCGGAAAATGCTGCGGGGCAATCTTGCTGCTCTCGTGACCCCGGAAGCCTTTGCCCGCGCCGAGGTTGCACCGACGTCGAGAGCCGAGGAGTTGGGTATCGAGGAATGGGGCCGACTTGCCGTGCTTTGAACATCAAACCGGTCAGGTTCTGATGGCTGTCACACCGGTCTGTCAAGGTGATGCTCCTACACCCCGAACCCACCGCTGAGCGACGAACTGAATACGAACGATGAGAAACGACCAGCCATGACGCAGACACCCCCACCCATCAACGCGCTCGAACCAACACGTCGAAAAGGGCGAAGCCCGCTACTGGCGATCTTTTCCACGGTGTTTATCGACCTGATCGGATTCTCGATCCTCATCCCGGTGTTTCCGTTGCTCATCGACCCCTCGCCGGGTGCGCCCTTTCGGGTCACGCCGCAAGGGTGGTCATATCAAACCGGTTTGATCATGCTCGGGTGGCTCCAGGCGGTGTATCCGCTGTGCATCTTTTTCGCGGCGCCTATTTTGGGCCAACTTTCGGATCGACTTGGCCGCCGACCGGTACTCGCCGTCTCGATTGCCGGAACGGCCGTGGGGTATGTGATCTTTGCTGTCGGCATAGCAACGAAGAACCTGCCGCTGCTTTTCCTGGGTCGATCGCTTGACGGGCTTACGGGCGGCAATCTTGCTGTTGCTCAAGCGGCGATCGGTGACGTTTCCACCAACGAAAATCGAGCGAAAAACTTTGGGCTGATTGGTGCCGCATTCGGTTTGGGCTTCATCCTCGGCCCCTATGTCGGCGGTCGTCTCAGCGCCCCGAACGTGAGCTTCTACGGTCTATTCACAACCCCCGACTGGTTCGGTGCAACCACGCCGTTCTGGTTTGCTGCCGGGCTCGCCGCTTTGAACGCCATGTTGGTGATCACCACGTTGCCCGAGACGATCCAGGCAAAATCGAACAACAAGGTGCAATTCACACGATCGGTCCGCAATGTGATCAGCGGATTCGCATCGCCGCGGATTCGAGTTCCACTGGCCGCCGCTTTTCTCTGGGGCGGCGGGTTTACGTTCTTCACAACGTTCTTCGGCGTCTACCTCCGGAACAAGTTTTTCTTCACGCAATCGCAAACCGGCGACTACTTCGCGATCGTCGGCATCTTCATTGCGCTCACCCAGGGTGCCGTCGTAGGCGTTATCGCCAAGAAACTTCCCGACCATAGGGTTCTCCGGTTCTCGATCCTCTTCAACGGACTCGCCATGCTCGGCTACGTGGCGGCAACCTCGAAGTTGACGCTGTACCTTTTCATTCCCGTCCTGGCGTTGTTCCAAGGACTCACCCAGGCCAACATCTCGTCGTTGATCTCACGTTCCGCAGAGCCCGGAAAACAGGGCGAGGTCATGGGCGTGTACTCGAGCGTGTCGAGCCTGGCCCAGGTGCCGGCATCTGCGCTTGTCGGATACATCACCAGCGGCATCGGTTCCAACACCCCGTTGGTCGTGTCCTCGATCCTGATCATATTGTCCGCCGCCGTGTTCGTAACTCTGTTCAGGCCGAGGTATTTGACCGACGCTCATCCGGGCACGGCTTCCGCTCCAGCGCACTGACTGGAACGTTCGTGACCCACATCGAAGAGGCACCCGCCAAATTGACCGTGTCGCTGCGCTGCATCGGGGTTCGCCCCGACGGCTATCACCTCATCGACGCCGAAATGGTATCGCTCGACCTCGCCGATACCCTCCGTTTCGACGCTGCCCCCGACATCATCTTGCGAGTGACGACCGACGCGAATGCGTCGCGCGGGCTGCCGGTCACTGCGGGGGATGACAATCTCGTGGCGAAGGCACTTCGTCGGTTGAATCGCACCGCTCATGTCACGATTCACAAACGAATACCTGCCGGTGCAGGGCTCGGTGGCGGTTCATCAAACGCAGCAGCAGTGTTCCGATGGGCCGGCCGCACTTCCGACGCCGACGTAATCGCAAGCGCGCAATTGGGGGCCGATGTGGCGTTTTGCATCCGGGGTGGTCGGGCCCGAGTGCTCGGTATCGGGGAAATACTCGAACCGCTTCCGTTCGTGGAGCGGACGTTCACCTTGCTGACGCCGCCATTTGGCGTGTCAACGCCGGCCGTTTACAGAGCATGGGATGCGCTCGGCGCTCCGACGAGCGCGGGGCTCAACGACCTCGAGCCTGCTGCGCTCGCCGTTGAGCCACGGCTGCAAGTTTGGCGCGACAAACTGGCCAGCCTCACGGGCATGACCCCCACTTTGGCAGGGAGCGGCTCCACATGGTTCGTCGAAGGTGCCTTTAAAGGACCCGATTTCGTCGTTGCCAAAACGACCCCCGCGTAGCCGGGGCAGGGCGTCGAAAAGTCGGCACCGCGCAGCAGCACCGACTTCTCGATTTCGATGGGTTGGAAGGACTACTTCCCGCGTTGGCGCTGGTGGCGCGTCCTCTTCAACATCTTCTTGTGCTTCTTCTTACGCATGCGCTTACGGCGCTTCTTGATCAGCGATCCCATGAGGCTGAGAAGGATAGCGAACGTTGGCAACCTCCGTTGACGCGTTCGGTGCGCAAGGATAGAGAAGTGCGACCTCGCCTGCTCACGATCGAAGATGACGACGACGTACGAATCATGCTCAAAATGGTCCTCGAAGACGAGGGGTACGAGGTCGCAGAAGCCGGAAACGGGACCGACGGCCTGCGAATCTTCCACAGCGAGAAGCCGGCACTGGTCCTTGTCGATCTCAAACTGCCCGACATGAACGGCTTCGACATCTGTCGCGCCATTCGCCAGACAAGCGACGTGCCGATCATCATCGTCACCGCACAAGAAGACAGCTTCGACGTTGTCGCCGGACTGGAATCCGGTGCCGACGACTACGTCACCAAACCGTTCAAACCCAAGGAGTTGGCGGCACGGATCCGTGCCCATCTCCGCCGGGTTCAGCCGGCGCGTCCGGCCACCGGCACGCACCCTTCAGGACCAGTGCGGCTCGTTCACGGCGAACTCACGATCCACGCCGACGAAGGGTATGCGTCGCGAAACGGCGTCAATCTGGGGCTCACGAAGACCGAGTTTCGACTCCTTGTTCTTCTCGCCACGAACCCTCTGAAGGTCTACAGCCGTGAGCAACTTCTTGAACAGGTTTGGGGTCATGACTTCTTGGCAGACAGCCGACTTGTAGACGCGCACGTGCGTCGCCTCCGTACGAAGGTGGAGGCCGATCCGGCCGAACCGCGCTACATCATGACGGCCCGCGGACTCGGATATCGATTTGTCCCCTGAGTCGCCCGAACCGCCGGAGGTGTTTGACCTCGACGCGGTGGAAGAGGCGCAAGCGGAGATTGCATCGGCGACGACAAAACAGGCGCTGCCGCCGCAATACACGGATCGGGGCACTGTGCTGGAGCGACCCGAACGCCTGGAGCGTGTCCGGCTTCCGTTTCGTATGCCCGATCGGCTGGCCCGATTGTCGTTGGGCCTGCGTTCGCGAGCGGCACTGGCGATCGGACTCGGAGCGCTCGTCATTTCGATCGCAGTTGCGGTATTGACCTTCATCGTGGCGCGGCGATCACTCGTCGAAGAGCGCCGAACCGTGATGGAACGACTCATCTTCGCTGATGCAGTCGCAGTGCAAAACGCGCTCGCCGAACGTGTTGAGATCGGTGGCGTCCTCAAAAGCAAAGGGCAGAGCGATCTGCGGACCCTGGTGGTCGTCGGCAATGCACCATTTCCGAGCGGGAACACGCTCGACAAAGAATTCGGGAGCGATGCAACCCTGGATCTTGATGCCGACATCCCGGAGAAACTGCGAGAGAACGTCCGAGCTTCGGTCGAGCATCGCGGTCCCCCAGAGATTTCATACTGGTACCAAATCACGAATAAGCCCGGGGTGTCGTCGCTGATCGTTGGCGTTCCGCTTCCCGCTGTGAACGCTGAGTTCTACGGTGTCGCAAGTTTGGTCGACGTCGAAAAGCAGCTCCGAAACCTCGGACGAACGCTAACCGCAGCCGCAATTGTCACCTCGTTGGGATCAGCGCTCGTCGGCCGCGGGGTAAGTCGGCGGGTGCTGCGCCCGCTCGCATCGGTCGCCGGCGCAGCAGGCGGCATCTCCTCGGGCCGTCTCGACACACGTCTCGAGCTCACGGGCGACGCGGACCTTGACCCACTCCTGCGATCATTCAACGAAATGGCCAGCTCGTTGCAGAGCCGCATCGAGCGTGAGGCACGGTTTGCATCCGACGTGAGCCACGAGTTGCGTACTCCGCTGACGGCCCTCGTGACGGCCGCTCGACTACTCGACGGTCGTCGTGATGAACTTGGCGAGCGTGGACAAAAAACGCTTGACGTTCTCGTCACACAGACGGCGCATTTCGAACGCCTTGTTCTCGACCTCCTCGAAATGTCGCGTTTCGACGCAGGGGCAGCGACGCTCCACGCAGAGACGGTGAACCTCCCGGAGTTCGTTCGTCAGGTCGTAGCGCTCAACGAATCCGAAGCGGACGTGGTGGTCGATGGACTTGATCCGGTCGATGTCGGACTCGACAAGCGACGCGTCGAACGAATGGTGGCCAACCTTTTGCAGAATGCGGCGATCTACGCCGACGGTGCTACCCGAATCGCGCTTTCGCAGCACTTCGCCACCGACGAGGGCCGCCGGATTCGAATCACGGTCGACGACCATGGTCCGGGAGTGCCCGAGGACGAGCGAGATGCGATCTTCGAACGATTTCGACGTGGACAATCACATCTTCGGGGAACGTCGAGTCAGAAGGGCACCGGCCTCGGCCTTTCATTAGTACGCGCACATGCAAATTTGCATTGGGGAACCGCGTGGGTGGAGGGCAACCCTGCCGGCGGTGCTCGATTCGTGCTCGATATCGCCGAGTTGGAGGTCACGGAATGACCCGTCGCCATATCTTCAGGCTGGTCGCCGCATTCGTTGTGCTCCTCGCACAGACATCGTGTTCGATTCCCCAAGATGTGGCGCCGCGCCAAATTAAGCGGGAGAGCGTTCCGGTCGATCTCACCGACCCGACCCGGAAAATCGACGTGTATCTCGTGAGCGGCAACACCCTCAGCCTGAGCAAGGTAAAGCGGTCGATCCAGTTGCAGCCCGACATCCAGGCGACGGTGCGAGATGCGGTCACACAACTCCGTTTGCCGTTGACCAGTGAGGAAGCGGCACTCGGGCTTCGCTCGGAGCTTCCATCGGTCGACTTCAACGCCGATGTCCGAAATCGGATCGTCGTCGAACTCAACGTTTCTTCCGAGACGAGTCGTCTTCTCGAAGATGGGACCCTGCTCGGACAAATCGTTCTGACGATGACCGGTCTCGAAGGCATCGAGTCGGTAGACGTCCTCGTACAAGGACAGCGCGTGCCAGGGGTGCGTGGACCAAACGGTGAGGAACTGAGCCCGCCACTCGCCGCAAAGGATTTCGATATCCTCTTTCGACGCCAGGAGACCGCCAAGCTGTACTTCGTGCGCAACGGTCTCCTCGATCCCGTCGATCGGGTGGTGGAAGCGGGTGAAACGCTCGACGACCCCGACCGCGCTGGCGCAAAGTACCTTGGCCCGTTGGCGGAAGGACCAACGCCGGATCAGATTGGGCGCGGCTACTCGTCCCTGCTGCCCAAACCCCCGGCCCTGCCGCCCGTTCTGCTCTGCCGGACCGGCGTCGTCCCGTTCTGCGAGAGCTACATCCTGGATTTTCCGACCGAATTCGACGAACTCACGGTGTCGGAGCAAGCACTGGCCATCGGCCAAACCCTCTACACTCTCGATGGGTGGAGGCGGCCCGCAGTTGGCAAGGTCGTGGTCGAGGTCGGGGGCCTGCGACGCAAGTTGGTTCCCCTTCCGCGAGGTAGGACGACCACGGGACAGGTCGACAAGACGATGTACCGCTCGCTGCTCGCGAACCAGAACTAAGACCGCCGTTGGATTTTGGCTTCGGCGTGAAACCTCTCGCTGGTAAGTTGGGCGTTCGCAGCGGCCCCACCGCTGCGAGCTACAAGCACTCGCGGGTCGTCCAAGGGCAGGACAACTGGTTTTGGTCCAGTGAATGGGGGTTCGAATCCCTCCCCGCGAACGACGGCGTCCGCCCCACGCGAACGCCAAGCACTCCGCAACGGTGGCGATTGTGGCGATCGTGTTGATTCTGTGGTGATTCCTTCTCAGCTCCGAGGTGTTTCTTGACTACTTCAGTTTCTGGTCGTCCGCTCGCCGCGGTCGTCATGGCCGCCGGTGAAGGCAGTCGTATGAAGTCCGCCCGGCCAAAGCCGATCCATCGCTTGTGCGGTCGTCCTATGGTCCTCCATGTGCTCGACGCGTTGGAGTCGTTGCACCTCGAACGAGCCGTGGTTGTTGTTGGCCACGGCGCGGAACGAGTTCGGAACTCACTTCTCGATGAGGCGCCAGCGGGGCTTCCCCTTGAGTTCGTGACTCAACTTGAGCAGCGCGGGACCGGCGACGCGGTGTCGGTGGCGCTTACGGCGTTTTCCGCCGAAGAACTCGACGATGAAGCGGAGGGCGACATCATCGTGATGCCGGGTGATCAGCCCCTTTTTCGCCCCGAAACCCTTGCTGGCCTGGTGCACACCCATGTGTCGAGCGATGCGGGTGCCACGGTTCTCACGGCCATCCTCGACGACGCCACGGGGCTCGGGCGCGTGGTGCGCGGGAAAGGCGACCGAATTCGTCAGATCGTTGAACACCGTGACGCAACTCCCGAACAGCTGGCAATTCACGAAATCAACACCTCGGTCTATGTGTTCAAACGCTCCCTGCTTGCTCCGGCCCTGCGTCGCCTGAGTCCGGAAAACAGCCAGGGCGAGTACTACCTGACCGACGTGATCCAGGTTCTCTACGAAGCTGGTTACAACGTTGTGTCGCACGTCGTGCCCGACCCCTCCGAAGCTGACGGTGTCAACGATCGGGCGCAGCTGGCGCGAGCCGAAGCGGAACTGCGAAGCCGGACGAATCTTCGTCTTATGAAGGCCGGTGTTTCGCTCGTCGACCCTGCCCATACCTATATCGACGCCAGCGTCGCGATCGGTACGGACAGCACGATCTATCCGGGCTGCGTTTTGCAGGGAAGCACCGTGATCGGGAGTGGTTGCGAGATTGGCCCGAACGTTCGTCTCGTCAATTGCACCGTTGGTGATCGGGCTCGAATCGAGTTCTCGACGGCGCGCGAAGCGGTCATCGCACCGGACGCGGTTGTCGGCCCGTTTGCGGCCCTGTAACCGAGCGGTAGGGTAGAGCCCGGTCAGCAATCGATGCCCGTTTCGAACGCGGCTCGGATGTGCACCACTCCAAAATCGTTCACTGAGGGGTCACCGTGGAGTTCGCTCCGAAGAAGCGCTTGCAGCTGTACGCCGGAAGGTCGAATCCATCGCTCGCCGCCGAAGTGGTCGCCCACCTCGGCATCGAACTGGGCAACCCGAACATTGTCGACTTCGCGAGCGGCGAGATCCGCGTGAAGTTCGGCGAATCAATTCGCGGTGCCGATGTGTTCATTCTGCAGACTCACGGGCGCCCGACGAACGACCACATCATGGAGCAACTGATCATGATTGATGCCGCAAAGCGTGCGTCGGCGAAACGAATTACTGCTGTCTGCCCGTACTTCGGGTACGCCCGTCAAGACCGCAAGTCCGACGGCCGAGAGCCGATCTCTGCGAAATTGATGGCGGACATGTTGACGGTTGCCGGTGCTGACCGGATGGTCAGCGTCGACTTGCACTCCGGTCAGATTCAAGGGTTTTTCGACATTCCTGTCGATCACCTCACCGGCGCACCGGTTCTGGTCGACCATCTCCGCTACGCAGTCGGGCCGGGGTGCGTCATCGTGTCTCCGGACTCGGGTCGGGTAAAGGTCGCCGAACGCTTTGCGAAACATCTCGACGCTGACGTCGCCTCGATCTACAAACGCCGATCGAGCTCGAAGGTCAACAGTGTCGAAGCCCTCGACATCATGGGCGAAGTTGCCGGGCGAACCTGTGTCATCGTCGATGACATGGTCGACACGGCGGGCACCCTGTGCGCAGCCGCGGAGATCTTGATGAAGAACGGCGCAACTGAGGTTTTCGCCGCAGTGACCCACGGCGTTCTGTCCGATCCGGCGATTGATCGCATCAAAAATTCGGTTCTGAGCAAGCTCATCATTACGAACACGCTTCCGCTGCCTCCGGAAAAACAAATTGACAAAATCGAAGTGCTCTCCGTCGCTCCGCTTTTGGCCGACGCCATCTCTGCAGTGTTCGAGGACGCTTCGGTGAGTGAAATCTTCGGTGGCGAAAACCTCGCCTAGCAAACCTGGCCCGGACCGAAACGAACGTCCGGGCGGCGGTCGATTTCGAAGCGGTCAAAGATGGGCAGAAGTTCGGCCTAAGCTATGAGGTCTTCGTCGACCGGACTTGTCTCAAAACGCAAGTTTGATTGCTGCTGCACCCGTCGTTTGCGAACCCGTTTCGCGCATTTACCCAAGGAACTCCCATGGCTGATATCACTCTCGAAGCTCAAATTCGCAAAGAATCCGGTTCCGGCCCCACTGGTCGTCTGCGGGCTCAGGGGAGTCTTCCCGGCGTGGTCTACGGCAAGGGTTTTGCGCCGGTCTCTGTCTCGGTCGATCACCGCACGTTCCGCAACACTTTCAACCATGTCGAGAATCGCTCCGAAACGATCTCGCTGGTCATTGACGGCGTTGCTCACAAGGTGAAGATTCAAGACATCCAACGCAACCCGGTCAAGGGTACCGCGGCGCACGTCGACTTCATCACCGTCTGATCCCTCCGGGGAGACGCACGGACTGCGACCTCGAATATGGCGTTTCGAGCCTCGGCGAGGTCTGGAACGCCCGCCGACCTGCTCGTGGTCGGTCTGGGGAACCCTGGCGCCGAATACGTCGGGACCCGCCACAACATGGGTGTTGAAGTTATCGAGGCACTCGCCCGACGCCACGCGATGAAGTTCTCGAGATCATCACGTGAGCGTGCCCTGGTGGCTGACGGTCGAATCGGTGATGCCCGTGTCGTCCTCGCCTATCCGCAAACCTTCATGAACCTCTCCGGCGAGTCGGTTCGTCCGCTGGTGGCCCGATACGGGATCACAGACCCGTCTCGAGTCGTTGTCGTTCATGATGAATTGGACCTGCCGGTCGGTCGGCTCAAGCTCAAGCTCGGCGGTGGGTTGGCTGGGAACAATGGCTTGAAATCCATCAAGGCCCATCTTGATTCGCCAGACTTTGTGCGGATCCGCGTCGGCATCGGACGCCCGCCCGGTACTCAGTCCGGTGCCGATTTTGTGCTGCGCAAACCCGGAAAGGCCGAGCGGGTCGAACTTGATGTGACTGTGCAATTGGCCGCCGATGCCGTCGAATCGATCTTGAGCAATGGACTCGAACGTGCAATGAACGTTGTCAATTCGGACCCGAAATGAGTCTTACCTCGCTGCCGGCGTTACTCGCTCACGATGCGGACCTCAACGATCTTCTCGGGTCTCGCAACGCACTCCTTGCCGTAGCCGACCCGGCCAGGGCCTACGTACTGGCGTCGCTGGGCGAACTGTCGGGCCGTCGCCCCCTTGTCGTGGTTACGCCGACGACCCAAGACGCCGAGCGACTTGCCCATGATCTGCGCGCATACCTTGGCGACCATCAAGTAGACCTGTTTCCAGCATGGGAAACCCTTCCGTTTGAGCGGGTGAGCCCGAGCGTCGAAACGATGGGCCGACGCTTGGAAGCAATGTGGCACCTATCGTCGGGTACGAACATGCCGGCAGTCCTGGTCGCGCCGGTCAAGGCACTTCTCCAGCGGCTCGGACCCCATGTCGAAGACACCGCTCCGGTGGTCGTTGGTCGAGGTGACACGATCGACCCGCAGGATCTCCTGGCCACCCTCGTTGGGCTTGGGTACCGCCGCGAGTATCAGGTCGAACATCGAGGCGAGGTGGCCATTCGAGGTTCCATCATCGACGTGTTCCCACCGACAGCAGACGTTCCGGTGCGGATCGATCTTTGGGGTGACGAGGTCGATCGACTGAGCGAATTCAGTGTCCACGACCAACGGTCCACCCTTGACATCGACGAAGTGATTCTGGTGGGTTGTCGCGAACTCCGACCGACTGACGAAGTTCGCATGCGCGCAGAGGAACTTATGCGCACGGAACCGTGGGGGCGCGACCAGTGGGAGCGGATCTCTCAGGGCCTCACTTTCGATGGCATGGAATCGTGGCTTCCCTTTCTCACCGAAGACGAACATCTCCTGGCCGATCTGATTCCCGTCGACGCACTTGTGGTGCTCATGGAACCGCGTCGCATGCGCGACCGTTCAAGTGACCTGCTCGATGAGGAATCGGCACTGGCCAACAGCCTGGCGAGAACCTGGGGTGCCGACACCACGAGCTCGTTCGTCGCCGAACATGGTGCATTTCCCTGCCTGCATTTGCCCTTTGACCGCTTGCTGGCCCATACCAAGGCGCCTGTTTGGACGCTGACCTCAACCCCGGAAGGGCCGGGAACAACCGTCATCCCCGCCATGGGATGGGCGACTACCGTCGGCGACAGTACGGCAATCGTGGCGCAGCTGCGGAGTCTTTCGGCAGATGGCTACCGCGTGGTGATAGCAGCAGAGGGGGAGGGGTCGGCCGATCGAATCCAAACCATTCTCCGTGATGAAGGCCTTCGGGTCGAGGTTGTACCGGCGGGTGTCGAAGTCGAGATAGGTGCACGAACAAGACCGGGTGTGCAGATAGTCGTGGCGTCGGTGGAGCGCGGCTTCATCCTTCCTTCCGTCAAATTGGCGGTGATGTCGGAGTCCGATTTGACCGGACGTCGCCGAGCGCATCGCAAAGCGCGAACGAGGAAAAGGCGAGAAGCTCAAGCATTCTTCGAGGACCTCAAAACCGGCGATTTCGTGGTGCATTACGTTCACGGGGTAGCGAAGTTCGGAGGCATGGTGAAGCGGGCGATCGGTGGTGTCGAGCGCGATTATCTGATGCTTGAGTTTCGAGGCGACGACAAGCTGTACGTGCCGAGCGAGCAGATCGATGCGGTTCGGCCTTACAACGGCGAACCACCGTCCGTTCATAGGCTCGGTGGAAAAGACTTCGCAGCTGCCAAGGCGAAGGTGCGCGCCGCGGTTCGTGAGATTGCCCAGGAACTTGTTCTGCTCTATCAGCGCCGCATAACTGCACCCGGCCATGCGTTTGGCGGTGATACCCCCTGGCAACGGGAGATGGAGGAAGCGTTCCCGTATAGCGAAACTCCCGATCAGCTGAAGGCGATCGAGGAAGTAAAGGCCGACATGGAATCGAACTCGCCGATGGACCGCCTCGTCTGTGGCGACGTCGGCTACGGCAAGACCGAGGTGGCAATTCGCGCGGTCTTCAAGGCGGTGCAGGACGGAAAGCAGGCCGTCATCCTGGTACCCACCACGCTGCTTGCCCAGCAGCACTTTCAGACCTTTTCCGACCGCTTTGCGAACTATCCGATTCGTGTGGAGGTCCTGTCGCGCTTCCTTAGCGCCTCCCAGGCGAAAAAGGTGGTGCAGGCGACAAACAGCGGCGAGGTCGATGTATTGATCGGTACGCACAGACTCCTCAGTGCCGACATCAAGTTTCCCCGATTGGGATTGCTGGTTGTCGATGAAGAGCAACGCTTTGGTGTCACTCACAAAGAAGCGATCAAACAGATGGCCGTCAACGTGGACGCGTTGACGCTGACCGCAACACCGATTCCCCGCACACTCGAGATGGCGCTGAGCGGAATACGCGACCTCACGCTGCTCAACACTGCACCTGCGGAACGTCAACCGATCCTCACCTACGTCGGCGAGTACGACGACCGCGCCGTTGCCGAAGCTGTTCGCCGAGAACTCCTTCGCGAGGGGCAGGTGTTCTATGTGCACAACCGAGTCTCCGACATCGAGTGGAAAGCGAAACAACTCGCAGATCTGGTTCCCGAAGCGCGCATAGCAATTGCTCATGGGCAAATGGACGAAGGCTCGCTTGAACAGATTGTGGTCGACTTCTGGGAAGGTAAGTACGACGTACTTGTCTGCACAACAATCATCGAGACAGGTATCGACATGCCGACGGTCAACACGCTCGTTGTTGACCGGGCCGATCGCCTTGGACTTGGACAACTCCACCAGCTTCGCGGCCGTGTCGGCCGCGCCGGACAGCGAGCCTACGCGTATCTTTTCTATCCACCTGACGTCCAGCTTTCCGAAGAAGCCTACGAACGCCTCAAGACCATCGGTGAACATACCGAACTTGGATCTGGTTTCAAGATCGCAATGCGTGACCTGGAGATTCGTGGTGCCGGAAACATCTTGGGCGGCGATCAGAGCGGGCATATCGCCGCGGTGGGCTATGACCTCTACAGCCAAATGGTGATCGAAGCCGTAGGCGAACTGAAGGGCGAGACGCCGAAAGAACCAGCGGAGGTCAAGATCGAGGTCCCGCTGGATGCGAACATTCCACATGATTACATTGCGAAAGAACCTCTTCGCCTCGACGCATACCGCCGGCTCGCCGAAGTTACGAGTCAAGAAAACGTCGACGACATCATGAACGAGTGGATCGACCGGTACGGACCCATTCCGGAGCGGGCAAAAGCGTTGCTCGATGTTGCCCGACTGCGTGGTGAATGTGTTCGCATTGGCTTGCGAGAAGCCGTCGTAACGAAGGCGACCGGGGCCGGATCGATGATGATGCCCGGCGCGCTCAGCGCTCGCCTGTCGCCGGTGGATCTGAAGACCAGCCAAGAGATCCGTCTGCAACGGATCGCTCGAACCGCGATCTACAAGCAGAAGGAGAACCTCATTATCTTGCCGATGAAACCCAAGACCGACGTGATCGAGTTCCTCCTGGCGTTTCTCGGCGAGCTTTACCCCAGGGGGATGTAGGCGATGCACATAAACTCTGTCGTGTCATGACGGCCGAGGAGGAGCAGACATCGAACACCTGGACGGCTCGATGGCGCGTTTTTCGCCGACTGGGAATCTGGGGCATCCCATTGCTGGCCACGAGGGCCACGGAACTCTTTTGGCTGAAACGATCTCTGCAGAGAGTCGGGCTTCGCCAGTCATTGCGCGATGGTGAGTTCGCTCAGATGTTTGCAACAGGCCTATCTCAGCCGCCATCGGGCACAATCGACGTGCGGTCTGTGCTCCGTGAAACCCGGATCGTTCGGATCGCAGCCAAGCGAGTTGGCGCTACGTGCCTCCCAAGCTCGATTGTGTTGGCTCGACGTCTCCGCCATGTCGGGTTTTACCCAAAGGTCTGCATTGGGGTCGCCAAGCTGCCCGCCGGTATGGCAGCCCACGCTTGGGTCGAACTCGATGGTAAGCCCGTAGGCGAGGACGCGTCCGCATTCTCGGCGTTCACTGGCGATGAATTCGCCAGAGCCCTGGCCGCGGTGCACTCGAAGGGCTAAGCATCCGAAGTAAGTTCATTCGTATGTATGCATATATCATCGGCCGCCTTCTCCAGCGACTCGAACGTCGCTTCGTTCCACGGCGGACCCCACGGCACGTGTGCAACATACATGGGCACGACGCGAGCGATGTCCACCGCGTTTTCGAACGATCTGCGACGGTGTCCAGCGTCGTCGAGTTCAATGCGGAAGTTGGGCAGTAGGTGTCGAAACGCGTTGGCGGGTGGTACTGGCTCGATCGCAACTGCCCCGACGTTGATGTCTGGCCGGGGGAACCAGATGGCGGCCAGTTCGTGCTCGCCCGGAGTAGCTCCCTTGTCTTCGAGCACCAGCCGCCGGTCGAACGAGTAACTCACCGATGCACCCGGGAGGAACGTCTGTAGGTCCCACGCCTTCTCCCGAAGACGAATCGAACGACTACCGCTCGATAGTGTGGCGATCCCGGGAACGGAGAGTTTCACCGCGACCACGTCGTCGGCGAGGTGCAGTCGCCCTCTCGAGGCGAGAAGCAACGAGAGCGTGGATTTCCCGGAACCGGACGGGCCGATTATGGCGAGTGCACGCCCGTCCGCCAGTTCCACGGCACTTGCGTGCAACACGCACCTTCCGCGCAATGTCAGGAGCAATGCGAAGATGTACCCCTCCAGCAGAATTGGACCCAGGCCAGGCTCCGCATTGTGCCAGGCGTACTCAATCGAATCGTTTCGGGCCCCGATCCGAAACGTTGCAACTTCCGCATACGAAACGTAGGTTGCGCCGTCCACGCTAATGACCCGGTGCCACGCCTGACCGCCGGCGTCTTGTTCGAAGAGGGTGCGCCCAGCAGATGCGCTCGGCGGCACGAGATCTTGGGCTCGTCGAATCCAGATGTCTGCTGTCCCCGAGCGTTGAGGTGCGGGCGCGTGGAGCGCGATGTCGCTGTCCACAAGCAGCCCATGCAAATGGTATGTGGTCATGCGACCGACGATTCATAGGATTGCGCCTGGACACGGAAACGGGTCGCGTAGAGACCGTTGAGTTCGATGAGTTCCTCGTGACTTCCCCGCTCGGCGATTCGGCCCTCGTGCATGAAGAGGATTTCATCGGCGCGCCTCGCGGTGGAGAGTCGATGGGTGATGAGAATAATTCCCCGGTCCGAGCGAAGTGTGTTGAGGCTGCAGAGCAGTGCTTCTTCGGACAACGCATCGAGCGAGGCCGTCGGTTCGTCAAGCACGAGGAACGCTCCCCGCCGAAATAGTGCGCGGGCAAGCGCAACTCGCTGCCATTGCCCAATCGACAGTTCGGTACCGTCCGTGAACGAACGACTCAGTATCGTGCCGTAGCCGTTCGGAAGCCGAGCCGCCACTTGTTCAAGGCCAGCCGACTTCACGGCAGTTTTGACTCGGACCGAAGAGTTGTCTTCATCGTGAGAACGTGATTGCCAGTCGGCCAGTGTCACGTTGTCATCGAGTGACAACTCGTATCGCACGTAGTCCTGAAACATTGCAGAAAGGACAACGGGCATCGGATGGCCGAGATCCTGTATCGATGTGCCGCCGATATCGATGGTCCCCGAATTGGGTTTAATCAGTCCACATATTAGTTTCACCAGGGTGCTCTTCCCGCTGCCGTTGTCGCCGACGATGGCAACGAATGCTCCCACCGGGACACGGAGGGAGACGTTCGAAATCGCTGGGCGATCGGAGTCCGGGTAGGAGTACGAGACGTCTTCTATCGCCAGCGGCCCTTTTGGCTCTGGGCCATCGGATGATTGCCGAGGCTGCAGCCGAGCTGTCGTGACGAACTCGGCGTAATCGTTCAGGAACAGACGACCCTGCTGCAGGTTTTCCGCGGTTGTCGCGATCGATCGAAGCCTCCCCAGCAGTTGATACAGGGCGAGCGCCGACGCAGCCAGCACGCCATTTCCCAAAGGCTTCTCGCGCGACGCGAACAGAATAATGAAAAGGCCGCCGCCGATGCACAAACCCGTGATGAGGTTGGAAATGGCGATTCGACCAATTCGCGAGCGCATGATTTGCGTGACCGCACGTTTTCGGAAGTCGAACTCGTCGGCAATCTTTTGTGAAAAGAACGGTCCGAGGTCGAACACCCGCACTTCTTTTGCTGCTCCCCGAGAGGCCAGGGTCCGCTCGAGGTACTCCCGTCGACGGTCCGATTGGGTGAGTCGGTGCGACAGGTCGTGCGTCGCCTCAGTGTTCTTGTGAAAAGCAATCCACAGCGGCACGACCGAAAGGAGAGCCGCTGGCAAGACGATGGGCGCGAGTGTCGCCAGCGCGATGCCGACCGCAATCGTGATTGCCCCGAGGTTGAGGAGGTTGATCCCGGCGAAAACGGTGCCCCAGATTCTGTCCTCACTCTTGCCAACGATGCGTTGCAGGCGGTTGTGGAATTCTGGGTCGTCGAGCGTGTCGAGCGAAACATTGGCCGCGGTGTCGACAAGTTCAAGACTGACCGCTCGGTGAATCGACTCGGCGATGGGAGTTCGGAGTTCCATGGAAAGCGCGTTTGCGAAACCTCCCACGAGGTGCAACGTAATGAGCAGGGCAAGAAACTTCGAACCATCGGCGGTGAGGCCCGGCGAGGTCTGCAGAGTCTCCACCGTGCGGCGCAAGAGCTGAAGCTCGGCAATCGTAAACGCGCCGACCAAGAACTGCACGAGCACGATGACAAGGAGTCGCCGACGCGCCTCTGACCGGCACGTCGTCCAGAGCACGCGCCGGTACAGAGATCTAGGGGGGCGGTCGATTGCCGCCGTGCCGTATTGCTTCATTGTTCGTTTTCGTGTGCTGGCGTCGGAACGAATCCGCGCTTTGTTTAGGAAGCGGAGCCGGACTTGCCGCCTCCGACGTCGTTACCCTTCGAGAAGGTATTTTGGGTCATTTCGGCGAGGGTGCCGAGATCCTTTGCCTCGGGTGCCTCATATTCTTTGTCTTGATTCATGTGTGTTCACCCCCTTCCGGTTCGTGCAAAATGTGGTGAACTTGCGTCCGCCCGCTCGGTCTCTGGGCGCTGAGACGCGACAATGATCGGTGCGAGGCGAGCCGCTATGTCGGGATCGAGGCCCTCGGTAACCACCAGCTTGGTGGGATCCACGATGGATTGTACCGTCTCGGCCATATGTCGATCGAGCTGAATCGGGACCCTCGCAAGAGGCGACGAACCGGCGGAATCCTTATCGAGCCGATGCAGGTGCGACGATGGTACGAGCCCATCGAAACTCGCTTGCAGCAATTTCTTGGGCGGCCAAGCGAGCTCCGTCGGGTAGCACGAGAGGGCAAACTCGATCGCTTCTCGATTGTAGAACGGCAACGATCGGACCATGCCCGCCTCGGAACATCCTTCCCAGTTCTGGAGTAGCCATCCGGTGTAGTGGGAGAGCTGCGCGAGAACAAAGGCGCGCGGTGAATCGATTGTTCGAAGTTCGCTTCGGAGTTCGGCCACGTACTGTGCATACTCATCACGAAGGTCAGGGCGAATGAAATCGGCGAGTTGAACCGGGCACGGAAGACGAATGCCGCGTCCGATGCGCCGCGCTGCCCATCGCCGCGCCGCGCGGTATCGATCGAGCGAGGATGCGGTGAGCAGCACGCGAGTCAGTTCGACAGGTGAAAGGTCGGGCACCCACGCGTCGTACAACGTGTTCCAGCCACCGAAGAGTTCATCGGCATATTCGCCGCCCGTCATCACGCGGGCGCCACTGGCCAGGCCACGGTGCTGGGCAGCGATCAGCGTGGTGTTCAACATCGGGACTCGTGTCCGCAACGCCGACATCTGCACATCGACCCAGCGGTGCTCGTCGATTTCGATCGCCCAGTTCGCGGCGACCGGTACCTCCTTCAAGAAGGTGTCGACCGTGCGCCGCGACGGAAGCGGGTCCTCGTAGGACAGGGTTGGAATCAGACTCACGGTTTCCACCGTTCGACCGAGGCCCACACTCAGCGAGGCAACAATGCTGGAATCGACACCGCCGCTAAAGGTGACGATGTTCGGAGCATCCTTGCTCAGGTCACGATCGAGGGCCGCGGTGAACAATTCGCGAAACGCCTTCGGACGATCGCCGGAATCATGCGGGACGAACTCCGACGGGTCCCAATAGCGTTCGAAGTGAAGTGGGCGGTCGATGGAGATTCGAGCGCAATGGGCTGGTGGTATTACGCTGACTCCGGCCAGCGGCGTTCGGTTCCAAGGAAGGATCGAATCCTGGGTCGAGGCGGCCAGAACAAGTTCGTCCATCTCGAACTCATCGTCGAACAAGTCCTCGAAGAATCGCAGGCGGGTGGTCGCCATCACTGCGTTGTGGCGGTGATGCACAAACCAGTGACTGAGCCCGGCACATGATCGGATCAGCGTTGCCGTGTCTTCGTCGATACGGACGAGGGTTATGTCGCCGGGGAGTTGACGCATTGTGTTGGTCGATTTGGTGATACGCCGCGTTTCCTCGAGGAGTCGTGATCCGAACGCGGCCTCTGCCCGATCGCGTCCTTCAACGAAGGAGAGTCCCTGTCGCGTCCACTCGGCCGGGTCCGGCTCGCATCCGGGCATGGGGAGCGTCGCGATGACCCAACACGGCGCTACGTGAACAGCGTTCGCTCCGATCGACGCAAGGCGCGTTGCCATGACCGAGCGTGCCGCAGGGGAGCGATCTCCGTAGAGAACGATTTGGGCGACTGGACGTTCGCTCATTTCGAGCCAGCCCTCGACCTCGGTGGAAGAACGGCCAGATCACCGCAACGACGGATTGCCTCTTCACCGACGCGTGCGCCCTGCCAGAACCAGCGATATGCGCTGCCAGTGAAATCAGCGCGCACGCTGAATTCGAACCGATCGCCGCGCCGGACCGCCACGGCTGGGAAAATAGGTAGCTGTTTTGTTCGATAGATACGTGCTCCGCCGGGGCCGCTTCGAAGTTTGACGCGGGGGGTGAGGTCGGATTCGAACCAGAGGCCCAACGCATCGACAATGCCATCGGAAGCGATATCCACGACGCCGGACCAACCGACCGGCGTCGACCCGTCCTGGTCGATCCCGTAGTTGATGGTGCCGTAGGACACCGGTTCCGCCCGGATTTGGTCGCTCGCAAGGTGGTCGAAATGATATTGGTTGGCAATGAGTTCGGCGGCGGGAAGCGTGTCGATTCCGGCCGTATTATCGGCCCAAGACGAGAAGCGGTTGCGCAGCGACGTTGATGTGATCGGCGCCATCAGCCCACGGTCGCTGCGGGGGATAATGATCGCGTTGGGCTTCAGTAGTCGCGCCTTGGCGTCCACGATGGAGTCGAGGTTTCGTCCAAAGAACGGCACCGAGTCACGCAGATCCGCAACCAGTACGTCTGCCTTTTCTGGCAATTCAACATCGAACGACATCGATGGATAGAACGTAATTCGATCCTGCAGGTGGTTCTGGAAAGCAAGCTGTTCGCCGAGTGCAATGGCTGCGGCGTGAGGTTCGATCGCGTAGACATGGCTCGCGCCGAGCCGTAAGGCGTGGAAGCCATACATCGCCGGTCCGCTGCCGAGGTCGAGCACGGTTGCGCCCGGTGTCATCGATTCCTCCAGGGCAGACACCATCGCCGGGTGGCGAATCGGATCGACGAACATTCGTCGGAAGTCATCTACGGTGAACATCTAGTGCACCAGCGCACCCATCGCGCGAAGTGACCCCAGAAAGGCATCGACGTCAGCGGCCGCTACATCCCGGGGGAGATCGAAGTGATCAACGAGCGTTTGAACCAGATCGTCGGATTGCGCCACTCCGGCCCCGTCGAGTTGTTTCCAGAGCAGGGATCCGGTTGCATTCAATTCGAAGTAATGCTCGTTACCGAGGCTGAGTACAAGAACCTGGTCGTTTGTGGCGAGTCGCCACACCACCTCAGACGATAGTTTCAACATTGTCCTCCCGTCGTTGACAAACTGAAATCTGATTTCCTCGCCAGACCGCAGTTGTGGAAACTCGATTGAGAGCGATCATACACCACGCTAGGTGGCCGTAGAATAAGGGCTCCACGTCTCGCGTCGCGGTGTCGCTGGCTCACCCACGGATGCATACGACAATCATGGACCAAACGTCCTTCCACAGCCACCAACGAGACCCGGACGCGGCCGCCGAGGCATTTCCCTTGGCAGACGCCGTGGGACGCAACCATGGAAAGAGCGGCAGGAGGCACCAGAGAGTTCTCTGCGGCCACGAATAGGTTTGAATCCGTCGTAATTGATACGCCGCAATGCTGCCCGTCCGCAGATGCGCCACAACGAGTCGGTCCGGCTTTATGCCACGGAAGGTGGTGGCCACGAGACGAAGCCCGTTTGCGCCGCCACACTCTCGCAAGACACCGACGACGTCACGGGCAACGCCGAAGTCACACGCCCGAGCACATAGCTCCGTCCACACCTCGTCGGGGAGCTTGGTTACTGCTCGATTGAGATCCTCAAGGAGTCGGGCCCGGTTGGATCGGGGATGATTTGCGCCGGTGGCATGAAGAACGGTGAGCAACGCAATGGAAACCGTATCGGGACCGACGACCGAAGCACCGCAGAGCGTCATCTCCTGACGGGTCGTCCACAGCGCTTCAAGAAGATTGAACTTCACGGGAAACTGATGAAACGAACGGTGCAAGTCGAGGGTGACGTGATCCTTGGCTCGATCAAAGGTGCGCTCCTCAGCCTCCAGGGCTCGCCACAAAAATGCTTTCAACCGACCATTCGGAGCGGCTCGAGGACGGAAGCCCAACAGACTGGCTACCTCTTCAGCTTTGTCGAGTGCGACCGGTTCTACCAGCAGATCGATGTCGCTATAGATCCGGTCCTCTCCCGGGTACAGGAGGTGCGCAGTGGTTGGACCTTTCAAAATCATGGAGCGAACCCCCGCGGCACTAAGCGCGCCCATTACTTCCGAAGTCGCTCGATCGATACGAACCAACCTTGCCAGTCGGTCCAGTGCCAAAACCGCTTCGGGGCCGGAGCCGATGTTGTCTGCAACCCTCATGGTTTCGCTGATTTTAGACCTCGACGCTTGACGGGATCTGAATGTTTAGGGGAGTCGGGTTGCGCCATACCTGGAGCTGATTGGTTCCCTCATTCTTCGCTTCCTGCAGCGTGGAGTCAGCGGCAGCGAAAAGTTGACGAAGGCCGATACCGCGTTCCCACGTCACCACTGCCGTTGAAATCGACACCACGAGGGGCTCGCCGGCATCGAATGGAGTGCTCGATACCTTCCTGCGGATTCTCTCCATGCAGATGAGGGCACCATCGGTGAGCGCGTTGTTGAGCAGAAGACCGAACTGGGAATTTCCGAGGCGCGCAACCATGTCATCGGTTCGCAGTGCATGGTCGATCATCATTGCGACTTGACGCAACAAGTTGTTGGCCACTTCTTGGCCGTGTTCGGTGGCGATTTGATCGTATTGATCAATGTCGAGCAGCACGAGCGAGAACGGATCGAAACCGGCGTCGGCCTGCTGCCAAAGATCGCCGAGCGCTTCGCGAAACGCCGCCCGGTTCTTCACACCGGTGATGTCATCGCGCTCCGCATCAGAGGTGATGTCGTTGGTCACCCGCATCAATTCTGATTCCGCAAGCAGTCGCATCTCGATCGACTTCTGGAGTTTGCGCGAAAGAAGGTCGTTTTCGAGACGGTTTCGCACGAGCGTGGTTTGGGTGACGTTTGCGTCCACGTAGTGCAAGATGTGCACGACCGTGAGGGCCAGGGCGACGAGCCCAACCGATCGTTCAAATGAACTTCCCGCCAAGAAGCGCCCGCCGACGCCGAGCCCGGTGGGGACCACGAGCGCGATGGCTGCGTGTTTGCTGAGCTGGGTCGAGAGTGTTGCCGCCCCCAGAATTCCAGTGGTGGCCGCAAGCAGAACGAGACGGCGCTGTGTGTCGATGACCCCACCGAATGTGAGGCCGACGCCGAGTGCCCAACACAGCCCAAAGAAGCCACACGCGGTGGTGATTTCGTTTCGACGTCCGCGGATGGCCGCTGGCAGGTCCAACTGGGGCTCGAAGCGAGACACGAAGGCCACGACGATCGCGGCGACCATCATCAGACCGATCCACAGCATCAATGGTCCGCGATCCGTCGTCGACCAGAGCGCGATCACAGTGGCTGCTGCAATAGGCATCGTCGTCACGAGCATGCGGCGAATCTGGGGGCCGATCAACGCGAGGCATGCTGCTTCGACCCGCTCGGCGGGGGTCAACGCGACGGCGGGACCGTCAGCAGGGGGCGACGCACCAGCCGGCGAAAGCTTCGGAGCGGTGGCGGCCTTCTCAGCGCGTTTGCGGAGCTTCTCGTTGACTTTGGCAGTCTTGCGCTCGTCATCGGTACTGCGGGCCTTGCGAGGGCTTTTCGGGCGAACCTGTGTTTCGGGCGTGGTCACCGGACTGTCGAAACCCTGGTCCCCTTCCGCTGCCGACTCGGAAGAAAGGGTTTTCTCCCCTCGCCTGCCGTTGCGCGGCGCAGTCAGTGTCTGGAGGTCCGTCGCTGGACCGCCAAATTCTTTTGGCTTTCGAAACGGAGCGCGTCGGGTCGCACTCACTTTCGTGCACCATGGTCAGAGAAGGGGAAGTGTGTGTTCGGGTTCACGAGTTCAAGGACCGAGTGCAAAACTTCTTCGTCCTGCTAACCCATCGGCGTCTGGCACTCCACACTTAAGGCGCTTGACGGATGCGTGAAATGGTCGACAGACGGCCCGGGGGAGTACCCGTCACGAACGGCGCGCCCTATAGGCTTGGACGGTGCGATCCTTAGCCTTTGGAATTGTCGGTCCAGCTCCTGTTCGCCGCGTGTCGCGAGTTCGGGCGTTCTCCGGTGCCGTCGGTGCGCTGGTGGTGCTTACGGGCGGTCTGGGTGCCTGCGCAACGGACTCGGGCGAAGTCATGACCGTCGGTTCAACCACGATCTCTCGCGACGAGCTCAAGGCAGAACTTGAGGCATTTGAGCAGGCCCAGCTTCTGTCAGTGCCGAAAGCCGATCAAGAATCCCTGAAGACGAAGATTCATGGCTCGGACGTATCGAAGAAGACCTACTCCCCGGAGTTCGTTGCCTTCCTCCTCAACGATCTGATGATCGACGCCGCTATCACTTCGGAAGCCGCGGCACAAAAGGTAACGCTCAAGAGCGCCACCTCGGCCAAGGCGCGAGCAGACTTGGCGGCGAACTTTGGCGGCGAAGCGACCTATAAGAAGCTTCCGACCCTGTTGCGTACGAGAGTAGAACGACGGCAACGAGAGTTCGAGGCCCTCGTTGCGAACGCGTCCTCGGTTGCGGGTGACGCGAAGTTGTACTTTGAGAAAAACAAGAAGAACTACGTAACGGTGTGTGCGTCGCACATTCTGGTTGCGACGAAGGAGGAAGCTCAGACGATTGAAGCCGAACTGGCCACGGGCGGCGATTTCGCAGCTCTGGCCAAAGCCAAGTCGACCGACACAGGATCGGGCGCCGCCGGCGGCGAACTCGGCTGCACGTCCCCGTCGACCTACGTACCGGAGTTTGCGGCTGCGACGATTGCCCAGCCGCTCAACGCGGTGGGCGAGCCGGTGCAAAGCCAGTTCGGATACCACATCATCAAGGTCACGAAACGGACGGAGGCCAAATTCGAAGATGTGAAGGCCCAGATCGAAGGCGAGTTGAGCGCCGCTCCGGAGCGGGCGGTGTCCGAAAAGTTGGTCGCACGATTGAAGAAGGCAAAGATCACGGTGGACCCGAAATATGCCAAGCTCGATCCTGTTGGTGACCAAGGGTTCCCAAGAATCGTGCCGAAGACCACCAAAGTTGGCACCGGGGCCACCGGGGCCACCGTTTCGTCGGTCGCTTCCTCCAAATAGCGCGATCGGGTGGGGCGAATACGCGTAGCGGGCCTTGGTCCCGGAGATGTTGACCTTCTCACAACCGGCACTCGTCGCCTCATCGAGACATCAACGCAAGCCAATGCGTTCTTGCGGACTCGCGTTCACCCGGCGGCATCGATATGTGCACATATCGCTAGTTTCGATGACATCTACGAGTCGGGTGAAACGTTCGATCAGGTCTACCAGGCAATAGTTGAGCGCCTCGTCGAGGCTTCTCAGAAGGTGGACGAGGTTCTCTATCTGGTGCCGGGTTCCCCCCTTGTTGCCGAACGAACCGTCGATTTGCTCATACATGACGCACGCGTGGACGTTCGGATTGAACCAGCGCTTTCATTTGTCGATCTGAGTTGGACCCGCCTTGGCGTGGATCCCGTCCAACTGGGAGTTCGGATTGTCGACGGACACCGCTTCGAGGATCAGGTCCAGTCTTTCGAGCACCCAATGCTCATCGCCCAGTGTCACTCCGCGTCTGTGCTTTCCGACATCAAGTTGGGTGTGGATGCCGATGCTCTCAACGAAGTCCCGGTGGCAACGGTGCTTCATCATCTCGGCCTTCTCGACGAACGTGTCGTGACTGTCGCCTGGCCGGATCTTGATCGGATCGCTTCGACGCACGGGATCGTTCCTGACCACCTCACGTCGCTGTACGTGCCGACGCTGGTGTCGGGTGCGACCTCGGCGATCCGGCGGCTTCAGTCCCAGATGCGTGCTTTGCGTGAAGGCTGCCCGTGGGACCGCGCGCAGACTCATGAATCGCTGGCCCGCTACGCCGTTGAAGAAGCCTACGAACTGGTTGACGCAATCGAATACCTTCACGATGACGCAGACCCAGCAGGCAAAGACCCGGTCGAGGCTCTCGAGGGGGAACTCGGGGATTTGTTGTTTCAGGTGGTCTTTCACTGCTGTCTGGCCACGGAGGAAGGATGGTTCGACCTCGCCGATGTCGCCAACACACTTCATGACAAACTGCAACGACGCCATCCTCACGTGTTCGGTGGCGTTGCCGTTGAAGGCGTCGACGACGTGGTTGCCAACTGGGAAGACATAAAGAACGCCGAGCGTGGCAGCATCGCTGATCCCTTTGCTGCGATCCCGGAAACGCTGCCCGCACTCCTTTGGGCGTCCAAGATATTGAAGACCGCGGAGACGAGCCGCATGAACTCGCTCGACGCAATCGATGTCCTTCGTGCACATATGGATGCCGCAGCCGTCGGGTCGGAAGGGGCGGATGCTTTCCTCCTCGATGCCGCGGTAGGGGAGAGTCTGCTGCAACTGGTTGCGGCCAGTCGGCGATTGGGCGTTGACCCCGAGGTGGCCCTACGTCGGGCGGCTGCCCGGGTTCGGGACGCGAATCGCTGAGTGCTTCCGGACAGGTTTGGCACGCACACCTATCAATAAGGTCTGTGCGCAAATTACACGCGTGAAAGTAAGCAAACATATGTTCGACATGCGCGACCATCCGCGATTGACTAGGTTTACGTACCTAGGTTTTGCATGGTTCCTCCGCGGAGGAAGCTCCCGAACTAGATCCACTTCTTCCCCAGAGGGTCAACCTGCATGAGTTCTATTGAGTTTGTCGTCGGCCGTGAAGTCCTCGACTCCCGTGGTAATCCCACTGTCGAAGTCGAAGTCGCCCTTGAATCCGGTGCGAGTGGCCGCGCAATCGTTCCTTCGGGAGCGTCCACGGGGGAGCACGAGGCGATGGAGCTTCGAGATGGTGGAACCCGTTACCTAGGGAAGGGCGTCACCAAAGCCGTCGCCAACGTCAACGGCGAAATTCGGGCGTTGCTGGAAGGCCATGAGGGCCTTGACCAGCGGACCATCGATCTTGCGCTGATAGAACTCGATGGGACACCGAACAAGTCGCGACTCGGAGCGAACGCAATGCTCGGTACGTCGCTGGCCGTGGCGCGCGCGGGGGCCAGCGAACTCGACCTTCCGCTGTATCGGGCGGTGGGTGGGCCGAACGCCCATGTGCTTCCGCTTCCCATGCTCAACGTTCTCAATGGTGGTGCTCACGCGGATAACACAATCGACATGCAGGAGTTCATGGTGATGCCGGTGGGTGCGCCGAGTTTCTCCGAAGCTCTGCGTTGGGGCGTCGAGACGTATCACACGCTGAAGAAGATTCTTCATGACCGTCACCTGGCTACCGGCGTCGGCGACGAGGGTGGATTCGCACCGAACCTTGCGCAAAACGAAGATGCGATCAAGTTGCTCATGGAAGCCATTGAGAAAGCCGGATACGTGCCCGGTGAGCAAATCGCGATTGCCGTCGACCCTGCCATGAGCGAACTCTACAAAGATGGCAGTTATGTCCTTGCCGGCGAAGGCCGATCACTCTCCAGCCTCGAGCTGGTCGACTACTGGGCCGACCTCGTCGGCCGATATCCGCTTGTCTCGATCGAGGACGGTATGGCTGAAGACGACTGGGATGGTTGGGTGGCCCTTTCCGAGAAGCTGAAGGGTCGGGTCCAACTCGTCGGTGACGACCTCTTCGTCACGAACTCAACTCGCCTGCAAATGGGTATCGACCGCAAGGTAGCCAATTCGATTCTCGTCAAGGTCAACCAGATCGGAACGCTTACCGAAACGCTTGATGCGGTGAGCCTGGCCACCCGCAACGGCTACACCGCGGTGATGTCACATCGATCCGGGGAGACCGAGGATTCAACGATTGCCGATCTTGCTGTCGCAACGAACTGCGGTCAGATCAAGACGGGCGCTCCCGCTCGGTCGGATCGGGTTGCAAAATACAATCAGCTCTTGCGCATCGAAGCCCAGCTTGGTGAGTCGGCTGCGTTTTGGGGACGATCCGGTCTTGCGCCCCGCGCGGCGTTGCGGACGGCGTGATCATGTCGCGCGTTGGGGCGGTTTTTGGCCGCGGCATGCGACTCGTGCTGGCGGTCGGCACTGTCACGGCTGCGTTCGCCATGTTGCTGCTGTTCCTTGGCGTGGTGCCTCTGCGTTCCTATCAAGCACAGCGAGAAGACCTTGTCGCCACGAGGCAACGAGTGGCGATGCTGCGAGAGCGCAATGCTCGCCTCGATGAGCGGTCGCGCCTGTTGCGCACCGATGCTGAAATTGCCCGAGTGGCACGGCAGCAATTTGGCATGGTTCGCCCGGGTCAAACGTTGGTCCTGACACCTGGCCTGCGAGACATCCAAAACGCGTCGACAATAGATGAAACGGTTGCGCCGGCACCGTCGGATTCTGCTCGAAAAGCCCCATCGCGCGAGAAAGCCATTCTCGAAACTCTGTTGTTCTGGCGCTGACGACGTTCGTCCGGTTCCGACCAAAATTCGCGCCCTGCCCCGACGTGGCCTGAGTCACAGCTGTGCTAGAAGGTAGGTGCACGTCTGGGAGGGACCCGGCGCAGACACCTTGGGGGTCTTGTGAAAGTTTCTATGACCGTAAACGGTCAGCAGCAGAGCCACGACGTCGAGGCGCGTACTCTGCTGGTGCACTACATCCGTGAGGCATGTGGTCTAACCGGTACGAACATCGGATGCGACACGTCGAGCTGTGGTGCCTGCACAGTGCATCTCGACGGGGAAGCAGTGAAGAGTTGCACGATTCTCGCGCCGCAGGCTGACGGGTCCGCGATCAACACGATCGAAGGTCTTGCCGCCGCCGACGGGACGCTGCATCCAATGCAAGAGGCATTCCGCGAAAACCACGGCCTTCAGTGCGGATACTGCACACCGGGCATGGTTATGGCATCGATCTCGCTGTTGCAGGAAAACCCGAATCCGACGGAGGAAGAGGTCCGGTTGGGTCTCGAAGGAAACCTTTGCCGTTGCACGGGGTACCACAACATTGTCAAGGCCGTCCTCGCCGCTTCGTCGGCGAAGTAACGAAAGAGCTCGGAGAACACCATGATTCCTGCCGCTTTCGATTATGTCCGCGTCGACTCTGCCGACGCTGCCGTCGCGCAACTCGTTGAGCATGGCGAAGACGCCAAGCTCCTCGCCGGAGGGCATTCGCTCGTCCCGTTGTTGAAGCTTCGTCTCGCCTCGCCGTCGGTGCTCATTGACATCGGACGGGTGAAGGATCTCTCGTTCATCCGCGATGGTGGCGACCATGTTGCGATTGGTGCACTTACCCGTCATCACGATGTCGAGCACTCGTCGCTGTTGGCCGAACACGTTCCGCTGATCCCGGCCGTCGCCGTCCACGTGGGCGATTCCCAAGTTCGCCACCGCGGCACCATCGGCGGATCCCTTGCCCACGGTGATCCGGCGTCGGACTTTCCGTCGGCGATGTTGGCGCTCAATGCCACCCTGGTCGCACGCGGTCCGAAGGGTGAGCGCACGATTGCTGCTGCCGACTTCTTCCGAGGTTTCCTTACGACGGCTCTTGGCGCCGACGAACTTCTCACCGAGATTCGCGTTCCGAAGATCACCGGTGCAAAGGTCAGCTACCAGAAGTTCAACCGTCGTGCGCAGGACTGGGCGATCGTCGGGGTGGCCGCTTACCGTCTCAACGGTTCTTGTGGTGTCGGTCTCACGAACATGGGATCGGTGCCGATTCGGGCGACCGGGGTCGAGAGTGCACTTGCCGGCGGGGCGTCGGCGGCCGATGCCGCTGCCCACGCAGCAGAGGGAACGTCGGCACCCGGCGATCTCAACGCATCGTCGGAGTACCGCGAGCATCTCGCACGTGTGCTTACGAAGCGGGCCCTG
>JANOYY010000167.1:0-43587 GCA_031429095.1 Acidimicrobiia bacterium | reverse complement strand
GTGTTGGACTTGGGGGGCCCGGGGGGCTGGGGGGGGGTTGTGTGGTGGGTGTAGACGCACGGTTTGGGGTGTTGGGGGGGCCCGGGGCTGGCCCGGGACACCACGTCACAGCTTTTCGCTCAGGAAATCGATTCAAGTCCGGCTTGGAAACGACCGGCGTGGCTCTTCTCGGCTCGGGCGAGAGTCTCGAACCATTCAGAGATCTGCGTAAAACCTTCTTCACGAGCCGCCTTAGCAAAGCCCGGGTACATTTCGGTGTACTCGTAGGTCTCGCCCTCGATCGCTGACTTCAGGTTGTCTTCGGTGGCTCCGATCGCGAGCCCGGTAGCGGGATCGCCAGACCCCATCGTGGCGAGGTACTCGAGGTGGCCATGCGCGTGTCCGGTTTCGCCATCGGCGACGTTCTTGAACAATCCGGCGACATCGGGGAGACCCTCGACATCGGCCTTCTGGGCGAAGTAGAGGTAGCGACTATTGGCCTGGCTTTCGCCAGCAAACGCATGCTGCAGGTTGGCTTCAGTTTTGGTTCCCTTGAGTGACATGGGATTCTCCTTGTTATGGATGGAACGGGTGAGGTTGACGTGATGAGGCGAAAGGCTCGACCAGCGTCGAAGGGCGTAACGGTAGAAGGATCAGTTCTGCGATTGGTTGACTCGACAGCTCTGGCACAGCCCCCGAAAGGTCACGTCGACGCTCTCGAGGGAGAACCCGTGACGCTGCGACCGATTGAGCAACAGCTCCGACGTATCGAGGTGTACGTCGCGTACGTCACCGCACCCCTGGCACAACAAGTGGTGATGTTCCGAGGTGTTTGGATCAAAACGCAACGCACCAGTGCCGAGTTCGATCGACTGGATCTCTCCAAGGCGGCGAAGGTCGTTGAGTACTTGGTACACGGTTTTCAACGAAATCATCGGCATGACTTCGAGGGCCGCAGAATGCACAGCTTCCGCCGTTGGGTGCGTTACGTTGCGATGCAACAATCGAAAGACAAGCTCACGCTGGGGGGTGACTTTCAGCCCCCGCTCTCGGAAGAGCGCCCACAGTTCCTCGGGGATTGTAATGTAACTTTGGTTGCTAATCAACAACTCTTGTTGATAAAAAGGCGTTGTTGACGGCTGCAGAGAGCGCAACTGCCCTAACACGTGTGCGCCAGAATGCTCTCGTGCTCCCCGCCCCGACCGAAGCCGTCGACGTCGCCCGTATCCTCCGACGGCTGATGCTCGCCCGACTCGGCGGGCCACCCAGCAGAGGAAGCATGTGTCTCGCCGTGCGATCCACAGACGGTGCGATGTTGATGGTGAAGTCGAGCTACCGGAGGACGTGGGGCCTGCCAGGAGGTTTTTTGAATCCAGGAGAAGATCCGATTCGCGGCGGTGAACGTGAGCTCGTGGAGGAAACGGGTGCCGTCCTCCACAATCCTCGGCTCATTGTTCGGTGGAAGCGTGCGCATCACACGGACCACCTCGTCGCCGGCGTCGTTACCAATACTCCCGTCGCAACGTCGTGGGAGATCAGCGAGATCCGTTGGATTGCGGTCCGCGAAGTGACGAAGCAGAACCGTGACCTCCACGCCATTACTCACGCGATGCTGCGAGGTATTCCCGGCGGACTCTCGGCCTTCGTGGGTGCGATGCTCGACGACTATCACGGCATCTCGCCGTAGGAATTTCGACGCGAAAGAAGCGGGGCACTCGCCCCGCTCCTCACGCTTGTTTTTTTCCTCGAAACGTGGGTTGGCTATACGCCGCCCTCGTTCAAGGTGATCGTGGCAGGTGCAAAGTTCTTGCCATCGACGTCGACTCCCGCTGCCTTCCACTCCTCCAACGCCTTCATGACGAAGTCGTTGGTGAACGCTGCAGCATCGGCGTCTTTCGTGAGCACGGTCGCGCCTTCGGCATTTCGGGCGGATTTGGCAACGGTCACCGTCTGGTCCCACTGGTTCTGGTTGATCATGCCGATGCCTGCCGTTGACGGCCAGATCAGCTTGTTGATTTCGTTCATCTGCCAGGCCTGGTGGCTCTGGCCAAGCTTTGAACCCTTGGCCACGACGATATCGACGCACTTGTCTGCGTTGTCACGACAGAACACCCATCCCTGGATCGACGCCTTCACAAAACGAGCGGTCTGGTCGGCGTATGCCGCATCCTTCAACTTGTCGGTGCTGGCCCAAATTGCGTCCTGGAGCATCGCCGTGCCTTCTTTGTTCCAGTCGATAACGTTGAACTGGTCCGGGGTGTAAAGCTTGCCGTTAGGACCCTTCGCTTCGAGCACCTGTGCGTACTCGTTGTAGGTCATGGCCTGCGCAGCGTCGATCTCTTTCTTCAGCAACGCCTGCATGTCAAAGCTCTGCTGCACGTTCGTGACATCTTTTGCGGGGTCAAGACCGGCTTTCGTGATTCCGGCAAAGAGTTCGAACTCGTTGCCGAATCCCCAGTTCCCGACCTTCTTCCCCTTGAGATCGACGGGGGTGGTGATGTTGGAGTCTTTCCACGAAACTTGGAGGGTGCCGGAGCGCTCGAAGATCTGTGCGACGTTGGTGATCGCCGCACCCTGTTCGCGTGACGCCAACGCTTTGGGCACCCACGAAATCGCATAGTCCGCGGCCCCGGTCGCCAACTGCGTCTGGGGCACGATATCGACCGCACCTTCGAGGATCGTGACGTCGAGACACTGGCCCTTGTAGAAGCCTTGATCGACCGCTGCGTAGTACCCCGCAAACTGCGCCTGGGTGACCCACTGCAGCTGGAGCTTCACGGGTGAGGGGGTCGTGCATACCGCAGCACCTGCGACCGCTTCACTAGCCATAGCGTCTGAGGCTTCACTCGCCGCAGCTTCCGTAGCCGCAGCTTCCGTTGCCGCAGCTTCCGTTGGCGCAGCTTCCGTAGCCGCAGCTTCCGTTGGCGTCGCATCGTCGTTGGAGCAACTCGCCATGCCGAGGGCAAGTACTCCGGTGAGGGCAAGAATGCCCAGCGCAGAGCCGGATCGTCGTTGTTTCATAGGTTCTCCCTTTTGTCTGGTGATGCTGATGAGACTGTAGTGATCGATGACGGGCAGCAAAGTCGTGGCGATTTTGTCGAGGTCACGAATCGGCGACACGGCGACGCGTGACCCACGGCATGACGGCACGTTCAAGAAGCAAGCCCAATCCGTAGAAGGTGAGGCCGAGCACGATCGCCGCAGTGATGTATGCCCACGCCTTCCCGGTCTGCGTTTGTTTCATGGCGCTCCCGACCCGGGCCCCGAGGCCGTTTTGGACACCACCGAAATACTCCACAACGACTGCGGCAATCACGGAGAGCGAGGCCGCGATACGGAGCCCGGTGATCGCAAACGAAAGGGCGTTCGGGAGACGGACGAGGCGAAGAAATTCGGTGTCACTCGCCGCGTATGACCGCATCAGCTCCTCGTGCACGGGATCAACCTGAGTGAGCCCTTTGAGGGTGTTCACGAACACAGGGAAGAACGCAACCAAGCCAACAACAATACGCCGAGCACCCTCGCTCGTGGCACCAAACAGGTTGTAAAAGATTGGGCCGAGGGCCACGATCGGCATGGTGTTGAATGCCGACGAGAGCGGTCGCAACACGGCACCGACGGCGGGAAAGCGTTGGGCTACCAGTGCGACGAACAGGCCCGCCAGCGTTCCGAGTATCAAACCGATTACTGCGTTCGTGGCAGTAACGCGCGCGGAACTCAGGATGAAGGAGTTTTTCACGGCGAACGGCCAGTTCGAATCGCCATTGTCGAATCCACGCTTCACGTCGCGCCACAGCTCTTTGCCAATTGCGCTCGGGGCCGCCAGCAGAAACGGTTTGATATCGCGGACCTTGATGAACGCTTCCCACGCCAGTAGAAAAAGCGCGCCCCAGATCAATGCAGGGAGCGAACGACCGACGCGTTTCATCGGTCTTCGATTCCCCGGACATTCATTCCCACCTCGACCCCGCGCAGCGCCTCGCGAACCTCGGTGATCTTTTCGAAGAACTTCCCCGATTCGCGGGCCGCTTCGCTTCGCTCCCCCAGCCCGACATCGATGATGTCGGTGATGCGTCCGGGCCGCGCAGACATGACAACGACTCGATCAGAGAGGAAGACTGCCTCTGGAATCGAATGGGTTACGAAGACGACCGTCTTCTTTGTCGCCAGACAAATGCGAGTGAGTTCGGTTTGCATGTGCTCGCGGGTCATCTCGTCGAGGGCGCCGAAGGGTTCATCCATCAACAGAAGCGGGGGGTCAATAGCAAGTGCACGTGCGATCGCGACCCGTTGCTGCATGCCGCCGGAAAGTTCCCATGGGTAGTGTTCGCCGAATTCGGGAAGCTTTACTAGCTCGAGCATCTCTTTGGAACGAGCCTGGCGCTTCGCTCGATCCCAGCCCCGAAGTTCAAGGGGAAGCTCAATGTTCTTGGCAACCTTGCGCCATTCGAAGAGGCCTGCAGCCTGAAATGCCATCCCGTAGTCCTGATCCAGCCGGGCCTGCTTCGACGACTTTGCGTTGATCAAAATCTCACCTGATGTCGGTTGCGTTAAATCAGCCATCAATCGCAACAGCGTCGACTTGCCACACCCAGAAGGTCCGATAAGAGATACAAAGGTTCCGTCCTCCACATCGAGATCCACATCGACGAGTGCGTCAACGTGGTTCTCCCTACCTTGATTGAAAACCTTGTTGACGCGCCGAACGGATACCGTTTTCGTGCTCATGCAAGATTCCCTTTCGGCCGATTGCGAGTCGCGAATCGTTCGAGCCCATTGATAAGTGCAGCGATAATCAGGCCGAGTGCGGCCGCACCAAGGAACGCCGTGAACACTCGGGAAGGGTCGCCAGTCGCCTTTTGCGAGTAGTCGATGATTAACCGGCCAATGCCACCGGGCGTCCCAATCGAGATCTCGGCAACAATGGCACCTACGACACTCGCCGAACCACCAAGTTTGAGCCCCGGGATCAGGTAGGGGATCGATGCCGGTAACCTGAGCTTGGTGAACGTCTGCAACCACGACGCGGCATAGGAGTTCATGAGCTCAAGTGAGTCGGGTTTCGGGGATTGGAACCCCGTGAGCGCCCCGATCGCGACCGGAAAGAACGAAAGGTACGAGGCCATGCCGATGACGGTCATCCAAGGACGCCATGGTTGCCCGAAGAGCTTTAGCTGCCCGCCCCAACCCACTATCAACGGTGCAAGTGCTATCAGAGGAACCGTCTGGGACAACACGACATACGGCAACCAAGCCTTTTCCACCAACCTGAACCGTTGCATGGCCATCGCCAGCACGACACCGATGATCGATCCGAGCACGAAGCCGCCGACCGAAAGCCGAAACGTGAACCACGTGGCGCCGAGCACAGCGTCGAGCACGGTGCGCCCCGTTCCCCGCACATCTTCTTTACCGAATGCGCCGAATATTGTGCTCAGGTGCGGCATGGAAGCGTCGTCGGTTCGCATTCCGAGTACGCGTCCCTGCGGGCCGCCAATTCGTTTGATCAACTCCCAGATAAGACCGAGCAAGATCGGCCCACCCAACGCAAGTCCAATTCGTCGGAGTCGCTTTCCGGGCACAGGCATTAGCCCGACACCCTAGCGAGCAACACTGTTACGGCGCTGTATCCCACTCGTTCTCAGGACTTTGCTCGAACTGCCGTGGCCGCCTTGATGGCCGGAACAACCTTTTGACCGTAGGCCTGAAGGGTTCCGTCCATATCGTCGTGTTGTAAGTACACAGAGAATTGATCGACCCCTATTTCTCGCAGTTGTTCGATCCTTCGAATTTGTTCGCTGGTGTCGCCGATGATGCAGAAGCGATCCACGATGTTGTCCGGCACGAATGTGGTGTGCGAATTCCCGGCCCGGCCATGCTCGTTGTAGTCATAGCCTTCTCGGCCCCTGATGTAGTCGGTGAGTGCCTGCGGCACTCCCCCGCCACCCTCGGTGCCGTACCGGTTGACGATGTCGGCTACGTGGTTCCCAACCATGCCACCGAACCACCGGCACTGGTCCCGCCCATAGGCATTGGCCCCGTCGGACCCGTCGGTGACATACGCAGGTGCGGCGATGCAGATCGCAACGCTCTCCGGGTCTCGACCGACCCGCTCGGCGGCTTCACGTACCGCCGCAATAGTCCACGCTGCGATGTCGGGGTCGGCGAGCTGCAAAATGAAACCGTCGGCGACCTCACCGGTCATCGCGAGCATCTTCGGTCCGTAGGCGGCCAGCCACACTTCGAGTCGGCTCTTCGACGCCCACGGGAAACGGATGACCGATCCCTTGTAATTGACTTCGCGCCCGCTCCCCAACTCTCGGATCACATGGATCGACTCGCGGGTTTCCTTGAGGCCGACGGGTGCACCGTTGGTGACACGAACGGCGCTGTCACCGCGCCCGAACCCGCACACCGTTCGATTTCCGTACATGTCGTTGAGCGTGGCAAACACGCTGGCGGTGACCGTCCAGTCGCGTGTCGCCGGGTTCGTCACCATCGGGCCGACCATGACTTTGCGTGTTTCGGCAAGTATTGCGCTGTAAATCACATAGGGCTCCTGCCACAAGATGTGCGAGTCAAAGGTCCATACGTGAC
Organism: Acidimicrobiia bacterium; assembly: GCA_031429095.1. Taxonomy (GTDB): domain Bacteria; phylum Actinomycetota; class Acidimicrobiia; order Acidimicrobiales; family JANYDT01; genus JANOYY01. The sequence continues at coordinate 37,011 of JANOYY010000167.1, read as the reverse complement.
TGAACCCATAGGCCTCGGCACGTTTGGCAAGATCCACCACGCGTGATGCGGGAGGGTTGGTCTGCAGCACAATCCCAATATCCATCTCGGGATTCTTCCCCGCTTCGCAACCTCGGCGGGGGATTGTTCGGGAACAATCGATACTTTGAACCCTTGCGAACCTTTTGTGCGCCAGCGACCACCCCGCGCCCACTCCCCCTTCGCGACCAACTCCTACCAGACGGCGTCCCTCAACCGAACGAAGGAACTACGTGTACTTAACGGTTCTGCGGGAACCCGAGATCCACACTCGACGTCGCCGGGTCGGGCCAGCGCGAGGTGACTACCTTGGTCTTCGTAAAGAAGTGAATGCCGTCGGGTCCGTACATGTGGGTGTCGCCGAACAACGACGCCTTCCAACCACCGAATGAGTAGTAGGCAACCGGGACCGGGATCGGGACGTTGATACCGACCATTCCAACCTGGCAATCGAACTGGAACGACCGAGCAGCGCCGCCGTCACGCGTGAAGATGGCCGTGCCATTTCCGTATCGGTTGTCGTTCACGAGCTTGAGGGCCTCCGCGTAGGTCTTGACGCGTACGACACTGAGCACGGGGCCGAAGATCTCGTCTTCGTAGACTTTCATGCCTGGCTTCACCTTGTCGACAAGACTGATCCCGAGGAAGAAGCCGTTCTTCTCGGCGCCCGTGAATTTGTTCTTGCGGCCATCGAGGACAACCTTCGCGCCTTCCTTCGCCGCAATATCGAGGTAGCTCGCCACCTTGTCGCGGTGCTCGCGGGTAATGAGTGGACCCATCTCCGAAGCCGGATCGCTACCGGGTCCGATGTTGAGCTTCTTCACGCGGTCCTTGATCTTGCTTATCAACGGGTCAGCCGAGTTGCCGACGCACACGACGACCGAGATCGCCATGCACCGCTCCCCCGCGGAACCGTAGGCGGCACTCACGACTGCGTCGGCGGCCATGTCGAGATCGGCGTCGGGAAGAACGACCATGTGGTTCTTGGCGCCGCCGAGAGCCTGGACTCGCTTGGAGTTTTTCGTACCGGTTTCGTAGATGTACTTAGCAATTGGAGTCGAGCCGACGAAACTCACCGCTGCGATGTCGGGATGACCGAGAATTCGGTCGACGGCAACCTTGTCACCTTGGACCACGTTGAACACGCCGTCGGGCAAGCCGGCCTGGCGAAAGAGGTCGGCAATGAACAATGCCACCGACGGGTCCTTCTCGCTGGGCTTCAGGATGAACGTGTTGCCACATGCGATCGCCGTCGCGAACATCCACATCGGCACCATGGCCGGGAAGTTGAACGGCGTGATTCCGGCCACAACTCCGAGCGGTTGCTTCAGCGAGTACACATCGACGCCGCCCGCAGCCTGTTCGCTCATGTCGCCTTTCAGGAGATGAGGAATGCCACAGGCAAACTCGACGTTCTCTAACCCGCGTGCGAGCTCACCCATCGCATCGGAGAGAACCTTGCCGTGCTCATGGCTCACGATCGTGGCGATCTCCTTGCGGTTCGCGTCCACGAGCTCACGGAAGTGGAACATGATCTCGGCACGTCGGCTCAGGCTCGTTGCGCGCCACCCCGGAAAGGCAGCCTTTGCAACGGCGACGGCTTCGTCCATTTCCTTGACGGTGGCGAGCTGCACTTCGCCCGTTACCTCGCCCGTTGCGGGGTTGTAGACCGGCGACGTCCGTCCGCTCTTTCCGACGACAGCTCTGCCATCGATCCAATGTCCTATTTTCCTCGTCATGGCTCTCATCCTCTGTGCGCAGGTGCTCCGCTAAGTCTCCCTTGCCAAAGCCGGTCACACCGGGATTGTTCAGGTACAACGAGTGGCGCGTTGACAGTGCGATTCGCGAGGGTCTTGTCGTAGGCGCCGCAGACGATCTCGCCATGCACTCGCCCTTCCATGGAAGAGACGACCGCCGGGCGAACAGATTTGACCGAACGTCGGAGGGAAGGGGTTAGACCAGGTACTGGCTGAGGCCTCGTTTGATGAAGTTGCCGTAGCCCTTCTTGCCCTTGAACTTGCCGGCTTGGATCACGACCTTCCCACGGCTCATGACGAGGTCGCACTTGCCGTTGATCTTCTCGCCCTCGTAGGCCGAGTAGTCAACGGCCATGTGGTGCATTTCGACGCCCAACGTCTGTATCGCGACAGGATCGTAGATGACGATGTCGGCATCGGAGCCGGGAGCGATCACGCCCTTCTTGCCGTAGAGACCGAACATTCGCGCCGGGGTGGTCGAGGTGACCTCGACGAACCGCTCAAGGGTGATGTTGCCGTCGTGGGCCCCCTGGTACAGCAGGTCCATGCGGTGTTCGACGCCGGCCATCCCGTTCGGGATCTTGGAGAAGTCGCCGCGACCGAGCTCCTTTTGTTCCTTGAAGCAGAACGGGCAGTGATCAGTAGACACGACCGACAGGTCGTTCTGACGCAAGCCGCGCCACAGCGCCGCTTGGTGTTCCCTGTGACGAAGCGGCGTTGAGCACACGAAGTTCGCGCCTTCAAACCCGTCGAATCCGGGGCGGGCAAGATCGTCGATCGATCGATAGAGGTACTGCGGACAGGTTTCGGCAAAGACGTTCTGGCCCCGGTCACGAGCGATCATGACCTGCTCAAGTGCCTCGTTCGCAGAGAGGTGAACGACGTACATCGGGCACCCTGCAACCTTGGCAATCTGGATGCAGCGGTGCGTGGCCTCGGCCTCCATTGCTTCAGGACGTGAGATCGAGTGGTAGTACGGCGCCGTTTCCCCGCGGCCGACGTGATCCTTGATGATCTCGTCGATCACAATGCCGTTCTCGCAGTGCATCATGATCATCGATCCGATCCGTCCGCCCTTTTGCATGGCCCGGAAGATCTCGGCGTCGTTGGAGTACAGCACGCCGGGGTAGGCAGTGAAGAGCTTGAAGGAGGTGATGCCTTCTTTGTGCATCACGTCCATCTCTTTCAGGGAGTCGGTGGTGACGTCGGACATGATCATGTGGAACGAATAGTCGATGGCGCAGTTGCCGCCGGCCTTGATGTGCCATTCGTCGAGCGCCGCGGCGAGCGTCGCTCCCTTCTTCTGGATCGCGAAGTCGATGAGGGTCGTGGTGCCACCCCACGCTGCAGCCTTCGATCCCGTTTCGAACGTGTCGCACGACATGGTGCCACCGAACGGCATCTCCATGTGGGTATGGACATCGATACCGCCAGGTATGACGTACTTTCCTTTTGCGTTGATCTTCTTCGCACCGCTCGCCATAGCCGCAGCATGGTCCGATGAACCGGGCATAAGAAGCGCGCTTATCTTCTCCCCTTCGACCACAACGCTGGCTTGCATTTGCCCGGTAGAGCTCACGACGGTGCCGTTGGTGATGATTGTCCGTTCCATTTCAGACCCTTTCTCGACGACGAGTACGCATACATACACATACAACCGTGCTCCTGCGACGGTAGCGCCTTCGCGCCCGGAGCCGTAGCTTGGCGACGTAAAACTCTGTGGAAATGTTTGTTACTGGTACAAACTTGTAGAAATGAGAGATAATCGCGCATGGACGCGCCCCGGATCGGCTCTGTCGAAGAGCTCGCCACGCATATCGTGGATCGAAGTGCGCGGGGCATTTCGACGTCGATCGGACGCTTGATTCGTACCGGAGCGCTTCCGGTCGGAGTCCGACTCCCAACGGTTCGTGAACTGGCTTCGACTCTGGGAACCAGCCCGACCACGGTGAGCGAAGCGTGGCAGGCGCTCGCCCGAACTGGCACTATCGACGCGCGCGGACGCAACGGTACGTACGTGCGTGATACCAGTCGACCCCGAGGATCGTTCCGATACCGCTCGGTAACGATGCGCCCGAGCCTGTTCGTGTTGGACCTCTCGACGGGTGTACCGGACCCCGACCTCCTTCCCGACCCTCGTCGAGCATTGGAACGGGTAAGTCGGCGCAACATCACCACCAGCTATCTCGATCAGCCGGTTGTACCAGCGCTGGAAGATCATCTTCGAAGGCTGTGGCCCTTCGAGCCCGAAGCCATGACTGTCGTCGACGGGGCGATGGATGCCATCGATCGGATTCTCAGTTCGATTGCCAAGCTCGGCGATATCGTGGTCGTCGAGGATCCCGGGTTCCCTCCGATCCTCGACCTTCTCGAAGAGTTGGGGGTAACGGCGCTCGGGGTACGCGGCGACGACGCTGGCCTGGACCTGGCGTCGCTGAAGGAGGCACTGGACCGAAAGCCCGTCGCAATCATTTTGCAGCCCCGGGCTCAAAATCCCACCGGTGTATCGATGTTGTCGGAGAGGGCGAAGGAGATTGCACAATTGCTGGAATCGACCGACACCGTGGTGATCGAGGATGACCACAGTGGGGACATCGCATGGGGGCCAGCTGTTTCGTTAGGCGTGCACCTCCCGGAACGATGTGTACACATACGAAGCTTCTCGAAATCCCACGGGCCGGATCTTCGCCTCGCCGCCGTGGGAGGATCGGGAGCAATCATTGACCAGGTAGTCGAACGTCGTCTTCTCGGGCCCGGATGGTCTTCACGTCTGTTGCAGGCCGTGTTGCTGGAGATGTTGCGAGATCCCGCCACCGTAGAAACGGTCGGTGCGGCGCGTGTCATCTATCGCGAGCGGCGCACCGTGATGGCCGGGCTGCTTCACGAGCACGGCATCGCCACAAGTGGCACCGATGGCATCAATTTGTGGGTGAGTGTCGCCGACGAGAAAGACGCCCTGTTGAACTTGGCCATGCACGGAATCGGCGCGGCACCCGGAACACCCTTCCTCGTGAACCCGGCCGTCGATCACATTCGGCTGACTGTGGGATTGATTTCGGAAAACGCTGACTCCGTCGCCTCCGCGATTGTGGATTCCGTGCACGGATATCAAAGGCCATTCTCCCGTTAGCGAAACGATGCAGAGCAGCTATGCAGCACCAGCGAGCGGTGCAAGTCGGGGCAGGCAGAACTGTACGAGGTCGAGTTGTCCGTTCTGGGCCAGAAAACCGCGACCGGTTTCGACGGGAAGGCCCCGGCGCGGTATTGCTATGCCTGCGAACTCGGCGTCGATTTCGTTCGGACGCAAGAGGATAGCGAGACGCGACCGTCGAAGTTGGCGCGACCAATGCGAATAGTTGGTACGGAGAATTTCCGGGCGAACCGCGGCCACGATCATGAGGTTGTTGTGTTCGCCGACGATCAAGTTGGTGAGCACTCCACCGACGTCGTCGATGAGTTCAGCATCGTCGATAAGTACCACGACCGGTCCTCGCGTTTCGTCAAGCAGGTAGGGAATCCGACCGACCTCGTCATGACGAAGGAATACCTCGGCATCGGCCACCGTGTGAAGCGGCGACCTGGGCGGGGCAATCATGATCGTCCGTGCGTGCCCATGGAGGTTCTCCGCAAGACATGCCAGGGTGGTGCTTCGACCGCTTCGGCTGGGGCCGGTGACGAGCAAATGTTCACCGGTATGCGCTTCTACGAAGGCCGGACCCAGCGTGGCGTCGCTCATACCGACGGGAATCGTCCACGGTCGCTCGATGATGCTCGTGACCGCGCCAAGATCGGTGGTTTCCACAGCGGTCGGGAGGATCCGAATCTCCGTCGGTCTCTGCCCCTCCATCATGAAAGGCCACGAGGGTGTCAGGTCGGATTCCACCACCGAACAGATCTGGGCGACGAGGTTCGTTTGGGCATCGACGCAGCGCATCGGTCCGAGCGGTCCGACGTCGCTGCCCCGGAGTCCGAAGAGGCTGTAGTCGAGCCGATCGGTGAGCTGGAACAGCCAACGCTGCTCGGCGAGCGCAGCGATGGGTCCGGACACGAGCGACGGACGATCGAAAGTAGCTGCACTTACGATTCCTACTCGGGGGCCTTCGGCGAAGACTCGAAGCAGCTGATCCCAGGGACTGACGGCGAGCCCCGGGTCGTCAAGCTCGAGTTTCAGGGAGCCAAGGCTGTCGATGAGTACGACGATTGCCGGACTGTCTCCCACTTCCTCCACATTGTTGCTACGACGAGTGAGCTCGGCCGACAGCTCGCGCACCAGTCGCAGCAACCGGGGTCGATCTGACGTGGCCACGATGTCGCCAACGTGGGGAAGGTCAGCCAACAAGTCAATCGGCGACGTCTGCGACTTCACACCAAATAGATGCATTCGTTCAGGGGCATTCGAATGTGCAAGCGCCACCCCGATACTCGCCAGCGCCGATGCCGTGTCGTTTCGACGAGCCCCGATCAGAAACAAGTTTCCGCGGTCAAGGTCCCACCCGAACTCGCCTCGGCATTGGTTCGCCGGGTTGTCCACGATGCCGACGATGGGGCTCACGGCTGGCGCCGTGTTGGCGCAGCGCGCCTGATCGGTTGCCACCGAATTAACGGCCCCATGCAATTCGGAGAACGCGACCGACTCTGGCAGCGGATCGGGCCAGGGGCGACGCGGCTCGCCACGGTGAGGCTCGTCACGGTGGCGTCGTTGATGGGCCAAGATTGCACAACGTACAAGTACCTGCAGCTCGGTTTCCGAATACGCGGGTTCAACGACCGGAGCGCTCTGCTGCTCACAATTTCGGAGTCGAAACTCCGAAACCCGCACCGGATGATCCTCTACCGTCGCAGGAAGCCCCGTGTACGCGGCCTGGAACGCCATCGGAGCTTCGGTTCCAAAACGGACGAGCACCATGCCGTGGCGTGTTCTCGGGAGAAACGCTGCGTCGGGCGATCCAATAACGTCGATGGAGTCCGATGGTTCCTGCATCCGGAGACCGATCTTCAGCTCGGTATTGGCACGGATCACGTCGCTGACGACCCCGGCCGGTCGCTGCGTCGCGAGAAGCAGATGGACGCCAAGACTGCGACCTCGTTGGGCGACATCCACCAAAGCGTCGATGAACTCGGGAAGCTCGTTCTTCAGTGCCGCGAACTCGTCCACCACAATCACGAGTCGCGGTAGCGGGCCATCCGGCGAACCAATGCGCGCATAGGAATCCCGATCCGACGTGCCTGCGGTCCGGAGGACCTGTTCTCGGTACCGGAGCTCGGCCTCCAGGCAAACGACCGCCCGGGCGCTCAATGCTTCGTCGAGATCGGTGACCATGCCGACGACATGAGGCAATTTGGCGCACTCGTCGAAGGCACTTCCTCCTTTGTAATCGATAAGCACGAACGTCAGATCCTGCGGACTCGCCTGCAACGTCAGCGACACCACAATCGATCGCAGGAGTTCGGATTTCCCAGCCCCCGTCGTGCCTCCGATCAGCCCATGTGGTCCGTCACGACCCAGGTCGAGCACCATCGGGCCTGATTCGCTCACGCCGATCGGCGCCGCAGGCGAGCGACCGGGCACATTCGCCGACCACCGGCGATCGAGCTCAGCGGCAAGGGTCTCATCAGACGCGCCCGTTGGAAGGTCGAGGAGTGACGAAAGCGACACAGCCCGAGGCAGCGAAGCGCCCGGTGTTTTCGATTCGGGGTCCGAGAAGCGGCTTAGCCGGCGCGCCGTTTGCGCCGCGAGTGCTGCCGTCAGACCATTGACCAGTACCCCCGACAGCGAGCGACCCGATGCAGGTTCGGTCACATTCGCCAGGGGTTCGCCACTGTTGGGCATCGAAACCACCGTGGAGCAACTCGACGGAAGGAGATCCATCGCCGGAGCAAGAACCATGATCGAGCACCGATGATCACTGCGTTCCAACCAAGAACTCAACGCAGGTAGTCGTGACATCGAGAGCGCGTCGACGTCGAGGATGACGAGCGTGTGGGGCTCGGTTGTCGCCCGATTCGATCTGCTCTTGCTATCCGGGCCCGACACGAAGTGCTTGGCCAGAAGGCTGATCTCCTCGACACCAATTGCGACTGCGCGACCCCCCTCTTCGCGATCGAGGTGTGGAAGCCACTTCAGCCAATCCCAATCATCGAGTCGGTCGCTGTCGAGGGCGGCCACAATTCGAACGTCGGCTGGCCCGTGGTGGCACACCACTTGCGCGATGATCGAACGAGCGAGGCGAAGTGTCGACTCTCGTAAACCCGACAGCCCGAGGACTGCGCCGTGGCCCAGGTCCACGTCGATCGCCGTATTCGCTATGCACACGTAGCTCTTGAGTATTGACTGGATCTCTTCACATCCCAGCGGCACGTCGCAGGCCAACGGCACCGACCATCGAAAGTCCCCTCGTCCGAGCCGCAGCCGCATGAAGTCAGCGTGATCGCGCCGACGTTCCCAGAGGCGACGGCTGGGCAACTCCGCTCGGCGAAGCGTCTCGGCAAGATCAGGAAAAGCGCGGCTGCGGTTGGCTCGGACGATTTTCTCGGCCGCCGAAAGTTCGCTGGCGAACCCAACGAGCTCCGTGCGAAATCGAGCACGCTCTCGCCGAGCGCGATCGCGATTCGAACGCCGGTCGCTGATGGTGTTTGCCGCCATCATGACGGGGCTCATCGCTGCGAACGCAGCAAAGATGATCTGCTTCGTCAGGACAACCATGACGACAGCGAACGCCATTGGAACCACAACAGCGGTGACGCGAAACGGCGCCCGGCCGACCGAAGGGGGCGGCGGCTTCGGCGGGGTGATCTGCGGCTCGATTGCTCGATCGAAATGCCTTGGTGGGCGATTGAACGCCGTTATCCCCCGCTGGCCCAAACCCACCGGACGGTCGTCGTTCGGAGCCGCTCGGACCTCGAACTCGGTAGCACCGACTCGGACGACATCGCCGGGCAGAAGTTGACGCCCTCCGGACACCTGCTCCTCGTTGATGAACGTTCCGTTCGCCGAGGAAAGGTCGGTGATCGTCGTTCCAGTTTCTGCGGCTACCTCCACGGTGGCGTGGAGTGCCGACACCCTTGGGTCGAAGATGCGCACATCAGCCTCGAGGCCCCGACCGACGCTGACGCGACTGGGACAGCTACTACTACCGAGGGCCATTCGAGCACCGCTCATCGATCCTCCAACGACGGCCAACTCAACCGTGACTGCGACGTCGTCGGAGTTGTGATCCTGGCCCCAGGTTGATTCCTCGCACCGAATCGACCCATCGCTGCGGAGCGTCAGCCGATCACCTGGTTGAAGCGTCTCAGCGGGCACCGCATTCTGCGAAGCGGCGACACCGATCTCCCCGAGGGCAGCGAAGATTGCCCTCACGACGCCGGGTTCGAGAACGGCTTGCGAAGACTCGACGAGAAGGTCGCATTCCACGGTTTGGTCAAAGGGCGACCCGGGTCCACCAAACCGACGAACGACGATGGGGGTAATGACGCGCTCAGGCATGTCAGGAATCTAACGACACGAGATGCGGCGACGAAAGCGACGTTGGCGCCCTATTGCCAAAACGCTCGCTGTACCTGACGTTTCCCCGCTTTTGTACCGATAACCAGCACCACGCGGTTAGCGTCGACGCATGTTCCCATGGAAGACCGCTCTCGTAACCGGCGCATCGTCGGGCATAGGCGAGGCCATCGCCGAACAGCTCGTTGCGGCCGGCGTTCACACCACGGTCGTCGCCCGACGCCACGATCGCCTCGAGGCGATGGCCAAACGTTCCGCATTTGCCGAACCTCTTGTTGCCGATTTGCTCACTGCGGAGGGTTGCGCACTCGTAACCCGGCGCCTGCAAGAGACGACGAGTCCCGTCGACTTGTTGGTGAACAACGCTGGGTTCGGTTTTTCGGGAAACGTTACAGACCTGACGCAGGTCCAGGCACTTAGCATGATCGATTTGAATGTACGTGCGCTTACCAGTCTGACTCATGCGGCCCTGGGGCCAATGGTCGCTGCGAATCGGGGCTGGATTCTCCAGGTGTCGTCGGTGGCGAGCTTTCAGCCCGGCCCCTCAGCGGCGATCTACTCCGCCACCAAGGCGTATGTCACCAGCTTTACCGAGGCACTCCATGAAGAGCTTCGTCCGACGAACGTAAAGGTGTGTGCCTTGTGTCCAGGTTTTACCCGAACAGAGTTCCATGCGGCGAGCAACATGGCCGCTGAGGACCTGTCAACCGTCCCGGCATTTGCCTGGCTGAGCGCCGAAGCGGTGGCCCGTTCCGGGCTGAACGCAGTGGCGAAAGGCCATGCACTCGACGTCCCCGGCGGTCTCTACAAGGGAGTAAGTGCGCTTACGAACTCATTACCGCGAACGATTGCCCGCCGGGCTATGGGGCTCGCCTCGAGGGCGAGATAGCTCACCCCAGTGCGCGGAGAAGTGGGCGTCGGTCGAAGGTGTCCACCGAGGGCAATCCTCGGCTGACCGCATCGCGCCGAAACACATCCCAGAGGTCATGACGAAAAAAGTGGTCCCCCACCGAGAGCACGTAGTGGAGGATGAAGAAGCGGTAGGTCTCGACGATCAGTTGGACGTCGGCCTCGGTGAGCGGATTTGTCGCGTGATACGCCCTGAGGAAGCTCAGGAAGCGAGGCTCCCCCAGCGTGTGTACGCCGTAGGAGAACTCTGTGCGGTCACCGGTCTGCGACGACACACGGGAGAGGAAATAGAAGTCGAGTAGCCGGGTGTCGATACGGAACCAGTCGTAGTCCCAACGGCTGTAGAGCATGAATCGGTCCGGTTGAAACTCTCTCGGCCCTTTCTCGATGGAGAAATTGCCCAGGTTCCAGTCGACGAACACGGGAATGCGAGGAAGGTCCGCATAGCCAAAGTCTTCGAGCGACTGGAGGAAGCGGTTTGCATGCCGCTGGACAATGTCGATCTCTTCGACGCTGAGTTGCAGTGTGCGCGAGGCTGTGCGGTCGGAGACCAAATCGAGAAGGTGAATCACGTCGGAGCTTATAGACGTTGACGTCTGCGGGATACTCACCCGATGTCCTGCGTCGGAGCAGGCCCGGTGAAAGCTTGCCACTTCCGACGCGAGGTTCTCGATCTGGGGGTTGTCCAAAATGCGCGGCAGCGTTTCGAGTCGTTCGACTTCTTCGTAAAGCACTCCCCACGTTTCACCGGCCGGACCTCCCGATATCGTGTGCACGCGTCCGTTCTTCGTGAGGGGGCGGGCCAAGAAGTTTGACCATCGGGTATTGGCCAGGGCGCAGCACAAGCGATTGACACGATCATGATCTTCGCGGAACAAGAAGCCCGATCCGTAGTTCGATACCTTTGCGAAGACGCGGGTCTCGTCATCGAGGCGGAGCAGGAACACGCGGTTCGTGGACACGTTGGCTGATACCTCAACGGACGCAACAACTCGCCGTTCATCCTCCAACGTTGACCAAAGTTCGCGCACGATCCGTTGGGCCTCGCGGTCTGACACCCCAAATCTGCGCCATCGCCGTCGCTGTTGGTTCGATTCCATCGGACCATCATGGTCCGTCAGGGAACGCCTATCCACGATATGGCGATCTCGTGCCGGTGACGGCCTCAGACGGATATGCCGCAAGTTTGGCGGAGCGTTGCACCCACAGCCACCGGATCGCTGGCCGGAATCAGGTTGAGGACGCTTTTCGGGACGCCGGCGTGTTCCATGATCTCGCCCACCACCTCTCCCGTGGCGGGGTTGGTCACCTGGAAAGTCTTTGCGTTTGACGCCGAACACCATTCGCCGTTGAGAAAGTGCGTGGTGGAGACGCTCATCAGGACCATTCCCGTGAAGCGTGCACCGCTACACTGCCCACCCGTACCCGCTGCCGTTGGAACCGCGTGCCCCAATCCTTGCCCCTCTCAACCGATGCCATCTCGAAGTTCGCAAAGCGATGGGCGCCACCAACGCTGCTGATCTGTGTTGTTGTTGTCTCCACCCGGCTGTTTGCCGAGCGGCTCAAAGACGTGGTGTCGCTCTCGCCACTGGTCGTTGCGGTCGTTGTCGGCATCATCATCGGAAATGCCAGCCTGTTACCTGCTCGGATCGCCAAGGACACCAAGACGCTCGGCAAGAAACTGCTCCGCACCGGTGTGGCTTTGCTCGGTTTTCGTCTGGCGCTGGGCGACGTTGCAGACCTGGGCCCGGCCACGATCTTTTGTGTCGTCGCCGTTGTGCTCGCAACGTTTTTCGGAACGCAGTGGCTCGCCAAAGTCTTCGGCCTCAGCAAGGGCCTCGGGTTGTTGCTCGGTACGGGTTACGCAATATGCGGAGCTTCGGCGATTGCGGCCATGGAACCCAACGCGGACGCCGAGCCGGAGGAGGTTGCCTATGCGCTCTCGCTCGTTACCCTCTGCGGCACGCTCTCTATTGCGATTCTCCCGCCGATCGGACGGCTTTTTTCGATGAGCGAATCAACCTTCGGCGTATTTGCTGGCGCCGCGGTCCACGATGTGGCCCAAGTTGTCGCAACCTCGTCGGCCTACGCAGCCGCGTCGGTGAAAACGGCCGCTGTCGTGAAGCTCAGCCGGGTTGTGATGCTCGCCCCCATGGTTACGCTGACATCGATGCATCGGCGTCGTACACGCCCGACATCAGAGACCGAGGCGACCACGAAAACCGCGCTGGTGCCGTTGTTCGTGGCGTGCTTCCTCGTGGCGATGCTCCTGCGAACGGTTCATGTTGTCCCGAAGGCGTGGATCTCGCCCTTGAAGACCGCCGACACGCTTTGCCTTGCCGCGGGCATGTTCACCCTCGGCACGGGAACGAGCCTGCGCGAACTCCGACGACTCGGGGGCCGACCGCTGCTCCTCGGCCTCGTTGCGTGGATGTTGGTCGCGGGTGTGTCATTAGGACTCGTCCTGCTGACGCAATAGGCGAGAGCGCCCTCGCGTGGTGGTCATGGTTTGTCCGTAGCGAAGGGTCGACATGATCGCCGCTGACATCGCCACCATCAAACCCGCTGCTAGACGACGTCGATCGACGTCCAATGAGGAAGTGTTCCCGTCCGTGTGTCGTAGCGCGCGAGCCACCATGGCAACGTCACAGGATCGATGAGGTCAGACGGGTGATGGTCTCTTGTCAACGAAACCGCGACGAGCGGGAGACTGACAAACGAGAAACTCACAGACCAGATGATCAATCGACACCACGCCAGCGGATTCCACCATCGACCGCTGTGAAACAGGCCGATGACAGTGCCGAGAACCGTCGATATGGCCAGGAACATGAGGGAGAGCGCCGTGGCCGCGGCGAGGGTTCGTCGCTTTCCACCGATCGCCTTGTGCACGTCGAAGGCGACGCCTTTGTGTTCGACCTCTTCGCCGAGATGCCACAGGAATAACTTGGCCGGCGCCTCGGTAGCACCAGCGAAGAATCGTTCAATGCGAGGGTCAAACCACCGGGCGATCGCGTACGCAACTGTCTCCGATCCCGCGGCATACGCCACGTTGAAGGATTCGCTACGTGTACGTAAGAATTTATAGATCACCGCGTTGAGCTTCTCGACAAATCGAACCGCCGGTACTTCCGCTCGAAGAGCGTCGTTGAAACGACGGTGTTGGACGTGATGTGTCGACTCCTGGGCGCAGAATGCGCGCGCTTGCTCAGCAAGATCATCGCCAAGCGCATCGAGCACCGCTCGGACCGAGGCGACGACATACGGCTCTACGAAAGGCATAACAAGCGACACTGCATTTGCGACGCTGCTGAGTTCGGGAGCGGCAGGGGTCCAACGAAACAACGAGGCACCGTCGGACGAAAGCGCGGGCCAACCCGATACGCCACCGAACACGGGTCGGCGAAGCTGCAGGACGGGAGGCATGGGAGAATCATCGGCAGTCTGGCACGAAAACTGAAGCAGACATCAGTTCGGCGAATCGGCTAAACCTGGCGCATGCGAATCTCCGTTCTTGGCGCCGGATCGTGGGGCACGACTGTCGCATCGGTCGCCGCCCACCGCAATGACACAATCCTGTGGGCACGCGACCCCGACGTTGCTGATCACATCGAGTCGGAGAGAGAAAACGCCCGATACCTCGCTGGGTTTGTGCTTCCGTCTCGGCTCCACGCGTCCGCCGACCTGGAAAAGGTCGTCGCCGTTGCGGATGTCTTGATCGTGGGAATCCCGTCGCATGGTTTTCGCGACGTGCTGGTTCAGGCCAAGGCCCACCTCCGACCGTGGGTCCCGGTGGTGTCGCTGACGAAGGGCTTCGAGAACGGCACGCTCCTTCGGATGACCGAAATCATCAAGGAGGTCTTGCCCGGTCATCCTGCTGCGGCACTCAGTGGGCCTAACTTGGCGAAGGAAATCATGGCGGGCCACGCGGCGGCCAGCGTCATTGCGACCGACGACCTCCAAGTCGCGAAGGCTCTGCAGGGCGTCCTCCACCGAGGACTGTTTCGCGTGTACACGAACCACGACGTCGTCGGCTGTGAAGTCGGTGGAGCGCTGAAAAACGTGATTGCGATTGCGGCCGGTATGGCGGAAGGCTTATCCGTTGGTGACAACACCCGCGCCGCGGTCATCACTCGCGGACTTGCGGAGTTGACTCGGCTCGGCGTCGCGATGGGCGGCGAACCATTGACGTTCTCCGGGCTTGCCGGCCTCGGTGACCTCGTCGCCACGTGTTCAAGCCCCCAAAGCCGAAATCGGCATGTGGGTGAGCAACTCGGCCGCGGGCATACACTTGCGGACATTCTCGCCGAGATGAACACGGTCGCCGAGGGCGTCAAAACTGCTCGACTCGCAATGGAACTCGCCGAGCGTTTCGGCGTGCGGATGCCGATCTCAAGCTATATCCACTCCGTCATCGAAGGCCGAGCGACCGCAGCTGATATCTATGAGGGCTTACTACGGGAGCGCCCAGGCCGCGAAGTGGACCCGAACTAGGAATTCACCACGATGGCGGCCTATGACCCGCGATATACAGCGGGTCGCTTCTCAAGGAAGGACTTCACACCTTCGCGGTGGTCGTCGGTCTTGAAGAGGCGGGTCAGCGTCGTGGCAACCCACTCCCCCACGTTGTCCCAGTCGGGATCCAACGCGAGCCGCAGACCGTGTTTGATCGCCTGCACGGCGAGCGGTGGACGGTCGGCGATCTTGGCGGCAAGTTCGAGGGCAGTGGCGAGGAGTTGGTCGTGAGGAACTACTCGGCTGACCAGCCCCAGAGACCGCGCGGTCTCGGCATCAATGATGTCGCCGGTGAACAACAATTCGGCGGCACGCTCGCGACCGACAAGGCCCGCCAAGCGACCGATACCCGCCACATCGGTACAGAGCCCACGAAGCACGAAGAGTTCGCCGAACCTCGCACGGTCCGACGCGACGCGAAGGTCGGCCATCAGAGCAAGTTCCATGCCCCACCCGACCGCGGCGCCGTTCACGGCGGCGATGACCGGTACGTCGGTCTTCAAAAGCGCTTCTGCCGCTGGGGTCAGGCGTGCGACATGAACCGAAGCGTCAGGCTTCTTGTCACCGCCCCCCATGACGGCTCTGACGTCGTCGCCCGAGCAGAACGCGGGGTCGTCGCCGGTGATAACAACGCACCGTGCTGTGGTCGTGCGGATTGCGGTTTCGAGCTCGTCGTAGGTCCGATAGGTCAGCGCGTTTCGCTGCTCGGGTCGGTTGATGGTGAGCACCTCGACGTTGCCGACGCGCGCTACCAAGATATCGGTGAAGGGGTCAGTTATAAGTTCACGCTGGGCCACTGGTGGACAATCCCACGGGGATGCCCTTCCCCGCCAATCGCCACGGCCATCCCGCTTCGACGTATGCGTCTACGGGGATCTGATGGGCGATCTTCGTATGCAGTTCACGCAGCTTCGACCAGTGCACGCCGGGCCGATAATGGTGGGCAGTGTGATATCCGAGATTGCCGGTCCAAAAGTTGTAGAGCGGTTGCACAATGTTCGTGGAGGCTACGAAGTGCGAGTCGGTGCTGCGACGACTGTGGTGGGTATAGGTAGCCCATGCCGTGCCGAACAATGAGAACGCCGGTGCGAGGACAAAAATGATCAGCCCGCTTACGGGCCGGTAGGCCACCAACGCCGCAATAACCGATGCGGTTAGGAATCCCATCACCAGGAACACCCGTCGATACTTCGGGTACATCTTTCCAACGCGCCACGCTCGCAAATACGACGTTGCGCTCGTTACGAGCGAATACTCAACCTGACCCATCACCGTTCGGTTCTTCCTCATCCAACGAGACTCATCCGTTTCCTGGTCGAGGTAATTCCGATGATGTCCAACGGAATGGTGCAGAACCCAGGTGTGACTGCTCACCCCTGTCTGAAGGGCGTACATGATCTCCAGTGCTCTGTTGAGTATCGGGATCCTAAAGGTCGGGAGATGCTGATGATGATGGTTGAACGCACACACCGCACCCTTGGGCAGGATTCCCACAACGAAGTAGAGCAACAGAACGACGGGTCGATCAACGATGAGGTACACCGCAACGTCGATCGCGAAGATCGAGGCAAACACGGCAACTCGCGGACGGTCGGCGCTGTATTTAAAGACGGCCATACCGTAAGGCTAACCCGATCGGCGCGGCTACCCCGGTATCTTCCGACATAAAATAGGCGCGCTTAGAGACGCTTAAAGATGCTTCAAATGGAACCACTGCACCCATTTCTCGACGACTGCGGTTCGCTCGGCCAAGCGGTGTTGATCGCCATCCGCCCCTTGCCGATTCGGCGGAGCTCAGCGCATGTTCAATCTGATCGGGGGTTGGCGTTTCGCGCGTGACCAGGATCGACCCGTCAATGGGGAGATCAGCTGTTGCGAGGCCATGATGGACAGTCTTTCCGAAGAGTGCGGCGAGGGTCCGTTCGACTCTAGATGAGCCGTTGCGAACGCAAGAATGCGGCGATGTCGACGAACGCCTGACGGTCTTGGTAGAAGAACGGGTGACCACCCGCGTAGATCCGAAGTATCGATCCCTGGATAGCGCGATGCAGCGCTTCGGAGTTCGCCACGGGCGCCATCGGATCGAAACGGCCCGCGGCGATAAGCGTCGGCATCGTCAGGTTTTCAAGCCGCTCCCATGTGTCGTGGTGCGATCGTGCATCGAGTTGACGGAGAAGCCCGTCGGTAATCACCAGGGGCAGGCGGTTGTTCGCCATAAGTTCCATGAACGCCTTCACGTCAGGATCGACACCGGAGCGCAAGTCGACGAGGCGTCCGAGTTCATGATCACGTTCGTCGGGGGCAAGACGGTAGATCTCATGAAGCGGCTGCGACGAACCGCCCGCTCCGCCACTCGAGGTGCACATCAATACCAGCTTCGTGACTCGATGCGGCGCAGTGAGCGCAATCTCCTGCGCCACCATGGCACCGAAGGAAACGCCGACCAGACAAAACGATTCAACGCCGAGCGCGTCGGCGAGGCCGATTGCATCGTTCGCGAAGTCGGCCATCGCCGGTTGGTGCATCGGTTCAGAAGGGACCGATTGTCCGAGGCCCCGGTGATCGAATGCGATCGCCCGAAAGCCCGACATGAAGGGCATGGTCAGCGGATTGGGACGATTCCGAAGGTCAGACCCCGTGCCGCCCACGAAGAGCAGTGTTGGACCGTTGCCTTGTTCTTCGTAGTAAAGGCCAACCTCAGGGAGCGAAACGACCGGCATAAGCCGACCCTACTCGTCCGCCTTACTCGCGGTCCCTATTCAGGCAGCCGCGTCCACGACATCTTCGAGGTCGACTCCGGCGTCGCTATCGCGTCGGGTCGGCTCCGAGGGATTCGGCGTCGAATCCAGGAGTGCGACGAGGGCCTGCGCGAACTCATCGCCGTCGTTCAATCGCGAAAGGGGCACGCTGATCGATTGACCCGTCGCGTCGACCATGAGCAGTTCACGCACCGAGCTTTCGGCGTCGGGGTGTTCGAGGCCGGTCAGGTTCGCCGAATCGATGGTGACCGACCGCAGCCAGGTCCGGTGATGGATTTCGGTCCCGCGGATCGAGAACGTTTCGTCGAGGCGAGAAAGTATGAACACCATCACAACAACGGCGACCACGGCAACTGCGAAGGCGGGCACCGATGGCGCCACTACGGCCCATGCGACGCATGCGGTCACGAGGGTCGCGCATGTCAGAACCCGTTGCTGTGGGTTGCGCATCGGTTGTTTTTCTTTTGGTTTAGCAGCTGGCATGGCGATCCAATCTCGAATACCCGACTAACCCTATCGGATTTAACAAGAATTGCGCAACCACCGACCCCGCCGACATCAACCACCGAACGCGTTCGTGCACCCCGCCTTGGGAGGGGTGCACCACGTGTGCGACGTGTGCGACGTGTGCGACGTGTGCGACGTGTGCGACGTGTGCGACGTGTGCGACGAGTGCGACGAGTGCGACGAGTGCGACGAGTGCGACGAGTGCGGCCTATCGGGCGAAGAGGATCCAGGATTCGATCCGAGGAATACGACGATCGTCTTGTTGACCTTGGCAACCGGTTCGTCCCACGGGAACTCCTCGACTGCCCCTGGCAGCGACAGCGCAACTCGGGGAGCTGCGCCATGATCGTCTCCCGAGTCGGTCGGAAGAGTCGAAGGCCCTCGTGCAGCAGAGAACAATGCGTGGCCGGAGTTACTTATGTGTACATATCGACGGTGATTCCGCGGAAACGTGGCGTCGGAAACTGTCGTATGGGTCGTTCAGTATGTGGGGATGAGTAATTCGTCTGTTCTTGATCTCGAGGTTCCCGAGGTTGGTGAGGTTGGAGAGGTTCCCGAGGTTGGTGATCATGCGGTGCTTGGCGGGGTGCTTGGCGGGGTGCTTGGTGGGGTGCCGTTGGAGCGGTTGGAGGCCGAGATCACCACGCTCGCTGCGCACCTGACGGCGGCGATGTGTCGATGGCTGCTACTGGTGGGTGAGTATGACCGCCGACGCGCTTATGAGCCGTGGGAGTGCCTGTCCATGGCGCATTGGCTCAACGTCCATGCCGGTGTCAGCCTCAGCACCGCGCGCCAACATGTCGCAGTTGCTCGCAAGCTGGCCGAGTTGCCAGCGATATCGCGAATCGTTTGGTCGTGGTGAGGTGTCGTTCTCACGAGTCCGAGCAATCTGTCGTGTCGCGACACTCGTCGATGAACACCGCTGGCTGGATTTGGCACGTAACGCGACCGGGTCACAGATCGAACGGATCGTGCACGACACCATCAGGGCCGAACATGTCAACAAGTCGGGCCATGACGAACGTATCGACACGCAACGAAAAATGTCATGGTGGATTGATGACGACGGGATGTATCACCTCACCGCCGTGCTCCCACCCGATGTTGGTGCGATCCTGGTCAAACTGATCAAAACACATACGACGAAGAATGGTGACAACGGTGACGACTACGACCAGCGCTGTGTCGACGGGTTCGCTCGGGTGCTGGGTCGCGCCGCGCAACAACTCGACACCAACTCACGGCCAGGGTGTTGTGCTACCCATGATGATGCTGCGGCCCGGGTCGAGGCGCCACTTCCACCGGTGTTGACGATCGTGCACCGCTACCCCAACGGCACCGCACGTTTGGACGACGGCTCACCAATCAGCGTCGTGTTGGCCGACCGTGCAGGCGCAGATGGTGATGAGATTGTTGCGACGCATTCCGGTGAGGAAATCCGCTACGGGCGTCGACGCAAGAGACAGCGTCGTGCCCCGTCGAAACCGATGCGACGGTACCTGGTCGAACGCGACCGTTGTTGCCAGTTCCCGGGATGTGGCCAACGCAAGAACCTGCACGCCCATCATGTGCAGTACCACGGCAACAACGGTGCAACGATCGGTTCGAACCTCGTGCTCCTGTGCCCATTATGCCGACGTCGGGGTGCGATCCACAACCGAGGCTGGTCAATCACCGGTAACCCGAACGAGGACGGCGTCGTGTTCCACAATCCCGACGGGCGAGCCGCACCAGCATCGACCGATACCTTCGGCGACCCAACCCATGTTTCTGCTGTTAACGGAGCCTGCGGCATCGTGCCGGGGCCTGACACGATCACCCCGCGCGGACGCGGGGAACGATACGACCACGAACTCACCGTGTGGATCACCACCAACTTCTTCGGCCGCAACCAACCACCCGACAGCGAACAAACGCCTTAGCGCAAACTTGTGTCACACCTGCGTCTCCGCTGCAACGTTCACAGCATGGGGTCTCCGCCTAAACGCCTGCCGGGTGCGTCTCCGCGGAAACGTTCGATGCAACGCGGACATCGCGTCTCCGCCTTAAACGCGCTGTGCCGAGTGAGTCTCCGCGGAAACGTTCGATGCAACGCAGGCTTCTCCGCCCTTAAACGCGCTGTGCCGAGTGCGTCTCCGCGGAAACGTTCGATGCAACGCGGGCATCGCGTCTCCGCCTTAAACGCGCTGTGACGGGTGCGTCTCCGCGGAAACGTTCGATGCAACGCGGGCATCGCGTCTCCGCCTAAACGCGCTGTGGCCGGTGCGTCTCCGCTCAAACGCGCTGTGGCCGGTGCGTCTCCGCCTAAACGCGCTGTGGCGGGTGCGTCTCCGCGGAAACCGTCGATGCAACGCGGGCTGCTCCGCCCAAACGCGCTGTGGCGGGTGCGTCTCCGCGGAAACCGTCGATGCAACGCAGGCTTCTCCGCCTTAAACGCGCTGTGACGGGTGCGTCTCCGCGGAAACGTTCGATGCAACGCCGGCATCGCGTCTCCGCCTAAACTCGGTGTGGCGGGTGTCTCCGCGGAAACGTTCGATGCAACGCAGGCTTCTCCGCCCAAACGCGCTATGGCCGGTGCGTCTCCGCGGAAACGTTCACCGGAATGGCGTCTCCGCGGTAACAACTTGCGCTCGTGGACTTGCCCGAGGGTCCGTCGATCGGGCGGCGCGGCCCAGTGGTTCAAGGCTTCAAGGCGCCCGTCAGCCGAGCCAGATAACCGTGGTTGGGCCGTGGCACCAGCAGCGTTCGGTCAGGCGGCAACAACACTCACGACTCGAGCACCCGTGACAACCCGTTTGGGAACTCGGAGAGCTACCGATCGGCTGAGCGTCCGACCAACCGGCCCGCCGAGCGGTCCGTCTCATCGCTCGGGCGCGTTCGGGGTTGGTGATGGCCGATGCGAACACGTCGGCCATGGCCGGTGCATCGCCATGATCGACCACGATGCCCACGCCGCCGCGGAGAAGTTCTTCGCGTGTGGGAATGCGGTGGCCACGATCGGTCACGCCCCTTCGGGTGAGTCTCACGGACGATTCGATAGTTGAGTTTGATGGTGCGCCTCACCAACTCGGCGACTCGGCGACTCGGCGACCACAACGGTTCCCGTTCGAGCGCCTTCCCATGCCCGACGAGATCCAACGTCCACACCGCCGGGGAGCGACCCACCGAGCCGGGCGAGAGCGGGTGAGAGCGGGTGAGAGCGGGTGAGAGCGAGGGAGGGAGGGAGGGAGCGATTTGCGCGTCGTTGCGGAGAATGTCGCGATGCCGCACCGCGTGGGTGGGTATGTGCCGACAAGCGAGAGGGTCATCGCGACGTGCGCTGAGTCGGCGACACGCAACGGGGCGACCTCAAGGACTCGTCATTTGTTCAGCCTCAACACGGTTCATCGGAACCCCCGGGCCATGTCCCTTTCCTCTGGTCCAGACGACACGGGGTGTTTCCACATCGTGAACTGGCCCGACGTCGCAGCCCGGTTCGGGCGAGCCCCCGTTGAGATCGAGCCCCGTTGAGATCGAGCCCCCGTTGAGATCGAGCAGCGATTTGGTGCCTGTGCGTGGCTGCAGCAGTGCCAGACTGGGGCAGATGAAGGCCTCGTGGCAACCCCGGAATTATGACCAGGCATGGGAGCGCATGGCGGCCAGCGGCAAGGACCCACACGGTGAGGTGGCGTTTCTCGAACGCCTGGCTGGCCGTCACAACCACGATCTCGGGCACGTTCTCGACGCGGGATGTGGAACTGGCCGGGTGGCGATCGAACTCGATCGGCGGGGCTACATGGCCGAGGGAACCGACATCGATACCGAGATGCTCGACCACGCCCGACGCAAGGCGTCACACATCCCCTGGCATCTCGCAAACCTCACCTCCCTCGATCTTGGTGCTCGTTTCGACACCGTCGTCGCAGCCGGAAACGTGATTCTGTTCGTCGATCCGAGCGAACGTGGCGCAGCCGCCGCCGGACTCGCCCGGCACGCCAAACCAGGCGGCTACGTGGTCGCCGGGTTTCAACTCAATCGCGACGACGGGCGACGAGTAGCGCTCGATGAGTGGCGACGCTGGCTCGGCGATGCCGGGTTGGTAGAGATCGAACACTTTTCAACGTGGGACGACGACACGTTTGTCGCGTCGTCGGACTACGTCGTTGCTGTGCACCACCAACCAAATCGCAACTAGCCCTGGATATCGCCGATGCTCTCTTCCGCCGCCCAAGCCTTCGCCGCAACCCAAAGCGCAGCGTTCGCCACCCTGTCCCTCGACGAACTCGACGCCGAGTTACATCGTCTCGTCTCCGCCCACGAGCTGTCGATGGACTCGGAATCGATCGTGTTGTACGCGGGCACAAACATGATGAACCCGCGGGCTCGACAGCTTCTGTCCAGTTCGTTAGCGAGCCGCCCGAACCTTGGCCACCCGGGCGACACCTACAACCGTGGCATGGACAACGCGAGCGCGATCGATGTTATGTGCACGGGGCTTCTCAAGAAGCTGTTCAATGCTGCGTTCGTCGAGCATCGAGTCGCGAGCGGGTCGATCGCCAACCTCTACGCGTTCATGGCCACCTGTAGCCCCGGCGACCAGATCATTGCCCTGTCCGACGCCGCGGCCGGGCACATAACGCATCATAAAGCCGGGGCAGCTGGGCTTTACGGTCTCACCACACACGACGCGGCCTTCGACGCTGAGCGAATGGACGTCGATGTCGTAGCGCTGCGCAAGCAGGCGCACGAGATCAAGCCTGCGTTGATCGTCGTTGCGGGATCGATGTGCCTTCACCCCTATTCAGTTCGAGAAATTCGCGCAATAGCCGATGAAGTCGGGGCCCACGTCCTCTATGACGCTGCGCACATGGGTGGGTTGATTGCGGGCGGCGCATTTCAACAGCCACTGGCCGAAGGGGCCCATCTCATGACCGGGTCGACATACAAGTCCTTCGGTGGGCCAGCGAGCGGGATGGTCCTGACCAACGATGCCATGCTCGCCGAACGCCTCGACGCGATCGCGTACCCGGGTCTCACCGCCAACTTTGACCTTGGACGCACGTCTGCGATGTGCATGGCGACCATGGACCAGCTTGAGTTCGGTGCGGCGTATGCGGCGACGTGCATCGAGAATGCCAAGGCACTTGCGCAAAGTCTGCACGAGCAAGAGGTCGACGTGTTCTGCACTCCGTCTCGTGGATTTACATCTTCGCAACACGTTGCTCTGCGCGCCTATAACTATGGCGGCGGAAACGCTGCGGCGAAAATGCTCGAACCGGCGAACATATTGCTGTCGAGCATCGGACTCCCCGGACCAGACATTCCCGGTGAAGCCAACGGCATCAGGATCGGGACCCAGGAAGTCACAAGATGGGGCATGGATTCGAAGGACATGTCGACCATTGCCAAGTTCGTGGCCCGCGTCTTGGTTCAGGGCGAATCCACCGATACGGTTCGCCGCGATGTCATGGCGTTTCGCGCCAACTTCCAAACGCTTCGTTTCGTGCGCAATCGCCGCTGACTCCCGACCAAGGATCCGGGATAGACAATGAGAGCAATCATCATCGGAGCCGGCATCGCAGGCTGTGTCACCGGGATGGAGCTTCACCAGCGCGGCTTCGACGTTCAGATCTATGAGTCCGTTCGCGAGATTGCGCCCCTCGGCGTCGGGATCAACATTCTTCCTCATGCAATGGCGGTTCTTGACGGTATCGGGATCATGGAGATACTTGTACCTCTCGGCGTACCAACGGCAGAGCTGATCTTCTTCAACCAGTTCGGACAGCTGATCTGGCGAGAACCGCGCGGCGTTGCCGCTGGATACCCGGTTCCGCAGCTCTCTGTTCATCGGGGGACGCTTCAAATGATGTTGTTCGACGAAGTTCGTCGGCGTCTCGGACTCCAAGCCGTAACGACCGCCCACCAACTCATGTCGTTCACTGCTGGCGACGCAAGAACGCGTCCGACAGTGACGCTCGAGAATCGGATGACCGGTGAACTCATCACCGACCGCGCTGATCTTGTCATCGGCGCCGATGGCATTCACTCGACGGTCCGCAAGGCGTTCTATCCCGACGAAGGCCCACCGAATTGGTCGGGTAACCTCCTGTGGCGATCCACCACGATCACCAAGGCGTTCCTCTCCGGACGATCAATGTTCATGGCCGGACATCTCCCCCACAAGTTTGTGGCCTACCCGATCACGGAACCAGATGCCAACGGCAACCAGGTCATCAACTGGATCGCCGAACTCCGCGGAACCGAACCACTACGCGGTCGCGAAGACTGGAACAAAAAGGTCGAGAAGTCGATCTTCGCCGATCGTTTCAAAGACTGGCGCTTTGATTGGCTTGATGTTGCCGATCTCATCGAGCGCGGTGGCGACGTTTTCGAGTTTCCGATGGTGGACCGAGACCCGCTTCCAGCATGGACATTTGGCCGCACCACCCTTCTCGGCGATGCAGCGCATCCGATGTTTCCGATCGGTTCCAACGGCGCCTCCCAAGCCATCCTCGATGGCCATGCCATCGCCGAAGCCATCGTTTCCCATAGCGACCTCGACGATGCTCTGCGCGCCTATGAAGAAGCCCGTCGCGCCGCCACCGCACGAATCGTGATGAGCAACCGACAGCACGGTCCCGAGCGAGTCCTCGACATGGCGAGCGACCGCGCGCCGAACGGCTTCGAGAGGGTTGCGGATGTCTTCGCCGCTGGTGAACTCGAGGAAATCAGCAACTCTTACAAACAAGTCGCCGGCTTCTCTCGGCCCACGAACTAAGGCGGTGACTCCCCTGCGCGCCTACGACGTTGCGACAACACGGCAAGAATCAGAGTTCCCAGAACTCCGCTGGACGACCCTGCGATGCCGACCCAATCAGCGCCGGTGCGCCGAAACTCCAGCCGAACATCGTTTGAGGTAGGCACAACGACCATCAGATTTGGAGCAAGACGCCACGGTCCGTCCGCCCCAACCGCCCGCCATGTCGGGAAGTACGACACCTTTACGACCACCGCGATCCCAGTACGGTCGACGTGAAAGCGCACCTCTTCGTTTGTCTCGACGATGTTCGACACGGCAACGCGCGGAAGGACTCGGATCGCTGGAATCATCATGGCGACCCCGTCGCCAACAAGCGGATTCTCTTTGGGCGGTGTGATGGTGGCCCGGACGCGCGACCACTCCAGGGGTCCATCGGCCGCAATAGGGACCGGAATACGAACGGGATCAGAGTATCGGGCGACTGCGACGTCGAGCCATCCCGAGGTCTGCGATTGCCCGATGCCGGTGACCACCACCGGTTGTGCCGTCAGGCCCGCCACCAATTCCGATTGTGCAACCTCGTAGACTTCCCACCCCGTCGGGCACGTCTTCTGGGTCTTCTCCTTGTCGTCACACTCTCGCGAGTACTCCGATGTGGCGACGAGCGTCAGGTCAGGATTCTCTCTGGATTGGCGAAGTGCCTCGGGGCTGAAGGCCATGTAGTACCGCACCCCGAACTCCTGCAAATGGCGTACACCCGCCGCGATGTCGATCTTCGTGTACGGCAGGCCGCGTTGCGGGTCCGACGAACGAGCCGACAGAAGCGACGCATTAAGAAAGTGATAGGGCGTGGTCGCCGACGATTCGAAGTACAACCCTTCCATCGAGCCGATACAGCCGTTGGTGAATTTGGGAAGGAGCATCGGCCCCATCGACGTTCCGTAGCGGTCGAGTTCATCTTCGTATTCCCACATTGCCCTGCCGCAGCCGTTGGTCCTGCCAAGATTGTCCATCGTTTTCATAAGTGCACGAAACTCTGGCCATTCGTCCTGATCCTCGTAGCCGTTGTAGTTATAGGCCGGCCAATCGTCTACTGAGCTGATGTCTTCGGATGACGTTGCCCGTTGAATCGAGGGTCGACCGCCGTCCATTTTGGGAAGTGGGACGAAGCTCGGGAGAATGCGCAAGGGCGCGCCGAGGCTCCACACCCCAACCGCAGCAACAAGGCCGAGCCCCAGTGGCTTTCGTTGCGCAAACCGCAGGAGTCGACCGACCGCAACAAGACCGAACGAGGCCAACAGATACGAGCTGAGATAGTAGAACGGAAGCGCACGCTCGTTCCACAATCGGTACTGCGGGGTGAAACGGAAGGCTGCCGCAGCAACCGATACCATCAGCGTCAGTGCAACACCCATCCGTACCTCAGGCGATACCGCCGAGTGTCGTCGACGCGCAAGAAGCAAACGAAACAGCGACGCCCCAGCCCCCATGCCAGCCAGGAGAAGCGCGGCCGTCGTGGTCGCAACGGCGGTCCGCGGCGCCTCCGAAAGCTGAACCGGGGAGAACCCTGGAAGGAGTCCGGCAACAAAGGTTGTGGTCCGGTCCCATCCCATATCGTTGGCAAAGGGAAGCCGCGTCACAAAGGGTACGATCCAAAATGCGGCCAGGAGCGCACTCAACGAAGCAACGATCGCTGTATCTCGGACCCGGCGCAGAAGGGACCGGCCAAGACCTCCGACATCTATATGTGTACAGATCAGAATGACAGACGATGCTCCGACGAACAGCGTCGGAAGAAGATGTGAAAGACCGGTTAGCGCGAGCACGATTGCCGCGCGAGCCCGGAATATGCCGTCGCTCCATACTCGGAGGAGCAGTCCGAGAAACACCAGACCGAGGGTGAGCGAAATCGAAAACGAAAATTCGCCGGCCATCGTCGAGATGATGTTTCCACCGAGAATTTCGAAGTGGCTGAGGAAAAGGAACATCAGCGTGCCAAGACCGAAAAGATAACGATAAATCGGCGAGAGTCGGGCACAGCGGGCGAAGAAGATCGCCGCAAAAGGCATACCGAAGAGCCCCGACACCGTTATCAACTTGAAGGCAACGTTGATCGGGATTACGTAGCTGAGAACCACGATGGCCCACGTGGGTGCCGGAAAGTAGAAATGCAAAACCGGGAACCCTGCGTACCAGTCCTTCGTCCACCCTGTGGGCCGGAGGGAACCGACGAGGTGTTCTTTTACGAACGACGAAGTCCATACATGAGCACCGGTGTCGCCACCGGTCGTCAGGGTATTACGAAAGAGCGGTCCGGGTCGCCAGGTCCACGGTTGCCACTTCGGGAGACCGTAACCGGGGCTGGAAACGCCCCCCAACTTGTAGAACAGCAACAGCGCACCGAGGACCATGATGGCCCGACCAACTCGACGTATCGCAACGTCCGCATCGCTGGCGGGCAAAGGCACCGTATCCATACCGGTCCCAGCCACATCTCTACGATAGTTCTCAAAACGGCAACAAATCGGACGTCCTCTCAGCGACGTTCAGGGGTAGCGTAGGGGTACCAATGGAATGTGGACATTGCCGTACCGAAAATCCAGGCAGTTTTCGACATTGTGGGGCCTGCGGCCAGCGCCTCGCCGCTACGCCCTGTGACACGTGCGGGTTCTCGACACCCGCCCCGTTCACTCACTGCGGCAATTGCGGCCTACTCCTCGATCTCCATCGCGGAGTTAGTGCCGAGGAGCGACGTTTTGCGACGGTTGTGTTCGCCGACGTCGTCGGGTTCACCAAGTTGGCTGACGATTCTGACCCCGAAGACACCGCTCGGATCGTCGATGTTGCGTTCCGCCGGCTGAGCGAAATTGTCGCCGCGCACGGCGGCACCATTGACAAATACATCGGCGACTCGCTTATGGCGGTGTTTGGAATTCCCCAGGCACACGAAGATGACGCCGAACGGGCCGTCGCCGCAGCCCTCGCCATGCAGCATGCCGATACGGGTCTGGGATTTGCCATTGGAGTGAATACGGGCGAGGTCATGGTGACTGCGCTCGGAGGCGGTGCGAACACGGTGATGGGCGACACCGTCAACGTCGCTGCTCGTCTTGAGAAGGCGGCCAAAGAAGGCGAAGTGCTGGTCGGGCCGATCACCTACGAGTTGACGGCAGGCCGGATCAGCTACCGCGATCGCCCCCCACTGACGCTCAAAGGAAAGCGTGAACCGGTCGAGCTTCACCAGGCGATTTCGATTCGATCGAACCCAACGCCGAGTGAGACGCCGCAAGTACCGATGGTCGGCCGTGTCGAAGAGCTCGACTTCTTGTTCTCACAGTGGAGGCGGGCGTGCTCGCTGAAACGTCTGGCGACCGTGTTGGTCACCGGCGACGCTGGCATCGGAAAGACCCGCCTTCTCGACGAGTTGGTGAACCGAATCGGCGACGATGCCCTAATTGTCCGTTCGTCGTACCCTCCCTACGGCGGATCCGGTGGTATGCGGGTGGGTGGGGATTTGCTTGCGCAGCTCGGGCCAAGCCTCGATGAGGCCGTCCAGCGCCGCGTGCGCTCACTCACCGGTGACCTTGACCCGTCGCTGCGAGAAATCGATGCCAGCGCCTTACGCAAAGAGCAGGTGTGGGCACTACGACGTCTTGGCGAAGATCGGGCCAAGGATAAGCCGATCGTGATTCTTATTGAAGACGTGCACATGGCGTCGACGAGCATCGAATTGTTGACTGGGCTCGTCGCACAAGTTATCGATCTGCCGATGATGGTTGTCCTCGCTGGTCGACCAGAGGGACGATGGCTGACCAGTTTTCCGATGGCGAGTACGGTGCGGCTGCGATCGCTCACCCTCGAAGGATCACGACGACTCGCCCAGCTGTGGCAACCGGAAAGCGAACCCGACGAGGACCTACTCGTCTGGGCGGGCGGCAACCCGTTGTTTCTCCGTGAACTCCTCGTATTCTCGTCGCTCCACCGACCGGAGTCGGTAGAACGTCAGCAGCTTCCCGTCAGCTTGCGTGCCGTACTCGCTGCCCGTCTGGACACCCTTGCCAATGCCGAACGCGCCGCACTTCAGGATTTCGCCGTCATCGGAGACACCGCAACCGTCGAACAATTGATGGCCTTGGGCGGACCGGGTGCCGCCGACGGCATCACCGGGCTCACCAATTCCGGCGTGGTCCGACATCGACCCGACGGTACGCTGCGCATCACTGAGCCGTTGCTTCGAGAAGTCGCCTATGAAACAATGCCTCGCACCACGCGAGTGGAACGGCACTTGCGAATGGCCGAGCTGCTAACCAATCTCGACGACCGAGCCCGACACCTGAGCCGCGCGAGCGAGCACGCGATCGACGACGTGCATCTTCGCGATGCCGCAGCAGAAGCGCTTGCGCTGGCCGGACTCGACGCGTTGGAAAAGTCTCGTCGGCCCGAAGGCGTTGCGTCGCTACGACAAGCCGTGCAACTCGGTTATCGCAACCCGAGCGGCCTCTTGCGTTTGGCGTCGGCCCTCAACTACTCCGATCGCCAAGAGGCACTGCGCCTTATCGACCTGGTGCCACTCCCGAGTGGCGACCCACGAGTCGATGCTGAGCGCACGCTTGTGTTGGCGAACGCGCTCGCCGACATCGACCCTCCATCTGCGTTCGCAACCTTTGACGACGCCATCAATCGGTGGCAGGCGCTCAAGGACAAAACAAAGGAGGGATGGGCACACTCCAACAAGGGTGTTGCGCTGTTCATGGCGGGGCGAACCACCGACTCCGACGGCGAGCTTGTCGTAGCCGCCGATTTGTTCCGCGCCGCCAAAGACCGCACCGGTGAGCTCGCGGCGATGAGTTTTCGGTCCCTCGTCCGACCTGATCACCCCGATGTCGAGGTTTGGCTTCAGGAGAGCCTCAGCTACGCGATCGAACTCGGAGATCGAACTCGCCACCTCACGGCTCTTACCTCCCTGCAATGGCACCACTATCTCGCCGAGCGCCTTGGAGGTCCGCAGGAAACCACGGTTGCGACCGCCTGGATCGAAGGTCAAATCGCACTCGCCACAGAGCTGGGCTGGCTCGATTCTGCGTTTCAGGGCTTGTGTCTGAAAGCCAACCTCGCCCGTTACGACGGAAACTTCGCCGTGGCTCGCACGGCCATCGATCAGGCACGCGATCTCGGTTCTCGAGAAGGGGGCGACCTTGCGCTCCTCCAAAGCATTGAAGCATCGCTGGATCCCGGTCGCCCATTTCGGCCATTTGAACGCATCGATCCCATCCACAATCTCGCGTCAGTGATCCAAACGGAAACGGCATTTCTTGAGGGCCGCTTCGCTGAACTCCTCGATCTCCATCTCCTGCCAAACCTCGACCTCGCCGAACGTCTCGAGTCGGGTACCGGATTGGTTATTGCAGCTGCGGGAATGGCATCCGTGGGAAGCTTCGATATCGCAGAGAGGTACGCACGCGAAGCGAAAGCGATGTCGGAGTCAGCGAAGCGCTGGGTTCAACGCATTGCGGCCGAAGCTGTTCTGGCTGAATGTGAAATTCGACAGGGACGAGACACGGCCGTGACTACAAAGGTCGGCGACGTTGGCGGTCTGGCCGGCGTACTCGTTGCCCGCGCCTGGGCCAGCATGGGAGACGACGACGCCTTGACAGCGCTAAGCGCACTTAGTTCACGCTTGAGGGCACCAGGAATCGATGTTGGGCTACCGGTTTCAGCGGCTGCCGAAAATCCCAGTTAAGCACCCATTGCTCCTGCGCCGACCTCGGCCTCCAGAAGACTGTCGCGCCAAGCTGCCGTTGCTGCCACCTCATTGAACGTGAAGAGGTGCAAGCCCGTGATCGCAAGTTCTTCCGCCACTGGATCGAGCGCGTTCACCAAGTCCGACGGCTCGTAGCCGCCGGGGAGCAGGAGACGCCCCATCGTGGCGCGGTTCTTCTTGAGGAACCGCAGGGATGAACCTACGCCGAGGCGAGCACCCATCGTCATCAGCTTGAGCTTGTCGATAACGCCGGGCACTCCGAGATGAACTGGTGCCGTGAATCCGGCACGGCGTTGCGCTCGAAGCCACTTGACGAACAATTCGGAGTCGAAACACATCTGTGTGCTTACGAAGGTCGAGAGTCCAGATGCTTCAACGAGGGATGTTTTTGCGAACATCGCATCGCGTAGCGGTCCTCGAGGAATCACCCCGTGCCCGTCTGGATACGCAGGAAACCCGATCGTCGTGAGCCCGTGATCGTGGTTGAGCAACTCCTGCAGGAAGCCGAGCCCGTCAACGTAAGGCCCCAACGGGTCTGGCTGATCTCCGCCGACAACAAACAACTCGGTGATCCCCATGTTCCGCAACGAGGCGGACAACGAGGCAACGTGTTGTGGTCCCTCGACCATGCGTGCCGCGAAATGCGGGACCGGTCGATGGCCAGCGGCGAGAACACGTCCGCACAATTCGATTGTCGATGGAATGCCTTTGGCCGGTGAGCAGGTCACCGAGACGCTGCTGGCTGAGGGTAGCGATGCGATGGCAGCGTCGGCCGACTTCAGCGGAATGATCTCAAAGCGTGCGGAATGTAACAGGGACATGGGGTCAAGCCATTTCGTTCGGGAGTTCGGCCTTCCGGCGGGCTATGAAATCGCACAGCTCTGCGTCGATGGCATCGTCGAGTTCAGGTAGTTGGTAGGCGGCCAGACGTTTCTTCCAAATCGCGTTGGCCCGTTGTGCGGAGTCGAGTGAACCTTCTTCGCTCCACTGTTCGTAGCTGTTGTTGTCGGCGGTCTCCGAGCGGCAGAACGCCGTTTCGAAGTTGGCAAGGGTGTGCGCCGTTCCCAGGAAATGTTGCCCGGGCGGGTTTTCACATATCGCATCGAGCGCCAGACCGTTCGGAGACATGTCGAGTCCCTTTGTAAAGGTCGCGAACATCGCGAGTTGATCGTCGTCGAGTACGAACTTCTCGTAGCCAACGGCGAGTCCCCCTTCGAGCCACCCGGCAGCGTGCAGTACGAAGTTGACGCCACCCATGACCGTCGGGAACATCGTTGCGGCGCTCTCGTACGCCGCTTGCGCGTCGGGCAGTTTCGACGCACACAGCGAACCTCCGCTGCGAAACGGGACCCCGAGGCGACGCGCAAGTTGCGCCACCACGTAAAGAACCATCGCTGGTTCC
Source organism: Acidimicrobiia bacterium (assembly GCA_031429095.1). Lineage (GTDB taxonomy): Bacteria > Actinomycetota > Acidimicrobiia > Acidimicrobiales > JANYDT01 > JANOYY01. The sequence continues at coordinate 5,140 of JANOYY010000167.1, read as the reverse complement.
GGCGTTCCAAACGTCGGCGCTCCCGTTTGCATCGACATCGACGAAGCAAACGAGCCAAAGATGACCGGAGCGCCGGGCCGGATCAACTGACAGAACGCCATCCCGGCCAGGGACTCGGCGAGGGTCTGTGTGGCGACGCCGGCCGATGTTGTCGGGGCCATCGCCCCCGCCAAAATGAACGGGGTAATGATGCACGCCTGGTTCGCGCGGGCATAGGTCTCCGCGGCTGCCAACATCGTGGCGTCCCAGACGAGCGGTGACGATGCGTTGATCAGGCTCGTCATCACGGTGCGATCTTGCAGGTCGCCACCGAAGGCAATACGGGAGAGTTCCACGCTGTCGGCGGCACGACTACCCGCAGTGACCGAACCCATGTACCCCTTGTCGGAGTACTTGATGTGGGAGTACACCATGTCGAGATGGCGCTTGCTGACGGGAACGTCGACGGGTTCGCAGACCGTCCCACCCGAGTGGTGGATGTTCGGCGACATGTAGGCGAGCTTTACGAAGTTCTGGAAGTCGGTCAGGGTGGCATAGCGACGCCCGTTGTCGAGGTCGTGAACGAATGGCGACCCATAATTCGGGGCGAACACCGTGGCATCCCCACCGATTTGAACGTTGTTGATCGGGTTTCGCGCATGCTGTGTGTACATACGAGGGGCCGATGCCTGGACGATTTTTCGCGCGAGCCCGTCTGGAAACCTGACTTGTTCGCCATCAACGTCTGCGCCGGCATTGCGAAACACTTCCAGCGCGCTCGGGTAGTCGCGAATCAAGACACCGACGCGTTCGAGCACAGTGTCGGCATTTTCCTCGATGATTGAGAGTCCCTCGTCGGAGAGCATCTCTACCGGCTTCAGAGTTCGCGTAAGGTACGGAACACGAGCAATGGCATGGGAGGCGCGAAGTTCCTGACGAGCAGACCGCCCACCCGTTCTACGTCCGACAGATGCACTCATGAACTAACTCCTTCGAGGGGGTGAAGCAAGGTTTGCGATCCGGGTGAACTCGCTTCGGACGCCGCTGAACGGCCGCCCCGACGCCGCCGCGCGCCACCTTCGGTCAACGCTTTGCGCGCAGGCAGCGTAACGAGCGCGGAAAGATTCGGCGCTGGATCGATGGCATGAGGAAACGCCATGGCATGAACGAACAGTTCCTGGAAACGCGGTTCCGTGGCGGTTTCGATCTTGGTCACCGCACGCGCCAACGCTTCAAGCTCGGTCCGCAAGGCTTTGGAGAGCAGGGCGCGGACCGCTCCCCCGCCGGCGGCGTTGCCAACGGATCGAACGCCGTCCACGGGGCAATCGGGAACGAGGCCGAGGACCAGAGCATGCAGAGGCGAGATGTGTGCTCCGAAGGCTCCGGCGAGTCGGATGTCATGGACCGCTGCCACACCGGCGTGCTCCATCAACAGGTCAATGCCGGCTCGCAGCGCCGCCTTTGCAAGCTGAATGGCTCGGACATCGTTTTGGCTCACCACGATTCGACGCTGATGAGCGTCGTGGAGAACATAGGTATACGTACGGCCTTCCTGGATGACTCTCGCCGAGCGTGTCGCGTTTGCACTGTCGACGACACCGTCGGGATCTATCACCCCGGAGAGATACATCTCGGCCACGACTTCAATGATCCCCGAGCCACAAATACCAGTTATGCCCGTATCGGCGACCGATTCAGCGAAGCCAGGCTCATCGGACCACAGATCGGACCCGATCACTTTGAAGCGGGGTTCGAGAGTGGTCGGGTCTATACGTACACGTTCGATTGCTCCGGCGGTGGCTCGCTGGCCACAGGTGAGCTGTGCTCCCTCGAACGCTGGACCTGTCGGCGACGAAGCCGCATAGCTCATGGTGGAGTTCCCAAGAACGATCTCCGCGTTCGTGCCGACGTCGACGAGGAGTTGCCAGTCTGCCCCGCGATGGGGACCTTCCGCCAGCATCGCAGCCGTGGTATCAGCGCCAACGTGACCGGCAATGCACGGGCCCACGTAGAACGATGCAAAGGCGAGATCCAGGTCGAGGTCCACTGCCCTACCCTCCACCGCACGGCTGGTGGCCAGCGTGAACGGGGCCTGCCCCAGTGGCACGGGGTCGTAGCCGAGGAGCAGATGGTGCATGACCGGGTTCCCGACCAGAACCAGCTCCACGATCGCGGAGCGATCGATCTCGGCGTCGTCGGCGAGTTCACCGATGAGTTCGTTGAGCGCCCCCCGTACCGCCGTCGTCAGGTCGCGATCGCCGCCCGGGTTCATCATCACGTACGACACCCGACTCATCAGATCCTCGCCGAATCGGATCTGAGGATTCATACGGCCGCCGGTCGCCACGATCTCGCCGGTTCGAAGCTCGCACAGGTGACCGGCGATCGTGGTGGAGCCGATGTCAACGGCAACGCCATAGACAGTGTCGATGAATCCGGGCCACGCCCCAACGATCCGGTCATCCTTTACGGCTACCGTGAGCTCGCCGTATTCCTTTTGGGTGATTGAAACCAGCACCGGAAGAACCCTTGCATCCACGGTCACGTCGACGTGGTATTGAAGCTTCATCTGCGCGCTGAGCAGTTCAGCTGCGCTGAGCCCTTCGTCGTTTCGGCCCAGCTCCACGAAGGCGAGGGTAACAACGGGATCGACGACGACATCGGTGAGATCAACCGACTTGCGAACGACTTGGCGGTGCACCTGGCTCTCCGCCGGAACATCGATCACGACATCGTCGATGATGCGTGCCGCGCAGCCCAGGCGGTTCCCAACACCAAGCGGCCGACGGCCCCGATAATTCGTCTCGGTTTCCGACGGTGCACTGAGTGCGTCTGGACCAACGGTCATATTCCATTTCGGAAACGATCCGGTACTGGGAACGATCTGACAGCGTCCACAGATGCCTCGCCCGCCGCACACCGTGTCGAGGTCGACGCCGAGTGCCCGGGCCGTGTCGAGCACAGTCGCGCCTGTTTCAACCTCGGTGTGAAGACCAGACGGAGTGAAGACGACGCGGACCATGGCGTTGGGGGTGGTTGCGGTTTGGTACGTGTACTTATTATGCTCGGTTGCGCCGGCCGGTACGTTCGCCACGGGCACCGACTGCAGCATTGGGATCGCGGTTGGCGCGGATCCACGCAGCACAGTCGGCATCGTTGCCGGCGAGGACATCGGCGGCCATAACGGCCTTTAGGACCTCACCATGAAGTGGGCTCATGATCGCGGAGGTCATTCCTGCACCGATCGCCATCGCGAGGAAGGTTCCGGTTACGACCTGGCGGTTCGGAAGGCCGAAGCTGACGTTCGATGCGCCACAGGTCGTGTTGACCTTGAGTTCCTCGCGGAGTCGACGGATCAGGGTGAAGGCCTGCTGCCCCGCCTGTCCAAGCGCACCGATCGGCATCACGAGCGGGTCGACGACAACGTCACTTGACGGAATACCGTAATCGGCGGCGCGGTTCACAATCTTGCGGGCTACTTCGAACCGGACGTTGGGGTCCATGCTGATCCCGGTCTCGTCGTTCGAGATCGCAACCACGGCAGCGCCGTACTTCTTCACCAGGGGGAGGACACGCTCCATGTTCTCGTCTTCACCGGTTACGGAGTTCACGAGCGGCTTGCCGACGTAGACCGCGAGCCCGGCCTCGAGGGCCTCGATGATCGACGAGTCAATCGACAGCGGAACATCGGTGATGGCCTGGACGAGTTGGATCGCTCGGGCAAGAAGGGCTGGTTCGTCAGCCAGCGGAATGCCGGCATTCACATCGAGCATTTGTGCGCCCGCTGCGACCTGAGCCAGTGCGTCAGCCTCAACACGGCTGAAATCACCTTTCTTCATTTCTTCGGCGAGCAACTTGCGCCCGGTGGGATTGATCCGTTCGCCGATCATCACGAATGGTCTGTCGAAGCCGATCACGACCTCTTTGGTTGCCGAACTCAAGATGGTATGGGTCATTACTAATCTCCGGCTGATTCGGTAGGTTCGGTGAACGGGTTCACTTGTTCTTCAGGCTTCGACGACCAGGTACCCCAGTCGGAGGAGTCCTCCGCAGATTCATCGGGTTCGTCGTCTTCGACATCGTCGGTCTCATCGAGCACTTCGTCGGCAGGCTTGTTCTCGGGTTCCCACCCACCGAGAAATCCGAGGCGTCCGAGGTGTTCCCTGGTGTAGCGCTCTTCGAGTTGGGTCGCTTCGGCCAGCGACTCGGCGGAAAGGTCGGGTCCACATGGCCGAGTGGCTCGGCTCCACTGCGCAATGTCTTCGTGCGCCGTGTAGATCTTGGCCTTGCGCTTCGCCCGGTCAATGGCGCGTTGAAACTTTCCCGACAAGATTACTTGTTGGCGGTCACGGCCTTGTTGCGCGTTGACCTGCGCAGGAATGTCTCGCCACGAAATCACAATGATCTGCGGCGACTCTGCGCCCCGTCCTCGACGAGCGGCACGCGGTGCAGCTTCGCCTGAACCAAGTTCGGTGTCGCTCATGATTCGGGCGCGGACAAGCGGCTAGGCCGCGTGTCCGCGGCGCTTCTTGACGAGGCTCTTGGCAGTTTCGGCGGCAACGGCGGCGTCCCGGCAGTACGCGTCGGCACCGATGGCGTTGCCGAACTCTTCGTTGAGCGGGGCGCCGCCGACCAGGACGATGTAGTCCTCGCGCATGCCGCGTTCCTTCATCGTGTCGATAACGACCTTCATATAGGGCATCGTCGTGGTGAGCAATGCCGACATACCCAAGATGTCGGGCTTGTGCTCTTCGATCGCACCGAGGTACTTGTCGACATCGGTGTTGATACCGAGGTCGAAAACCTCGAAGCCCGCGCCCTCGAGCATCATGGCAACGAGGTTCTTGCCGATGTCATGGATGTCGCCCTTTACCGTGCCAATCACGACCGTGCCGATCGGTTCTGCACCAGTCGACGCAAGGATCGGACGGAGCAGCTCCATGCCGGCCTTCATCGAGTTCGCCGAGAGCAGAACCTCGGGCACGAACAAAATGCCGTCACGGAAATCGATGCCCACGATTCGCATGCCTTCCACCAGGGCCTCATCGAGCACCTTCTGGGCACTCCAGCCGCGGTCCAGCAGGAGTTGGGTACCCTCGGCAATTTCGGGTGCCATGCCGTCGTAGAGATCGTCGTGCATCTGCGACACGAGGTCTTCATC
>JANOYY010000166.1:0-13666 GCA_031429095.1 Acidimicrobiia bacterium | reverse complement strand
CCCGGTACTCGTAGAAGTTGATTCGTGGTTCCTACCCGATACTGCGGCAACTGCCTACAAGTTGAAGCATGTCAAGAGCACGATCGCAGTGTTGGAACTCGACGTGAACAACGAAGGGCTCGTGTACGCCCACAATCACTCCGTCCATCGAGCCGAAGGAACGGATTTCCGTGGTGTGTTTGGACTCGATGGGGCAGCGGTGCTTCCACCGTATATCGAGACCGTCCGCGTCGATCGATTTCCCCGACCATCGCCCGCCGCGCAAGTCGCGTACGCATCAACGGTACTCCGCGATCATCTCCGCTGTGTGCCGTCGGTCAACCCATTTCGGCGATATCAAGATCGATTTCAAAGCGACCTTCAACGCCTCGCCGATCGAGGCGTCGAGTTCTTTCACGACTACGCATTCTCTAGTTACCGTCAGTTTGGTTCGTCGTTCTACCTGGCCGCGTGCCACCTGGACTGGTTGCTGTGCAACAACGAGGTGGCCGGGTTCGCTCCCGAGCACCTGACCCGCAGCGCGGACTGTTTCCGCGGCATCTCGGCGTCGGCGCGAGCGTTGCAGATGCGATCCGCACGAACGGCGACGACCGCGAAAATGATCGATGCGTCGACGACGCTGCAGTCGTTGATCGACAACTATGACCAAGGCATGCACGAACTTCGCGTGGCCGTCGGCGATAGCTAGGAATGGTCCATTCGCGTCACTCCGTTCGTCTCGGAGCATGGAAGTTGGGCAGTTGCGCTCCGGGCGCATCACCTGATCGTTTCCAAGAGGTAGTCCGCGCGCAAACCGTCGCCGGGGCCTGGGCCGAGTGGGGAGGACTGGACGTGGACGATCGTTCGACACTCGGTCGAATCGACAACCAGGAACACTGGTGGAGGACGTGCCTTCCCGGTGAGCTCTCACGCGTGGGCGAACAAGGTCATCGGCTCGTACTTGAGTGTCCGGGTATTGCGACGATCGCGGAAGTATTCATCAACGGGGAGAAGGTCGCCGACTCTGTTTCGATGTTCGTGCCGATCCGCGTCGATATCACCGCGTTCCTGACCGGAAACGACGAATTGCTGATCATCATCCGTTCACTTACCGCCTACCTCGAATCGCGGAAATGGGATCGTCCGAGGTGGAAAACCCGGCTGGTGTCAGACCAACGACTTCGAAACGTCCGCACGGCCGTGATCGGCCGCGTCGGCTGGGCGCCGCCGACTCCGGTCGCCGGGCCCTACGGGGGTGTCGTGGCTCATGTCTTTGACCGCAGCGAGATCCGTTCGTGCACAATCCTTGCCGAACTCGACGGCGACGACGGTTCAGTTTCCATCGATGTTCTGGCCGGCGCAAACGTCGATGTTTCTTTCGAACTCGGCTCTACTGTTTCGAAACTTGATCCAGACTCCGTAGCCGAGAACTCGACGCGTCGATGGCGCTCGGTCGTCTCGGTGCCGCATCCGGCGAAGTGGTTTCCAGCGACGCACGGATCCGCTGCGTTGATGGCTGCCAACTTGATCCTCACTGACCCCGACGGCACAACCTGGAAGGTGCCGCATGCGGCGATTGGCTTTCGCAAGATTGCTGTCGACGAGTCCGACGGCGGATTTGCGGTTCGTGTGAACGACGTTCCGGTGTTTTGTCGTGGAGCAGTGGCGTTCCCATTTGACCTTCTGCACGGGGTCGCGGAGGAGACCACGATCCGCAAGGTATTAAGGCAGGCCGTCGAGTCCGGCTTCAACATGCTTCGAGTCGGTGGCACCGGGTGGTACGAACAGCCGGAGTTCCATGCGCTCTGCGACGAACTCGGTCTACTTGTCTGGCACGATCTGCCCTTCGCCAGTCTTGACTACCCCTCGACTGCTGAATTCCAGCAACTTGTTCAGTCCGAGCTGAGCGCCCACCTTTCGCAGATCGTTGGCCACGTCAGCACGGCCGTCATATGTGGATCGAGTGAGGTGGAACAGCAGGCCGCGATGATGGGTGTCTCCCCAGCGGTCATCGCAACCACACCGGGTCGTACCTGGATCAACAAGATGGTCGCGAGCATCGCTCCCGCGGTTCCCTATGTCTCATCCAGCCCTACCGGGGGACACCTTCCGATGCGTGTAGACACGGGTCTTTCGCATTACTTCGGAGTCGGTGCGTATCAGCGTCCGCTGAGCGACGCCACCACAAGCGGAGTCCGGTTTGCGTCGGAGTGTCTTGCGTTCGCGAACATCCCCTCCGCCATGGTCGCCCGCGAACTCGGTGAAATTGGTGGGGAGAAGTGGAAGCGACGAGTGCCCAAGGACAGCGGAAGCGACTGGGATTTCGACGACGTCCGAGATCACTACGTAGGTGTACTTGCGGGACAAACCGCGGCACTGCGAACAACAAATCCGCAGCGGTGGTCCGAAATCGCCGAGTTGATTCCAGGCGAGGTCATGGCAGACACGTTTCGGCAATGGCGATCAAGTTCAGGGCGTTGTGCCGGCGGTCTGGTTCTAAGCCTAAATGACGTATGGCCCAGCGCCGGATGGGGCCTGTTCGACTCCGACGGGGTCAAAAAGTCGTCCCTCGATCGCCTGTCGCAGGTGCTGGCGCCAGTAGCCGTTCTGCCGATGGACCGTGGCCTGAATGGGCTCGACCTGTACTTGGTGAATGACAGCCCCGAACTTGTGGAGGGATTTCTGACTGTCCGAGCGATGGACGATCGCGGGCGGACAGTTCTGCGAGGGGTGCGACCTGTTCGTTTAGAACCGCGATCGACGAGCATCGTCTCGAGCGAAGAGGCGTTGGGCCGATTTGCTGACCCTACGTATTCGTACCATTTTGGGAACCGCCCCTTCGAAGCGGTAGCGGCGGTACTATCGCCGCGCTTTCCCAGTGACGGGATTGAAGATCTGGACCAGGCGCTTGCCTCGGGACTATATGTTGTCGAGCCCGATTGGTCTCACGTTTCCTCCAACGGGCTTCGCGTCGCCGACGTGGTTGCTCACGCGAACTTCGTCAAGGTTACGATTGATGCCGAAGAACTGCACCGATTCGTCCGAGTCGATATCGAGGGAATGGAACCGGACATTCGCTGTTTCGACCTGGCACCCGGGCAACGACGTTCGGTGACTCTGACTTCGCAGCCCGGGAATGAACCGTCCGCAGTTGGTACGCTGCAGAGTCTCTCCCTCGAAAACGAAATACGTTTCCATGTGGCCTGGAGCGCCCCGTGACCGCTGAATCCGCCTATTCGACCGAGCGTTCTCCCGCTTTCGACGCAACACCGCAGCGTCAGTTCGGTTGGTTCGTCGCAACGAAGAAGCCGGTGTTCGTGAATGCGCAGATTCCGCGAGCGGCGCCGGGTTGCGCCGTGTTGATCATGGCGCCGATCGGTATCGAGTCTCAAGGGTCGGCGGCAACCCTTGACGCTCTGTCCAAGATCCTGTGCGACGCGGGGCATATCGCCGTCAGATTCGATCCGCCCGGGACTGGGAACTCCGCTGGCGAATGTCCCGCCGGACCGGTTTGGGAGGATTGGATCGATTCGACGGTTGAGGTAATTGCGGCCACGCGCCAGTGCTGGCCGGAACGATCAGTGGTTATCGTGAGCCTTCAACTATCGACGGCTGTCGCCCTCGACGCGATCGAGCGGGCCAACCTGCGTGGACTTCACGTCAGCGGTCTTGTTGCGTGGGCCCCGACAGTCAACGGAAAGCGTTTCTTACGTGCGCTTAAGATGTTCGGAGCAGTTGCGCTCCCTGCAGGCGGTGAGCAAACAGACGGCGTTCCTACGGAAGATCAACCTCAGTCGATCGAATCCGGCGGGTATGCCTTCGGTACCGAACTTCAGGAGTCGATTCGAAGGATCAACCTCTCGGGTGCCGATGCGCCAGCGGTCGACAGTGTACTTATCATCGATCGGGACGACATCTCCTCCGTTGACCCGTGGGTGAATCATCTCCGCAGCTTCACTGGGTCGCAGACTTCCATCGACGTAGTCGTCCAAAAGCTGGAGGGGACGCTCGGCGCGCGCTTTGACGATCCCGAGAAGGGCGTCGTTCCGGTAGAAATTTGTTCCGCGATCGCCGACTGGGTGGATGCTCAGCGGCGAACTGATACACACAGGTCCAGTCAGAGTCCCGAGGCCGTCCGCTTCCCACTCGTATCTACGGTGTCGCTGTTGGAACATGGCCACGAGATCACGGAAACGGTTCATGTCATGGAGGTGCCATCCACCGCGGCCTTTGACGCTGCTTCGATTCTGGCCATCTCCACCCAGCCCGCAGACTCGACAGCAGCAGGTCTCCAGTCTCGCGTCGTTATCACCTCAACGGGAGCAAACACGAGTAGCGGCCCCGGGCGTCTCAACGCCGTTCTGGCTCGTCGACTGGGGAGGGCTGGCCATGTGGTGGTTCGGTATGACCGGCGCGGTGTCGGCGGATCGATCGGTACGTTTCGCGTCCCCCCGACGGTCAGCCCGGAGATCGCGGTCTCCGCGGAAGCGTACTGCCCAGAGCACGTCCACGATCTTGAGGTCGTCGTCCGCCATCTGGCAAAAGGCGGTCGACATGAATTGGATCTTGTTGGCACCTGTTCGGGAGCGACGCTGGCGTATCGATTTGTGCTCGGAGGACATAGCGTGTTGCGCGTAGGAAACCTCGTTACGATCAATCAGATCCTGTGGGACAACGAAGTGGTCGACCTCTCGCAAGAGTCGTCGTTGGTTGACGCAAAGGTGACCGGGAAGTTGCTCGCCGCCGTGAAGAGCCCGTTGAAATGGCCCACGCTCATCCGCTCGGATCTCCACGTCCGTCGCAACATCCTCCGCGTTGTTCGTCATGTGGTCAGCTCGGCCAAGGTTCCTCGACGAGACGAGGGTGACCGGAATCCGTTTCACCGCCTGGCCGCGACCGGCGTCCGAATGACCCAGGTGTTCGATGTTGAAGAAGTCGGACCGCACTACCTGCGCGAAACCTATGGCGATTCCATCGATCGGCTCCGTCGCAACGGTCAACTCGAAACCTGGACGATTGAAGGGGCCGGGCACACCTTCAACTCTGGGTGGTCGAAACGTTGGCTTGAGGAGCGCCTTGCCGCCCTCCTCCTGGGAGGCCAAGGCAACGGAACTTAACAGCGAAGCAGGAACGCTCGAATCGCGTCGTTCACTTGGTCGAGGGTACCTCTCGCAAAGAGCTCGTCGTGCTTGGCGGGGATCCAGACCTGAGTCGTCTCGCTAGGACTGTTCATGGACTGTTCATAGGTGCGCGTACGGAACGGGTTCTCGACGGCTGAACGGAGCAGCAGTGCGGGGGAATCAACGAGGGGGGCCGGTGGCGCAGTCTTGAAAAGGGTGACGTTGTGGTCGAAGAGATCGTGGTAACCCATCGCAAGCGCCGCCTCCGTCCCTGCCCGATCCCAATCAGATCGGCGCACCCACCCTTCCATAGCGGCGCGAGTGAACTCGAGGATTGACAGACCATTGCGGTGGCGGGCATTTTCGAAGAGCGCGGTGAGTTTGCCGCAAACCGACGATGGAACTTCGTTCGATTCGAACGAGTCAAGCAGGACGAGGGATCGAACCGTCTTGCCTCGAAAGAAGAGTTCGGCGCCAAGGTGGATCGCAATCAAGCCCCCGAACGAGAACCCGCCAAGTTCGACCGTCGGACCTGGATTGTCCTTTTCGATCAGGTCGGCGTATCGCATCACCATGGATTCGAGGTTTTCATCCGGCACTTCGTTGCCCTCCAGGCCAGCGGCCTGAATGCCAACGAGTTCAACGATGTCCGTCATAGCGCGCGCAACGCCATGAAAGCGAACCACATTGCCCGAGGCACCATGGACGAGGTAGAGCTTGCGAACGGACTTCTGCTCCGAGGTGCGGTTGAATCGAACCAGTAAGTTCGCGTAGTCGCGAGAACCCGGTCCCGATCCGGGAACGAGGTTTTGCTGACGCGAATCGTCGACAAGGGCCGCTAAGTTGCGCGGCGTTGGTGCCTTGAGGATGGTCCGAATGGGTAGGCGAACACCCGTGCGATCCTCGATGCGGGCCACAAGTTCGACCGAGATCAGCGAGTGCCCGCCAAGGTCGAAGAAGTCGCCGTCAGCTTCGACGGAATCTCGATCGAGTACGAACGAGAAATCGGTGATCATATCGGCGAGCGGGTCCCTCGACTCTTTCAGGGCACCTCGGGTCTCGGTAGGCAGCAACTGGCGTGACAACTGCGTACGGTCGATCTTTTCCGACGTTGTCTTCGGAAGGCCGTCCACGACCACGTAACGCCGCGGAATCATTACCTCCGGTAGCCTGCGTCGCATCCTGTTGCCGAGGCTGGCGGGATCGATGCAATGCCCGTCGCTTGGCACGACAAAAGCCACAAGTTCATTCGGACGGTTGGGGTCAACACACACCGCGGCATGTGAAACGGTTGCGTCGCTGGCCAAGATGGCCTCTATCTCACCGAGTTCGATTCGGTGTCCGCGAATCTTCACCTGGTGATCCATTCGACCATGGAAGTCCAAGAGTCCGTCGGAACGTTTCGATACAAGGTCACCGGTCCTGTATCCGTGGAGAAGTCGCCCCCCAAACTCAAAGCGGCCGAATGATTTCGCGCTGAGTTCAGGGTTTCGGAAGTATCCCGCGCTCGTGAAGGGCCCGCCGACGATCAGTTCGCCTACTTCGTCGGTGCGTGCAGGGACGCCGCTTTCTGCAAGAACTGTGGTCCAGACGCCCGCCAACGAACTGCCTACGGGAACGATCGAGGAACTCTCGTTCACAAGGTCGTTCGTGACGTCGCACGCTGTCGCCCACACCGTGGCCTCCGTCGGACCATATGCGTTCGTAAGGCGGCCGATGCCTGCCTGTAGGAGTTTGCGAGCAAGTGCGGTAGGTAGCGCCTCGCCGCCGATTACCAAATGTGCGATCGAACCGAGCGCAGCGCGATCATCGTCATCGGACAGCATCAACGTAGCCCGAGTCGGGGTGCACTGCATGTGAGTCACGTTGTGGCGAATAATAAGCTCACCTAGGGGTACTTCGAACGCAGCATGTGCCGGGTCCGGTGCCACCACGAGGGTGCCGCCGCTGACCAAGGGCCAAAACAGTTCAGCGACGGAGGCGTCGAACGACAGTGAGGAAAGCAAAAGACTTCGGTGATTGTTGTGTCGGGGCGGGGCGATGGCGGGGATCGTATTGTGAGTGCCGAGCATCACGCCATCCCATGCCGTCAGGAGGTGCGAGAGGTTCCGGTTGGTAATGGGGACACCTTTTGGGGTGCCGGTCGACCCGCTCGTATAGATGATGTAACTAAGAGCGTCCGGCGAAACCAGCGGAGCCTCGCAGGAACTCTCGGCCGGAGCGCCCCGCTCAACGCGTTGACGCAGTTTGTCTGCCACCATCGCGTCGAGGATGGGAACCAAAATGACGTCGGCATCGCCAAGTACCTGTTCGGCCAGATCGGCCGCCGAAGGACTGACAACGATGTACGCGGGATCCGCCTCGTGAACTATTCCTGCTATCCGAGACGCTGGACTGCGCAGATCGACCGGTACGTATGCTGCCCCGCAGTGCAAGAGCGCCATGATTGTAACGACCGCGTCGCCATCTCGTTCGCGCAGGAGGACGACACGATCGCCTGGGCCGACGCCAAGTTCGGAGAACGCCTCTGCAGTGGCGACTACCCGGCGAGACATCTCACCGTAGGTGTACGTGCCATCGTTGGTTACCAGCGCTGGTTTCCCGGGTTGTGTGGCGACCTGGTTCCAGAAGCGTTCCAGGACAGTTGTTCCCAAACCCAATTCGATGTCGTCACCGGCGTCCGTAGCGGCGATTCTCTCTTCGGCCGGGATCGACACGGACTCCACTGAGTTAGGCATGTGAACGCGTTTCTGCGACAACAAGGAATAGCGAAAGCGCTCCCATGACGAGCGGCGCAAGGTGAGCCTTGGGCCAACGAAGCGTTCGTCGGCCGGGCTGCTCGATCAGCCGAAACGAGATCTCCGTGAGCGCTGCGGAAAGCAGGATTCGAAGGATCAATTGCGGCGCTCGACCAAGTCCGAGAAAAAGATACGCCACGGGAAAATGCCAAAGGTAGAGGGCGTAGCTTCGCTCGCCCAGCAGCTGGAAAGGGGCAGAACGGAGGGCACCTCCGACAAATGATGGGATGCCCACCGCCGAAAGGGCAACGATGCCTGCGCACATCACGGCACTCGCCACGAAGCCCCCCGAACGCAGTGAATCATCGCTCCAGTGGACGAAAACTGCGAAACCGAAAAGTGTGGACAGCAGCAGATGCAGGGCCGGTGTCTGTCCACGCCATTTCCTGAGGCGCCACTGCGTGTCTGGATTGGAAAATGCGACGGCAAGGAGTACGCCGAGTCCGATCGGGGCTACTCGCGACCATGTTGAGAAGAACGCCGTAGAGGCTGATTGGGTCGTGGTCGAAGCCCATATCGAGACCATGACGGCGACTGACCCGAAGAGCGACGCAACAGCTTTTGCATGGCGACGGCTGAACAGCAACAGAGGGGGGAGCACCAGGTAGAACTGTTCCTCGATCGAGAGACTCCACATGTGGATGAGGGGGCGAATCTCTCCGGTTGTGATGTCCGGGTATCGGACTGCATACCAGTTCCCGATTCCAGCAAGGCCGGCAAGCGCATTTTTCAGATTCCGGGCCAGGTCCCCGAAAACTGATGGCTCGATTGCGGACAGGACCACGATCGACACACTTAACGTCAGCGCGTTGGGTATGAGTCGAAAGGCACGCCGTCGGTAGAACGCTCGCAACGACGCAACGAGTTCCGGAGTTGTCGTCGCTTCCGAACGTAGCGTCGTCTGAAGTAGCTGGCGCGCGATTACGAAACCCGAAACTGCGAAGAACAAATCGACGCCCACGAATCCTCCGGGAACCGGAAGTTCAAAGTGGTACGCGACGACGAGCGCTATCGCGAGTGCTCGGAGGCCATCCAACTCTGGAATTCGGTTGGATTGCGTTCGCTCCACATCGATACATCGTCGGAGGAGAACGCGGCCTTGAGAGATGAATGGGTGTTCAGCGCCGGACCCCGGCGGCGGGTGCAAACGTCAGCGGTTCACGGGTCGGGTTCGGCACCCGGAACATAGGAGCGAAGGAAGGACACATCCGAGGCAAGACCTTCGTCGGGTGTCTCGCAGATAACCGGTGCTTTCGCTGCGGCCACAATATCGACCAGCAGCTTTGGACTCACCGTGTTGTCGGTGCCAAGCACGCTGAAGTTTTGGTGTCGATCACGCCCGGACCCCTCGGAATCTCGTGATCCATTGCAGTGCAGAAGGTCGATTCGGCCGGTAATGGCCGTCACCCGGTCCACCGACTCGGCCAACTGCTCCCCAGACGCGTGCGTGTGGCAGGTATCGAGGCAAAACTGCACCCTAGGGTCGTGCCCGATGACGTCCCACAGGCGAGCGAGGTCATCCCAATGACGGGCCATCGCCCGGTCACCACCAGCGGTGTTCTCCAACAGAATTGGCATGTCCGTCTGCAATTCGGCAAGTGCCTTCCGCCAGCGGTCGACGCCGTCAATGGGATCGCCGCCCGCGCCGACGTGTCCGCCGTGCACGACGACTCCGCGAGCCCCGCAGGCCACAGCGGCATCACAGGTGGCCTGCAAGATCTTGCGCGACGGGAGACGGATCTTGTTGTTCTCCGACGCCAAATTGACGATGTATGGCGAGTGGACATAGATGGGAAGTCCGCTTGCCTTGAGTTCGTCGGAGTCGGGCCGCTTTGTTGGCGGCTTCCAAGACTGGGGGTCACCCACAAAGATTTGGATCACGGCGGACCTTGTTTCCGATGCCGCGCTCAGCGGTTCGTGGTCGCGGACGTGCGCTCCAATCAGCATTGGCCCATTCTTACGCAACGGTTCCGCCAACGATTGCTGACTTGGCGATTCACCACGTATCGACCATGGCGCGGTGACGCCGCGTGGTGGGAGCGCTCGAACAGAGCATGCCCATGATCCAACGCCGAGTCTCGGCGGGGTCGATCACGTCGTCGATTTCGAAATGGTCGGCCACGGATACGCCCTTGCCATGGGTGTACATCCGGGCCACCATCTCCTGGTAAAGCTTCTCGCGTTCGACGAGATCGTCGATGGCCTCAAGCTCTTTTCGGTAGCCGAGTCGAACTGCGCCCTCCAAGCCCATGCCACCGAACTCACTCGTTGGCCATCCAACGGTGAAGACGGGCGCCTTGAAGCTTCCGCCGGCCATTGCTTGCGCGCCCAGGCCGTAGCCTTTGCGGAGCACGATCGTTGCGAACGGCACCCGCAGCGATGCACCAGTCACGAACAGGCGACCTGTCTTTCGAACCATCGCCGACTTCTCGGACTCCGGACCGACCATGAACCCGGGGGTATCGCAGAGGAACACCAACGGAAGGCCGAACGCGTCGCAAAGCTGCATAAACCGAGCGCTCTTGTCACACGCCTCGGCATCGATCGCGCCGCCGAGGTGCGTAGGGTCGTTGGCGACAACGCCAACGGGTCGTCCTTCCACACGTGCGAGACACGTCACCATGCCGGCCCCGAACCCGCGGCGCAACTCCAGCACGGAATCGACGTCGAACAAGCCATTGATGACCGTTCGCACATCATACGCGCGCACACGATTTTCGGGAATGAGGTGACGAAGCGTACGTTGGTCGACGCAGGTCCACTCTTTGGTCGGCCCTTGGAAGTAAGACAGGTACTTCTTCGCCAGCTGCACTGCCTCGGCCTCGTCCTCGGCGACGAGATCGACAACCCCGTTTGGCACCTGGACATCGAGCGGCCCAACATCGGTTGGTGCGAACACGCCGAGGCCACCGCCTTCGATCATGGCCGGACCACCCATGCCGATGTTCGAACCCTTTGTCGCAATGATGACGTCGCAGCACCCGAGGAGTGCTGCGTTGCCTGCGAAGCAGTATCCGGAGGTAATGCCGACGAGGGGCACCTGACCACTGAGCTTTGCGAACAGGGCAAACGCCAGGCAATCGAGCCCTGCGACGCCGATCCCATCGGTGTCACCGGGGCGCCCTCCGCCTCCCTCGGCGAACAAGACGACGGGCAGGTGCAAACGTTCGGCGAGTTCAAACAGCCGATCCTTCTTGCGATGATTCTGCAGTCCTTGCGTGCCCGCCAATACTGTGTAGTCATACGAAACGACGATGGCCCGCGACTCACGCTCGGGAAACTGCGACGCGTTGATGGTTGCCAATCCACCGATCATCCCGTCGGCTGGTGTGCGGGCGATGAGGTCATCGATGGTGCGTCGGCGCCGCTGGGCCGCAACGACGAGGGGTGCAAACTCGATGAAGGAGCCGGGATCGATCAGATCGTCCACGTTCTCGCGGGCGCTACGCTGACCGGTCTTGCGACGTCGCTCAACAGCGTCGGGTCGCGCTGAATCCATTCCGACTCGGTGTCGTTCAAGAACTTCGGCCAGGTCGGGTCGAATGGCTTCAAGGTCGATTTCGGCTGTCGTGGCAACGGAGGCAACAACCGTTTGATCACCAGCCACTGACCATTGCAGGATCGGTTGATCTTCGAGAACGGTTTCGCCGATAGTGACCAGCGAAGTCCGAACAGTCCCGGCAGACGGTGCGGTCACGACATGTTCCATCTTCATGGCCTCAAGAATGACGAGCTCGGCTCCCGCCTTATACGGCGTTCCGACTTCGTGGAGCCACACGACCGTGGCTTGCATCGGGGCAACAATGATGTTCGCTTCGGTCAAGTCCATTGCCTGACTGTAGGACGAACCCGGCGTTGCGTGACAGTCGGTTAGTGGCCGGTCAGGCGATCGAGGAGTCGCCCGCGAATCGCAGCGGCGCCGTCGAATCGCTCGGCCTCGTCGATCATCTCAGGGAGCGCGAGGCCGGCCGAGATTCCCAGCCATCGGAAAGGTTCTGGTTCCCAGCGACGAATCGGGCGATTGATCCACCACCCGTCGGTGTCGTTCGAACTCCCGTCAATGAGCGCGGCCAGCGTCTGTCCGGCGAGTGCACTGGTGGCCACACCGTCGCCGACATACCCTCCCGCTGAGGCCAAACCGGTCGTGGGATCGAACCGTACGAACGGGCACCAGTCTCGGGCCACCCCCAATGGACCGCCCCACCGGTGGGTTACGACGATGTCTCGCATGATCGGGAAGAGCTCATCGACCACGTGGCCAAGCGCTCGGTGCACGCCCCGATCGAGGTCGTAGGACGGTTTCACCGCTGAGCCGAAGTGGTACGGCGCACCGCGACCTCCAAAGGCGAGACGTCCGTCGGCCGTTCGTTGCCCGTAGACGACGAGACGGCGAGCGTCGTTGAGGGTGAATCGCTTTTCCCATCCCAACTCCGCCCACCAGTCATCTTCGAGGGGCTCGGACGCGATCATGAGCGAGTAGATCGGGGCAAGCTCTCGTCGTGCGCTTGGCAGGGTCGCGGTGAAACCTTCGGTGGCTCGCACGACGACGTCGGCGGTGACGGTACCGCCGGTGGTGCGTACCCGGTGCGGGGGATTCCCGGAGAACGCAATATCGTGCACTGCCGTGTGGTCGTGGATCGTGGCCCCCAGCGATTCCACGACGTTGGCCAAGCCGTGCACGAGGCGGGCCGGATGAATCGATGCGCAATGCGGCGTGTGGAGACCTCCAAGCACATTTTCGGCCTTCGGCAGGCGGGGATCTCCCGGGTTGATCACGCTCATGTCGAATTCGGTGAACCCGAACTGGTGCCACGAAGACACCTCGGCTCGAATGCGGTCGAGATGGGGCCGCGACCGAGCCATAGATGTCCAGCCGTGATGGGCGAAATGGGCGTCGATCGTATGATCTCGACAGAACGCGCCGATTCGGTCGACGGTCGCAACGAGCTTGGCGCTGAACGCTGTGGCCTGTTCGCGGCCTGCCATGCTCTCAATTCGCTTCATCGAGACAGGCGATATCGCGGAACACCAGCCTCCGTTTCTCCCCGACGCACCAAAGCCGACGCTCTCCGAATCGACAATCATGACCCTCGTACCGCGATTCGCGCTCAGGAGGTGAAACGCGGTCCACAATCCGGTGTAGCCGGCGCCAACCACCAGAACGTCAACGGTGACATCCGCGATCAGCGGTCCGCGTTCACGGCGATAGGGGTTGTCCACTGCCCAGAGTGGGGCGGCGATTGCTTCATCGATTCCGAACACGGCGGCCCACCGTAGAAGACAATCGCTGACAAGTGGGCGCGCTCGGACAACAATGATTCGGTGAAGCCAGAGAAATCCGATTCAGAGTTGGTCAAGGCGAGCGGCGTCGTTGCGTGGCGGAGGAAGGCCACCGGCGACATAGAGGTACTTCTCATCCACCGGCCGCGCTACGACGACTGGTCTGTGCCCAAGGGAAAACTCGACGCCGGCGAATCAGATGAGGAATGCGCAATTCGTGAGATGGAGGAGGAGACCGGGATCCGGGGAACTTTGGGCGCTCCGCTTCCCTCTGCTCTGTACACGGACCATCGAGGTCGGCCGAAGGAAGTGTCGTATTGGCTGATGGAGGTGCCAGCGGGGGAGCCTGCAAGCTTCGAACCGAATGAAGAGGTCGACGAACTGGCGTGGTTCGATATTGGTGCCGCGAAGGAGAAGTTGAGCTACCCGCTCGATCGTGGACTTATGGACGAGGCCTTGTTGGTCCTTCGAGAGTTGCCATGATTTCTC
>JANOYY010000165.1:0-2347 GCA_031429095.1 Acidimicrobiia bacterium | reverse complement strand
CGACGTCGGAGTGAGAAGAACGTCGAACTGCTCGTAGGCTCGTTGGAAGTCCCGAATAATAAGTGTACGAACCTTCTGGGCCTGACCGTAGTAGGCGTCGTAGTACCCAGCGCTGAGAGCATATGTTCCGAGCATGATCCGGCGTTTCACCTCCGGACCGAATCCTGCCGATCGGGTCGTGCACATCATCTCGACGATGTTCGAACTGGCGGAATTCTTGCCCTCGGGAAAGCGACGCACCCCGTAGCGAACCCCGTCGTACCGCGCCAGGTTGCTCGAGCACTCCGCTGGAGCGATGATGTAGTACGCCGAAAGGCCGAACTTGGCAGCAGGCACGCTGACCGAGCCGACCGTGGCACCGGCGTCTCGCAGTCGCTGCGCAGCAACTTCCATGCGTTCGAGCACATCCGATGACATGCCCTCGCCGGAGAGTTCCTGGATGATGGCGACCCGTAGTCCTTCGACGCCATTTTTTTGGCCGTCCTTCACCGCCGACACCAATGACATCGCCGGCGCGTCGATCGACGTGGAGTCCATCGGGTCGTGACCGCCGATCACCTCCATGATGAGGGCGGCATCTTCGACGGTGTGGGTGAGTGGTCCGATCTGATCCAACGAGCTGGCAAAGGCGATGAGGCCATAGCGACTCACGGCTCCATACGTAGGCTTCAATCCCACGAGACCGCAGAGTGACGCCGGTTGACGGATCGATCCACCCGTATCGGAACCAAGCGCGGCAGCACTGAACCCCGCTGCGACCGCAGCAGCGCTACCGCCGCTCGAGCCACCCGGAACCCGCTCAAAATCATGGGGGTTTCGCGTGGGTCCGAATGCGGAGTTCTCCGTGGACGATCCCATTGCGAATTCATCGAGGTTGGTCTTGCCGACAAGGACGGCTCCGGCCGCCGAGAGGCGATCGATGACCGTAGCGCTGTAGGGCGGTCGCCATCCTTCAAGGATTTTCGAAGAACACGTCGTCGGAATCCCTTCTGTACACATATTGTCTTTGACGGCAATAGGAACGCCAGCCAGCCGACCAGGGTCCGCTCCCGCGGCGACCGCAGCGTCGACTGCTTCGGCCGCTGCGAATGCTTGCTCTCGAAGGACGAGATTGAAGGCGTGAACGTCATGTTCGTGGGCGTCGATGTTATCCATATGTGAACGTAGAATATCGACCGCTTGGAGTTCGCCGTTTCGGATCCCTGCTGCGATTCCAGCTGCCGACGGTGGGTTGACGACGACGGCCGAACCGACGGGGTGTGAACCCGTCATGGAGTGTCCCCCAGAATTTGAGGCACGCGAAATCGATCGCTCTCCGCGTCCGGTGCCATTGCAAGTACGGCACCGCGGTCGACGGAGATACGGATGACGTCATCACGAAATACATTGGAGAGAGGAAGGGGATGGGCGGTGGCCGGAACCCCCTCGGTGTCGAGCGCAGCAACATCTTGAGCGTGTTCGAGAACGGCCGCAAGGTCCGCGGTGTACTGGTCAATCTCGTGGTCGGAAAGGGCAAGACGGGCAAGTTTGGCCACATGAACGACGTCTTCGCGTGACAAACGGGCGCCCGGGGATTCGGCAGGCATACTCCCATCGTAGGTGGGCGCCGGTTGTCCGACATCGCAGTATTCACGAGCTCCTGGCGATGCGAAGAACGTCTCGCACGTTGATCTCGTGGATTTCCGATGGACAAAGGTTCCAAAGTCATCAATTTTGATGTCGGGTACACCCGCCGATTGCATCGATGCCCACTTCACTGGCCCGTCTCGCTTTGAGCGCGACCGAACGCACTCCGAGGATGTCCTTATGCTTGAAATGTTTGTTGCTGTTCAGAGCTGGATCGCGGGTCGCCGTGCTGAGATTGATGAGCGGGGTGCGACTGCTGTTGAGTACGCCTTGATGGTCGGTCTTATCGCTGTGGCGATCATCGCTACCGTGACACTGCTCGGCCGAAAAGTTCGCGCGACGTTCAACTCGATTGGCAACACGCTGCCCACCGGCGCAGGCTGACGGCGAACCGTCCGACTGGCCGTTGGGTGTCAACGTCACCGAACACGGGTCCGCACCTCACGGGGTGCGGACCGGCGTCGCGTTCAGGCACGTTCAGGGGCGAGCGTCGACCCTCGGCCACCGCTAGGCCGTTTTGCCTCTGGGCCAGCGGTCACCTAGGTCTTCCGTCTCATTTTCGGCCTGTCCGGGCGATGGTTCATTCATTTTGATGATCGGGTTGGTTCGTGGTGCTCCGATGCTTTGGGTACCCGACCGCCGAGAACGCGGACCCAGAGAAAAACCCGAAGGATATTCCTATGCTTGAAATGTTTGTTGCTGTTCAGACCTGGATCGCGGG
>JANOYY010000164.1:0-47806 GCA_031429095.1 Acidimicrobiia bacterium | reverse complement strand
CAGCTCAGTCGAAGAAAATCACCGATTTCGTCGGCGCAAACTGTGCCCGGGGCGGCGGCAAAGGGCCGGGACAGGGCGATGGTGGCCGGGGAGGCGATCCGGCACGCCAGGGCGAACTTCGGGCGTGCCTTGAGCAAGCCGGAATCGAGTTGCCCGAATCGGGAGCCGAAGGTGCCCGGCCGAACTTTGACGACCCGAAGATCATTGCTGCTGCGCAGAAGTGTGGTTTTGGCGGCCCCGGAGGGGGCGGTGGACGCGCCATGAGCGACGCAGTGCGCAAGTGTGTGGCTGACAGGGGAATTACGCTCCCCGCCCGCGGTTCAGGTGGTGCAGGAAACGGTGGTGCAGGCGGTGCGGGCGGTGCGGGCCGTCAGGGGTTCGACGACAAGACCCGAGCAGCAATTGAAGCCTGCCGGGCCGCGAACCCTGGGTGACCCTGAGCTTTGAATTGCGCGGCATTACGCCGCGCTCAACTTCAAGGTCACTACTGCCGATACCCAATCGTGGGAATTCTCGGTGAACCAGCAGTCCATTGCACGAACGTCGGCAAGTCCTTCTCAGGAAAATCCTCGACGATTGAGGCACTTGGCAGCGTCTCGATTTCCATTCCACAAGGCGTGTTCTTCGGCCTTGTCGGCCCGAACGGCGCAGGAAAGACGACACTGCTACGTGCGCTTACGGGGCTGCAGGCACCGGATCGCGGCGAGGTGTCGATTGCCTCGACACCGGTATGGCCCCGACCCGACGCCATTCGGCACCTGATCGGCGTGCTTCCCGATGACCTCCATCTGCTGGAGCGACTCTCGGGACGCGAGCTCATCGCCTATATCGGTCTGCTTCGCCGAATCCCACCGGCCGAACTTCAGATTCGAACGGATGAGCTCCTGCAGGTGCTCGGATTCACCGCAAGCGCCGACGAACTCGTCGCTGACTACTCGACCGGGATGCGAAAGAAGATCGGGCTCGCTGCGGCCCTGATTCACACTCCCCGGATTCTGTTTCTCGACGAACCGTTCGAGTCAGTTGATCCAGTCTCCGTTCGGGTTCTCGTTGATGTTCTGCGCGCATATCAACGAGCAGGCGGCACGGTGGTTCTGTCGAGCCACGTGATGGACACCGTCGAGGAGTTGTGCTCCCACATCGCAGTTCTTGACCGGGGCCAGGTGCTTCTCAGCGGAACGGTGGACGACGTCCGCCAAGGCAATCGCCTCGAAGACGTATTTATCGCAGCCGTAGGCGGTATCCGCGACAGCGCGTCGCTCGCCTGGTTGGACCGCGAGCCCATCGTTGCGTAACGAGGAAAGTATTATCTTCGCTGACTTTGCTGAAACGACAATGTCGACCCGTTCGACCGTCGCATCGTCCCCGGCTCCCCTCCTGCGGACGATGGCTTCGTTGAAACTGACGATCCTTCGAAATTCCATTTTTGGGGCAAAAGCACGTTCCTGGTGGTCGATTCTGGCTATGACCACGACGTTGGCCGGTTCGCTATTCGCCGCCTACTCCATCGCAACCACACCAGCGAGCCACTCCGCCGCGTTGTCAGCCGAACGACTGACGCTTCTTCTTACCAGCCTGTTCGGGCTGTGGGTCTTTGGTCCTTTGCTCGTCGGCGGCGTCGACGACTCGCTCGACCCCACCCGCCTTGCGCTCCTTCCCCTCCGGCGATCGGAACTTCGAAAGGGATTGGTCGTCGGCGCGTTACTGGGTCCGCTCCCCTTCGGCACCGCCATCGTGCTCACCGGCGTCGTGATCGGGTTCCGTTCCCCGGCGAGGCTCCTCCCGCTAACCGTCGCAGCCGGCACACTGGCCCTGCTCGCCAACCTCGCCCTTTCACGTGCATTGGCTGTTTCTTTGGCCTTCGCCGGAAGGTCACGCCGCGGCAAGGATCTCTCCATTCTGCTTGCCTCGTTAGGCGCGGCCGCCATCTTTCTCGGCACGCAATCGCTTCGATTTCTCAGCGACGCGGCGAAGTCCCAAATTCTGCGATCACTTCGGTGGCTCCCGCCCGGTCAGATAACACAAGCGATTCTCGAGTTGCGACGGGGACTGCTCTTGCAGCCATGTATTCGACTTGCAGCAATCGGATCCATATGTGCACTTGGCTTCTCAATCTGGTTGCGAGGAATCGATCGCCTTGTCGTTGACCCCGATGCCATCCGACACTCCTCGGCGACTCGGAGCAGCCACATTCATGCGCTCATACCGAAGTCCCTCCGCCGCTGGGTTTCGCACCCCACGGTCGTTCTGGCATCCAAGGAACTGCGGTATCTCTCACGTTCACCGCAGCGTCGTAGCTCGCTGATCATCTCGGTGGTAATCGGAACTGTCTTCGCTCTCCTGCAATCCATGCGATTTGCAACCAGCAACCCCAATGCTGTTTTCGGTGCGGTCGTCGCCGCGCTGTTCGGCGTGCACGCTACGAACAATGTTCTCGGGGCCGACGCTGCGTCATTGTGGATGGAACAGACTGCTGGCGTCCGTCTCAAGGACCAACTGATTGCCCGGTCCGCTGCTGCCAGCCCGAACCTGTTCATTCCCGTCGTACTGGCGGCTGCCGTGCTGGCGACGATGTCTGGCGGCTGGCGACAGTTCGTGTTCTTGGTCGCTGCGTCCTTTGCGTTAGTTGGTCTGCCGCTCGGCGTGGGCTCGGTCATTTCCGTGCTTGCACCGTTCAACCAACCCGACTCAACGAACCCTCATTCGAACAAACGAGCCAATCGCGGCAACGGCGGTCTGGTGAGCCTGTTCGCAATCGTCGGTATTGGAAGCGTTATCGTAGGAGCCGCACCGCCCTTCGCAGGAATGGCTGTCGCCTGGATTCTGAACAGCAATTGGTTGCTCGCGCTGGCGATCGCCGTCACTATTCCGTATTCGATGCTTTGCTGGTGGCTCGGTGTAAAGCTGGCGATGCGTCTTGTCCGAGACCGTGAGACTGAGTTACTGAGCACCATCGGCGGACGCCGAGCAGCGGTCTAGCACCACGAAGATCAAGTACCAGCACGATCGTGCGACGGCGACAAGAATGAGGCGATGAGCAACTACTCAACTCCCACCGTTGGAACTGCGGCGTGGCGTCGCGTGTCCGAAGCAGCTGATGTGACACGTACGTTGCATCTCCGAGACCTCTTTGCTTCCGATCCAACCCGAGCGCAGCGCTACACCTTCTCGGCCGCTTCGCTGACCTGCGACCTGTCGAAGCATCGGATCACCGACGACGCGCTGGCCGCGTTGGTCGGGCTCGTCGAGCCGTCGAAGCTCTCCGACGCAATGAACGCGATGTTCAGTGGGCAGACGTTCAACACCACGGAGAAGCGATCGGTCCTTCATACTGCGCTTCGAGCTCCGAAAGGAAGCTCCATCGTTGTCGCGGGTCACGATGTGGTTCCTGACGTGCACGCAGTTCTCGCCCACATGGCCGACTTCGCCGAGCAGGTTCGCTCCGGCTCGTGGCGGGGTGCGACAGGCAAACGAATCCGCAACGTCGTCAACATCGGAATCGGTGGTTCCGATCTCGGACCGGCAATGGCCTACGAAGCGCTAAAGAGCTACTCCGACCGCGACATTCGTTGCCGGTTCGTGTCGAACGTCGATGGCGCGGACCTCTACGAAGCGACGATTGACATCGACCCGGCGGAGACGCTGTTCGTTGTCAGCTCGAAGACGTTCACCACTATCGAGACAATCACCAATGCGACGTCGGCTCGCACATGGCTGACTTCCGCGCTCGGCGACGCTGCGGTCGAGAAACACTTCGTCGCTGTTTCGACGAACGCATCGAAGGTGAGCGACTTCGGCATTGACGCTGCCAACATGTTCGGGTTTTGGGACTGGGTTGGCGGCCGCTACTCGGTGGACTCTGCCATCGGGTTGTCGCTCATGATCGCTATCGGACCGGAGCAGTTCTCGGAGTTTCTCGCCGGATTCCACGCCATCGATGAGCACTTTCGAACCACCCCATTTTCCTCGAACGTGCCGGTGCTCTTGGCCTTGATCGGCGTCTGGTACCGCAACTTCTTTGACGCCCAGACCTACGCCATCCTCCCGTACGCCCAGGAGCTCAGCCGCTTTTCCGCGTATCTGCAACAGCTCGACATGGAATCCAACGGAAAGTCTGTGGATCGAGACGCCAACCCACTGAAGGCGGACTCGGGACCGATCATCTGGGGAACCCCTGGTACGAATGGTCAGCACGCGTACTATCAGCTCCTTCATCAGGGAACGACGCTCATCCCGTCGGATTTCATTGGCTTCCTCGCTCCCAATCATCCGCTCCCGCACCATCACGACCTATTGATGTCAAACTTCTTCGCACAGACGGAAGCGTTGGCGTTCGGCAAGAGCGCAGAGCAACTGCGCTCCGAGGACTGCCCGGACGATCTCATTGCGCATCGCACATTCGAGGGGAACCGGCCCACGTCGAGCATTACGGCTCCGAAACTCACACCACACGTGCTCGGTGAGCTGATCGCCCTCTACGAGCACAAGGTGTTTGTCCAGGGCGTGATCTGGAACGTCAACTCCTTCGATCAGTGGGGGGTCGAGCTCGGAAAAGCGCTCGCGACGGCAATCGGCGAAGAGCTGGATCCTGCCTTTGACGTCGACGGGCTCGCCCACGATTCCTCAACCAACGCCCTCATCGCCCGCTACCGCCGCGATCGCTGATGCAACCGTTTGCTTCTCGTAACTCAGGCGCTCGTACCCACCGATAGCCTCGTCGTCGTATGCATCGTCTCGCTCTCTACCTTCAAGACAAACATCCGATTCGCTATGAAATCGAGATGGCCAAGTATGCAGAGGAAAAAGGGTTCTCCGAGATTTGGCAGGCCGACACCCGGCTTGCCCGGGACTGCGTGGTGCTGATGAGCGCCCTGGTCAGTGAGACCAAACGACTCCGTATCGGAAGCGGGGTTCTTCCGATCTGGTCCCGAAATCCTGCCGTCATCGCCGCAACGTGGTCGACCATGTGGGAACTTGCCGGGCTCACGGCCGAAGGGCAAAGCAGAGTCATGCTTGGGCTGGGCGCGTGGTGGGAGCCGATCAGCTCGCGTATCGGTGTGGACAGACGAAAGCCGCTCAAGGCGATGCGTGAGCATGTGGAGGCGATACGCCAGTTGTTCACGATGGACGAGGTCACCTACGAGGGTGAATTCGTGAAGCTGGATCGAATCCGCCTCGATGTCGCGTACGGCGATACCTCGCCACGGGACATTCCCCTCTACATTGGCGCAACCGGCCCGAAGATGATGGAGCTTACCGGCGAAATCTGCGAGGGTGCGGTGTTGAACTACGTCGTTTCGACCGACTACATCCGAGAGGCGGTCACGCAGTTGGCAGTTGGGGCAGGCAAGGCAGGCAAGACCATCGATCAGGTCGACCGTCCCGAACTCCTCGTATGTTCTCTTTCCGAGGACGATCCCGCCGAGGCAGTCATGGTTGGCAAAAGTCTGCTCGCGTACTATCTCGGAACCGAACCACACATTCAAGAAGCTTCCGGGGCGGACCCCGAGCTGATTGCTCAAATCCAGAAGGTCGTGGGCTGGCCGGCCACGGAGGACGATTACCGCAAGGCCGCCACTCTCATTCCCGAATCGTTGGTCCGTAACTTGATGGCCGTTGGCACCGCAACGGAATGCCGAGACAAAGTTGCCGAGTACATCGATGCTGGTGTGACCTGCCCCATCCTCTATCCGATGATGCCCGACATCGGCCACGTGATCGACGCCTTCACAGGATGGTCACCGACGTGACCCACGCAGCGACCCAGTCCATCTTGTTCCGCGACGTCGGCATCGTTACGGTCGATGATTCGTTCGCAATTCACACGCGCGGCTGGGTCCGCGTCGAAGGAATGACCATCGTGGGTGTTGGCGCCGGCGAACCTCCGGCGGGTGCCTCGCGAAAGGCGGAGGTGACAATCGACGGTACTGGCCACTGCCTGATGCCAGGAATGATCAACGCCCACACTCATTTGTTTCAGACGTTCTTTCGTGGCCTCGGCGACGACAAAAGCCTCCTCGACTGGCTCCGCGAGTACATCTGGCCCGCGGCGTCGCTCATGACGGCTGAGGAGGCCGGACTGGCGGCGATGGTCGGGTTGATGGAGAACATCCGATCCGGCGCCACGAGCATCCTCGACCACCAGTACATCCACCCCGACGCAGAAATCGACGACGCAGTGTGCCGAGTTGCCGAACAGCTCGGGGTTCGCTTTCTCCTTGCTCGCGGCTGGGCAGATCGCAACTATGAGCCACGGCTTCAAGAAACCGCCGAACAGATTCATGTGCGCACAGATGAAGTTCAGGCCCGCTGGCACGGGGCTGCGAATGGGCGTATCCGCATTGAGCTTGCGCCGTTGATTCCATGGGGATGTTCCGACGACGCCATGCGATCCACGGTCGCACTATCTCGCTCGTGGGGCGGCGGCACCCACGTGCATTGCGCCGAAACCATCGTCGAAGTCGACATGTCGATCGATGAGCGAGGAATGCGCCATGTCCCGTGGTTGGACTCACTCGGCGTGCTGGGACCGGATACGCAGCTCGTCCATTCGGTGTGGCTCGATGATGGGGAGCTTGACGTGATCGAAGCTCGGGGGGCGAGTGTCGTCCATTGCCCGACGTCGAATATGTATCTCGCCAGCGGGGTGCCCCGTATCCCTGAGATGCTCGCCCGCGGAATCCCGGTTGCGCTCGCCAGCGACGGACCGGGGAGCAACAATCGCCAAGACATGTTCGAAGCGTTGAAAACGTCGGTCCTTCTCCAAAAGATTCACCACCTCGATCCGGTGATCATGCAGCCCGAACAGGCACTTCAAATGGCGTGTCGCGGCGGGGCCACGGCGATGGGTCTTTGCGAAGTCATCGGCGCCATCGAGGTCGGGCGTAAGGCTGATCTTGTCTTGGTTGACCTTCGATCGCCTTTCATCGCCCCTGTCCACCGACTCGCGAGCGCGCTCGTGTTCAACGTGACGCCGCGCGACGTTCGCCATGTGATCGTGGACGGCGATTTTGTGATGCGTGACAGCGTCATCACCCACTGTGACGAACAGCAGGTGCTCGCTGCCGCGGAGGAGGCCTGTGATCGGCTGTTCCGCAGAGCTGGCATTCGCTGAGCGAATTCAAGCCGTCGGTCCGCGCCGATGACAAGGCCCAGCTGGCCTACATTGATGACATGCCGCGAGTGGTTTCCTATCACCGACCCAATTCCCTGCCCGACGCCTTGAAACTTCTGCGACGCGCCGGCGTCGACACCCGTGTGCTTGCCGGTGGCACGGCGCTGAATGCCGGCTTTCAAAATGGGGACGCGTCACCAGTGGAGGTTGTCGATCTCCAGTCGCTCGACCTGGCCGGAATCGACGAGGGCACGCCGAATAGCGGAGGGAGCAACGCGCGATGCCTCACGATCGGGGCGATGACAACGCTCGGTGCACTCGCCGGATCGATACTCGTGCCGACGATGCTTCGCGAGCTCGCTCGGAGCGAGGCACCAAGCACCCTTCGCAACATGGCAACGGTGGGAGGCACAATCGTCGGTGCCAACGCCGAGAGCGCACTGCTCGCCGGCCTCATCGCCTGTCGAGCAACAGCGGTAATCGCGCATATCGACGTGACTCGGACGATCTCACTGGCATCACTTCTGGAAGCACCCAACGTGGCGCGAGCTTCGATCGTCACAGAGGTCGTTGTCGAAATTCCCGATCGCTCAGGTTGGGAGGCAGTCCGACGAACGCCGGCTGACGCCCCTATCGTCGCCGTCGCCGGGGCTCTTTTCGGAGAGGAATCGAGCCTGGGAGTTTCGGGTGGTGCCGTACCGTTTCTCTTCGAAGGCATGGTTCCCACAGATTTACCCGGCGACTTTCGGGGATCTTCTTCGTACAGAGCGGAAATGATTCGTACACTTATAACACGGGTCACCGCCATGCTAAAGGCAACGCCCACCCCGCGAACTTCGAACGGATCGAACCGATGAGCTCGAATCGCATTTCCCTAATTCTCGATGGGCACGCCCGAACGTTCTGGGTCGATGCCCACACCACTCTGTTCAACGTCCTACGTCGAGAGGCCGTGTGGTCCGTGCGGTTCGGATCCGATTCTGGTGAGACGGGGACGGCCGCAGTGCTCCTCGACGGTCGGCTTATCTCCTCAGAGGTGCTCCTTGCTGCACAGGCTGACGGGCATGAGATCACGACCGTTGCGACCTTGAACGAACTTGGGAAGGCGTACCCGGGCGGGCTCCATCCGATTCAGGCGGCGTTCATGGCCACCGGCGCAATGCAGTCGGGGTATTCCGTCGGCGCAATGATGCTGGGCACCTTCGCGCTCCTACGCGACAAGCCTCGCCCGACGGAGGCCGACGTGCGAGACATGTTGAGCGGGATCTTGGATCGAGAAACCGGCTACGTGAAGCCCGTGGAGGCGGTGCTACGAGCCGCAGCCCTCGCTCGCGGCGAGACAGTAACACCGTTCGTACCCGACATGCTACGCCCACTTACGAATGGTCGAGATGCGGTCGAGGTGGACCCCGCCGACCGAGGGTCAACAGCACCAAAAGCGGTGCCACGCGTCATTCCCTCCAAAGATGTCCCCGAGATGAATGTGGTGGGCAAAGGCGAACTCAAAGTCGACGCGCTCAAGCTCGTGAAGGGCAATGCTGCATTCGTCGATGACCTTGAGATGCGAGGGATGCTCTATGCGAAGGTACTTCGCTCCCCGCATGCGCACGCCCGAATCCTCCGCATTGACGACAGCGCAGCACGGAACGTCCCTGGCGTCCACGCGGTGCTTCACTACGGAAACACGCCACGGGTGCACTATGCCAGTGGGGGCCAGTCGTGGCCGAACCCCTATCCGTGGGACCAGGTCAGCTTCGACAACGTCGTGCGCCACGTCGGCGATCGCGTTGGCGCCGTTGCCGCCGACACGCTCGATATCGCCGAAGAGGCGATGCGTCTGATCACCGTCGAGTACGAAATCCTTCCGGCCATCTTCGACGAACGCGTGGCGATGGATGTGGATGCACCAAAGATCCACACGGAGAACGACACTCCAGGAATCGAAGACGCCGGGCGCAATCTCGTGCACCATCTGAAGGGCCGTACCAAATCTCCAGCCGACATGGAGCGCGCCTTCGCCGAATCGGATCATGTGTACGAGCAGACCTTTCGAGTGCATCAAGTACAGCCTGCGCCGATCGAGCCCCACATCTCGATCTCCTGGCTCGACGAAGACGAACGCCTCGTCATCCGCACATCGACACAGGTGCCCTTCCACGTGCGCCGCATGCTTGCCCCGCTGGTCGGGCTCACGGTCAAAGACATCCGAGTTATCAAGCCTCGAATCGGTGGTGGCTTCGGAGCCAAACAGGAGATGCTCATTGAAGACATTGTCGCCCACCTGACGATGGTGACCAGGCGTCCAGTTCGGCTGGAACTCACGCGCGAAGAAGAGTTTGTAAGTTCACGTACTAGACATCCTCAGACGATTACCTACAAGACCGGCGTCGACAAACACGGCAAGTTGACGGCCCAAGAAATGCGGATCCGGGCCAACACCGGGCCCTACGGCACTCATGGCTACACGGTGCAAATGGTCACGGGACTTCGCGGCTTGTCGAGCTACAACGCTCCGGCCAAGAACTTCGACTGTGAAGTCGTATACACGAACATTCCGGTTCCCGGTGCGTATCGAGGATACGGAGCGCCACAGGCAGAGTTCGCGCTCGAGTCGCACATGGAAGACATCGCTCACAACCTCGGCCTCGACGCGATCGAGTTCAAACGAATGAACTGGGTGAAGGTCGGCGACGCTATGGACATCGCACCTCGTCTGGGCGAGCGGGGCGGAGTGGAAGACATTGCCGACGAGGACCTGCCCCGGGTGATGACGAGCGGCATTGAGGAGTGCGTCGCACAGGGAAAGCGTGCGATCGGTTGGCATCATCGTTCCGATCCGAGTTGGGTGACGCCCGAGGGTCGTCCGAACATTCGCCGTGGCCTTGGTTTTGCGTTCTGTATGCACGGCACTGCGATCCCCTTCATGGACATGGGCGGCTGTTCCATCAAGATGAACGATGACGGCTCGTTCAACGTATTGAGTGGCGCCGCCGATCTCGGCACGGGTGCCGATACCGTCCTGGCCCAGATTGCCGCAGAGGTTCTCGGCGTCGCCATCGACGACGTGAAGATGTATTCCGCCGACACCGACCTCACGCCATTCGATGTGGGTGCCTATGCGAGTTCGACGACATACATCTCCGGTATGGCGGTGAAGAAGGCGGCCGATGAGCTGCGGTGGAAGATCAAGCGACGTGCCGCAAAAATGCTCGGCGTTGCCGAGCCATGCTCGATCGTGTTGCGCGACAAGCGTGCTTGGTCGCCGGATGGCTCCAGTGTGTCGCTCGAGGCTATAGCGCTCGATTCCTTACACACGCAGGATCAGGAACAGTTCATGGGCATAGGTTCACACGTGTCAACGCAATGTCCTCCGCCATTTGCTGCCCAATTCGCGGAAATAGAAGTGGACGTACAAACGGGACAGATCACGGTTACCAAACTGGTCATGGCTGTCGACTGCGGCGTCGCAATCAACCCCGTGACCGCTTCGGGTCAGGTGGAGGGGGGCATGATCCAAGCTCTCGGCTACGCCCATTGCGAAGAGATCGTGCTCGACGAAGCCGGTCGTTGCGTGAACCCGTCCTTTGGTCCTTACAAGATCTACCGCGCGGACGAAATGCCGGAAATCGAAGTGTTTCTCGTACAAACGATGGAAGATTCGGGGCCTTTCGGGGCCAAGGCCGTAGCGGAAATCCCCAAAGACGGTGTTGCCCCGGCGTTGCGTGCGGCGATCAAACACGCCACGGGCGTTGGTATCAACGAGTTGCCGTTCACCCCCGAACGCGTGCTGCGGGCCCTGCACGGTAGCCATTGCGCGTGACGCGTGCGCCCTCTGCAAGAATGGAAACTTCCGGCAAACAGGGGGAAACATGAAACGAACTACGTCCGCGCTCGCTGCAGCGCTCATTTTGGGCTCGCTCACAGCAAGTGCGACACCTGCCTTTTCGGCCTCAGCGCCGAAGGAGGGAGCAGCCTGTTCGAAAAAGCAGGTCAACAAAACCGTCGGCACCTTTGCGTGCAAGAAGGAGGGCAAGAAATACGTCTTCCGTGAGATCCAGGTAACAGCTACCACGATCGCGGCAGTGGCCGCGGGTGGTGCCTCGAACGCAGGAGCGGCCGCCGACGACCTCAAAGGCACGAAGATCACCTTCTTCCACTGGCGAGCAGAAGACAAAGACGTGCTGAGTGGCATCATCGCTGACTTCACGAAAGCGACCGGCATTGAGGTCGAACAGTCGATCAAGAACTCAACGGATTATCAGGCGCAGGCACTCCAAGACATCCTCGACGGCAAGCCGGCCGACATTTTCACGGCATTCCGTGGCGCCCAGTTCTTCAACATGGCAAAGGCCAATGGCGGAAGCGTGTTTGCTGACCTTTCGAACCAGCCATTCGTGAAGAACTACAACGCTTCGCTCATTGCACCCGGCAATTGGGAAGGCAAGCAGCTCGGCCTCCCCTATCAGCTGGTGTTCAACATGCCCGTAGTCAACATGGACCTTCTGAAGTCACTCAACCTGACGCTCCCCAACAATGTGAACGATCTCCAGCGGTTCTGCCTTTCCGTCAAGAGCAAGGGCATCACGCCGATTGCGTGGCCGGGCGGTGTCCGGGGCAACGCCGGCCAACTTTCGATGAACGGAATGGTCATGAACAACGCGCCGACCGACGACGCGTTCGAAAAGATCGATACAGGGGCCGCCAAGGTCACTGATTTCTGGATGATCAAAACCATCCAGCAGTTCAAAGAAGTCGCGGCAGATTGCTTCCAGGATAACGCGCTCGCTACGCGAGACGACGGTGCGCTCGCCGACTTCGCAAGCGGCAAGGCACTGATGTTGGCGACCGGAACGTTCTCGATGGGTCCTGCACTGCGACTGAACCCTGCCTTGAACTTTGGTCTGTATGTCCCGTTGACAAATGCGGTCGGCACGACACCGAAGTGGGAAGGCATCTACAACGCAACGTTCATCGTCGGCGTGAATGCCCGTCAGAAGGACGAGAAGAAGAAGGCTGCTGCCATCAAGTTCGTTGACTGGCTCAGCCAGCCGGAGAACGCGGCGAAGTACGCCAATGGAACAGCGCAGCACTCCACCGTCAAGGGTGTCGTCTACACGAACAAAGCACTCAAGGACACTGGAGTCTGGGCCGAGAAGAAGGTCTTCCTCGCCCCACGTTTCCAATTCCTCAACCTCGACATCCGCAACGCCGTCGAAGACGCATTTCTCGCTGTAGCTGGCGGCAAAGACGCCAAGGCGGCAGCTGAAGACGCTCAGAAGATCATCGACCAAAAACTCGGCCGGTAGTACCTTCGTAGTTGTCAAGAACGAACAGGAGCGGGTTCCCTCGGGCGCCCGCTCCTTTTATTTGGCCCGTGACAAGAAGCCGGCGACTGCCACTTGAAGGCTCAGCTCATATGCACGCTTATGAAGTTCGGCGCCGCCTTCGAGGGGAGAGTGCTTCTGCGAGATCTCAATGCTCACGAGTCCGTGCACGAGCCCCCAAACCATCAGTGCAACGGCCTCCGCGTCGGGTTCGGCGATTGTCCCAGCGAGCTGTTCACGCCGAACTTCGGCACGCAGACGTTCAAATGTGGCGAGCCCTGCCGCCGCAGCTTCGGGACTCGGTTCGTGACCGGGGACGGCCTGCATGAACATAACTCGATATGACGTCGCGTTGGCCAACGCCCACTCGCGATATGCCCGCGCCTGTCCGACAAGGCCGCCCCCCGGGGACCTGGTCCGCTTCGCCTTTTGCAGTGCGCGGTCAAAGCTTTCGAAGCCTTCTATCAGGAGCGCGTCGACGAGGCCATCTTTGCCTCCGAACCAGGTGTAGACGCCGATCGTCGAACACCCCGCCCGCTGTGCGACATGACGAACGGTCAATGAACCGTGTCCTTCGGAACGAAGTATTTCGAGTGCCGCGCCGAGAATCGCGGCTCGCGCTTCTTTAGGAGGCGCTGCCGGCTTCCGTTTCAGGTCCGTGCTTGACATCGATCCGATGATATTACATAGTTATGGTGTAACAACGTTATGCACGACTGATCCTTACCCGGGAGCACTACATGAGCGTTTACCTATCTGCGAACTTTGCGCCGGTTGCCGAAGAGATCACGGCCACCGATCTCCCGATCCTCGGAGAATTGCCAAGCCAACTCAATGGCCGCTATCTCCGCAATGGACCCAACCCGATCGAGGCACCGAACCCACTCACCCACCATTGGTTCCTCGGGGATGCGATGGTGCATGGCATTCGACTTCGTGACGGCAAGGCCGAGTGGTATCGAAATCGCTATGTCGGCTCCGATAACGTCGCCGCGAAACTTGGGCGACCGATCACCGGTCCGAACTGGTCAGGATCGCCAACCGGACCGAACACCAACGTCGGCGGCTTCGCGGGCACAACCTGGGCGATGGTCGAAGCAGGCGGCACGCCAACAGAGCTCACCTACGAACTCGACACGATGGCGCGCAACGACTTCTATGGGACACTCCCGGGCGCTTTTACCGCGCACCCCAAGGTTGATCCGAAAAGCGGTGAAATGCACGCAATGGTCTATGCGCCATCGAAGTGGTTTGACCACACCCAATACGTTGTCGTAGGAACTGACGGACGGGTCCGGCGCACCGTTGACATTCCCATGGGAATGTCCATGCTCCACGACATGTCCCTGACCGAAAAGTATGCCGTTGTCTACGACCTTCCCGTTACGGTCGACCTCGACCTCGCGTTTGCGGGGTCGATGTTTCCGCTCCGCTGGAATCCCGACTACGGCGCCCGCGTCGGCTTGCTTGCGCGCGAGGGCAGCGCTTCAGACATCATCTGGATAGATGTGCCGATCTGCTACGCCTACCACCCAATGAATGCCTACGACCGGCCTGACGGTTCGGTCGTGATTGATATATGCACATATGATCGCATGTTCGACCAGGATCGCAACGGCCCGTTTGGTGACTCACTGCCGCGGCTTGAGCGTTGGGAGCTCTACCCATCGGCTCGACGAAGCAGCGTTACGGTCATCGACGAAACACCTCAAGAGTTCCCCCGTCATGCTCACGCGGTGGGTGCGCAGGAGTACCGATACGGCTACGCAGCGGTTGTGGGCACCGACCACCTCGGCGCCACGATCAAGCACGACCTGAAAACCGGCGAACGGACGGTCTACAACTACGGTGTGGGCCGGGGAGGCGGAGAACCCGTGTTTGTTGCCCGCGAGGGCGCCACCGCCGAAGATGATGGTTGGCTGATGACGTTCACGCACCATCACGATGGAAGCGGTGCGAGCTTTGTCGTGCTCGACGCACAGGATCTGGCCCGTGGACCGGTCGCCGAGGTTGCGCTGCCCCAGCGGGTTCCTTATGGCTTCCACGGCAATTGGGTCAGCGACCGATCCGTCCCCCCGCCCACCTGAGACGCTAAGCCCGCTTGCGGCGCAAAATGTGATCAGAAATTCGGCTTGCGCCCCACCGTTGCAGGTAGCTTGTCTGCGTCATGGAAGCCAGAACGATGGGATCACCATCTCCCCGGGTGAAACGGTCCCGCGGCCTCGCCCTGTTCGCGATACCGGCGCTCGTCATTTATTGCGTGTTCTTTCTTCTCCCGGCATTCCAAACGCTGTACTACTCGTTCTTCAATTGGGAGGGTCCGGGCACCTCGCCGGCCTTCGTCGACATCGAGAACTACAAGACCAAGCTGTTCGACGACACAACCTTTCACAAGAGCATCAGCGTGACGTTGAAGTTCATGATCCTGGTGGTGATATTCCAGACGCTGATCTCGCTGGTCTATTCGATACGTCTCGTACGCAATACGAAGCCAACGATCTTCCTTCGTGCGCTTTACTTCTTCCCGACCATTCTCTCGTCGACAGCCGTGGGCTTCATCTGGAACTTCGTGTATGACCCCAGTGGTGGCTTTATCGTCGGATTCCTGAGGCTGGTTGGGACCGACTATCGACCGGCGATCATGGCGAGTCCCAAAACTGCACTGTACTTTCTCGTCGTCGTCCAGGTTTGGTTCCACGTGGGACAGATGATGGTCATTTTCGTGGCTGGCTTGCAAGGAATCCCCAAGGACTACATCGAAGCCGCCGCGATCGACGGCGCGACGAAATGGCAAACGTTCCGAAAAGTCACCTGGCCCCTGCTTGGTTCGGCAACATCGATCGTGGTCGCGTATACGACGCTCCAATCGTTCCGGGCCTTTGATCTCGTGTACGTGATGACCCAGGGCGGACCGGCGAATTCGACCCGAGTACTGGGCTACCACATCGTCGCCACCGCCCGTGAGGCCTCGCAATACGGCGAGGCCGCAACAGAATCGGTGTTGTTTATGGGAATGATCGCCGTCGTCACGTTTGTCCAGCGACGTGCGTTAAAACTCCTGAAGGCCGACCCCTCCGGAGGAGCGGCATGAGCAACACCGCTACCCCATCGAAACCGTTTCGTAACCCGGTCACCGGGAAGGCAATAGGCGAAAACGCGATGCTTTTGGTACTGGCAATCATCATCGCGGTGCCTGCACTTGTCGTGGTGATCAGTTCGTTCAAGTCACAGGGCGAGATCATCAAGAGCCCGCTCTCGATTCCGACCAAACCGTCGCTGGACGGATACCGTTCCGCCAAAGACGTGAACATCCTCCGGGCACTTCGCAACAGCGCGTTGGTGGTCGCATTTTCGGTCCCGATCACCACATTCTTTGCCGCAATGACCGCCTTTGTGATCACGCGGCTGGAGGGATGGATGTCGCGAGCCTTCTTCCTTCTCTTCGCGATCGGTCTCGCCATCCCTGCGCAGGTCATCGGTGTTCAGCAGTCTGCGTTGTTCATCGATCTCCACCTCAACAACTCATTCCGCGGTCTCGTGCTGATAAACGTCGCAGCAACCTTGCCGGTTTCCATCTTCATTCTCACCGGCTTCATGCGCACCCTCCCCAAAGAACTGTTCGAGGCGGCAACCATCGATGGAGCATCGCACTGGCGCACGTTTCGATCCGTCGCAACGCCGCTTTCCATGCCGTCGATAGCAGCCGTTTCGATCTTCCTTTTCGTCATGCATTGGAACGACCTGTTTTATCCGTACCTCCTGATCAGCGACAACGCGAAAGCAACGCTTCCCGTCGCGATCGCAAGCTTCCGTGGTGAGTTCTCCACCAATTACCCCGGACTCTTCGCCGGTCTGGCGATCGCCAGCGCACCGATGATTGCCGCCTACGTCTTCGCCCAGCGCTGGTTTGTTGCAGGGCTTACGAGCGGCGCTGTCAAAGGCTGAACACCGATAGTCTCTAAGCGTGCCTCGCGGAACGATCGTCGTCGGCGATTGGCTGGTAGTCGCCGCCGATCGTCGTCCTCTTGAACACGGTGCGATTCGCATTGAAGGTGCGGTTATTACCGAGACGGGGCTCGGCGCGGACCTCGTCGCTGCGCATCGCGACGATGCGGTCGTTGATGGGACAGGGCACGTCATTGCGCCCGGGTTCGTGAATGCCCACGTTCACCTGTATGGCGTGTTGGCCCACGGCATTCCGGTCCATGGATCGCTCGATGGCTTCTGGGGGTTTCTAAACGATTTTTGGTGGCCGAAGGTCGAGGACTCACTCGACGTGCCAATGATCGAGGCCGCGACCGAGTGGGTATGCGGTGAAATGCTGCGCTCCGGAATCACCACGTTTTACGACATAACCGAAGCCCCGAACGCACTCCCCGGCGTCCTCCACCGACAGAAATCCGTCGTCGATCGGTTGGGGATGCGAGGGATTTTGAGCTTTGAGGCAACTCAGCGGACCTCGCTCCAAAACGGGAACGCCGGCCTCGAGGAGAACGTCTCGGCGATACTCGCGTCGCGCAGCGATTCGAGTTCCCTGGTCGAAGCACTGATGAGTGTACATACCACCTTCACCTGCTCGCCCGAGTTTCTCGAGCGCGCCTTTGCGCTGGCCGTTGAACACGATGTGATGTTCCACGCGCACGTCAACGAGGGCGTTCATGAGGGCGCGTGGTGCGAGCAGCACCGAGGCATGCGGACACTTGAACTTTACGACAAGCTAGGCATCGCCGGACCGCGTCTCTTGGCGAGCCAGTGCGTTCAGCTCAGCCACCGCGAGGAGGCCATCGTGGCAGAGCGCGGCGTCCGCTGCGTCCACATGCCGTTGGCGAACTGCGAGGTAGGTGGCGGAATCGCCAAGATCCCGGAAAAGTTGACCGCAGGCGTGACCGTTGGGCTCGGCTCCGACGGCTACATCAACGACTTCTTTGCAGTAATGCGCGGGGCCTTCCTTCTCCACAAAGCACGACTCCTTGACCCCGGGGCGATGCCGGCGAACGTGGTGTTCGCCATGGCGACCGAGGGTGGGGCGCGCGCACTGGGGCTGACTGAGCGCCCGATCCCCGTTGGACGCCTGGAGGTTGGGTGGTCTGGCGACCTCCAACTTATTCGCGCCGATTTTCCGACGCCAGCCTCCCCCGAGAACCTCTTCGATCAGCTCGTACTTTGGCGCGACAGTCGACACGTCACCGACGTCATGATCAACGGCCAGTGGCGAGTTCGTGGCGGCGAAGTCGCCGGGTTCGATCGCGATCGAGCCCGGGCCCGTGTGCATGAACAAGCCCATCGATTGTGGGCCAAGGCGTGAACCTCAACGACCGCGACGTGCTCGTTGAGATCCTCCGATCGATCGACGCCGGCTCAAGTGTCTGTGTGGCGACGGTCGTCCGGACGTCACGCTCCGTCCCCCGTGGTCCCGGTTCAAAGATGCTGGTCTATTCCGATGGTCAGACAAGGGGCACGATCGGCGGGGGCGAAATGGAATCGCGCGTTGTAGCCGAAGCCCTCAGCTGTCTAAGTGCCCGGGAACCTCGTCTGTGCACGTATCAATTGCTCGATCCCCGCAACGGCGACCCCGGTGTTTGCGGCGGCGAGGTCA
The DNA here is from genome assembly GCA_031429095.1 of Acidimicrobiia bacterium. Taxonomy (GTDB): domain Bacteria; phylum Actinomycetota; class Acidimicrobiia; order Acidimicrobiales; family JANYDT01; genus JANOYY01. The sequence continues at coordinate 29,772 of JANOYY010000164.1, read as the reverse complement.
CCGTTTCCCTGGAGCCATTCATGCCAACACCCACGGTTTATGTCATCGGATGCGGACACGTCGGGAAAGCCGTGGTGGAACTCGCCCACTGGATGGGCTTTCGGGTGATCGCCACCGACGACAGGCCCGGACTGGCGAATACCGAGAACCTCCCACTCGCCGACGAGACAATAAGCGGACCTATTACCGATGCAATCGGTGCTTTCCCGATCACCGACGAAACACACATCGTTGTAGTCACACGCAACATGGGAATCGACGTCGGCCTCCTCCCCCATCTTTTCGAGACGAACGCTCGAAGCATCGGGGTTATGGGCAGCAAGCGCCGCTGGCACGAAACATGCGCTGCACTTCTCGCCCAGGGCATGTCAGCGTCGGATCTAGACCGCGTAATTGCGCCGATCGGCATCGAACTTCATGCCGAGACCCCTGAAGAGATCGCAGTGAGCATCCTCGCCGAGATTGTGGCCCTGCGGAGGACACCTCGTGCCTGACTCTGTGCCGAGCGTCCCCGATGTGCTGATACGAGGAGGGGGTGACCTTGCCACCGGCGTCGTGTGGCGTCTGCATCGTGCGGGGTTTCGTGTGCTGGTGACCGAGCTTGCCGAGCCGCTTACTGTTCGTCGAACCGTGAGCGTATCGAGTGCCGTTCGCGCTGGCGTGATCACGGTCGAGGGCCTGACGGCCCGGCTCCTCGCTTCTGTCGATTCCCACGAGTTGGCCCGCTTGTATGACAATGACGAGATACCGGTGGTTGTCTCGGCCACGCTACCCGACCTGCGGTGTCCGGTGGTGGTCGACGCGCGTCTCGCCAAGCGAAACCTCGACACGCGACGCGACGATGGCAACTTCGTCGTTACGCTCGGGCCCGGCTTCGAGGCGGGCGTAGATTGCGACGCGGTCATCGAGACAATGCGCGGGCACCGCCTCGGGCGCGTGCTGTGGTCCGGCGCAGCGTCCCCGAACACCGGGGTGCCCGGAGAAGTTGGCGGCAAGTCCGGGCAGCGGGTCCTGCGCTCCCCCGGCGACGGCACAATCGATTGGCTCGTCGAGATCGGGGACTCGGTGCAGATCGATCAGGCCATCGCCATGTTTGGTGATCGGGTCCTAGCTGCGCCGCTCACCGGCGTCGTCCGTGGCCTGATACACCCAGCTACACCTGTTCGCTCCGGCATGAAGATCGGCGACATTGATCCGCGTACTGATCTTTTCGAGCGGCCACGTGGTCGGGGCGTGAGCGACGTGCACCTCATATCCGATAAGGCCCTCGCCGTCGGCGGTGGTGTTCTCGAAGCCGTGATGACGTGGAAGAGCGGACGGTTCGCACGACATGGGTGAGCTCGCAACCTGGCTCGGGATCAATACTGGTCAGCGAAGCAACACCGCTGTCGTTGGCGCTGGCGGAAAGACCACCACCGCGTTCTCCCTCGGGGCCGAGCTCCACGCCTTCAGCGACCGCACCATCGTCACAACGACCACCAAGATGGGTCGCGATCAAACCGGCGGGCTCGTGGTGGTTGGCCGAGATACTGTCGAGATCATACGTGCACTTGATACCTACGGGACGTGCCTCGTTATGGATCAGAACAAGACTTCGGATCGCAAGATTGCCGGGCTCAGTGGTGAAGAGGTCGACGAGCTTTTCATTGCCGATCCAGCCATCGTCACGCATATCGTTGCCGAGGCCGACGGTGCAAGAAAGCATACGGTGAAGGCACCGGCACCCCATGAGCCGGTCATTGCGTCGACCGTTACACATGTGATTGCCGTGATCGGCGCCGGGGCACTCAATCGGGTGATTGAAGATCAAGCCCATCGGCCCATGCGCGTCGGCGCTGCTGCGGGTCTCAATCCCTATGACCGCTTATCACCGCTCGGTGCGTCGAGGCTCCTCAGCGATGCCGAGCGTGGCGGCCGCAAATCCGTACCTCGTGGTGCCTGGTTTGGCGTGCTCATCAACCGAGTGAACGACACCCAACGCGCTGCCGCTGCCGAATTGGACGGTTTGCTACGTGAGCTTGGGGTTCCGTGTTTGCAACGGCCCGAGTGGGACCGCTAGGTAAATTTTCGATCGGCTTGCCTTTCGGCCAGCACTCCTCTGGTACCTCACCCTTCGTAGCAAAGTACGAGATCCAGTCACCTGACTCGATCCTCGGCCCGGCCACTCCCGACCCGGACTCGAGGCGCAGGACCGCACCAGCCCCCCAACCAAGGTGGGATACGGTCGTATCATGAAGAACTGGCCTCAGAATCGGTGCATCGTGAACGGCGCGTCGCTGCGCTACTTCCGCTCCGGCGGACCCAGCAGCGGAGGAACCAAGAGCCCGCTCCCTCCCCTGGTGCTCGTGCATGGCTACACCGACAACGCCCTCTACTTCAGCCGCGCCGCCACGCTGCTGGCCGAACACTGGGACGTGATTGCCTACGACTGCCGCGGACATGGCGAGTCGGACCGCGCCAACGGCAACTTCTCCGACAGCCAACGTGTCGGCGACCTGATCGGGCTCGTGGAACAACTCGGACTTGAGAGTCCCGCCATGATGGGCCACTCGATGGGTGCTGCCACGATCGCGCTGGCCATCGCACACCAACCGGGACTCAGCCGCGCAATCGTGCTCGAAGACCCCGCGTGGTGGGAGTACCCCACGCCACCTACCGCCGAGGAAAAGGTTGCCCTCGACGCGGGCCGCATGGAGCGCAACAAGGCGTGGCACGACTGGGTGGTCGAGATGCAACATGCACCACGAGAAGAAGCACTGGCCCTGAGACGAAAAGATTCGCCCCTGTGGGCGGAGGAAGACGTGCAACTCTCGCTCGACGCACGCCTCGAATTCGAACTTGATCTGTTCACATACTTTCCTCAACACGAGTCACCATGGCGCAGCCTCGTTCCGAAAATCGACTGTCCAGCACTGCTCGTGATCGGCGAGGACGAACGGGGAGGAATCATCTCCGTCGACACTGCCAACGAGGTCAGCACACTCAATGCGAAATTCAAGTGGAGCAAGATCGACGGCGCCGGCCACGCCATTCGGTATGACCAGTTCGACGCCTTCATGGCTGCGGTCACCGCGTTCCTGGCGCCGCTCTGCGCTGAGTAAGAATCAAACAGTGAGTATTCCAGCGTCCGTAAACCTCATCCCCGAAGCACCAGTTCGCCACATGGTCGAACTTGCGATGAAGGCCGAGCAGCTTGGCTTCGAGCGCTGCTGGGTCTACGACGAAGGACTCGCCACGCGCGACGTTTACGTCGCCCTCACTGCCATCGCCATGAGGACCCGCACCATCAAAGTCGGAACAGGAATCACCAACCCATATACGCGCCATCCCGCAAGCACAGCTGGCGCAATTGCCACGATTCATGAGATGAGCCACGGACGCGCTTTTCTTGGACTCGGTGCGGGTGGCAGCCTCACCCTCGGTCCGCTCGGCATCGATCGATCGCACCCGCTACGGGCTGTCCGCGAAATGCTCGAAGCATGTCGACTCCTGCTCAGCGGCGAAACCATCAACTACCGAGGCGAGACGGTCCAGCTCACCAGCGCGACGCTCGGCTTCGCCGACCCCGAGATCGAGATCTGGCTAGCGGGCCGTGGACCGAAGATGCTTCACATGGGTGGTGCACTCGCCAACGGCGTGATGCTCGACTTTCTCCACAAAGACACGATGGGCGACTACGTGGAACTCGTACGCGACGGAGCCGATTCTACGGGCAACGATCCCGATATCTGTTACTCAACAATAATCGTGACCAGTCAGGCGGAACTGGAAGCCGTACGTCCACATATGACCTACCGGCTGATCGATTCACCGGACCACGTGAAGGAAAAACTCGGAATCACCCCGGCCGACGTCGAGGCCATCCGCGCCGCCATGCCCGCCGGCTTGCACGAGGCCGCGCAATACGTGAAGGAAGAGTGGGTGCACCCCTTCGTGATCGCGGGGACGGCATCGGAGTGCGGCGAAGAACTCGCCCAACTCATGGACCAGTACGGCATCGATGAATTCCTGCTCCCCGTTCTCGAACTGCACCAGGCAGTGGAGACCATGGAGACCCTCGCCGAGGTCCTCCGGCATACGTAGCCAGACACAGCCACGTAGCCAGACACAGCCACGTAGCCAGACACAGCCACCTAGCCAGACACAGCCACCTAGCCACACACAGCCACCTAGCCACAAGCAATAGAGTCAATTCCATGAATGATCGCATCTACTTTCGCCAGCTCCTGTCGGGACGCGACTTCGCAACGCAGGACCGGGTCGCGCAACAAATGGTCAACTTTGCGTATTTGATCGGTGATCGCCAGACCGGTGAAGCAATGGTGGTTGACCCGGCCTATGCCGTAGCGGAGTTGGTCGGAGTCGCAGAGGCCGACGGTATGAAGGTCACGGGCGCGCTCGTGACCCACTACCACCCCGACCACGTCGGCGGAAACTTCATGGGCCACCAGGTCGAAGGCGTTCGCGAACTTCTCGCCCATGATGGTGGTGTGCCGATCCACGTGCAGTCCAGTGAAGCGTGGGGTGTGCAGCGCGTCACCGGATGCGACACCAGCGATCTCGTACTGCACGAAGGTGGCGACGTCGTGATGATTGGCGACATTGCCGTCACGTGCCTCCACACGCCGGGTCACACGCCGGGTAGCCAGTGCTTCCTCGTCGATGGCCGGCTGGTTTCAGGCGACACGCTGTTCCTGGAGGGCTGCGGCCGAGTCGACCTCCCCGGGGCTGACCCGGTGGCCATGTACAACTCGATCAACGGCGTCCTCGGCACGCTCCCCAACGCTACTGTGCTCTATCCCGGTCATCTGTACTCGGCGGAACCATCCGCCCCGATGGGTGAAGTGCGCGACAGCAACTACGTGTTTCGCTTCAAGACCCTCGATCAGTTCATGATGATGTTCGGCCAGTCGTAACACTCTTTCAAAGGACTCTCCAATGAGCGGTGCAATCTCTAACGTCAAACCCGACGGCACGCCGTATCCAGTACAACTCGACGACGCGGAACTCCGCGATCAACTCGACCCACTTTCCTTCGCGGTTCTCCGCCAGGCCGGCACCGAGCGGGCGTTTACCGGCGAGTACACCGATACTGAAACCGAAGGTGTTTACTGCTGTCGGGCCTGCAACGCCGAGCTGTTCCGCAGCGAAACGAAATTCCACTCGGGATGCGGATGGCCGTCGTTCTACGAGCCGACGGCGGACGACGCAGTGGTGCTCCTCGAAGACCACCTACTCGGCTACCCGCGCGTCGAGGCACGATGTGCCAACTGCGGGTCACACCTCGGCCACGTATTTCGCGGCGAACGTTTCCCTGTGCCCACTGACGAGCGGTGGTGCATCAACTCGGTCTGTTTGAAACTGCAGCCGAAGAAGACCTCATAAGCCGCACCCCGGCCCATTCCTACGCCGCGTCCGCGCCCGCGCCGGCCCGTTCCTACGTCGCGTCCGCGCCGGCCCGAGCGCCCGCGCCGGGTCCGCGCCGGGTCCGCATTGCATTCTCGGGGCTCTGACCTGCAACGATGGGACCATGGCTGAACGACCTGCGACTACTCCGACGACGGGCGCCGACATCGGCGGCGTTCGGGTGACCGATACCCCTCCCCCGGCCGTCCCCGCAGCGACCGTAGTTTTGCTACGCGACTCCGACGAGGGTGTACGGGTGCTGATGCTGAAGCGCATTGGCGGCGGCGCCTTCGGTGGGTTCTGGGTCTTTCCGGGCGGCCGGGTCGACGACACCGATGCCGACGAGCTTGCCGCGGCGGTTCGTGAAGCGAAAGAGGAAAGCGACCTCGATCTCGACCCGGAGAGTTTCGTCCGTTTCTCGCACTGGACACCCCCCGCCGCAGAGATGAGGCGGTTTTCGACCTGGTTCTTCCTCGCGCAAGCACCACATGAACATCATCAGTCGGTGACCATCGACGAAGGCGAAATCGTGCACCATGAATGGCTGCTCGTCACTGAGGCTCTTGAGCGTCGCAACCGCGGTGAGATTGAACTTGCTCCACCGACATTTGTGACGTTGTCTGTAGTCGCCCAGGCAGCGAGTGTCGCCGAAGCGCTGGAACGAGCCCGCTCGACCGAGCCGTCAATATATGAAGTGAACTTACGAAAGCATGAACATCGTACGTTTACGGTGTTCGGGGGCGATGTCGCCTACCACGATGCCTCCCTGCTCGACTCCGAAGGCCCCCGCCATCGACTCGAGCTCACGAACAGCCCGTGGATCTACGAGTGCACGATTCAGCACGAGAACTAGGGCAGCCAGGAAGCAATCTCGGTTGGGTCAACCTCGTCGGGCATCCGGAGATCACCACGCGGAGAAACGCTGACCGAACCGACTTTCGGAGCGGGCGGCAAGGTTGTTCGCTTGAACTGCTGACGGTGGAATCGGGTGAGAAACACCCGTAGCCAACGGTCGATTTCAGCCGCATCGTAGGTATCGGCAAACACGAGAACCGCAAGCGCACGTATCTTTTGCGGCCGTGAACCGTTCCTCAAGAAGTGGAACAGGAAGAAGTCGTGGAGCTCATAGGGCCCAACGACATCCTCTGTTTGCTGGGTGATGTTGCCTGTTGCATCGGGGGGCAACAGCTCCGGCGACACGGGCGTCGACACGACAGAATGGAGAAGCTTGGCGGTCGCCGCATCGGCGTGATTGTCCGCGTACCAACTCACGAGATGTCGGACAAGTGTTTTGGGAACGCCAGCGTTGACGCCGTAGTTCGCCATGTGATCCGCGTTGAACGTACACCAGCCGAGTGCAAGTTCGCTGAGATCGCCCGTGCCCACAACGATGCCACTCACTTTGTTGGCAACGTCGAACAAGATCTGCGTTCGTTCGCGAGCCTGCGCATTTTCATAGGTGACCGAATGATCGTTGGGATCGTGACCGATATCGGCAAAGTGCTGCGTCGTCGCATTCGTAATGGAGATCGTGCGAGCCTCCACGCCGAGTTTGCTCATGAGGTCGTCGGCGGCGCTGCGGGTCCGCTTCGTCGTCCCGAACCCCGGCATCGTGATCCCCAATACTGACGACGACGGCCAACCGAGTTTGCGGGTCGCCTCAACAGCGACAAGGAGCGCAAGCGTCGAATCCAAACCACCCGATACACCGATCACCGCCCGCTTCGCATCGGCTGCCATGAGTCGACGGGCCAGACCAGTCGCCTGGATCGCCATGATTTCGCGGGCGCGTTCGCTGCGTGTCGCGGGGTCGCTCGGCACGAACGGGTTGCGCAAGACCACACGGCTCAGGGTCAACAGTGCCGCCTCGAGCGGCTCGCCTATTACTTCGACGATACCGGAAGGAACTTCTGCGGTGGACCACGTGATGTTCTGGGCCCGGTCTGTGGCCACCCGTTCCAAGTCGACATCGGTCACGCACCATGCGCCGTCGAAGTCGAAACGTGGGCCTTCCGACAACAAGATCCCGTTTTCAGCAATCAGGGTATGACCGCCGAATACGATGTCCTTCGTAGACTCGGTCGGCCCGGCACCTGCGTAGACGTAAGCAACCTGTATGCGCGCTGACTGACTCGATACCAATTGACGCCGATAGTCGGCCTTCGCCACCAACTCGTTCGAGCCCGAAGGGTTCACGATCACGTTCGCTCCGTTTAGCGCCAGCGCCGTCGACGGCGGATTCGGCGCCCAGAGGTCCTCGCAGATTTCTACGCCGAGGCGCAAGCGACCGAAGTCGAAGATTGCATTCGCCGTGAGGTCAAACGTGTGGGCCGGCAGGGTCGGGCTACCGCCCAATTCGATGGTTTCGTAGAGGTCGGTCCCGGGGGAGAACCACCGCCGTTCGTAGAACTCGCCGTTGTTCGGGAGGTGCTGCTTCGGTACGGCACCTACGATTCGCCCCTCCTGCAGCACAACGGCCGAGTTGTACCGCCGCCCGCTGCGAGTGCGAAGCGGGACGCCGACCACGATCACCATCGCCAGGCTGGCGGTTGCCGCGGCCAGCTTGACCAGCGCGGCTTCCGCGCGAGAAAGCAGATCGTCACCGAGAAACAGGTCCTCGCAGGTGTAGCCCGTGATCGACAATTCCGGGAATACGGCAACCGACGCCCCAGAGTCGGCGGCCTTGTTTGCCCACAACACGATCTCGGCGACGTTGCGGTCGGGTTGGGCCACATGCACGATCGGCGCGACAGCCGCGACTCGAAGGAACCCGTGATCAGCCCAATTCACCAGCACATCGCCTGTCTTGTTCACCGGATTAGCCCGCTTGACGGGTGGACGTTTCGAGGAGGTGGCCACCCTATTACCGTAGTTGGATTGTGGCCAAGCCAAACGACCACTTACGACATATCGGTCAGTGGATCTCGATAATCCGCGCCAGGTCGATGGGCGAACCCAGTTCGTGACGGGTCCCGGCCAGGGCGACAACCAGTTCGCCCGCCGACACGAGGCCCAGCTTTGTGGCCTGCTCAACCGCAACCCAGATCATGTCATCAGCTGTCTTCTGCTCATCGATGCGGATCGGAATGACGCCCCACGACAATGCCAGTACCCGAACCGACTCGAGCGACGGGGACGCAGCAATTAGCCGGGCGAGGGGACGAAACCGCGCCATTGCTCGAGCAGTGGCGCCCGAGCGCGTGCAACACACGATCGCATCGGCCCGGGCGTCTTCGGCAGCCTGCCAGGCGGCATGGGTGAGCGCCTCGGTAATCCTGAGGGATCGGTCGGTTGTCTGACTCGCCCGTTGCATACGTCCGAGTCGATTCGCCCACTGACGATACGACGCCTGAGCCTCTGCGCGCATACAGATCTCGCTCATTGTCCGTACGACAAGCGACGGGTCGTGACCCACCGCGGTTTCGGCGGAGAGCATGACCGCGTCGGTGCCGTCGAATACCGCGTTTGCGACGTCACTTACTTCGGCCCGGGTGGGCGTCGGAGCAGTAACCATCGTTTCGAGCATCTGCGTGGCCGTGATGACCGGGATGCCCTCTTCAACGCAGGTTCGAATCAGTCGCTTTTGAATGTGCGGCACGTCAGCAAGATCACAGTCGATGCCGAGGTCGCCACGAGCGACCATAATGGCGTCGGACTCGCGCAGAATGTCGGCCAGGTTCTCCATTGCTTGGGCTGTTTCGATTTTTGCAATAAGTCGGGGTGGCTTCGGAAGCGAACTCACCGCGTTTCGCACCTCGCGCATGTCGCTTCCCTCACTGACAAACGACACGGCAAGAAAGTCGACGCCTGCGCCAGCCATCGTGGCAGCCAACTCCAGATCGCGCGGCGTGGGTGTAACCAAACGAGTACGGGTCGAGGGCAGATGCACACCGGGCCGTCCGGCGACTCGGCCACCGGTCACAATCACTGCAGTTGCCGCGAGGCCGCTCACCTCAATGATCCGTGCACTTATTGCTCCGTCGCCTACGACGATACGGTCGCCCGGCCCCAGATCGTCGATCAGGGTCGGATATTCAACTTCGATACGTTCGGCGGTCGATGCCGTCTTCCCGGTGACGAACGCAACTGTGGAACCTTCTCTGAGTACGACTCCGTCGACGGGGAATGCTCCGGCGCGAATCTTGGGGCCGGGCAGGTCAGCGAGAATCGCGACAACCTTCCTCAGTTCGTCGGCCGTCGACCGAACGAGCGCCAAGCGGGCGAGGTGGTCTTCCACGGTCCCGTGCGACAGATTTAGACGAATGACATCGACGCCTGCTTTCAGCATGCTCCGGAGAGCCTCCGGAGTCGACGAGGCAGGTCCCATTGTCGCAACGATCTTTGTTCGCCTCTGTTGCACGACGGGTTCATTCATCCGAATGTGCTGTCGTAGAAGGCCAACACTTCTTTTACTGCACGTTCCGCAGACTGCAGGGCACCCTCTACATATCCTTGATAGCTCGTCGCCGTTTCGGTGCCCGCCCAGTGAATTGGACCGATAGGTGTACTTATTTCCTCGTATCCGGCTGTCATCACCCCAGGCGGCGCATAACAGGAATAGCCACCGCCGATGAACGGTTCAGTGAGCCAATCGTGATCAAAGTAGTCGACGACGTCGAGTGCCTCAGGCCCAAACACACGACCAAGTTCGCGAAGCACCACAGATCGACGCTCTTCAAACGACCGATCCGACCAGTCGATGGCGTCGTCTCCGCCGATGAAGGCGACCAGCGCCGGATGCTTGCCGCCAAAGGAACTCGCGTCCATCGAGTGGTCGATGACCACGACCTCAGGATCGAGCTGCTGCGGCTCACGCCCCTCCCAGAACGGCGTCTTGTACAGCGCAAAACACTTGATGACCGAAGCCATTTCGAGTCTCTCCAGGATCCACTTCCGCCGACGCGGAAGCACCGGGTCGAAATCGATCTTGATCGCCTGATTCGGCGGCAAGGCAACGATTACTCGATCGGCCTCGACGATCGCGTTCTCGGCGATCACTCGTACCCCGTCCTCGCGGTGAATGATGTCGTAGACCTGACGTTCGAGAAGGACTCGATCACCCAGTCGATCCGCAAGTCGATCGGTGAGCGCAGCCAGACCCTCGACAACACGGAAATTGTGTGAGCCACCCTTGGGCTCGAACATGGCTTCCAAGCCTCCACTCGTCTTCACGGCGAGGAGGAAGTACAGCATCGAAACGTCTTTAGGTTCGAGGGTGTACTCCGTTCGAATCATTTGATCGAACACGTGTTGGAGATAGATCGAGTCGAGGTTCTGACGTTTCCACTCCTCGAGGCTTACCGCATCGAGTGACACTGCGTCGGGAGTCTGCGAAGGGTGAGCGACGTTGACCGTCGACGCCAAAGAATCCAGCTTGGCCACGAACCACTCCCACTCCGCCTGCGCGAGTCTGGTCATCCTCGACATCGAATGAGCCGACACGTCGAATCGGGCCGAGTCCTGCTGTTCGAAGATGGTCAGACCGAGCTCTGCGATGAGTGCGTTGACCCGAGGCATGTCGTCCGGCCCGGCAAACCATTGACCCCCCAAATCAAACACAGAACCGTCAGGAAGCGTTTTCGAGAGGAGCCGTCCCCCGACGCGTTCGTCGGCGTCGAGCACGATCACCTCGCGACCTGCTTCCATCAGGAGATTCGCTGCGGCGAGACCCGATACACCGGCCCCGATGACAACGACCTCGGTCTCTTCAAATTTGGTCGCCATGAACTACTCACCTCGGTTGTTGCATCAACCACCATTGTTGTCCAACGAGCCCCAATCCCAGAGCATTGGCGATTCAGCCCAAAGCGCGAAGCCATTTCTTCACCACGGCGCTTACTTCGGGCGTCCACTTATGGCCCGTGGCGACCGTAGACAACGTGACCGAGCAGCCGGCCTTCTTGGCGAGGCGGGCCAAGGACTCCGAGTAGAAGGGATCAACGACTTCGTCGGCATCACCGGCCACGAGCAGCATCGGGTTTGTCGACTCAGTCACGCTCACGCCCTCCGGGAGAAATCCGCAGACACTTACGACCCCGTGGAGATCCGAGCGTCCAAACCCGGCCGTTACCGCCATCGCTCCCCCCTGGGAGAATCCGCACACCACGGTGCCGGCGAGTTCTACCCGGCCGCTAAGTTCGGCCAGAGCGTCGGATGCCGAATGCTCGTGCCCCGACGCTGGCTCGGCAAAGGGGTCGTCGAACCAGGCCCGGGTGCCGTCTCGCAATTCGATCGACCCGGCGGGGCAAACCACGTCAGCACCACCGGCGCGCAGCGCACCGGCGACACCATCGAGTTCATGAGGGCTGCTGGCATGACCGTGAAGCAAAACGAGACGCACGAAAGTATCCTGACACTTCCCGCCAGGCCATCTCGAACAACAGATGCCAAGTTGCGGGCTTGGCGTCGACCGGTTACGCGGGTCGACTACCCTCGTCAGTCGCATGAGTGACCCCGGATCGACCTCTTCGAATCCCCCCACCGCACCGGCAACTCGCCTGATTACCGGCGGACGCCGACTGGCCGAAGGTGCCCTCGCTCCAACCATTTGGCCGTCGACGACCTATGAAATCGGGTCGCCACTCGAAACCGCAAAGATCGCCAAGACACCACGGGTATCCAAGTTCTATGCTCGGCATGGAAATCCGAGCGTTCGAGCATTCGAGGACGCGATTGCCGAAGTCGAGGGGGCCGAAGCAAGTCTGGCGTTCGGTTCGGGAATGGGTGCCCTGAGCTGCGCCATTTTGGCGTTCTGTCCAACCGGTTCCCACGTTGTCGCGCAAAAGCAGATGTACGGCGGCACGCTCCAGTACCTCCAGGTCGTCGCGGCACGCTTAGGGATCACCTACACCTTGGTCGACGTCAAGAAGCCTGGTGCTTTTTCCGCTGCTTGTGCCAAGCCCGGCACCGCGCTGCTTCTCGCCGAGACACCAGCCAACCCAAACCTCGATCTTGTTGATCTCGACGAGATTGCGTCGATCATGGGGCCGATCAAGCTGGTCGACGCGACCTTCGCAACACCAATCGGGCAGTCGACGCTGCGCGATGGTATCGACATGGTCATGCACTCGGCGACGAAGGCAATAGGTGGACATAACGATTCGTGCCTCGGCGTCATCAGCGCAGAAACGGACCTGATCAACTGGCTGTGGGGCTACTCCGTGTTGCTCGGCTCTACCCCGTCCCCCTACGACGCCTCAAATGCACTTCGTGGTTTGCGCACCCTTCATGTTCGATTTCGCCAACAGACTGCGACTGCCCAACGGCTCGCGTCGGAGTTAGAAGACGACGCGCGTGTCCGTTGGGTTCGTCATCCCGGCCTAGCGTCACATCCACAGCATGCGCTCGCCTCAAGACAGATGGCTCTCGCCGGTGGCCTTCTGACCTTCGATCTCGCCGGCGGCCGCGACGCTGCGGCGAAGGTAATGGACCAGCTCCAAATTGCGATGGTCGCCACTTCCTTAGGTGGGCCTGAAACATTGGTGACTCACCCGGCCACCACGAGCCACGCCGGTTTGACCGAAGAAGAGCTTGCCGAGGCTGGAATCACCGAGGGAACGCTTCGTGTGTCATGCGGTCTCGAGGACGCCGACGACCTGGTCCGTGATTTCCTACGCGCGCTTGCCTAGTTCAAGCTTGCTGCTTTGAGGTCCAGGCCGAGCACCCGGTTTCACACTTCGCATTGAGTGCCGAGGCCACGCTACGCACTGGCACGGCATCGCTGGTGTTTAAGGCGCCCCGCTCACGACGACGATTTGGCCCGTTATCCACGAAGACGCAGCGGAGGACAGGAACACGGCTGCGGCTTTGAAATCATCGTCGTTGCCGATACGCCCCAGCGGCTGCTTCGAGGCCATCTTTTCGAACTGGGCGTCAGTGAATCCCGACGACTCGTAGTAGTCCTCAGTGGCCACCGGCCCGGGCGCGATCGCGTTGACTCGAATGCGGCGTGGCGCACATTCCAACGCCAGGGTTTGGGTGAGGTGGTTCACCGCGGCCTTGGCCGCGCAGTACACGCCGTGGCCGGGCGTGCCATCACGCAGACCGCCTATCGACGACACATTGATGATCGTGCCGCCATCGACGACGACGGTCTGCGCTGCCTTGCTGGCCAGGAATACCGACGTGAAGTTGCGATCGATAATTGAGTGCCAAACGTCTTCGGGGACCTGTGCAACGGTGCCCATGGGGTCACCCTGGAGACCACCGGCATTGTTGATCCACGTCGTCACCGTGCCGAACGTGTCGAAAGCCTTCTTGGCGAGGATGTCCAACTCGGCCGCGATCGTCACATCGGTCGATACAGCCAGGGCGCGACGGCCTCGGGCTTCGATTTCGGCTGCCGTTGCCTGGAGGGGCTCCAGTCGACGACCGGCTATGACGACGTCGGCGCCCGCTTCGGCGAGTCCGATCGCCATTGCTCGGCCGATCCCCGTGCCTCCGCCGGTAACGACGGCAACGTGGCCGTCCAAGCGAAAGAGATCGAGCACCGAAGGCATCACGTCAGCTTAGGAGAGGACCTCGCGACTTTTCACTTCCGAGTTTCGGGCGGCTCAATTTAGCCCGAACATCGGCCGGCAGGCATCGAAGCCTTCAACCGCGAGTGGCTCGTCCGTGCGCGTCGCCTCCCAGCGATCACGGGTCAGCCGGTATAGAACCTGTTCAGCCGCGACACCACGTCGGACTGAGCGACTTACGCCGTTGGGTTCGTAGCCCGTGGCTAACGACACCCGGTGCGACGCCGGGTTGTCGGTAAACGCACCGCTCGTTATCACCGCTGCATCGAGGTACTCGAAGGCGAACCGGACAACCGCAGCGCGCATACGTTTTCCGATTCCGCGCCCCTGGAACTCCATCCCCAACCACGAACCCGTCTCGGCCGAACGTAGCGTCGCAAAGTTCGCCGCGTGGAGGCTTTGTGACCCAATGATCTTGCCATCGACAGCAACGACAAAGCACAGATTCCAAAGGGCCGGTGAGAACTCGGCCCGACACTTCCAGTGATGCTGAATCGCGCTGCATTCAAACTCCGGTGAGAGCTTGTCCGTCCACGGGACGGCAAACGGCATGAACTCGGGAGGGTGCACACCACGAGCAGCGACCGAAATCAGAGCGACGAGATCCGCGTCGTCGGGGACCCTCAGCTCAACTCGGGACGTGCGCAAACGCAAACCGAACAGCGGCCATATCTCCTGCAATTCCATTCTCCAGTGTCGCGCGAGCCAAGCCACGCGTCGATGACTGTTTCGGCAATCGAGAGGACGATGCCGGTCAGTGCGGCCGTGCTCGCGTGCTCATGCCACCTCTGCAGGCGCGGAAAGCGGCCGACGAGCAAACGAGACCGCAAGGGCGGCCACCAAGTTCACGGCCGCAAGCACCCGGAACGGCATCGAGTAACTGCCCGAGTGGTCCAATGCCCAGCCGGTGAAGAGCAACCCCGCTGCCGAGCCCATGGACCCAGCCAGCGAGACGACGCCGTAGATCGTGCCGTAGCTCACGAGCCCGAAGATCTCCCCGGTTACCAACGCCTGGAGCATGTAGACGTTGCCAACCGTGACCCCGAACACCAGCGCCGCGATGTAGAGGCCGGCTCGGGTGTGGAGCAACGTGTAGCTGAAAGCGGTGAGGGCCTGCATGGCCACGAACCCGACTGCGAGATGAACCTTGTTTGCGCGATCGGCAATGCTGCCGACGATAAGCCGGGCCACGATCGACCCCACAGTTGTCGTCGTGACCGCAAACGCGGCCGCCGACTTTGAACCCAACTGCGCATCGCCCTGGAGGAACGCGAGCTGATGAATAAGCACACCCGTTTGAGCCGCAAGCGCAAGCGCGAACCCGATGAGGATTCCCCAGAACGGAATGGTTCGCGCCGCCTGCCCCCGGGTCCAAACCTTGTACTGGCCGACGGCGGAATCACGTTTGCGTTGCGACGCAGTATTGACATCGACTCCATCAGGGTACAGACCTATGGACTCGGGAGTTGCGGCGATCACCGACCAAAGGACCGGAAGCGCAATGACCGCCACCAGCATTCCCAGGATGGGCGCGCCGCGACGAAGGCCGCCGCTTGCAATGAGTGCCGTGCCCAGCGGAACAAGGACAGCGCCACCGAGCGACACGCCCGTCGACGAGATCGAAAGGGCCTTTGCGCGCTGACCGATGAACCACTTGGTGAGGAGCGAACTCACCGCGACTCCGCCGCCGCCCCCAAACGCGATCGCCATCACCGAGTAGCACGCAAAAAGCTGCCACTTCTGCTCGACAAATCCGAGGCCAATGGTACCTGCACTTATCAATACGATTCCGGAGTACATGAACGGAATCGGCCCGTAGCGATCGATGTAGCGGCCAACCACAAAACTTGATGCACCGGCGACGGCGAAGAAGGTGGCGCTAGCGGAACTCACGATAGAAGCCGACCACCCGTGCTCGTCTCGCAGCGGGCGCAGGAAGACTTGGAGCCCGTAATAGCCGACGCCCACAGTGACAAACTGCATCAGCAGGCAACCAATTGCGATGTACCAGCCGTAGAAGACACGCCCGGGGAGCAGGCGTAGTGCGGGCGGTGGCATCAGGTTGTCGACGTTAGCAGCGCGCCCATCGGCGGCCAGTCGCCGAAGCCGCTCGCCCTACACGCGACGAAGCGCTACGGGAATGGCGCTTTGAATCGCCATGCCGTTGATGGGGTCGTAGCCACTATCGGTCGTGCACAGCCGATTCGTTGGCGAGCCTTGCGTTCGAACGGCTTCGTCGGTTACCGAACCACCCCATGAATGCGACATCGAGACAACACCGCGCTTGACCTGCGCGCTGGCCTCCACCACAGCGATGAGCGACGACGTCGGCGACGTGATCTCCACGAGGTCGCTGGCGGCGAGACCGAGCGAAGTCATGTCGTCGGGATGTATGTACGCAAAGTTCGTTGTGCCCACCCGCGCCAGGCCCGGGATCTCGCGGCCCAGAGAATTGAGAACGTGCTTCAGCCGGCGGCTCACCAACCGAAAGGTGTGCACCTGTGGATCGAAGCCCGCAAGCACTTCGGCCGACGTCTGCTCGTGGAGTACCACACCCAGTTCATTCACGACGTCGCCGGGTGCCACGGCAAACTTTGCGTGAGGACCCTCGCCGGGACCGACGACCACGATCTCGCGGTCTTGGAGTATGGTCCCGCGCCGCTCGCGGATTTCGCTCATCGGTAGACGCCCCGTCGCGAACGCCAGGTCGAGCATCAGATCATCGGTCGCCGTGCCGTCGAGGGGCAGGTCACCGCCCGGAAGGGGCAAGGTCGAGCCGACCCGGGCCGCGATGCCAGCGAATACTTCCCACTCCGACATCATGTCGCCGTCAGGGGCCAACACTGCCGGCGTGTAGCTCACGTATGCAGCCGCAAAGCGGCGATCCATGACTGCGGGGACATCGGCGCGTTCGAGTTCCAAACGGGGCGGAATCACGTAATGAGCAAGCTCGGCTGACGCGGTCATGCGGTGGTCGATCACCACCAACAGTTCTAAATCCTTCAGCGCAGCAATGGTCTTGTGCTGATCAGGAAACGCCACCACCGGATTCCCACCACATACGATAAGCGCGCGTACTTGTCCCTCGCCCGGTTCGAGGATTTCGTCACTCAACGCGTTCGTGAGCATTTCTCCCGGCGCGCCCTTTAAACCACGGACTCGATGCGGTGTTCCGGGGGCCGGATCGCTCGGCGCGATGACACGAGCTCGCCGCGTGTCACCCGGCACCAGGAAGCTGCCACTCTCCAACCGATCGCCCTCGCGATTTACACGTCCACATATTGCATTCAGCGCAAGTGCAAGGTGCTCGGTGAGCGTACTGTGCGGTGCCATGTTCGGCCCGGTCCCCGTGCCCGCAGTCCCACGCGGCCCCGCAGCGAACATTCGTGCGGCCACGACGACATCGCTCGCATCGACATCGCAGCGCTGCGCGACATACGCCGGCGTAAACGCTGCAACCGCTGCGCGAAGCTCGTCAAGTTGATCGACCCACTCGGCGCAGAAGGCGACATCGTGCAAATCCTCGGTGAGAATCACGTTGACCAGTCCCGCCAGCAGCGTGGGGTCCTCCCCCGGTTTCACGGCCAGCCACACGTCGGCCGACGTGGCCAGTTCGCTGCGCCGCGGATCGATCACGATCAGCTTCATACCGCGAGCCTTGGCCCGACGCAGCGTCACAAACGGATTGGTTCCCTGCAGACCGCCAGCCGGTGCGTACGACGACACCAGGGGGTTGTATCCGATGGCCATGAGGACATCGGCGTCGCGAAAGTTTTGCCACCCCGCCTCCCAACTCCCCATCCGAAGGCGCGAGGACAGGTGCGCGGGTTGGTCAATGGTCACCGACGTGTAAAACGACGGGGAGTCGATGCCTTTGTGGAATGCCAAGGCGGCCGGCATGGAAATCGCGTTCTGAAACGCACCGGTTCCCGTGTAGCTCGCCACCGCTCGAGGCCCGCAGCGGTCAATGATCTCCCGGATCTTCGCAGCGATACCGTCGAGGGCGTCCGACGACGAAACCGTCGTGAACGACCCATCGGCCTCTCGACGCAAGGGGGCTCGGAGACGATTTGGCGCGTGATGCTGCGACGGAAGCTGACGCCCCTTTATACATGTGTACCCCTCGAACAGCGGATCCTCGAGGATGCCGCGCACGGCAATGGCCGTTTCCGTTCCATCATCATGAACTTCAACGTCGACATCAAGGGGGCAGGCCGCATGACAGAATCGACAAAAGGTGGAGCGCGTTTCGATCATCGCGGTTTCGCCCCGCCGCCGACGCGCAACATCTCACCGGTGATCCAACTTGAGCCCGGAGAACACAGGAACAGAACCGCCGATCCCATGTCGAGTGGCGTACCGAATCGGCCCATAGGAATGTTCCACTTCGCTTCCGCAGCGGCCAGGTCGCCTTCGGATTCGATGGAAAGTGCCTTCTTGAAGATCTCGGTCGGCACCGCACCGGGCGCTATGCCGTTCACCCGAATTCGCGGCGCCAGTTCGGCCGACGCCGTTTGGGTGAGTGAATTCACACCCGCTTTTGCGGCACCGTAGTGTCCGCTTCCCGGGACGGGACCTGAGCCTGCGCCAGACGACACGTTGATGATCGATCCGGTCTGCATGTACTTCGCGGCCGTGATGATTCCAATCCACACTGCAGTGAGGTTCAGTGCGATGCACGCATCCCAATCGGCGCGACTGAGCTCGGTCATTGGTAAGCGCGCTGGCGATCCCCCGGCATTGTTCACCCAGATCGACAGTTTTCCGAACTCAGCAATCGCGGTCTGCGCGAGGGCATCAACCGCGGCATCGTCGGTGACATCCGTGCCGATTCCTATGGCCTGGCCACCATCAGCACGAATCTGCGCAGCGACGGCTTCGACTTCCTCCCGCCTCCTCGCCGCCACCACAACTTTGGCGCCGGCACTTGCCAACGTCCGAGCAATGCCTTCGCCGATTCCCCTTCCTCCGCCAGTGACGACGGCGACATCCCCGCTCAGCGTGAACAATTCAGCGGGAGACGGATACGGATTCATGGAGGTGTTCATTGTTTCCCCGGTGTCGGTAGTGTTGGCGCTTTTCAGAATTGTGATCGTGCCCTTCGTCGCATCGACTTCGATTAGAGCCCCGTCGGGGATCGTTTCGTAGCCGTGGTTGGCGACACCACACACGGTAAACCGAGTTCACGCCTGACGATGACCAGGTGACTGATTTGGCGCGGGCCACGCCGGGCGAACCGCAGACGCCGATACGCACATCACCGGCGTTCACCCGCGTACAGTGCGGGAATCGAGCACTCACCGGCCAATCCGTCAACCAACGTTGCATTGAAAAGCTTCCTGATTCGAGGGTCATGAGAACCGTAGGTGAGTCGACCGCTCGACGCAAAGCAGACAGCCGCCCCGCACCGAGTCGGGACCTGGCACACTTTGGGAATGTTCAAAGGATTCACGGCCGAGGCACTTGAGTTCTACGAGGGACTCGAAGCCGATAACTCCAAGCCGTACTGGACCGATCACAAGAGTGTCTTTGACACGCATGTGAAGGCGGCGATGGCATCGCTCCTGGAGTCGATGCCGACGTCCTACCAGCCGTTCCACGTGTTTCGACCCCACCGCGATGTTCGGTTTTCAAAAGATAGGTCCCCGTACAAAACGGTTCATGGGGCGACCAGTGAATCGGACGGCGGGTCGATCTACTACACGCACCTTTCGACTGCCGGGGTGTTCGTAGCTGCCGGCATGTATTCACTGGAGACAGATCAGGTCGCACGGCTCCGAGCAGCGATCGCCGATGACAGAACCGGGTCGGAGGTCGTGAAGCTCATCAAGGCATTGGAGAAGCAGGGTTTGCGAGTTGGCCCCGGTTTGAACGAACCCCTCAAGACCACGCCAAAGGGCTACGCTCCCGATCACCCGCGCATCGAGTTGCTCCGGTGGAAGGGACTGATTGCAGCCACGGAGATTACGGATGAATCCGTCGTTACCTCCCCCGCAGTTCGCGAGCAGATCCTCGCGTTTTGGAAGGCGGCAGCGGGCCTCGTCTCCTGGCTCGACAAGCACGTCGGGCCGACGACGACCCCCAGGTCACGCTAATGGATGACACCGGATACTCCTCGTTTCCAGAACTCGGCGACGTGCTGGTCTCGGAGGCTGTTTTGCACCAGACAGTGCAATCGCTCGGACGACGAATCGCCGCCGACTACGCCAATCGACGCCCGCTGCTGGTTTGTGTGTTGAAGGGAGCGTTCGTGTTCATGGCCGATCTCGCCCGAGCAATCCCGTTCAGCGTCGAAGTCGACTTCATGGCCGTGTCGTCCTACGGGGCATCAACAACGTCGAGCGGCGTCGTGAAGATCGTGAAAGACCTTGATGTCGACATCACCAATCGACATGTCATCCTCGTGGAGGACATCATCGACAGCGGTCTAACCATGGGCTACGTGCGCGATCTTCTTCTGGCCCGCAGACCGGCAACGCTAGAAGTATGCGCGCTTTTGGTCCGCGAAACCGTGCCCCATGTCGATTTGTCGTCGGTGCGGTATCTGGGCCTGACGATCCCCGACGACTGGGTCGTCGGATACGGTCTCGATACCGATCAGCGTTGGCGCAACCTACGCGACATTCGGCGTTGGAACGCCCTCAGGGAAGCGTAACGCTGCGCGAAACGTCGAGATGGGCAGTGTCGTTGAACAGGTTGAGCCGTCGGAAGTCGTCGTTGACAATCAAGTGGTGCACGGACGCATTCTCCGCACCCCAGTGATAGGTGGGCGGGGCCCCGGTGGCCCACTGCGCAATCACGCTGATCACACCACCGTGAACGACGCAGACCACCCGCTGGTTGCGGTGGCGCTCGTGAAGTTGTTTGAGCGCGCCTACACAGCGATCCTGGAGCTGCTGGGTCGACTCGGCCCCGGGAATGACACCCCATTCCCCTGACTGTGTCGACTGCACGGCAAGAGGGTGTCCCGACGCAAACATAGAACGGCTCGCGCCACCCTCCCACTCGCCGAGGAACACCTCGCGTAGATCGAACACCTCTTCGGCAACACGCCCGGAGTGAGCGAGATACGGTGCGATGGTCTCCTGGGTGCGACGCAACGGCGTTACGTAAATCGCATCGACTTGCTCACGGGCGAGCCTCGGCACCAGAAGTTCGGCTTGCTCCTGTCCCAGTGGGGAAAGCGCCGGATCGCCGTGGCCGTGTACCAGCGAAAACGGCTCACCTTCGACATAGCTTTGCGACGCGCCATGGCGCACCAGAATGAAGACCGTGGATCCATCGGGAATCTGGAACCGCGTTTGGGCGTGCGAGGGGGGCGTGGTGTCGGGCGTGGTGTCGGAGTCATTGGTGTTCATACACCCATGATTCAATCGCAGTTGCCAACGCCACGCGAACCTGAGGGTGAGAGTTCACCCGAACTTGGGCGGCACCAACATGATCGTCGATGCTCCCGAAGAGTGGGAGAAGGGGACGGTTATGACTGCGGCCAACTCGGGACACCAGGGTCAAGTTCGACACCCATCGTGTTCAGAAACCCGGAAACCAGGCGATAAAATCCCGCCACGATCACCAGTTCGATGAGCTCCGCTTCGTTCCACCGGGCAACGAGCTTGTCCCAGGTGGCATCGCTAACGACATTGTCCCTGCACAAGTCATCGGCGAGCAGTAAAAGTGCGGCGTCATCAGGCGACCACGCATGTTCGCCTATCGACTTCGTAAGCGCGCTTATTTCCTGTCCGGTGAGCCCGGTCCGGGCGCCGATGATCTGGTGCTGACCGAACTCGTACACGGACTGGCAGTTCCAACCCACCCGAAGAATCACAATCTCACGCTCGCGCGCCGGAACCAATCCGCGCCGAAGAAGGAAGCCCCCCATTCGATTGAACCGGTCAAGCAGCTTCGGGTGATGGGCAAGGGTGCCGAAGATATTCACCGGCTGCCCGTCGTCACGCAGAAGTGTCTTCTGTAACGCTGAGACGAAATCGGGGTCCGTGATGGTCGATGTGTCGAGCGGTACGATTCGAGGAGCCTTTGGAAGGGATGCGGAACTCATTGACGTATTCGAGCAGATCTCGTCGCCAAAGTCAGTTCAATCGGCGGAGGTACCCTCGCTCGGGAAGATTCAGCGTCTTTGAAGTTCCTTGCGAACACGTTCCTCACTGATTGGACCGTTCGTCCCGAGTGACTGCGCGAATACGCTCACCCGCAACTCCTCGATCATCCATCGGACCCGCACCACGAGCGATAAGTCCGCCGTCGAATCGCAGAGCTTCTCCAGCTGCTGGATACGACGCATCTTCTCCGCGTCTTTGTGCGGGTCAGTTGTGACCTTGTCGAGGCGACGCTCGATTGCGTCCAGGTAGCGGATCACATCAGGTAACCGAACAACGCCAATCGCCGTGATGAACCCATCGGGGACGATGCGCCGGAGTTGCGCGCCGATGTCAACCACCGCCGGGTCGAACGTCGACGACGTCAGCGAGGCAAGTCGATCCTCGATCCGGTCGTTTCGGTCGAGGATTTCCGCAGCGCATCGTGCCGCGGCAGAGGCATAGCCGACAAGTTCGGCTTCGACCTTTGTCCGGAGCGCCCGGAACTCGGTTTCCGTGCAAACGGGCCCACCGCTTCTCGCCAGCAGGTGCTCAATCGAACTGGCCATGCAGTCGTCGATCATGCCGTCGACATCGCCATGGCGAGCCAACGCCAGCAAGGTATCGGTCGAAGCATTCACGGATCGGCGAACCTGCTTGGCCAAGGCGACAAGTTCGAGCTGAAGTAGGCGCTGCGTTCCCAGCCACATGGCCGACCGCTGGTCGCGAGTATTCGTAAGCACACGAAGCGAAAGACGTCGCCCCTCATCAACCAACGCCGGGTATCCCAACACAGTTTGGGAACCGACCTTCGCATCGACCGACTCCGGAAGGTCGCCAAAGTCCCATGTTCGAACATCGTCACGCTCAATCGACGGCATCACCTTGGCGATCTCGCGGCGGGCCTGAGATCCGAATTGCCGCACGAGTGCGCGCACATCGCGACCCGCCGTAACCAGTTTGTTTTCGGCATCCACCACTTGAGCGCGCAAGCGCAGGTACTCGGGCAAGCGGTCGAACTCATCGCCCACGAGGACAATAGGCGTTGAGGCGAGATGTCCAAGGATCGATGCCAGCTGTGGCCGCAGAGGGGCGCTCAGGTCAGCCCGGGCCAAGAACTCGTCTGCGAACTCCGGCGCCGGTACGAGCTGACGGCGCGCTGCCTTGGGAAGCAAACGGATCAACTCGGTGACAAGCTCCCGCCGAAAACCGGGCACGTGCCAGTCAAAACGCTCGACGCTCAACTGGTTCAGCAGCACCAACGGAACCACAACGGTTGCCCCGTCGTCGTCGGCATTTGGTTCGTATACATACCGGATGTTGAGCTGGTTGCCGGCTACCTCCAAGGTGTCAGGATAGGCGGCGACGCTGAGGTCGCCGGCCGAGGGATCCACGACGTCGGATCGTTTGAACGAGAGCAGATCAGGGTTTTCCTTCTCCGCCTTCTT
The DNA here is from genome assembly GCA_031429095.1 of Acidimicrobiia bacterium. Lineage (GTDB taxonomy): Bacteria > Actinomycetota > Acidimicrobiia > Acidimicrobiales > JANYDT01 > JANOYY01. The sequence goes on along the minus strand of JANOYY010000164.1, from coordinate 6,309 downwards.
CCACCACGCTTCAAAGTGACGGGTCGACACAATGTCGGCGGGAACGCGCTCGTCGAAGAAGCTGAACACCGCATCGTCGTTCACGAGAATGTCGCGCCGTCGTACCCGAGCCTCCAAAGCCAGCACCTCGTCGATCATGTATCGGTTCTTTTGAATGAATCGAAACTTGCTTCGCCATTCGTTCAGAACAAGCGCACGTTGCAGAAAAATCTCGCGCGTCGCAACAGGATCTATGCGCGCATAGTTAACTGGACGACCTTCCACAATGCTCAGCCCGTGGAGTAGGACGCGCTCCGTTGCCAGCACCGACCCGCGTTCACTATCCCATCTCGGCTCGCTATAGGTTCTCTTTACGAGGTGTTCGCCAAGCGACTCGATCCAGAGCGGATCGATCTGAGCACAGACGCGGGCCCAGAGCCGGTTGGTCTCGACCAGCTCTGCCGCCATGACCCACTTTGGTGGCTTTCGACTGAGCACCGATCCAGGTGCGATGGCAAAGCGACCGTTGCGAACGGCTTTGAACTCAGCACCGCGACGCGGACGTTCGGGCCTGCGTTCGGCTGGCTTCGCTTTTGGCGATGCCTTGGCGTCGGTGATGTCGTCGTCGCGCTGACCGATCTGAGTCAGCAGGCCCGACAACATCGCCTGATGAATGTTGTCGTGATGGGCCCCCTTTGCTCCCATCGAGATTCCCAACTCGGCGACGACGCGCCGTAGTTGGCTGAAGATGTCTTGCCACTCGCGGATTCGTAGGTGGTTCAAGTATTCCGCCTTGCATCGCTTTCGGAACTGGTTGCTCGACAGCTCGGCTTGAAGCATCTTCAGGTGATCCCAGAGGTTCAGGATCGAAATGAAGTCCGACGATTCGGATGCGAATCGTCGGTGCAGTTCGTCGGCCGCCCCACGAAACTCTTGCGGCCGCTCGCGTGGATCTTGAATGGAGAGCGCTGCAGTGACGATCATCACCTCGCGAACGCAGCCGAGGCGTTCTGCCTCGATGATCATGCGGCCTAATCGCGGATCGAGAGGGAGGCGTGCCAAACGACGCCCCAGCTTCGTAAGCCCACCGTCGGCGTCGAAGGCGCCAAGTTCGAGTAGCAGTGCATTGCCATCGCGTACGCTCTGCGAGTCAGGGGCCTCCACAAACGGGAAGTCCTCGATAGCACCGAACCCGAATGCGGCCATCTGCAAAAGCACAGAGGCCAGGTTCGTCCGCAGAATCTCCGGCTCGGTGAAGGCCGGTCGATCGTCGAAGGTCTCCTCCTCATAGAGGCGTATGGCGATTCCCGGTCCAAGCCGCCCGCACCGACCCGACCTTTGATTCGCCGACGCCTGCGAGATGTCCTCGATCGGAAGCTGTTGGACCTTGAGCCGTTTGCTGTACCGGGAGATACGGGCGGTTCCGGTGTCGATGACCGACCGAATACCTGGCACCGTCAACGAGGTTTCCGCAACGTTGGTGGCCAACACAACTCGCCGCGTGGCATGCGGTTGAAAGATTCGCTGCTGCTCGGAGAGCGATAAGCGCGCGTAGAGCGGCAGAACATCGATGTTTGTGCGATCGGCAAGGGCCTGGGCCGCGTCACGGATCTCGCGTTCTCCGCTGAGGAACACCAAGACATCGCCCGCGCCCTCTCGACACAACTCGTCAACTGCGTCGACAATCGCTTGTGGCTGATCTCGGTCATCGTCCTTCTCGAACCCGAAGGGCCGATAACGAACCTCGACCGGAAACGTCCGCCCCATGACCTCGATTACCGCAGCAGATGTCACCTTTGCGAAATGTTCGGCAAATCGTTGCGTGTCGATAGTCGCCGACGTCACCACGACCTTTAGGTCCGGGCGACGGGGAAGCAGCTGGGTGAGATAGCCGAGCAGAAAGTCGATGTTGAGACTCCGTTCGTGTGCCTCGTCGATGATGATGGTGTCGTAACGGAGCAGATCGCGGTCGCGTTGGATCTCCGCCAGCAAGATGCCGTCGGTCATCACCTTGATCAGCGTCGTGTCGCTGACGTGATCTGTGAAGCGAACCGCATATCCCACCGCCGCGCCGACTTCGACGCGAAGCTCCGACGCAATTCGCTCCGCGATCGTACGGGCGGCAATGCGCCGGGGCTGAGTGTGACCAATGAAGCCCCGACGACCCAAGCCGACCTCCAGACAGAGTTTGGGGAGTTGGGTGCTCTTTCCAGACCCGGTGTCGCCGGCCACCACGACCACCTGGTGGTTGCGAAGCGCGTTGAGAAGATCCTCGCGTCGCTGGCTGACCGGAAGGTCCTCTGGATAGCTGATCAGCGGCACGGCGGCTTCCCGGGCGGCCAGTGTTTCTTCGGCCCTGGCCACCTCTCGGGCCAACGCCGCGGCGGGGTCGTGGCCAGTTCTGGCTGATCGCTTCCATTCCTTCATTAGCTGGCGAAGGCGCCGGGTCAAGCGGACCCGATCACCCGCCATCAAGGCGTCGATACGCGTTTGAAGCGCCTCCGAGCTGACTGCACCGAACGTGTTCACCGAACGTTTCGCTGACATTTGCTCGACACCGAAGTTGTCAGCATGTGCCATCCGGGGGGAATTCCAGATCAATGATGTCGAGCAGGGGTACGCGGGGCTCGGGCGTTTCTGCATAGGGGTACGAAAACTCAGACGGCATCAGATCTGAGCTTAAGCCGGACATGCGAGCACCGGGGACTGCGGTGCTGCGAGTCAGGGGAGGTCGGAAGACGAACTGGGCCGCTACTGGGTCGGCGCAGGTTCCGCCGGCACCAATTTCGTAGCTAGCGCCTCGACAACCGATGCCGCTCGGGAGGCGGCGGCATCGGCGACCTGGGCGTCGTAGAAGCGCGTGAAAACTAAGCGCCCATAGATCATCGCGCCAACAACGGTGAGCGCGAAAACGCACACGCCAATACTGAACAGGAGTCCTTGACTCATTCGTGGTCCGCCCGACCGCCCAAAATCAGGGACCCGGCCGAGAGGATCGAGGGGACCCAGAGTCCCACGAAAATCCCTTGCTGTTCATGGCCACTGAACCAGAGCGACACCGATAGAACCAGGGAAACAAAGCTCGCGAGGATGAAAATCAACTTCGCTCGAATAATTGGTCGCGCCAGAAAGGCAGCACCAGCTTGGGACTTGGTGATCAGCGGCTCAGTAGTTTGCACTGTTTCGGACCTCACGGCTTCAGGGTCTGACGTTCGGCGAGATCAAGCCCGTTGCCAATCGCGAAGAATGTTGGCGCCCACAGCCCGACGAAGATCCCGAAGCGTTCCGCGTGCGGGGCGTCTTTTCCTTTGTTGCTGTTCCATATTCCAATGCTCGCCGCGACGGATAAAAGCCCTGCGGCGTAGGACATCTCGGAGGTGAGCCCGAGCGTTCGGAATTTCGAAATCATGCTGTTGCTCCAATTGGGGTAGATAGTGCTTCGTCGTGGGAACTCTTCATATGATCGATCTTGAAAATGACCATCCACCGAAGCATTGACATGGTGTGGCGCACCTCAGCCGTTTGCGTTTTCATGGCCACACTTAGTTCGGTGAACAGGATGTAGACGACATAGATAAATGGAATCGTAGAGAGCAGTCCCCAGACGATGCGAGGTCCGTTGGTCGCTGCGATCTCACCTGGGTAGCCAAGGATGATCATTGCGGTCACCATTGCGGAGACAGTCACCGCATTCCGGTACGCCGGCAAGACGTTCGTTCGAGAAACGAGGAGATACAGCGAGGTGACGGAAAGTTGGGAGACAGCGACGGAAACTGCGGTGGTCATGGGTTCGGCGTCCTTTGGAAGTACCAGCGAAGACACAATCTCATGGGTACAGCCGTAACCGTTAATGGCGAGCCAATGGTTCGAGGCCTGTCGACAAGACGACGATTCCAGAGGAGCGCCATTGCTTCAAGATCAGCTTGAACGGGAATCGCCAGTACGGTTTGTCCATGCGCATAGTGGTTACCAACGATGACGGTATCGATTCCGTAGGCCTGCATGTCCTCGCCAACGCCATGGTTCCCTTCGGGGAAGTTGTCATCGTGGCGCCCGATACGGAGTACTCCGGGGCGGGCGCGGCACTCGGCGCGTTGCACCTGATCCGCCCTGAGGTTCATCGCGTGCGAATCGAAACACTGGTCGGCGTCGCCGAAGCATGGTCGGTAACCGGCCCGCCTGCCCTGTGCATCATGTTTGCCCGCCTTGGCGTGTTCGGAGCCCCACCTGATCTCGTCGTCAGCGGGATCAACCCAGGCGCCAACGTCGGCCGATCGGTATATCACTCCGGCACCATCGGCGCAGCGATCACCGCCCGCAATGGCAGGGTACCCGGCATTGCAGTGAGCCAGGATGTCGTCGCCGGAAGTTTCGAAGGTCAGGGCTTGGAGGAAATGCTGAGCCAACAGCAGTGGCATTCTGCGGCGGAGGTTGCAGCCGAAGTCGTGCGAGGGTTCACGGCATCGAAGCCCATGCCGCCGATTGTCTTGAACGTGAACGTTCCGAACTGCCCCGTTTCGGAGATGAAAGGGTGGCGCTCCACAAAGGTCGGCACCTTGCCGCCTCGCACCATGAGCGGAGCGACCCGCGAGCCCAAACCCGGGCACGAGGACGCGTTCCGGGTCTCGATGCAGTGGGGCGAGGCAGTCACGCTGCCCGAGGACCTCGATGGTGGTGCAGTGTCGGCCGGTTATGTGTCGATCAGCGCGTTGAGCACGATTCATGAAGAGCCCGAGCCCAGCTATGTCGGTGCTGCGCTCGATCAGTTGTTCACGGGCTGACCTTTTGCGATGGCAATTCTGGTCGACGAGTGCAGATGGGAGTGGCGTGGCCGACGGTGGTGTCACGTCGTCAGTTCCGATTCCTTCGATGAACTTCATACGTTCGCGAAGCAACTCGGGCTCCGCCGACTTTCGTTTCAAGGTGACCACTACGACGTAGATGAAGTGACGCGCACGCTTGCTGTGGAACTCGGCGCCACCGCTGTAAACAGTCGAGAAATTGTACGCGCGCTGCGCAGTTCAGGTCTGCGTCGAGGTCCTGCCCTCGACCGCGGCGGCCTTGAGGCTGTGGTCGGCCTTCCGGCCCCACAGCTCCAGACCGAACGATTGATCCTTCGCCAGTGGACACCTGACGATGTCACGCCTTCGGCGGAGGTCGACGCCGATCCGGACGTGATGGCCATGCTCGGCGGAACGCGGTCGCCGGAGCAATCTCGAATCGACATCGACCTCGAGGCTACCCGCATTGCCCGAGTTGGTTTCGGCCTGTGGGCCGTGGAAGAGCGCTTGAGCGGCCAACTCGTCGGGCGCGTTGGTGTACGCCCGACCGACCAGTCCCTACCGTTTCCGGTCGCGCTCGAACTCGCGTGGCGCCTCCGTACCGTTTCACAGGGCCGGGGCTACGCAACTGAAGCAGCATCAGCCGTGATGACCTACGCGTTCGAGGAACTCGAGGCTCCGGAGGTCATTGCCTTTACCGCAGCGATCAACACCCGTTCGCGATCCGTCATGGAGCGACTCGGCATGGACTACGACCATCACTCTGATTTTGACCACCCGAGGCTCGCTGTCGACGATCCACTACGCCGCCACGTCCTCTACCGCAGTCACCCCTACACCCATCCCTTGAAGCACCGCAACAGCTAGTTCTGCGGTCATACGTTCACGTACCCACAATCCGGTTTCGACCATAAGCCCTTCACTGCGCACAGGCACAGCTTCCCTTCATTCGGGCGATGCCGGCGATATCGGTCAACCACTTCCGGTCGGGCCCCTGTGGGTCAGCGTTGGGTGAGGCAGTGAAATCACGACCAACCAAATCAAGGTTCGGGCCGCGTACCAACGACGACACCACTGCGGACTCGAAAATGCGCGTCGAGCCACGTGCGCGCCGACATCACCCGCCGTGCGAAGTGAAACCGAACATATGCGTGCTTACCGTGCGAAGGTGAGTTGTGGTGGCGGTGGACTATTCGCTTTACGCCCATCAGGCCACTCAAAGATCAGTGATATCACGTCAAGGTCCCACCGGATCTTGACACCATGCCTGTGAACGAAACGGTGATGAAACCGGCACAACGCACACAAATTGGTGAGTTCGTGCGTGCCACCATTCTCCCGTTCACGAATGTGGTGCACATCAGTCCACCGTGCCGGACGGTTACATCCCGGATGACGGCAGTACTGATCTCGGATCATGACCGCTCGACGATTCCGGACCGGTATCTGCGATGTCGGTGTACCGACATCGAACGGTGTGCCGTTTGCACTCAACCACACACTCGTCGTGACACAATCACACAACAACATGTCGCGGGTGAACGACGAC
>JANOYY010000163.1:0-2155 GCA_031429095.1 Acidimicrobiia bacterium | reverse complement strand
CTACGCCATCGGCGAAGAACCCGGCCGATGGACCGCCCACACCCACGAACTGATCGGCATCGACGGCGAACTCGACCCGCACAACTCACCGCTGTGCTCGCCGGCCGCCACCCAGTCACCGACGCGCCGATCATCGAGTCGGCGAACCGGACGATCCCGGCGTTCGACCTCACCTTCCGCGCCCCGAAGTCCGTGTCGCTCGCCTTCGCTCTCGGATCACCGGAGATGACCGCCGAGATCACTGCCGCCCACGACGCTGCCGTCGACGCTGCGCTCGGCTACCTGGAACGCAACGCCGACGTGGCCCGACGTGGCCACAACGGCACTGAGCAAGTGTCCGCCGACGGGTTCATCGCCGCCGCTTTCCGCCACCGCACCCGCCGGGCCGCCGACCCGCACCTCCACACCCACGCCCTCGTGCCCAACATGGTCCGCAGCACCGACGACGGCCGATGGCGCACCCTCGACGCTCGCCACCTCTACGCTCACTTGCTAACCGCCGGCTACGTCTACGAGTCGCATCTCCTTGACGAACTCACCCGACGACTCGGCATCGCCGACATCGGAAAGCATTTCCCTCGGATCTGGAATGAAATAGGCCTCTGATCTGGAACGTAAAGGCCGTCGGATCTGGAAACAGTGGGGTATCGTGGCGACGTGCCGTCAGCGTTGATCGACCGTCGAATTGCCGCCACCATCACCGGCCGGATGGAAGAGGCGCCCGTAGTCGTTCTCCAGGGTGCTCGCTCCGTTGGCAAGTCCACGGTCCTGGCCGAACTCGCCCGCCGTCACGACGTGGATGTCACCGACCTCGACGACCTGGCCGTCCGGGAGCGTGTAGCCGCATCGCCGTCGGACGCTGTCCGTGGACCGATCCCGGTGTGTATCGACGAGTACCAGCATGTTCCCGAGCTGTTGCAAGCGATCAAGGCAGAACTGAACAAACATCACGAGAACGGACGGTGGCTCTTGAGTGGCTCGGCATCCTTCTGGGCTATGCCACGCGGCACGCAAGCGCTTACCGGTCGGCTCCAGCTTGTCGAAGTCATGCCGTTCTCGCAGGGAGAACTCGACGGCGTCCACGAGAACTTTTTGGACGCCGCATTCACGGAACCGGCCGCGCTCGCCACGCCGCGACGAGCACTTACTGAACGCACTGAGTACGAATACCGGACTTGTCGCGGCGGAATGCCGCTTGCCGTTCATGTTGACGCTCGTCGTCGAGCCAACTTCTACCGTGGCTACCTCGGAGCGTCGCTGCAGCGTGACGTGGCCGAGTTGTCGAGGGTTCGTCAGATCAACGCGCTGCCGCGATTGATGGAACGACTCGCGGCGCAGACGGGCCAAGTCTTGAACATCGTGAAAGCGTCCAACGCGGCCGGTGTCGAACCTCGATCGGGGGACAATTACGTGCGCCTCCTCGAAGCGCTGTTCCTGATCCGTCGACTACCGGCATGGGGTTGCACGCTGCGATCAAGAGCAGCGCACTCTCCGAAGTTGCACGTGGTTGCTTCCGGTCTCGCTGCGTATCTGCTCGGCATCACACCCGAAAAGCTCGCCCGGCGTGACCCGGCGACGCTCGCAGAGTTCGGGCATCTGTTCGAGACTTTTGTCGTTGGGGAGCTCCTCAAGCAGGCATCTTGGCGCGATGACATCCGCGATCTCGGACATTGGCGAACCCACGACGACCAGGAGGTCGACCTTGTGGCCGAGCGGCAAGACGGGATGATCGTCGGCTTCGAAATAGAGGCTGGTCGAGAGGTTGATCAGAAGGGACTACGAGGGCTGCGCACGCTTCGTGAGGCGCTCGGGGATCAGTTCAGCGCCGGATTCTTCCTCAATACGGGCACCGAGGCATACGAGATCGAGGACCGCATCTACGTCTGCCCGATCGACCGCATATGGAGCGAGAACTGAAACTGCCGGTGGGGCGTCCCTGGTCATAGCCTTGTGCGGGCGACAGGACTTGAACCTGCACGTCTTTTCGACACCAGGACCTGAGGTGTGAATCCCCTTGTGTGTGGTGTTCTGGCTGGTGTTGGAGCGCGTGGGGTTTGGGGCGGAGCCCCGTTGTCGTGCGGAAACAGGGGTTTGTTATGCGGCTTTGGGTGTGATGGTGACGTCGAGTCCGAGGGCTTCGAGTTGTGCGACGAGC
>JANOYY010000162.1:0-84399 GCA_031429095.1 Acidimicrobiia bacterium | reverse complement strand
GAATGAATGAGCGCAAGCACGACAACGACCTCGACCACCGAGAACGTATGGGCCGAAGTTCCCACGTGAATGTGAATGACGAGCACCTCGCTGACGGCGAACAGCGTTGTCAACGCGATTGCCCCGGTCAGCGCGTCAAGGAGCTGACCGACATTGGCTTGCGGGACAAACAACCGGTTGAGGGCCGCGGCGCCAAGAGCCAGCAGAAGCGTTAGTCCCCAGGTGAGCGCCGTAGCGTTGTGCGGTTCGGAGGCACTTGCTGGCGACGACGTTTGTGATCTCATCGTCATGTTTTGCCGCACGCTCGCCAATGGCATTGGACAGACCCCGACACGGCGCGCCCCGCCACGATGCGGCCGAGATCATCCGAATGCGCCATTCTTTGGCCATCGGCACCTCCACGACGAACCTTGACCCTTCGTCGCCGTTCAAGTACTCCCCTTTGGCTGCGCGTTCACGACTGAAGCCGGGTGCACGGCCGATCGACCCATATTCAGCCACGCAGAGTGACCGTATCGTGATCTCGTCAAACCCTGGAGGTCACGTTGTTCCACATATCCAAATCCAGAAGCATCGCCGTCGCTCTTGCAGGTGGTCTCTTCACGATCGGAGGCACCTTTGCCAATGTGGGCGTCTCGACCGCAGGCGCCACGGTGTGCTCGGGCACCGACATCGATTCGGCCACCCTTACGCTTCCTATGGTCGCCACCGCGGTCGGTGCGCCCACCGCATGGGCGGCAGGGTACGAGGGGCAGGGTGTCGATGTCGCGGTGATCGATACAGGGGTAAACAGTGTTGCGGGGTTGGCCTCGGCGGGCAAAGTAGTCGACGCCGTTGATCTGTCGTTCGATTCCACGTCACCGTCGGTGAAGTACCGTGACGTCCATGGTCACGGCACGAACATGGCCGGAATAATCGCCGGTGACGGATCGGGTGGAGCCCTGACCACTGGTATCGCTCCCAAAGCGCGGATCGTCAACGTAAAGGTTGGGGCTGGCAACGGTGCCGTCGACGTTTCCCAGGTGATCGCGGCGCTTGACTGGATCGTTCAGAACAAGAACACGAACGGTCGAAATATCCGAGTTGTGAACTTGTCCTACAGCACCGACGCCCTGACGGATTACAGCACCGATCCGCTTTCCCATGCAGTAGCCAATGCTTGGAAGGCCGGAATCGTAGTCGTGGTAGCTGGTGGAAATGAAGGACGAAGCGTGCCTGGTCTCGCCAACCCGGCACGGAACCCCTTCGTGATGGCGGTCGGAGGGTCAACTTGGGATCCCAAGACTTTCAAGTTCAAGGTTGAGAAGTGGTCGAGCGTCGGTGACGGCATCCGTAACCCCGACGTTGTCGCACCAGGCGCCCAAGTCGCGAGTCTTCGGGTGCCGGGGTCTTTTCTCGATACCACGTATCCACTGGCTCGGTTGTCCGATCCGCTGACCTGCACGCAGCTGTTTCGAGGATCGGGCACGTCTCAGGCCGCAGCGGTCACCTCCGGCGCTGCGGCGCTGTTGATACAACATCGCCCGACGTTGACCCCTGACCAGGTGAAAGCGCTCCTCACATCGACGGCATTTGCGCTCGGCATGCCGGTTTGGCAACAGGGCAGCGGCATGATCAGCGTTGCTGCGGCGTTGCGAGCGCCAACTCCGATCGGAACTCAGACGTTTCCCGCGTCGTCGGGCACCGGGCTCCTCGAAAGCGCTCGTGGGAGCGCGCATGTCGGCACTTCCGCAACCGATGTCTTGACAGGCGAGTACCACGCGTTCAAGAGTTCGTTCGCAGCGCCTTCTTGGGCAAAGGCGTCCAACGCCCGGGCGGCATGGACCAATCAAAGCTTTGATGCCAGCGGTCGACTTTTGAGCGGGACGTGGTCTGGTTCGACGTGGTCTGGTTCTACGTGGTCTGGGTCGACGTGGTCTGGTTCGACCTGGTCAGGGATCGGATGGCGTTAACCATTCGCAGACGTCGGGTCAAATCCGCAGTTTCACTTGGCGGCGAGTGACTGGGCGAGCCTGTCGATAACCCGCATGGTGGGCAGGCACTGGGCAACGCTGGCGTCGGGCTCTCGCCCTTCGCGAACCGCCGCAACGAACTCGCGGTCTTGAAGTTCGATCCCGTCATCCGATACGGCGACGTCACTCAGATCTACAGCGTTTTCATTGCCGTCGACGAGATCGTCATACCTCGCAATGTAGGTACCGTTGTCGCAGATGTAGCGGAAGAACGTTCCGAGCGGTCCGTTGTTGTTGAACGACAGAGCGAGCGTACAAAGCGCTCCTGATTTAGGAGCGCGAAGCCCGACGGTCATATCCATGGCGATCCCGAGTTGGGGGTGAAGCGGCCCCTGCTGCGCCCACGCGATGTCGGGCTCTTCGCCGGTTTGATACCGGAACAAATCGACCGTGTGACACGAGTGGTGCCACAGCAGATGGTCTGTCCAACTGCGAGGTTTTCCAAGCGCATTTCTATTTTCGCGTCGGAAAAAGAACGTCTGCACGACAAGATGCTGAAGCGAGAGTTCGCCACGCGCGACACGCTCGTGGACGAACTGATGAGAAGGGTTGAACCGGCGGGTATGGCAGACCATCGCCGTCAGCCCCGTGCGTTCCTGAGTGGCAACAATTGCCTGCGCGTCGGCCAATGAATCGGCCATCGGGATCTCAACGAGGACGTGCTTGCCGGCCTCCATCGCGGCGATGGCGTGCGCAGCATGAAGCTGGGTCGGTGTCGTGAGGATTACCGCCTCGACGCCAGGCTGTCGCATCGCTTCGTTGAGATCGAGGGACCAATACGGAATGCCGCGCTGCGTTGCGACGTCTTGGGTATCGGCTGCGTTGCCACCCGCAATGCTCACCACTTCGACACCATCGATTCGGGCCAATCCATCGAGGTGCTTTTGCGCAATCGCGCCTTCGCCGGCAATACAGATCTTCACGGGATTCCCCACGGCTTGTTGAAGCGCAGTCGCCTCCGACGGTTGTCGACAGTATTGTAGACAATATGATCATCGACTGTCACGGCCACTACACGACCGCTCCGTCGGCGCTCGGCGCCTACCGTGAGGAACAGAAGGCAGCCCTCGCGAAGGACCCTCTTCACGTCGGTGAAAAGGGTGTGGTGTCGATTTCCGATGACGCAATTCGCGAGAGTCTGGAAGGCGCGCAATTGAAGTTGCAGCGCGAGCGCGGCACGGACCTCACGATCTTCTCGCCCCGGGCGAGTTGGATGGGGCACCACATCGGAAATGAACACACCAGCCGGTGGTGGAGCGAGCATTGCAATGACCTCGTTCGCCGGGTGTGTGATCTCTATCCCCAGAGTTTTGCCCCGGTATGTCAGCTTCCTCAGTCGCCAGGCGTCGCACTGAAGAGTTCCGTTTCGGAGCTGCGGCGCTGTGTCGATGAGCTGGGCTTCATCGGTTGCAACCTCAATCCCGACCCGTCAGGTGGCTTCTTTACGGGACCGGTCCTGGGTGATCGGTACTGGTATCCGTTCTATGAGGCCATGGTCGAGTTGAACGTGCCAGCAATGATCCATGTGTCGCAATCGTGCAATGACCACCTGCACACAACGGGCTCGCACTACCTGGGTGCCGACACCGCGGCGTTTCAACAACTCCTCATGTCGGAAGTTTTCAAAGACTTCCCGACGATCATGTTCATCATTCCCCATGGCGGTGGTGCGATCCCCTACCACTGGGGTCGTTTTCGAGGAATCGTACAGGACCTCAAAATGGGACCGCTCGAAGACCTCGTTCTGAACAACATCTACTTTGATACGTGCGTTTACCACCAGGCCGGTATCGATCTATTGACGAGCGTGATCCCAATTAGGAACATTCTGTTTGCATCCGAAATGGTCGGTGCGGTTCGCGGGATTGATCCGCGTACAGACCAGTACTACGACGACACGAGGAAGTACATCGATGCCGCTGCGCTAAGCGATGCAGATCGTACGCGCATATACGAAACCAACACTCGGCGCGTATTTCCGAGGCTTGCTGTCTAGTCGCGATGCCTGCTCGTCGGCGACAAAAGGAATGGAGGGTGGCGAATCGTGAGCCAGCTTCGCCAATGCCGAACACCGTGATGTTCATGTGGTTGCTGCCTGCTCGCTGGTCTGAATCACATCGCCCTCCGGGTCTGGCCATCACAACTCTCATGCACAGACTCTCAAGTTGGTCAGTCTTCGTAGGTTACGCCGAGGGACTCAAGCAGCGAACGGAGGCCATAGATATCAAGGCCGAGCTCACCGGCGGCGAGTCGTGCTCGCGATGTCGCTTCCGTTGCTTCGCGTGCCCGAGACTGCCTGAGGACTTCCCCGGCACGCTCCCGAGCCACTACGACGACCCCGTCGTCGTCGGCCACGATGACATCACCCGGATTCACTGCAATGCCGCCGAGAACCACTGGCACGTTGACCGAGCCGGGGGAAGCTTTCACGGTTCCCTGGCACGAGACGTGGCGCGACCAAACAGCGAAGCCGAGATCGCGAAGTTCTGAGGTATCACGGACTCCCGCATCGATAACGAGAGCCTGTACGCTCCGGCTCATCAGCGAGGTAGCGATGAGCTCACCGAACATGCCATGCGTAGAGGGGGCAGTGTTCGTCACAACGAGAACGTCTCCGGCTTGGCACATCTCGACTGCGGCGTGAATCATGAGGTTGTCGCCAGGGTGGCACGACACCGTTATCGCAGTTCCAGCAAGGCGTCGATGTTGTTGAATCGGCCGAATGTTTGCGTCGACAAACCCGATTCGTCCCTGCGCTTCGTGAACAGTGGCCGAACCGCACTGCGCGAGTCCGGCAATGACGGCCGCGTCGGTGCGTTGGACGTTTCGAACGATGCGATGCTGTCCCATGCTGTCTCCAAACCTGCATTTCGAGGTCGATTCAGACCGTGTCGCCGTTGTCGACAACATTGTCGACAACGAGCATACTGGGTGGGATGCGAACACAGGTGGCGATCGTCGGTGCGGGGCCGGCCGGAAGTCTGCTGGCCCTGCTGCTGGAGCGAGCGGGAGTCGAATCAATCGTGGTGGAACGGCAGACTCGCCAGCATGTACTGGAGCGCGTCCGGGCCGGTGTCCTTGAATGGGGAAGCGTGGGCGTGTTGCGCGATGCCGGACTCGGTTCGAACATGGACACCACCGGTGTAGTTCACGACGGGGCGCGGATGGCCTGGAGCGGCAAATCGCTTTTCTTCGACATCGCAGCACGCACCGGTCGTCACTTCATGGCCTATGGCCAAGCGCCGCTGCAGCGCGACCTTTATGGGGCCTGTGATTCGCGTAGCGTAAACGTCATCGACACCGCCACGGATGTCATGCCCCACGACATCACGTCTCCCTCCCCGTACCTGACGTTCCGCAAAGGCGCAATCGAGCACAGAGTCGATGCCGACTTTATCGTCGGAGCGGACGGTTACCACGGCGTCTGCCGAGCGAGCATCCCCGCGAATCGTATTCGTACATATGAAAAGGAATATCCGTTCGGCTGGCTCGGAATCCTGTCGGAGACGCCGCCTCTGAAAGACCTTGTGTACTGCAATCACTCTCGCGGCTTCGCGCTCGCGTCACAGCGCAACTCGATGTTGAGCCGATACTACGTTCAATGCCCACTTGCCGACACCGTGCAAGACTGGCCCGACGAACGCTTCTGGGCCGAGTTACTGAAACGCTTTCCCGATGAACTTCGCGACCAAATGGTGACCGGGCCGACCATAGAGAAGTCAATCGCCCCTCTGCGCAGCTTTGTCGCCGAACCACTGCGCTACGGCAACATGTTCCTCGTTGGTGACGCGGCTCACATCGTTCCACCGACCGGAGCCAAGGGACTCAATCTTGCGATCTCCGACGCCTTCTACCTCGCCCGAGGCTTCACCGATCATTACGTCCACCGCGATGATCGAGAGTTGGACCGGTACTCCGAAGTGGCTCTGCGCCGGATATGGAGCGCCGTTCGATTCTCCTGGTGGATGACGACGCTGTTGCACCGTTTTCCTCACCAGACGGAGTTCGATCAACGCATGCAAGAGGCCGAGCTTGATTACCTTGCGGGGTCGGAACATGCGCAAGGAGCGTTGTGTGAACAATACGCAGGCTTACCATTTGAGAAGGGACTCCGTGATGACTGAAGACTCAGCGACTTATTCCGATATCCCTGGGACGTATGTGTTCGACTCGAAGCAGAGCCGCAAGGGGTATCGCCTGAACATGTTCTGCATGTCGCTGAACGATCCGGCGAACCGAGATGAGTTTCGGGCCGACGAAGATGCTTATGTGGCCCGATACAGGCTGTCTCCGGAACAAACCGAAGCGGTGCTCAGTCGGGAGTGGTTGCGTCTGTTGGAGTTGGGGGGGAACATCTACTACACGTTCAAGCTGGCGGCCAGCGACGGTATGAGCTTTCAATCGTTGGCGGCCAAACAGACGGGGATGACCGAAGCCGATTACGTGGCCATGATGGTCGGAGGCGGGCGGCCGATCGAGGGGAATCGATCGCGAGCCGAAGGAACCTGGGCAAAGGAGGCTCGGCATGGCTGAAGTCATAGGTGGCGTGGCCACGTCGCACGTTCCAGCCGTCGGCGTTGCGATTGACAAGGGCCGCACGGACGAGCCCTACTGGGCTCCGTATTTTGCGAAGCTCGCCCCGCTGCGTGAATGGATTGCGGAACTCCAACCTGATGTCTGCGTACTGATTTTCAACGATCATGCCAACGCATTTTCGCTCGAACTCATACCGACGTTCGCAATCGGGCTTGCCGAGTCATTTCGCCCGGCCGATGAAGGTTTCGGTCGACGACCGGTGCCTGATGTTCAGGGACACCCCGATCTGGCCTGGCATCTTGCCGAGTCGTTGATTCTCGACGAGTTCGACATGACGTTCGTCAACGAGTTGGAGGTCGACCACGGGCTCACCGTTCCGATGTCGGTAATGTTCGGTCAACCCGCGAGCTGGCCATGCCTGGTCGTCCCGATTCTCGTAAATGTCGTTCAGTATCCACCGCCCACGGGGCGTCGTTGTTACAACCTTGGACGGGCGCTGCGGAAAGCGGTGGATTCGTTTCCGGGAAACGAACGTGTACTTATTGTCGGAACGGGCGGTATGTCGCACCAGTTGCAGGCACAGCGCGCTGGGCTGCTGAATCCGGAATTCGATAGGCGTTTCATGGATCTGCTGGTGAGTGATCCCGAACAGGCTGCGGCGATTTCCCATACCGAGTATCTCCGTGAGGCCGGTTCGGAAGGAATCGAACTGGTGATGTGGCTCGTCATGCGCGGTGCGCTTCACGTAAATGTCCGTGAGGTATACCGGGCGACGCATCTGCCGACCTCAAACACCCACAATGGGCTCCTTGCCCTCGTCGAGAGGTAAGCGGACCAACGATGGCAAGGAAACGGGCTTCGGTTCCTGTAGCTGAGGGCCTACGGACCCACATTCTGGAGGGGAAGCTTCCACCCGGTGAACGACTCGTCGAACTTCAGCTCACGGAGATGTTCGGTGCGAGCCGTGCGGCTGTGCGAGCAGCCATAAGCGAGTTGGTGAAAGAAGGGCTCGTTGACCACGAGCCAAATAGGGGAGCAACGGTGCGCCGGGTTGCCATCGACGAGGCCGTTCAAATCAGTGAGGTGCGAGTACTGCTGGAGTCGTTGATTGCCTCACGGGCCGCAGTAAAGGCGACCTCGAGGGAACGCGAGGAGTTGTCGTCGATCGCTGCCTCGATGCGTGAGGCCGTAGCGGCCGACGAGTTGGTGGAGTACTCGGGGCTGAACTCGCTTCTCCACCAGCGTCTTCGTGAGATCAGCCGTCATGACGTGGCGGGCGACCTGGTCGCCCTTCTGTGCAACCGTGCGGTCCACCACAATTACCGATTGGCTCTGATCCCGGGCCGCCCGCAGGAATCGCTCCCCCAGCACGAGGCGATCGTGAAAGCAGTAGTGGCCGGTGATCCGACGGCCGCCGAACAGGCAATGCGCGAACATCTCGAATCAGTTGCTGCAGTACTTCGGCGGTGGGCCGCCGCTGGCGCCCGGGTGTAACCACCGACACGTTGCCTGGTTTGTCCCGGCGTGGCGAACTGAACGTCGCCACGCACCGCGCATACGCCGTTGCGAGGCGCTGGGCTTTGCTCGCGTGCGTCACCGCACTGGCACGGCGCGTGCGCTAACGAGCCGTTGACGCGTGAACCGTCGCTCGACGAAGGTCCCAACGGATGTCGGACTCCATGGCGGCGCCGACTCGAAGGAGGAGGTCCTCGCGGCCGTAGGCGGCGACGAGTTGGATCCCGATCGGGAGCCCGGTCGAGCCCATGGCGAAGGGCAGCGAGATCGCGGGCTGTCCGGTCGCGTTCCAAGCGCCCGTGAACGTGGCCATTGGCGAGGACGCCTTGAGCGCGCGCAGAGGGTCGTCAGGGGTCGCCACAAGTTCGCCGAGGGGTGGCGGCTGTACTGCCATAGTGGGGGAGAGGAGGATGTCGAAGCCGCTTCCGTCGTTCGCTGTCGGTTCCCACCACATCGCGCTCTCCCGTCGCAAGCGGGTCTGCGTGGACTGTGCCTGCAAGAGCTGCAGTCCTGTTACCTTGTCGGCAGTCTGGCAGAGCCCCCAGGTAGCAGGTTCGAAATCGTCCGGGCCCACCGGGCGACCTATGAGTCCAGCGACGCGTTCGATAGAGTTTCGCATGTTAAGTGCCCATATTATACCAGCAGCCGGGTCCGTCGCCCACCAATTGAGCGCGTCAGGGTAGGACGGTTCCACATGGTGGCCATGCCCCTCGAACCATTTTGCAGCGTTGGTCGCTGCTGCTTCGCACTCTGGGTCGATCGGGCCCCGCAGCGGGCGAGTCATAAGACCGATACGGAGTTTCTCGACCGGGGCGCCGACCTCTTGAGCGTAGGGGCGTGTCGGGCTCGGCGCCACGACGGCATCGCCCGGGAACGGAAATGCAGAAACGTCGAGAAGCGCAGCCGTGTCACGCACGTTGACCGAGACCACGTGTTGTACCGAAACACCCCACTCGTCCTGCAGCGGACCCATGGAGACGCGTCCCCGGGATGGCTTCAGTCCAACGAGTCCGCACGCTGCCGCTGGAATGCGAATCGAGCCGCCACCATCGGAGGCGTTTGCTGCTGGAATCATGCCCGAAGCTACTGCCGCGGCCGCTCCGCCGGAAGATCCGCCGGGGCTATGGTTCGTGTTCCACGGGTTTCTGGTCGCTCCGTATGCCAGCGGCTCGGTTGTTGCGACAGCCCCAAATTCAGGCGTGTTCGTTCGGCCGAGGATAACCATCCCTGCCTTACGATATGCGCGCGTAATGTTCGCGTCGGTCGGGTGGGTGTAGCCGGCGCTCTTCATTGCTTGGTTGCCGAGATGGAGCGGGTCACCCGCACTCGATGGCCACAGGTCCTTGAGGAGCATTGGCAATCCGGCAAACGGGCCGTCGCCCGGCGAGAGCGCTGATGCTTCGGCCTGCGCCCGCTCAAAGCGGCGGTGAATCACCGCGTTGATTCCGGCTGGTCCATCGAGCTCCTCGATGCGGCTGATCGCGGCGTCGACAAGTTCGCGGGGACTGACCTCGCCCGATTGAACAAGGGCGGCTTGGCCGACGGCGTCGAGTTGCGCGGTTTGACGGGCGAGATCGTTCATGACCCTGAGTCTTGCCGACAACGAGGCGTCGTTGCGACTCGTGTTTGCCGATCAGTTCTGCGTAGGAGCGATGCGGCGAGGTGGTGTTGAAGGGGGCATCGTGTCCGCAGCGAACTCGAACGGCTGGTACCGGTGTCCCTATGATCAGGCGAATGGGATCGCAAGATCAACCCGACAGCATCGGCCGAATGGGCGACTTATTCGCGCAGTCGCGATCGGCGATCGTGCTGCCCGACGGATCGAAGACCACGGCATCCACAATTGCCGGTGAGGGGCGAGCACTCGCCGAGGAGTTAGCTGCAGAAGGATTGATGCCCGGAGATCGGGTTGCCGTCCGGCTGGCGAACGGTGCGCAGTACCTCCGTCTACTCGTCGCCTGCGCCGCGGCACGGCTGGTTCTGGTGTCGGTGAACACGAGATACAGCGACGTCGAGGCGAACGATCTCGTGATGCGCAGCGGCGCTGTGCGGTTGTTCGGATTCTCGGAAGCGCTGGCGTTGCCTGCGCAGTCGTCGAACCAAGACCTGTCCGTCGCCGACGACCCGTTCGTGGTGTTTACGACTTCTGGGACGACGAGCAGGCCAAAGATGGTGCGGCACACCCAGCGCTCGATCAGCTCGCACGGGTTTGCGGCCGCCGCCGCTCTCGGTTACAAAGCGAACGACGTCGCGATGATCGTCATGCCGTTTTGCGGGACCTTCGGCATGTCGAGCTTCACGGCGGCGCTTGCCGCGAACGCAACCATTGTGGTGGTCGATCAGTTCGATGTCGCGGCGGTCGCCGGCTTGATCGCAAACCATCGAGTGTCGGTCGTGAATGGGAGCGACGACATGTATCACCGCCTCCTTGAATTCGGCGCGGACATTTCGACGATCAGGATCGGCGGCTACGCCCGATTCAACTCGAGCCTGGATGGCATCGTTGGCCGAGCGGAGGAGAAGGGAGCAACACTCGTCGGCCTCTATGGCATGAGCGAGGTCCAGGCGCTCTTCTCGCACCGAGACCCGACGTTGCCGACGCTCGAGCGCGAATTGCCGGGGGGCGAGCTCGTTTCTCCAGAAGCTGAACTCAAAATCGTCGACAACGAGTTGTATGTGCGCGGACCAAGTCTGTTCGAAGGGTACCTTTCCGAAGGAGGAGCATCCATCGACTCCGAGTTGACGGCGAGCGCTTTCGAGGATGGGTGGTTTAAGACAGGGGACTCTGCGATTGCCGAACGTAATCGTGTGTTTACGTATTACTCCAGGATTTCCGACGTGCTCCGGCTCGGCGGGTTCCTCGTGTCGCCTGCTGATATCGAGTCGATTCTCATCGAGGTTCCGGGCATCGACGAGGCGCAGGTTGTAGCAGTCGACCGTCGCGCAGGAGCGCGGCCCGTTGCGTTCGTTCTGTCTACGTCGGGATTCGATGTCGACGTCGCCATGAGGCATTGCCAGGACCGTCTGGCGCGGTACAAGGTCCCGGTGCGAATCGAAACCCTCGAAGCATTCCCCACGACACCAAGTGCCAATGGCAACAAAATCCAACGTACGAGGCTTCGGACGATGGCCGAAGAATTGCTTCGAGGAGACGGCGCGTGACAACGTGCTTTCCGAACTGATGAGGAGAACCGCACCATGCAAGCCATAGTTCTGAACGAAATTGGGTCACTGGAATCGATGCGCCTGGAAGATCGTGCGACCCCAACCCCCGACGACTCGCAGGTCCTTATCGAGATCAAGGCCGCAGGGGCAAGCTTCGTCGATGCGCTTCAGGCGTCGGGTCGCTACCAGTTTCCGTTACAGGCGCCCTACATCCCGGGCGGCGAATCCGCAGGTGTCGTCACCGCGGTTGGTTCAGCCGTGAGTGAATGGGCCATCGGAGACCGTGTGGTTGTCCAGAGCGGGGTCGGTGCGTTCGCCTCCCACATCGTTGTGTCCCCGGCACAGCTGCTTCGCATCCCCGATTCGATGGACTTCGCTCGGGCGTCGTCATTCATCCAGGTCTATGGCACGGCATGGTTTGCGTTCCATCATCGAACCGTGGTCCGGACAAATGAGGTTGTTCTCATCACCGGAGCGGGAGGCGGCGTCGGGCTTGCGGCCATCGACGTCGCTCGTTCGCTCGGGGCTCGGGTAATTGCCGTGGCGTCAACGCCTGAGAAACGCAAGCTTGCGATGCAAGCCGGGGCCTTTGCTGCGCTTGATCCGAACACCGACGACATAAAGGTCCGCGCCCGCGAGCTGACCGATGGCAACGGAATCGACATTGTGTACGACGTAACGGGGGGTCCCGTTGCTGAGCAAGCACTACGCGCGCTTCGTTTCGATGGGCGCTACCTCGTGATCGGTTTTACAGCCGGTATCTCGAAGATTGCGTTGAACCTGGTGTTGCTGAACAACCGAACCCTTGTCGGCGTCGAATGGGGAGGATGGGTCCCTCGCAACCGCGAAACGAACCGGGCGATGCTTGAGGAAATTGCCGCAGCCATCGGACGAGGCGACCTGCGGCCGGTGGCTCCATTCGAGCGTCCCCTCGCCGAGGCAGCCGATGTACTACGTGAACTTATCGAGCGCCGAGCAACCGGCAAGATTGTCCTCGTGCCCTAAGGCTGGTCGTCTGGAGAGTGTTTGTTCGGTCGCCACCGCTGAGCGCTACCAGGCGCACACTCTCGGACGGATCGAGCACGGCTACGCGAATCCCGCAATGTTGTGCGGTGTGTACGGTTCCTCGAGTCGTGCGATCTCGTCGGACCTGAGCGTCAGCTCCAGAGCGGCGACTGCGTCGTCGATGTGGTGCTCCTTTGTCGCGCCAACGATAGGAGACGTCACGAATGACTTCGAGAGAACCCAGGCCAGCGCCACCTGAGCCCGTGGGATGTCACGCTCCATCGCCAACTCAGCAACGCGCTCCACAATCACCTGATCCTCGGGTTGATACAGAGTTTTTCCGAACTCGTCGGTCTCGGAACGAGCGGTCTTGTCGTCCCAGTCACGGGTGAGGCGACCGCGGGCGAGTGGGCTCCACGGAATCACGCCCACGCCCTGATCAGCACAAAGCGGCATCATCTCGCGTTCCTCCTCGCGGTTGAGGAGGTTGTAGTGGTTCTGCATGCTAATGAACTTCGTCAAGCCGTGGCGTTCGGCAAGGTACTGGGCCTTGCTGAACTGCCAGGCGTACATCGAAGATGCACCGATGTAGCGCACCTTGCCGGCCCTCACAACGTCGTGGAGTGCATCCATAGTTTCCTCGATCGGGGTGCGAGCGTCGAAGCGGTGGATTTGATAGAGGTCGATGTAGTCGACGCCGAGTCGACGAAGGCTCCCATCGACTTCGGCCATGATTGCCTTCCGGGAAAGGCCCGCCGAGTTCGGTCCCTTTCGCATCGGCCCGTGCACCTTGGTCGCAAGAACGATCTCGTCGCGATTCGCAAAATCCCGAAGTGCCCGACCGACGTATTCCTCGCTAGTTCCGATCGAGTACACGTTGGCGGTGTCGAAGAAGTTGATGCCGAGGTCGAGCGCCCGTTTGATGAGTGCGCGTGACGTTGCCTCATCGAGGGTCCAGTCGTGAGCGCCCACCCCCGACTCGCCGAAGCTCATGCACCCAAGACAGATTCTCGACACATCGAGCCCGGTGCGGCCCAGCTTCACATATTTCATTGCAACTCCTTGGTTGTTGGGTGTTCAGCCTACCGAAGCGAATTCAACTGACGTAGGGTCGGCGCTGCTCGCTACCCGAGGCCTTAGGGCGCCGTAGCTCCGTGACGGAACGTGACCGAGATACGCGGCCCGCATTGTGCGACCTTCGGAACCGTGTGCTGCCAACCGACTTGGCTCTGACCGCCCATCACCATGAGATCACCATCGCCGAGCTCGTAACGGATTGAGGGACCACCCGTGGAGCGACGAAGGAGGAAGGGGCGACGCGTTCCAACACTGACTATCGCGATGATGGGCTGGAGCGCGATACCGGGGAGCTTGTCGGCGTGCCAAGCCACCGAGTCGCGACCATCTCGGTAGTAGTTGCAGCCGATGGAGTCGAAGTCTCTGTCGTAGCGAATCGCGAGCAGCGACCGAATTTCCGATATCGACGCGATGGGAAACGAATGAGCCGACGACGCGGTCCACCAGGCACTGAGGCGAGGCTCGTCGAGCATGCGGTCATACATCCGCACCCGTCGGTTCACCCACGGCATTGTTGCGAGCAACTCTCGGCAAACGTCGTCGGATCCGCCCAGCCAATTTGGCACGTAGTCAACCCAAGAGTCGCGATCAAGTTGGCGCCTGACCAGCCCCCCGAAGGCAGGGTCGACCGTCGTGGCACTCAGCGCAAACAGCGAGCCCTGCCAACGAACCTCATCATGGTCGACGCGATCACGTCTTGCAAACATACGTTCGATCGTTGCAGTTTGCCCTGCACCTGTCAAGCTCTTCGAGGATTGGGTCCCTTGGGGATCGCAGCGTCCGCCACGCGACCGGCGAGCGCAACAAGCTCGGGATCGTGGGCGTTGGCGACGAGGTTGACGGTGACGCCGTCGAGGCCGGCGGAGATCATTGCGGCGATCTGCTCGCCGAACGAGTCGGGATCGCCGAGGGTCATGCGCGGACGCAACAACTCGATCGAATCGGCAGGCCAACCGTGCGCGGCAATGTATTGCTCCGCCGACGACACGGCCTCCTCGTGGGTCCGCCCGATAACGCCCATGACGAGCTTCGTCACCTTGATCTCGGAGCGGTCACGTCCAAGCCTTTGGCAGTGTGCGTCGAGCGCGTCGAGCTTGCGCGGCACCTCGGAGAGGTCGCAGGTTAGGTTCGATTCATCTGCGTACTGGGCAACCATGCGAAGCGTCTTCTGCTCTCCATTGCCGCCGATCATTACAGGAACTCTTGAGATCGGGGCCGGCGAGTTGATGGCTTCCGTCACCTGATAGTGCTTGCCCTCGAACGTTGGCCGCTCGCCGCGGAGCATCGGGACGATGATGGCGAGGGCCTCATCGAGCTTCTCGAAGCGCTCGCCGAACGTGTTGAACGGAATGCCGAATGCGTCGTGTTCGAGTTGGAACCAACCCGAACCGATGGCGAACGTGGCCCGCCCATTCGACACGTGATCAAGCGCTGTCACCGTCTTCGCCAACACGGCAGGGTTTCGATACGTGTTACCGGTTACGAGGGCCGACAGCCGCATGGTCGACGTGTGCTGGGCCAGCGCGGCGAGCGTCGTGTAGCACTCGAGCATGTAGTCGTCGGGGTCCCCGATGCCGGGCAATTGGAAAAAGTGATCCATGAGAAGGAGGCGGTCGAATCCGCTCGCCTCCGCCGCTTTGGCTTGTGCAACAAGCGCTGGAAAGATTCCCTCGGGGCCGACGCCCGGGTAGGTGAAATTCGGGATCTGATAGCCGAGTCGAGTCATTGCGAAACCTCCAACGCATTGGTTGTGACAGGATACCGAAAAATGTCAGTTTGCTGCCCTGCAGAACACCGGGTTGATCGCCGAGCGCATCGACGGGTACCTGCAGCGGCCCTCGACGCGCACCTACCGTGCCGGCTCACGACGCTCACCAACCTGGTCGCTCTCGACATCGAGAGCGTTCGAAGGTAGTCCGCGCCTTCGACCGCCGGGTTACGCCGCGAAATCGTGGGCACGGGACCGGTCACATGCGGCCGGGGTTGCGCTCGGCGAGGAGCGGACGCACCATTGCCGCAAAGCGGGTTGCCTCGTCGTCATGGAGGTATCCCGAGAGGCAAAACGACGAGCAACCGGCGTCGATGTAGTTCTGCAAAACATCGACACACTGCTCCGGATTCCCAACGATCGCAATGCCCGCGCCGGGACGCACCGTCGAAATTCCGGTCCACAGGTTGGCTTCGATCAGTTCGCCGTGTTCGGCACGAAGCTGCTGGACACGTCGGTTCGCCTCGGAGTTGGCCGTGCGAGCCTGCAGAATCGCAGTTCGCTGTTCGGTCGCGCCACGGACCAACTCGTACGCAGCGTCCCATGCTTCGGCCTCGTTCACTCGGCATACGATCTGGAGGCGCATGCCGAAGGCAATGTCGTTCTCGCGGGCGTGCTGGGCAGCGCGTGCGCGGATGTCGGCAATGTTTTCTCGTATGCGCGCATATGTATCACCCCAGAACAGGTGCACGTTGGCGTGTTTGGCGCTTATGTCCCAGGCCTGGCTCGAACCGCCGCCGAGATAGAACGGCGGATGAGGGTTTTGGAATGGCCGAGGCAGAAGTATGGAATCGGTGAGCGAATGGAACCGACCCTCGAAGTTGACTCGACCCTTGGAGGTCCACAGCGCCTTTAGGATCCGTACCTCTTCCTCCATCATGTCGTAGCGGTCTTCTTTGGCCCACGGGACACCTTCGGACTCCGTCTCCGCCTCGCTCTGCCCCGCGATGAGATTCACACACACACGACCCCGGGTCAGCTGGTCCAGTGTCGTGACCATCTTGGCCGTGAGGAACGGTGCGATGTAACCGGGGCGCGCAGCGATCAACATGCGAATCCGAGTTGAGCGCGCAGCGAGGAACGCACCGGTGATCCATGCCTCCCAACAGGCGGTCTGCACCGGCACGAGAAGGTATTCGAATCCCGCCGCCTCGGCGGCCAGGACGACGCGCTCCATCATCGCCGGTGACGGGTCGATCTGAGTTGTGGGGTCGACGAGGCAGGTGGCGTCGCCGGCGGTGGGGACAAACCAGCCGAACTCCAGAGGACGAAGCGCGGACTGGTTTGTGGGCTCCATCTTCAACGGTCAGCCTTCTGCGACGAATTCTTCTGTATCAATGGTGGCCTGCGCTGCTGGCGTGTAGCGAGGGCCGGCGATTGTGTGTTGATTAATAAGTGTGCTTATTTGATTGCCAAGCTCAGGTGATGGGCGCCACTCTGAGCGCGAGATGTTCTCTTCAAGGTGGCTGGTCTGTGTCGTTCCTGGAATCACCACGATGTGGTCGCCTTGGGCGAGAACCCAGCCGAGGGAGAGCTGGGCCGGAGTCACGCCTGCGGACTCCGCAAGCGCGTTGAAGGCATCGACGAGCGCGACGTTCTTCGTCCAGTTCTCGCCTACGAACCGAGGCATGGTCTTGCGGATATCGGTGTCGAGAAATGTCTGAGGTTCACGTACGCCGTTGCTCAACATGCCGCGGGCTACCGGCGAGAATGCCACGAACGTGACACCGAGCTCGCTACACGCGTCGAGCACTGCGATCTCGGGATTGCGGGTGGTGGGTGAGTACTCGGTCTGCATCGCAGCAATCGGATGTACGCCATGGGCTGCCCGAAGGGTCGATGCCGACATCTCGGAAAGACCGATGCTGCCGATTTTTCCAGCCGCAACAAGCTCAGCCAGCGCGCCCACGGATTCCTCGATCGGCACGGTGAAGTCGCGACGGTGGAGGTAGTACAGGTCTATGTGATCGGTCTGCAACTTCGTCAGACTCTCGTCGCATGCGGCCCGGATCACCTCGGGCCGACAGTCGATCCGACGGCTCTTGCCATCGACGAAAATGCCGGTCTTCGAAGCGAGGAAGAACTCAGCGCGACGATCACGCAATGTGTTGCCGATGAGCTCCTCGTTGGCGCCCATTCCATAGATGCGTGCGGTGTCGAAGTGGTTGTACCCGACGTCGAGTGCCCGAAGGAGGAGCTTCGCTCCGTCTTCGGGTATGGGTGGTTCGCCGTATGCCCAGCTGAGGGTCATACATCCGAGGCCGACCGGATTGACGGGTCGACCGTTGATGGAACGCGAGTGAAGCGACGTGGAAGGAACCATGCGTTGAGCGTACGCGAGTGGTGCGGCGCTCATGCACTTGCGGAGCGTGGCGCGGGTGCCGCTCGAGGGCTCAGCCGTGATCAACCGCGAGGATTGGGGCGTGAACTGGGACGCACCCCTCGAAACGGGTGGTACTAGAAACTTCCCTCTGCGCTCCTGCTGATGTTTTGCGACAAGATCAAATCCTCGTGGAGCTCCATCCACACATCGTGGTATGAGCCGCACATCACGCCGGTGAACATATTCTGCTGACCGCCTTCGAGCGCTTGGCAGCATTGGGCCAGTCGCAAGGTGTAAGGAGCGAACCGCTCGGCGACTTCGCCGAATGACGTCACGGTCTTCTTGATGCCACCGTCGAGTTTCTTGAGACGAGCGAGAACTTTCTTGTCATACGTCGCATCAGCGTGATCGTTCGGAGCCCCGTTTCGCAACTGCCAGTCACCGCAGAGTGCTTTGAACTCCTCGTTCGTTTCAAGGAACGCGGGGTAGCTCTTGGCGAGACCCTCCCGAAAACCAGTTCGGCCGGTATCGGCGGCCAGCATGGGGGGATGCGCTTCTCTCCCCACCGGGGTCAGCTGCCACAGGCCACGGGCCTCCCGAAAGGCGGTGAGTCCTTCAGCGAGCATCGCGTCGAGGTGGTTCACGACCAGTGGTTCGTCGATTCCAGCGAGGGGCGTGATGTGGTCAAGCTTTGCGAATCCCTTGATTCGCACGGCGTGGAGCACACGAAATTTTGGTTCGGAGGTGAAAGCCATCGAACACATCTTTTATCATCGGGCGCGTCGTTGCGAATCGGTCGTCGAGTTACACGATCATCTGCCGGATGGATCCAATGCCTTCGATGTTCGTGACGACAACGTCGCCCGGGCTCAGCAGGCGAGGTGGCTTCCGAGCTGCGCCGACGCCTTCGGGGGTGCCGGTGAAGATGATGTCGCCGGGCAGGAGCGCCACAATGCTCGAAAGGTGTTCGATCAACGTTGGCACAGGAAACACCATGTTCGACGTCCGACTCGACTGCATGACCTCGCCGCTGACTTCGCACGAAATGGCGAGATCGTTGCGGTTCGCCAGTTCATCGGCGGTGACGAGCCACGGACCCGTAGGACCAAACCCGGGGAACGACTTTCCCAGAGAGAAGTGGCCGCCCGACGCGTTCTGCGTGTCGCGCTCCGAGTAGTCCTGCCCGCAGGTGACCCCGGCAATATAGGACCAGGCGTCGGACGCTGCGACGTGCTCGGCACGGCGGCCTATCACGATCACGAGTTCGGCCTCCCAGTCGTGGCGACCTGCGACCCACGGGACCGGAGCGTACGGGGCGCCGAGGCATGTTTGGTATTTCGTGAACACGGCGGGTGCCTTCGGGACCTCGCGCCCACCTTCGGCGGCGTGTGCTCGATAGTTCAATCCGACCGCAAACACTTGCGTCGGTCGGGGCGATACGGGTCCGAGGTCCGATTCCGCAAAGGCAACGGCGTTCGACGCGCCAACGGTCGCGGCCCAGGAAGAAAATGCTGCCCAATTGTCATAGACCGCCATGAGATCCGGCCCGAACCGACCATTTGATGCTGCCGCAACGTCGAGCGCAGCGTTCTCAAAGATCAGGGCAGCTCGACCACCGACGTTGCCAATTCTCATGTTCGCTCCTGTTCGCGGTTGATGGGATCAACCTAAACCAAAACAGGTTGGCGTCCGTACTGTGGGTTGCACGAAATGTGCGGATGCGAGAGAAGATGAGACATGACACTTGAGGTTGCGGTCCCCGACATCGTGCGCTGTGCTTACGCCGAATTGGTCGTAACCGAGCTCGACCGAAGTCGACGATTCTGGGTCGACCAGCTCGGGTTTGTGGTGAGTGTTGAAACCGAGGATGCCCTGTACCTCCGGGGGCACGAGGAGTTCGTCCATCACAGTTTGATTCTTCGCGTTGGCACACAACCAGCGTGCGCGCGGTTCGCGCTTCGTGTGCGAACACCCGACGATGTGGATCGGGCCGAGCGGTTCCATGTCGAGCGGGGTTGCACCGTACGCCGGTACGCGGCCGGCGAAACGCTTGGTGTTGGGCCGTCCGTTCGCGTTGAAGATCCGTTTGGTTTCGTCGTCGAGTACTTCCACGAGATCGAGTGGACGGGTCATCACCACCAGCGCTACGACCTGAAGCGCGGCGGGTCGATCAGCCGTCTTGATCACATCAACCTCGTGACCGACGACGTCGCTGGTTCCTATCGCTGGTACAGCGACCTTGGGTTCGGGCTTTCGGAGACGATTGAGGACACGGCAACGGGGGAGTTGTTTGCCACATGGATGTATCGCAAGCAAACCGTCCACGACGTTGCAACGACGCAGGGTTCGTCGCCCCGGATGCATCACCTGGCCTTCGCGGTACCCGAGGCGCATCATATCTTGCACGTGGCCGACGTCTTCGGATCGCTGCACGACGAGGGAAGCCTCGAACGCGGCCCGGGACGACATGGCGTTTCGAATGCGTTCTACCTCTACCTGCGTGATCCCGACGGCCATCGCGTCGAGATCTACACGACCGATTACTTCACGGGAGACCCCGGACACCAGACACTTCGGTGGGACGTCAACGATCCCCGGCGTCGCGATTTCTGGGGCAATCCGGTTGTGGCGCGATGGTACGACGACGCGACTCGAGTGCTCGACCTCGACGGAAACCTTCAACCACTTCGCGAACGGACGTCAGACGAAAAGGCGATCACGGTCGGGGCCGACGGGCTCGGTATCACCCGCTGACGGATTGGCGTCGCTACGGTGAGGCAATGAACTATCCCGCGCCACTCACGGATGAACTCGTTGCACTGCTCAAGGAGGTGGCTACTGCAACGCTCACCGCGCAGCTGCAAAAGCGGGGGATTCGCAACACGTTCTTCACCGGCCTTCGACCCATCAAGAGCGGACAGCGAATGATCGGTACCGCCAAAACACTTCGCTACGTGCCGATGCGCGAAGACCTCGTGCCCACGCTGCAGGCGGGAGTGAACGCGCAGCGTCGGGCCGTGGAGTCGATTGAGCCCGGTCAGGTGCTCGTGATCGAGGCGCGTCACAGCCCCGAGGCCGGGACGATTGGTGACGTGTTGTCGATGCGTGCTTTCGTTCGCGGCGCAACAGGCATAGTCACCGATGGCTGCGTTCGCGACAGTGGTGCAGTGGCTCGCCTCGAGATTCCTGTGTACCTCCTTGCCGCTCACGCAGCAACGTTGAATCGAGACCATCTTCCACTCGACATTGACGTTCCAATTGCATGCGCAGGAGTTCTGGTGATGCCCGGCGACGTTATCGTTGGCGACGACGACGGCGCGATGGTGATCCCGGCTGCGCTCGTTGGTGAGGTGGTGCGTGATGCGTTCGAACAGGAACTGCGCGACGCCTGGTCCTTTGAACGTGCTCGGGCCGGCGAAAGCACCGTCGGCGTGTTTCCGATCAGCGCGGAGCGTCTCGCCGACTATGAAGCGTGGAAGGCAGCCCGGAGTTGACACGTGGGTATCGTCGCACTTGCCTACTGAACATTCGGGTCGCGATCTCGGACCTGTCTTAGCGCCAAGATCTAATATCGGGCCGGTGTGAAGTTGTCGACGGGGACACCGAGCTTGTCGGCCAACTCCGAGATCGTAGGTGCAGATATGATCCATGTCGGCCCGGCACCTTCCCCGCGGAACCTTCCGGCAAGACCATAGGACGTGGCATAGATCTGATCGAAACGAGCCATGCAGGTATGTTGGCGTACAAGTGTCCGATGAGGGCTTGGCCACAGCCGCGTAAATCGTTGTCGATGCGGCGCGCCAACTCGTCTGGGGCAATGTGATCGGTTGTTCCTTTGATGCTTAGACTAATGGGGGCAGCCAGCACAATCGTCTTTGTACAGGTCAGTCCGGCAACATAGGCGTCTCGAAGGCAGCGCGGCCGAGGTTTCGAGCCCGCAGGAGCGACCCGTTTCCGAATCGCTTGTGAATGGCATCGCGCGCCAGATCGAGCTGCGTCGTGTCGCGTCCACCGAAAGGCAGAGCGAGCTGGACACTCGATGCCGAACTCAACGATGTCACCGAAAGGCCAATTCGGGTAAGCCCCCGCTGTTGCGTTTCGGGCCAGACCACCCGAAGGAGGTGCTGCGCTGGTTCGAGAATGGTCGACGTGCTGTTGCTTGCTTCAGCCAGCGTGTGCGACCGGGTTGCCGCGGTGAAGTCCCCGTAGCGAAGACGCAGGACGACCGTCCGGCCCACCCGCTCGGCCGTGCGCATCCTTGCAGTGACTCGATCGACGACGTTGAGAAGAATGGCGTCGCAGTCGGAACGCGAAATTCGTCCCGATGGAAACGAGCTCTGTGATCCGATCGAGCGTCGTCGGCGACCGGTATCGACATGACGTGGATCGCGGTTGTGTGCGAGGTCGTAGAGGTGTCGACCCACGGCACCACCAAGTGCGCTTATTAAGTGCTCTTCCTCCAGTTTTGCAATGTCGGCTACGGATTGAAGGCCACGGGCGCGAAGTTTTTTGGCGGTGACCGGGCCAACGCCCCAAAGCACCTCGACGGGAAGGGGGTGCAAGAACTCTGCTTCGCGTCCCGGTTCGACAACTAGGAGTCCATCGGGCTTGGCCTCGGCACTCGCGACCTTGGCAAGGTGCTTCGTTGTTGCCACGCCGACGCTGAGCGGCAGCCCGACCTCGCGTGCAACACGCTGGCGCAGTGCAGTTGCGATTGCTCGTCCGTCGCCGCTCAAGCGCCACATGCCCGTCACGTCGAGAAAAGCCTCGTCGATCGAGAGCCCCTCCACCTCTGGGGTGGCGTCTCGAAAAATGTCGAATACCGCAGCACTTGCTTCGGAGTAGGCCTTCATCCGCGCCGCGACGACGATGGCGTCGGGACATATGCTGAGTGCCGCTGCGATGCTGCATGGACAGCGCACACCACGCCGCTTTGCTTCGTAGCTCGCCGCCGTCACCACGCCCATGCCGACGAGAACTGGACGTCCGCGTAGTGCGGGATCGTCACGTTGTTCGACCGACGCATAGAACGCGTCGAGGTCGGCATGCAGGATGGTTCGGATCCGAGCCCCGGTAATCGGGCGCTCCTTGCTCGGCTGATGTGTTCCTTCCACTTCCACATGAAAAACAGTATACGAACAAATGTTCGATGTCGAGCGGTTCACGTGAACGTGAACCGCCGGTCGGTTGGTGCGGCTGGTCGAAGGTGTGGTGCACTGCCCTCGACGTTGTCACCGTCAGGGTCTCCTGCGATTCGTTACCGTCAGGGCCTCCCGCGATTCGCTTTCCTCCGATTGTGGCCAGCATCATGTCGTGGAACGCCGTCGAGGTTTCGAAGTCGAAGCATTGAGTCGATAGGTGATCGAGCATCTCGCGAGCCTATGTTGGCGAGATCTCTTCACGACGGCGATTCGATTGAGACTCTATCGTGCCGCGACCAGTGCTATGTGTACCTATGTTTGGACACTGACGATCGGCAGTTGAACGCCCAGAGCACTGTTGGCGTCTGACGACTCAATTGACAAAACATGGATTTTGGTCGACGTTAGGAGCCATGCCGTCCATCACTAATCCGCTTCTCGATGTTGTCGTTGGTTTGGCGCTGTCCTTCTTCGTGTTATCGCTAGCTCCATCGGCGATAGTCGAGTTGCTCGCCACGTTCACCCGAATCCGGTCGAAATTCTCTGGGCGTATCTAAATCAGCTCTTCACGACGGCGGCCGGGTCTGTCGAGGCCGCCGCTCCGGCCGCTGACGGTTCGGGTCGAAAGGCCTCAACGGGAAAGATCTTCACGAAGTCGAGTGACCTGACTGCTCGAGAGATGGTGAGGGCAACCACTCCAACGAGGAAGGACGTGAGCAACTCGGCGACGTCGCGAGCTGATGCTCGCCCGGTTCCGGTGTCGTTTCGGCATTTCGGGCGCCTAGCCATAGCGAGCGACGACCTTGATCCTCGTCCGAAGAACCGAGCCCACGGCACGGAAGCGGTTGAGCAACTGCACGGTCTTCTCCGTCCGATCGGCATGGGATCCGCGCTGCGCGGCAACGCCTCCGAAAAACGCACCACCATCAAGCACGTTCCCATTCCATCGCTCGTGCAGGCCTTGATAGAGATGCTACTCACCGGAGAAAAAGCCGGAGATTTTGCAACGGACGTTCAGACATCCATCGACAAATGGGAGGGCACGCCAATTCATCCGACCCTCACGACCATGTGGCTCGCTGCCGGGGCAGATGTTGCCGCGTTTCGCGCCGCTATCGAGCACTGGTTCGACGCCGAAATGGACCGGCTCAGTGGGTTGTACAAGCGGCTCCTGCGCTGGGTAGTGGTCTTCTTGGCGGCCGTCGTTGCCCTCGCTGTAAACCTCAATCCACTCGCCCTTGCCAGCGACCTTTGGCACGACGCAGCGCGACGTACTCAGGCTGTCAGCACAGCGTCTTCGATGACGGACACGACACCCGGAACGAAGGACTCGTTGCAGGACCTCCTGGCGGAGTGCAAAAAGTCTCCCAAGAAGTCCAACGAGTCAGAAAAGCCCAAAGACATTGGGAGTGCGATTGCGAAGGCCGAAACGTGTGTCATCGGCGCGCTCGATCAGGCGAAGAGCCTCAACCTCACCGGTCATGCTGTGTGGGGCGGCAGATGGTCCAGCGCCTGGTCACGGACCGGGTTCATCGAACACCTCTTCGGTCTCGCGATCCTCACGGGGGCACTCGCAATGGGCGCGCCGTTCTGGTTCGACATTCTCCGACGCGTTATGGGAATCCGCGCTTCGTTACAACGCCGCGAAACATAGCCAACCCTCCGGCGGTGCTGCCGCCCTCGGGGGCCCTGTAGTAAGCCCGTTGATCAGTCGGCGTGGCCCGCAGCCATTGCCTGAGCAGTGAACGTGGCGAATTTGGCCGTATCGAAGGCGACGACGAGTCGAGCGTCGGTCTCGATGATGACGCGATGCGGAGAATCGAGGAACTTGGCAAACGCACGTCGATACTCGTCGTCGCGGTGTACTTGATGACCCGCGAGCGTGGCGTAGAACCACTCCTTCAATTCGTCGAATCCTTCATCGCCGTGGGCGTGGACGATTGAATCGCCCTTGTACGACGCGGTCTTCCCGTTGCGGTTGATGATGATCCCCGACTGCGATCGCTTCCGTAGGGCAGGCACTCGTTTGCGGCGAGCTGCGCACGTCGTCCAAAACTTTGCGTCGCGATAGACGTAGGCGACGACGACACCGACGGGGTATCCATCGACGGTTGTCCAGTTGAAGATGCATTCGCCGCCAGGACCGACGAGCGAGGCGAGTGCTTCGTCGTCGAGTCGCATGCTCGTGAGGTCTTCGTAATCGATCTGTTCATTGCTCATTTCGGTCCTCGCTTTGGAGTGTGGGTGTTTGCGGACTAAGGAGTGCGTTCAGCGGTCGCTCGGGCCTACCTGGAGGAGGAGCTTTCCGTGATGGCCGCCGTTGAGAAGTAGTCGCAGGGTGGCCGGGAAGTTCTCGACGCCATGTTCGTAGTGTTCGCGCATAATGAGGTCGCTGTTCTTGAGCCAACCGGTGAGTGCGGCCTCCGCTCGAGCGAAGTGCTGATGGAAGTGCGTGACTGCGAAGCCTTCCATCCGGGCATGGCGTTCGGCCAACTTGAGATAGTTGCGCGGGCCGTGCACATCGTTCATTTTTTCATATTGCGATATCGCCCCGCAGATAACGACCCGAGATCCTTCGACGATGTTCATGAGGACGGCATCGAGGATTTCGCCACCGACATTGTCGTAGAAGACGTGCACGCCATCGGGCGCCAACTCACGAAGCCGGACTTCCACGTTTTCGTTCTTGTAGTCGACGGCGGCGTCGAACCCGAGCTCGTTGACGAGGAACGCCGACTTCTCCGGGCCGCCGGCAATGCCAATGACGCGTTGGGCTCCGAGGAGACGAGCGATTTGACCGGCCATCGAACCAACGGCGCCTGCTGCTCCTGACACCACGACGGTGTCGCCTTTCGCCACCGCTGCGACATCGACCATTCCAAAGTATGCGGTCATACCAGTGGTAAGGCCGAGCGCTCCCAGATACGCCGTCGGCGGGAGGGAAGTGACATCGAGTTTGCGAAGGGCTACACCGGGAAGCAGGGCAAAGGTCTGTGCCCCGAGTGGTCCGAAGACACGATCGCCGACCGCAAAGCCGTCGGAGTTGCTTTCGATGACCTGACCGACTCCGAGCGCAGTGACGGCCCTCCCGATGCCCGTAGTCGCGTGGTAGCTGCCTTCGTCGAGCACCGTTCGTATGAAGGCGTCGATTGAGAGCACACCAACTTCGACGAGCACCTCACCAGCCGCGGGCGAGGAAGCGTTCTCGTCGACGACGTCGAAGTCGGAATCGATGGGAGTGCCGTGGGGTCGTTGGCGCAGGACGACCTTACGATTCGTATGCATACCTATCACATCATCCTTGAAGGGGGAGCAAATATTTACCCGCGGTAAGTATTACCACTTTCGAGAAGAATTGCATAGCCGACGTTGAGATCGCTCTGGTTGGCCTTTTGTCGAGCACAATAGGACAATGACCGAGCGTGTCCACCGTCGCCCCGGTCGTCCGTCGGGTGGAAAACCCCTGGTCGATCGCAAGCATGTGCTCGATGCGGCCGAGCGTGCCATTCGTCGTGACGGTTCAAGCGTGTCCATCGAAACAATCGCTCGCGAAGCGGGGGTCACGAAGCCCATCGTCTACGCACATGTGGGTGGTCGCACCGAATTGGCGAACACCCTCGCCCAACGATTGGCCGATCGGCTCATCGCCGCGTCGGGCGAGGCGCTTGAGGTTCAGACAACCGAACGAGCCGCCTTGGCGGCATTGGTCCAATGCAACCTCGAAATCATCGGTAAGAACCGTGAGCTCTTCCACTACGTGATGAGTGGGACGTCGCACGACAACCTCTACATCGCCCAACGATCGACCGTGCCATTGAGCAAAGTTCTGGCCGCATGGCGGGAACGCCAGGGGCTGGATCCGTCCGTTTGCGTACCGTGGTCCTATGCCATAGTCGGCATGTTGAACTTCGTCGCACTGTGGTGGATCAGCGAGTCCGAGCAGCCCGCAGCCGAAGTCGCGGAGCAACTGATCGAGTTGCTCTGGTCCGGTCTCTCCCCGCGTTCGGTCAGAACAACGGCCGGGTAACGACTACCGAGGGTGAATTCACTTGACAAGAACTTACGGCGGGTAAATTATTGTGCCGTCAGTCACTCACGCTGCGCATCGTTTCGATAGGCTGTGTGTTGCGCAACCGGCTGAAGAAAAAATCGAATACGACCGAGGGACTACGCATGTCATTGACCGAAGACCTTTCACGCCCCTCCCACTTGTTGGGAAACGGCGCTCCTGTCCATGAGGAGCAAACCCTCACCGAACTTCGCGTCTCCGGGACGGTTCCGCCGGAACTCAACGGCCGATACCTCCGCAACGGCGCGAATCCGTTCACCGGCATGAGTGACCACCCCTTTTTCGGCGACGGCATGATCCACGGCGTGCGCCTGCGTGACGGCAAGGCGGAGTGGTATCGCAACCGATATGTGAAGACGCCGTTCATCGCCAACCCGCAACTCAATATTTTGGATCTCGAAGTGGCCCTCGACATGGCCTCGTCCAAGGCCAACACACACGTTGTCGGGCACTCCGGGAAGATTCTTGCTCTGGAGGAGGGCCACTTTCCGTATGTACTTGATGGTCAACTCGAGACCGTTGGCCCCACGGACTTCGGAGGCAAACTCACCGGATCGTTCACGGCCCATCCGAAGATCTGCCCACTCACTGGGGAGTTGTTGGCGTTCGGCTACTCCGCCATGCCCCCTTATCTCACGTATCTGCGGGTCTCCGCCGACGGCCAACTTGTGCAGCGTGAAGAGATCACGGGTGGTGGACCGACCATGATGCACTAATTCAACGTCACACAGAACCACGTGATCTTTATGGATCTTCCGGCCGTCTTCGACATGGACATGGCCTTGCGTGGGGAGATGCCAATCCACTGGGACGACAACTACCCAGCGCGCTTAGGTGTGATGCCGCGGAACGGAAATGACACTTCGGTGGTCTGGTACGACATCAATCCGTGTTACGTGTTCCATCCGCTCAACGCGTATGAGGAGGGCGACACGATCGTGATTGACGTGTCTCGCATGAGTCATGTGTGGCGCGACGGCGCAATGGATTTCCCTAGCCCCATGCTGTATCGCTGGACGATCGATACGAAAGCCGGAACGGTCGCCGAACGACAAATCGACGATTATCGCGCCGACTTTCCTCGCGTTCCGGACAGTCGAATCGGGCTCAAGCACCGCTATGGGTATCTCATGGGCTTCGATGCTGAGATGAGCTTCGCGAACGAGAAGGACTCATCGGGAACGCTGCTGAAGTACGACCAGCAGACAGGTACGCGTTCATCCATTGATGTGGGGCGCGGACGCCAACCCGGTGAAGCGGTGTTCGTCCCGGCCGACAATGCGAAGAACGAAGACGACGGCTATCTCATAACGTATGTGTACGATGCAAACACCGAACACAGCGAATGTGTGATCTACGACGCGGCGACCATGAGCAGCGAGCCGATTGCCGCCATTCATCTGCCCCGGGTACCCTTTGGGTTCCACGGCAGTTGGGTCGACGCTACTGTCGCTGACTGAGGCTGTAGCCCGACCCGATGACCACGACGCCGCAGTGCCTGGCCGACGTGACGGTTGATTGGATGGCCTCGGCACTCGGCCTTCCCCTCGACTCGATCGAGGTCCAACAGATCGCGCAAGGACACGGTTTCATGGGCCAGTTGGGTCGGGTGACATTGCGGTCACCGGATCGAACTGCGCCGTCGTCGGTCATCGTCAAGCTGCCCACCTCGGACCCGGGCGGTCACTTCATCGGCGAAATGATGCGGGTCTGGGAACGTGAACATCGCTTCTACGCCGAGGTTGCACCGCAACTCAACATTCGGGTCCCGAAAGCCCTTTGCAACATCGCCGAACCTCCGTGCCTTGTGTTGGAAGACCTCGCTCCGGCCGTCCCCGGCGACCACGTTGCCGGAGCGACCCTTGATCAAGCGCAACGAAGCATCGACTTGCTCTCGCGCCATCATGGCGCCTGGTTCGAACACCCGTTGCTAGCTACCCTTTCGTGGATGCCGGGGCTCGACGACCCCTCGGTGTTGACACTCGGCGACACGTTTGCCATGGGCTGGCCTACGTTCCTCGAACGTTTCGACGGTCAACTCCCCAACCGCGTGTTGCGGTGGTGCGAACAGTTCGTCGAAACCATTCCCGAATGGATCGCCGGCCATTACGACGATCCGGTCACCATGATCCACGGCGACTTCCGGCTCGACAATCTCTTCTTTCTCGCCGACGGCACCGTGGCGGTCATCGATTGGCAGATGAGCATGCGGGCGCCAGGGCAAACCGATCTCGTGTATTTCTGTGCCAACAATCTCAGCGTGGAGATGCGGCGCGAACATGAAAGCGCGCTCATTAATCGCTACGTCGCAGGCCTGCACAACGCGGGCGTGCCGACGAATGCAGTCACCGTCGACAGCGTTCGACGTGGATATCTCGAAGGACTTCTCTTCTACGCCATGTCGTTCGGAGCGAGCTTGCTGTCGATCGATCCAGCCAATACGCGCGGCGCTGCATTGTTCGATGCCCTCGTTCGACGCACCTTCACCGCGGTCGACGACCACGATGTCGGCTCGGTGATGGGATTCACCTGAACGACCTTTGCCAGGCAACACCATCAACAGCCCTACCTGCCCGATGTAGCACCCACCAACCAAGGAGCAATACCGCCATGACACCCACAAAACGCCGAGTTCTTCGCTCGGGGACCCTATTTGCAGCGATAGCGCTTTCGGTGAGCCTTATCGCCTCAGCCTCTGCACAGGCCGCAACGACCAAGGCCAAACTGACCCCGTCCAACAACTTCCCGACGCTGAAGCCGGCCACAGGCCCCGTGTTCACGATCGGGATGACCAACACCGAAGGTGCGGCCGGCGGACTCGACTATCCGGAGATCCGCACCTTCGCCCAGAGCGCGGTCGACTACTTGAACAAGCGCGGCGGGATGGGTGGGCGCAAGATCAAGCTTGAGGCATGTGTGGTCAAGGCCTCGCCGGAAACTTCAGCGGCGTGCGCCCAGGAACTCGTTGGCAAGAAGGTCGACGCGATCCTCCTCGGCCTCGACATCTTCCCGAGTTACACGACCTACGACGCGGCCGGGATCCCGGTCTTCGGCGTGCTTCCGATTCTGCCGGGCGACTACACGGCGAAGGCCGTTCTTTTCGGAGGAGGGAATGCCACCTCGATGGCAGTCACCGCTGCCGCGGCGAAGATCAAGTACAACGCCAAGAACGTGAGCATCATCGCCGCTGACAATCCCGGCACGGCCGGCACCGTCGCCTCGCTTGAGGGGTCGCTCAAGAAAGCCGGGATCGCCTTCAAGACGGTGAAAGGCGGCGACAACGAGACCGACGCCGGATATCAGGGACTCATGCGTGAAGCTGCGAAGGACAATCCCGAAGTGTTGATCTCGCTCTACGGCGATGCCGGATGCATCGGGACGATCCGCGGACGGGCGTCGCTCGGCATCAAGATTCCGGTGCTGTCCACAATTATCTGCGCAGGCTCCAACGTACGCGCTGCTGTCGGCGACGACTTGCTCGGCTGGGCATTCCCCGGTGCCCAAACGGACAGGCTCACGCCGGAGCGCGCCATCCTCCAGGCCATTACGGCCCCGGTGCGCAAGGTCAAGCCCGCCGAAATCGACCCGGGCGCTCTGGGCCTCGGCGTGCTGGGCGTCCAGGGCATCATGACGATGGCCGAGCATGCCAACCGGATGAAGACCAAGAAATTGCCGATCACCGGAGCGTCGCTGTTCTCCTTCTTCAAGACGGTGCGTGGGACGACTGCGTGGCCGAGCGGCGCAGCACTGGAATGTGGCGCGGTCCCGGCCTACTCAGCCGTCTGCGCGTTCTCATTCCCCGTGGCTGAATACACGAAGGACGGCAACGTCACCATTCCCGGGCTCGAGAAGGTTGACGTGAAGGCGTACCTTCCTTAGCCGACCGACTCCTTCTCTGACCCCGTTCGTCTCCCGTGACTGACTACGTTTTCTATTTGCTGCTCGGTAGCGGAGCGGCAGCAATCATTGCCGCGTTCGGGCTCGGGTTGGTCATCACCTACCAGGGCTCGGGCATCGTGAACTTCGCCTATGGCGGTATGGCGATGTGGACGGCGTTCGTCTACGCCGACCTTCGAACGGGCGCATACCCGTTTCCCGTTCCGGGACTCCCGGCGCGCTATCACTTCGGTAGCGACGTCGGGTTCCGGTGGGCGTTCTTTCTTGCCTTGGCGACCGCTGCGGCGTTGGGGCTCATCGTCTACCTGCTGGTCTTCCGGCCACTCCGAAAAGCCCCGGCGCTCGCCCGTGTCGTCGCGAGCGTCGGGTTGGTGATCTTGCTCATGGACCTCGTCCGGGGCCGTTTCGGGGACACAACCGTGCTTCGTGTACCGAACATCCTTCCGAGGGATCCCGTGACCATCGCTTCCGGTCTGACGGTTCCGCGTGACGGTCTCTGGCTCGCCTTCATTGTTCTGGTTATGGCCGCCGCACTTTGGGCAACGTTGCGCTTCACCCGCGTCGGTCTAATCACCCGCGCCGCTGCCGAGAACGAGAAGGGAGCAGTTCTGCTCGGATTCTCACCGGATCTGCTGGCGGGCGCAAGCTTTGTCATCGCTTCGGTGATCGGCGGTCTGGTGGCCATTCTCGCGGCACCGATGATTTACCTCAACACCACGGTGCTGACCTTCGCCTTTCTCATTCCGGCCGTTGGTGCGGCGTTGATAGGCGAATTCAAGAAACCCCTTCCGACGGTCGCCGTCGGAATGGCGATCGGCATGATCCAATCGGTGTTCACAAAGCTCCAAAACGACCTCAGCTGGTTCCCGAAGTACGGAGCTCGTGAAGGCCTCCCGTTCCTCGTGATCATCGTCGCTATGGTCGCGCTCGGCGAACGCTTGCCCGACCGTGGTGCCGTCGACAACTGGAAACTTCCGGAGGTTCCCCCCGCGACGATGACGCCGAAGACAGTGCTCCTGCCGGCCGCTTTCGCGATCGTCGGCTTGTTGTTTCTCGGGCCGCTCTGGCGCGGCGCGATCATGACGACGTTGATCGCGATCGTCTTCGCACTCTCCCTGGTTGTTCTCACCGGGTTCGGCGGCCAGACGTCGCTCGCCCAGATGGCCTTTGCTGGCGTGGCCGGGTTCACGCTCTCCAAGCTCGCTGTCCGATGGGAGATCCCATTTCCTGTTGCGCCGCTGCTTGCTGCGCTGGTGGCGACCGCGTTCGGTCTCCTCGTCGGGCTGCCCGCATTGCGTGTTCGAGGAACGAACCTTGCAATCATCACGCTTGCGGGGGGCGTAACCGTTGGGGAGTTCTTGTTCAAGAACCCCGACTTCATCGGAGATACCTCGACTGGGGGGGCCAAGGTTCCGAATCCGAAGATCGGAGGATGGGACGTCGGCTTGATACTCGGCAACAAATCATCGAGACCCGTCTTCGGGATCTTCCTCGTGGTCGTGGTGCTCGTGCTCTGCGTGCTCGTGGCCAACGTTCGCAAGAGCTCGACCGGTCGCCGGATGCTGGCGATCCGTTCGAACGAGCGGGCCGCGAGCGCCATCGGCATCAACGTCGCCAACGGAAAGATGATGGTCTTCGCCGTCTCGTCGTTCATCGCCGGAATCGGCGGCTGTCTCATTGGTTACCGGTTCGGGTCCGTCTCTGATGTCTCGTACGGAACGGTTGCGTCGCTGGCCGCGCTTGCCGTTGCCTACCTCGGCGGGATCACCAGCGTCAGCGGGGCCGTCGCATCGGGAATCGTCGCATCCTCCGGTGTCGCTTTTTACACGACGACTCGAGTTGTCGGTTCGCTCGGGAAGTGGGAGTTCTACATCGGGGGAGTTCTGCTCATCTTTACCGCGATCCAGAATCCGGAAGGTATTGCCGGCGCGTTTCGAGCCCAGGCCACGGAGAAGAAACTGAAGAAGGCGAGGCGGGCGTTGGAGTCGACAGCCAACGCCAGTGGGCTGGCAGTGGACGCCAAATGAGCTTGCTGCAAACCGAATCGATGTCGGTAACGTTCGGCGGGCTGCGGGCCGTCGATGCCGTGGACTTTGCGGTGACCGAAGGTTCGCTGGTCGGTTTGATCGGGCCCAATGGTGCCGGCAAGACGACATTCATTGATGGCATCACGGGCTTTGTGCCCACGACCGGTCGAATCCTCTTCGACGGCCACGACATTACCGACCTTCCTGTGCACAAACGTGCGGGTCTGGGGCTCGGGCGAACGTGGCAGTCTCTCGAGCTTTTCAATGATCTGACCGTCGAGGAGAACCTGTTCGTGGCTGCCGACAGACAGACCGCAAAGAACTTCATTCTCGACATGGTTGCACCGAGCCGACGTCGAGACCGTGAGAGTGTCGAGGCCGCGCTAGACGTTCTCGGGATCGGTGCTCTTGCGACAAAGCGCCCCAACGAGATCAGTCAGGGTCAGCGCAAATTGGTCTCGGCAGCGCGAGCGTTGGCGACGCGTCCCAAGCTCCTTTGTATGGACGAACCAGCCGCCGGTCTCGATACGCAGGAGAGCGTGCAGCTCGGGGGCAGCCTCCGGGCCATCGTCGATTCGGGAACCAGTGTGTTCCTCGTCGACCACGATATGGGCCTGGTGCTCAACATCTGCGACTACATCTACGTCATCGAGTTCGGCAAAAAGATCGCGGAGGGAACCCCGGCCGAAATCAAACGCGACCCGCGAGTCATCGAGGCCTACCTCGGGCAGGCAGCCCGTGAGGATCAGGGGAGCGTTCCGACATGAGCTTGCTCGCAATCAGGGACCTTTCCACCGGATACAACGGCGTGCCTGTCGTGCGCGGTCTCAATTTGCATGTCGACGAGGGTGAGGTGGTGGCGCTCCTCGGCCCGAACGGCGCCGGTAAAACGACGACGCTGCTGACCACGTCGGCGTTGAACCCTATCCTGTCGGGTGACATCACGGTGCTCGGGAAGTCGATCAAGGGTCGACGTCCACACCTGGTCGCCCGTGATGGCCTGGCGCACGTGCCCGAGGACCGCAGCCTCTTCTTCCAGCTCACGGTGCGCGAGAACTTGCGGCTCAAGGCCAAGCGCGATTCGACCGCGCTCGCCGAGGCACTCGAGTACTTTCCGGCCCTCGAAGGGCTGATGGACCGCCGGGCGGGGCTGCTCTCGGGCGGCGAACAACAGATGCTCGCGATGGCACGTGCACTTACGCTTCGGCCCAAACTGCTCATGGTCGACGAGATGAGCCTCGGGCTTGCACCGATCATCGTCGAACGCCTTCTACCCGTGTTGCGTGCCATCGCGGCGAAGAGCGGGACTGGAATCTTGCTCGTTGAGCAGCACGTGCACCTAGCACTTGAAGTGGCCGACCGGGCCTACGTGTTGAATCACGGCAATCTCGTGCTCGAAGGCAGCGCCGACTATCTTCGCTCGAACTTGCATCTGTTGGAAAGCAG
Source organism: Acidimicrobiia bacterium (assembly GCA_031429095.1). Taxonomy (GTDB): domain Bacteria; phylum Actinomycetota; class Acidimicrobiia; order Acidimicrobiales; family JANYDT01; genus JANOYY01. Next base: position 50,418 of record JANOYY010000162.1, on the reverse strand, counting down.
CTACCTCGGGAACACCGAGCCCGTCATCCACACGTCGTAGCGGGCGCTGGGCATTGGGAGGACATCGCGACCTATGTCGATGCCGACGGCCAGGCGTGGATCGTGGTTGCCGACGCCGGCGACAACGCGGAGCGCCGAGAGTCGGTGCGGTTGGTGATGGTTCCCGAACCCGAGCTTTCCCCCGCGACTGCGGCCGCGGCGGGAGTGGTCACCGTGAAGTGGGCCGGTGATCCCCATGATGTCGAAGCGCTTGTCATGTACCCAATTACCGGTGACGCGATTTTGATCGGAAAACGATTCTCTGGAGCGGTGCGTGTGTCGGTCGACGTCGTCGCGTCGCGATTGCTGGTGCCGGGCCGGTAAACCTTTTCGTGTACGAGCAACGCGGGTTATCCGTAGTGGTAGCGCGCCTGCAAGATCACGATGTCATCGCCTTGAACGAGATACACCAGCCGATGCTCTTCATCAATCCGTCGCGACGACCCGCCAGCAAGCGCGTGGCGAAGTGGCTCAGGCTTTCCAATTCCGTCGAATGGATCTCGAGCGATGTCGTCGAGCAGTCGGTTGATTCGGCGCAGGGTCGTTCGGTCTGACGATTGCCAAAAGACATAGTCGTCCCAGCCGTGGGGCGTGAAGGCGAACCGCAACGCTCAGGACCGGTCAAGCTCATGTTCGGCGACGCCACCTTCGCGGGCTGCGAAGAGACTCTCAAGAAGTCGTCGAACGTTTGCTGGCGAACGGAGGAGATACGCCGTTTCTTCAAGGGCGCGGTAATCGGAAACCGACATCAAGATGGCGTCGCCACGTTTGGATGTGATCTCAATCGGCGCGTGGTCCTGGTTGACCTTCTCGATCAGGGGGAAAAGGTTCTTACGAGCTTCGCTTGCGGTAATGGCCATGGGATTCTCCGAATCTTGTACCATTTATCGTACCAGTACGAACGGGTGGGCAACCGTTCAGGTGTAGGAACCAGTACTGGCCCCATCGGTTTGTTCAGGGCGGAGGTATGGGATGTCCAGATGCATAACCGATACCTTCTGCCCCACCTTGCTTGCTACGGTTGCTACGAGTTGCGGGTGCCGTCTCGCCCGACGAATGCGAGTAATTTCGTCTGCGGGTCAGCACTGTCGGGCACGATGAGCCGTGGCCCGTAGTGCCCAGATGCGCGCAACGCTTCGTCCATCGGCTCCATGCCTTGGAACATGCGGACCACTTCGATGGGATCGAGGGTCTCATCGAGGCCAGCGGAGCGAGCGAGGTCCCAGGTATGGAGAAACACATCCCCGGTTACGATCATGTCAATAGCCTGCTCGACGCTCATGCGGCCCATCGGTGCGTCGAACTCATACAGAGCGATCGCCGGATCGTCGAGGAAGCCCTGCAGGGTGTCACGCAGATTCGCCCATGCCCCTACGGGGTCACGCTCGACCGAGGGACCCACCGGAAATGTCAGTTCGGCGGTGTTGGTGAAGAACCCCGGGATCCATTCGACAAGGTGAGCAACGATGTCGCGGGCGGCCCATCCCTGGCATGGTGAGGGGTTGTTCCATGCTTGTGTCGATACGGCATCGACGCGATCGGTGAATTGGTTTGCGATAGATGCGAAGCGCTGGGCATATTCCGTCATGGTGCCATCGTAACCGCTGCGAACCCTCTCACTACATATACCCCTAGGGGTATGTCGGCGTTGATCGAGATTGCAATGCTGACTTGGAACGCTCGGTGTCGACGGTGGTCTTCTGTGCCGATCTGTCCAGCCCCGGTACGCGGCGCCTCGAACTCCCATGAGTGCCCATCGGCGACGGGAACCGGGCGCACCACAATCGCCGTACCATGTCGAGTGTGACGCGTTTGCGGGCAGTCTCGTTAGTTGGCGCTCTGGTGACCCTCGCGGTCTCGATCTCGACGCCCCCTTCGGCCGTCGCGGCGACGAAAGCTCGCAGTAGCGCCGTTCCCAAGTCGTGTCCAAACTATCGATTCGAGGAACGAGGACGCGTGGCGGAATTGCTCCCCGAGTTGTCCGGGTGGGCGCTTTCGAAACGACAACGTGATGTGCTTTGGGCCCATAACGATTCCGGAGAGGGTGCTCGCCTCCTGGCCGTGTCGGCGATCGACGGATCGTTGGTCGGCGACGTCGCCGTCGGTGGGGTCACGGCCACTGATTGGGAGGACATTGCGACCTACGTTGACGGTGATCGCAAATCGTGGATCGTCATTGCCGACACGGGCGACAACGCGGGGCAACGCGAGACAGTCCGGCTCGTTCTTGTTCCGGAACCCGAGTTGTCCGCGACCACCGTTGAGGCGGCCGGCGTCGTAACCGTCACATGGGCCGACGGTCCCCACGACGTTGAAGCGCTCATCGTTGACCCTCTGACGGGCGATGCAGTCTTGATCGGGAAGCGGTTCTCGGGAGAGCCGATCGTTTCGGTCGACGTCATTGCACGACGTTCGCTGGTGCCTGGCGCTCAAGTGACCTCGACGAAGGTGGGCAACTTTCGAATTCCGTTCGGTCAGCCATACGGACCTACCGGCGCATCGATCAGTGCGACGGGCACGACCGTGGGTCTGGTGTTCTATGCCAACCTCACCTTGACCTGGACGCGAAGTCGTGGTGCGAGCGTCGCCGCCACCATCATGCGAAACGCGCCGTGTGTGGTCCGAACGGGCTTCGGGCAATACGAGTCGGTTGCGATTGCCGATAACGGCGCGGTCCTCGTCGCGACTGAGGGACGCTCTGTTTCTCTGCGCGCATACGTTCCCCGCCCTCGCTGACTGGCGGTTGCCTGTTTGTTCGTTGCATTGCTCTCTCTCTGGGGCCTTTTGCTTGACACCGGGACAATGCCGAAGAGAGGTTCGCCCGAGGTCCTCTGTCCTCACGTTTCGAGCACCTCACGTTTAGAGCTGTGACGCTTGGGTATGAGTGACCTGCAGCACGGGCGTCGCCTGTGCACGAACCGAACGGGAGAACCGCAATGAATCCTTCCTTGTCATACCGTGGGTACCGAACCGTGGGGGCGTTCTAGACATGGGAACGTTACTGTCCATTGCCGCCGTGATCCTCGTGGTTGTGGGGATCCTCACGGTGATCTCCGGATCGATCACGATAGGAATTATCCTGATTCTCATCGGATGTGTGGTTGGCCCCGGTGGCTACTCCATCTCCAGGCGGGGAATTCGGCGCTGATTCCAGGCGCTGACCTTGTCAGCACCTGGTCGAGCCATCTTCACCGAGACTTCGGTTTGTGCACTCGGCCGAAAACCGCAACGTAAAATCGCCTTTACGGTCGGAATCAATCCGCGCCGTAAAGGCGTTCGAGCCCGGTGAGCGCGATAAGGCGGTCCACCATGTTGTTTCCACGAAGCAGGGTGAATTCTTCGACGCCTCGCTGGGCGACAATAAGAACGCTCAACCCCGAACTGCCCAGGAATGCAACTCCGCTCATGTCAACGACCAAGGAGCGAGTGCCAAGGTTTCTCAGGCCGGCGAATTCCGCTTCGAGTTTGGGAGAGGTTTCGGCGTCAAGGTCACCGCTAACCGCAACGACGGCTTTGTGACCGTCTCGTGTTGTCGTGACGTGCATGATGAACCCCTCCAGGTGCTGATGACTCTCGTGCCTTTGGAACAAACTCTGTCACACGTAGTGACAACTCGCGGCACAAGGGGTTTGAGGCCGTGCGAGCGGTGCGCAGCGACCTGATGGCGCGCACGCGCCTCGTTTCACAGCTTTTCGAGAACGTCGGTCGGCTTCGCGACGTCGCTGGTGACCGGGTCGTTCTCGTTCACCCCTGAGTCGCCATGAGCATCCGCGACCGCTTGTTTCGCGGCGGCCAGCACCTCGGCCTCGGGCGCTCCCGCATCGTCGACGGTTTTCGCAAGAGCTTTTGCCTCTTGTGTCCTGTCACCAGTTGCCCACGCCAACTTCTGTCGAAGGGTGGTTTCGCCATGACCGGACGATTCTGCCGCTGCGTCGCCGCTATGTTCGCCGTTGTTTTGGTCGCCGTTGTTTTGGTCGCTGTTGTTTTTTTTGCTGTTGCTCATTGCATCCTCGGTTCGTTTGCGGTGGCCCGGGATTAGCGGGGGGTGTCGCTGCTCTCGGAGTCAAAGAAGAGCGGTGGATGGTTCGGGCCGGGTTCTCGTACGTAGGCACGCTCGTACCCGTCGGACGTGAACTTCAAACCGTTCCAGATCCACCGCTCGGTTTCCTTGGGAGGGGATCAGGTCACGACGAGCGCGAGGGTCGTTGTGGTGGATCGTCCCCCGCCCGTGATGACGTACTCAAGCGGGAAGGAACCAGTGGGTGCCGATTGAGTAGCCGTGAACTTGATCGCTACTCCCGTTGGCGTCCAGTCGAACGTGGCGCCAACCCCAGCCGGCAGACCATTGATCTGGTAGGTGAGTGTCTCCGTGAAGCCCTCGGCACGAGCAATCGTCGCGTTGAGCGATGTTGCCTCACCACGCTTCACCGTTATGGTCGAAGTATCTGGCGTGACGCTGAACAGTAACTGCGGGTCAACCACCAGGGTGACTGTCGTTTGGCGGCTGAACCCGCCACTCGTGAGGCTTACCTTGAGCAGGTAGCTGCCTGCGGGTGTGGTCTTGCTGGTGCTGATGATCAGCGGCGTCGACGCCGAGGACACAGCGATCGTGCGCAGCACTGCGCCGGACGGCAAACCGGTCAGCGCGACATTGACATACGGAAGCCCGGAGCTGGCGGCCAGCGAAACGGTGAAGCGTGCATCGTTACCGGGCGACGTCTTCACGAGAGACGGAACCACGGAGGCGTCGAACGCGCCAAGCTTGCGGGTGATGACCTCAACGGCGGTCGAGCGCACCTGGGAACCAATTTTTGCCGACACGATGACGAGCGACCGACCCGGCGGGGTTGTTGCTTGCGGGGTGATGTAGAGCGTCGTGTTGCCGTTCGACGGGTTCGGTGAGTAGCCGACTGTGGCACCAGTCGGTGCCCCTTCGGCCACAAAGGCGATGGGGCCGACGTATCCCTTCCGGTCTACGGTGATCGGGAATGCTGCCGTGTCACCGATGAGCACGATGCGCTGTTGCACGTCGGCCTTCAGAGCGAAGTCGATCTGGGCCGGGGCGACGCTAGTGGTCGTTGCGACGGTGGCTTTGGGTGGGGCCTGCACCACAATACGAAACAGCGACGGGCGTTCGATCGATCCCCGAAAAGCCTTCAACACGTAGACCGTCGATGACGATTCTTCGCTTGCCGGCACGTTGACGCGAAGGCGGTAGCTCGTTGTCGAAACTGGCGTCACGCTGTACGTATACGACGACGGGAGATCGGGGACCCCCCACGAAATGCCACCATCAAGGCCCGGGGTCTTCGTCATGACAATATCGAAATCAGCGTTGCCCCCGGGCACCGCAGTTATCGCGTCGTTTCGGATAGCGATTGAATAATTCGCGCTCTTGGAGGCGACCACCTTTTTCTTCGTAACCTTCCTGGCGGCCGACGCCGATTGAGGCGGTCCGCCGAGAAGTGCCGCCGTCGTGACGGCGACGAAAGCGATTGCGAGGTGCTTCACGGAATGGCGTGTACGGCGATGATTCATGACATTGCTCCTGGGGTCTGACGACCGGAAGGTCGCGTTCGTACACCGATTACCCGTATTGACCTGCGGCGAAACGTTTACTTTCGTATGTGTACAGTCCCTGGACGGGTGCGTCGATGCGGAGGCTCTCCTCAATGGCGTTCGGAATGAGGCTGCGGTCAGCCCGCAAAATCGCCATCTGATCGCAGTGACGCATAAGCCGGTTGACGATGTTGCCGATGAGCAGCGTCGTGGTGGCCGATCCAGCTACAAGTAGGAACTGGCAGAAGCCGATAACCTGTTGTTTGGTGAGCTTCTGGCCGTCGCGTTCGACGGTGAGCAGGCGGGTCAACAGATCGTCGGGTACCGGTTCGCCCGCCGCAATGGCGTCGGCACGCCGTTGGATGTGAGGTCCGAAGTACGCGCGACCGTTGTATTTGTTGCTTCGTCAGGATTCGAGTTCGCTGGCGAGCAACTCGAAGGCGTGGCCAACGATCTGCGAGATCGTCGGAAACGGCTGGACAACGTGTCGAAGCCTGCTCACCGGCCACTCTGTCTCTATGGCCAAGGTGATGAGGCTGATGATTTCGTCCATTGAGCTACCGATGCCGCTGGCCCCCACGACGTTCCCGGTTTCGCGGTCGGCGAACACTGTGAGCAATCCGTCGCCCAGTGCGTCGGTGGTCGGACGAGCGATGTCTCCGTACGACACTCGCACGACGGCAAGCGTGGCACTTTGCTCCGCCTCGACCGTCGTGGGTCCTACGGCGCCGACGGGGGGATGGGTATAAATGCACCGTGGCATCACTGCGGCATGAATTGACCGCGAAACGCCCGCGATGTTGTCGACCACCACCGACGCCTGGGAATTCGCTCCGTGGGTATATGGCGCCAGCGCGGTGACGTCACCAACAGCCCAAACGCGATCGAGTCCACCGAGTCTTCCCCCGTCGTCGACTACTGCGCGCTTGGAGTCGAGGCCGAGAGTCTCGAGTCCGATACCATCAAGCCGTGGGGTCTTTCCGATGGCTACGAGGACCCGGTCGCACGCGATGGGCTGGTTGCCTTCCACTTCGACGATGTACCCGTTGTCGGCCTCGATGATTGCGGTCAATTTGGCTGACAGCACGACCGTGACACCAAGGCTGCGCAGATGATCCTCCATTGCGCGACTGATCTCGGGTTCGACGTCCTTCAGCAGATTTTGGCCCACCTCCACAACGGTGACTGTCGTGTCGAATCGAGCGTAGACCTCCGAGAGTTCACAGCCGATCGGGCCACCGCCGACAATCAGAAGGGAGCGGGGGAGTTCTTCCGTCGACATTGCTTCCGAGGAGTCCCACAGGCCGTCGGGGCATTCGATGTCGTGCAACTTCTTGGGGGCGGCACCGGTTGCCACGATGATGTGATCCACCGCATACTCGACGCCATCCGCCGATACCCGGCCCGGTCCGGTGATCGTTGCCCGAGCACGAACCAGGGTGGCCCCCGAATCTTCGAGTTCTTTGGCGTGGCCCGCGTCGTTGCGACCGTGGGTGAGCTTGTTGCGGTGGGCGATGGCAGCCGCCCACGCGGGATGTGGCTTTTGGGCGTGGGCGAGGAGCGCCTTCGACGGGATGCAGGCCAGGAAGGGACATTCTCCGCCGACTAGGAAGGGCTCGAAGACGACGACGGTCATCGGTCGTCTCACCGATGATCCTTTGGCGAGAAGCGTCGCGGCCAGTTCACCGCCGGAGCCAGCACCGAGTACCGCTACGTCGAACTTTCGAACGCCTTCAATCAACATGGCCAATCACTACCCCGAAACAACTCGGATAAACCCGGGGGCGCGTCGCTATCGCAACGCATTTCATCCGCTGAGCGAATGTTCGGAGTCGAATTCACTAGTCTGGCCGTTCATGACCGACCTGCCTTCCAACAAACAGCTCATGGACCTCACCGGGAAGCGTGCCCTTGTCACCGGTGCCGCGAAAGGAATCGGCGCCGCGATTGCGTGTCGTCTTGCTGAAGCGGGTGTGCATGTCACGATCGCAGACATCGATCCGGCCGGTCGAGACACCGCAGCCGCGATCGTGTCCCGCGGCATGTCGGCCGACTACGTATCGTGCGACATCACCGACGCAACCCAGCTCTCCGACGCCGTAGCCGTGGCCGCAGCCGACGAGGTGCTTGACATTCTCGTGAACAACGCGGGCATCTTTCCGACCACGGGTCCCATTGGCGACGTCACCGACGAGTTCGTGCATCGGATGCTCGAGATCAACGTGCGGGCACAGTATTCAGCGGCGCGTGACGCGAGTCGCCTCATGACTCGGGGTGGCAGCATCGTGAACCTTGCGTCGATCGCGGCGATCCGCGGTGGGGCGAACATAAGTGCATATACAGTTTCGAAAGCTGCGGTGGTCGGTATGACGCGGGCGTTCGCGAGCGAACTCGGCCCGCGTGGCATTCGTGTCAACGCGATCGCCCCGGGCATTATCGACACGCCGGGTGTGCAGGCGCAGATGGAGCCGCTACGCGCTGGGGGACTTGAGATCGACAAGGCCATCGCGTCGAACCCCTTGCGAATCGGTGGCCAGCCTGATCACATCGCTCGTGCCGCCCTGTTCCTTTGCAGCGACCTAGCGGCGTTCGTCACGGGTCACGTTCTGGTGGTTGACGGCGGGGCGACGGCGTGAACTTATCAGATCGAGCGCTTCATTCACCCGCTGCGTCCGGACTCCTGTGTCCTTCGGGGGCCTCGGGCTCCTCGTCGTACGGCTCATCGCGGCCGTCACTCGGTTTGCCCGGTTTGGGGTGAGCTCCGGGTGGACGATTCGCCTCAAGGGGATCTTGTTCAGTTGGGTCGGGTTCAGTTGAGTCGGGAGTCGGCATGAGATTCGCGTGCCCACTTACGAGAAGGATCAAACCCTAGTTCGACGGGAGTTTTCCGACCGCACCACAAGCCTTCCGGTGAGCGGCGAGTGGCCCATCGAAGTGGCGGGTGCCAATTCTTTCGGTCAGTCCGCAGCGTATTTGTACGTGTGCGTACGTATGTGTCTAGCGGATAGGTTGTTCAGTACTCATCATCGCCGCCATTTGTTCGAGCGCTTCGCGGAGTAGTCGTGAGACATGCATTTGGCTGACGCCTACAGTTTCGGCGATCTCGCTTTGGGAGAGCTCGTTGAAGAATCGGAGTTCGACGATTCGGCGGCTGCGTTCGGAGAGAATGGGGAGTAGACGCGAGACGGCTTCCCGGGCCTCTACCCTTGAGAAAGGGGCGTCTGCATCGTCGGCAGCCATAGTGGCGTGAAGCTCGGAGCCGGAATGCCCGGGCGCTGGCGCATCAAGGGATCGGGCGCGAAATGCGTAGCTGGCCTCCATCGCTTCGATCACTCGCTCGGGACTGACGCCCATCCGCTGGCCGATTTCATCCAGAGTTGGCGATCGCCCGAGTTCCTGGTTCAGTTCGGCCACGGCGGGGCCGAGTCGTTGGGTTGCTTCTTGAAGTGAGCGCGGCATGTGCACGCTCCATACGGTGCGGAAGTGTTTGCGCAGTTCGCCGAGAACCGTTGGTGTGGCAAAGCCGATGAACGGAACACCGCGCTCAGGATCGAATCGTTCGAGGGCTTGGAGGAGGCCGATTTGGGCGACTTGGATGAGGTCGTCGAGTTCTGCGCCTCGATCGCGGAATCGGCGCGCGAGGCCGACCGCGATTCCTTGCACATCGCTCAGGATCTCGTCACGAAGCTTTGGATCACGTGTGGCCTGGTATCGCCTGATTCGTTCGGACTCTTCGTCGCGTTTGGGCGCGAACTCAGGGCTGGACGAGGCGGGTATGCGGTCCGCGGGTCGGTCGTTCACGCGACAGCTGGGGGACATCGGAAGGCGACCCGAAGTTTGTCGTCGTGGATCGACGCCGCGCACACGTCGGTCAACGCTGCAACGATCTGTCTAGCCAACGGATCAAAGTCGACCTCGATATGGTCAGTCGGGCATTCGACGGCGACCGCAATTGCCCCGTGCACACAATCGATTCCGAATCGGACGATCCCGCCGCGCCGACAGAGCCCAATCGCCAGGTTTGACGTTTCGGAGGCGACGAGCCGGACATCTTCTACACGGTCATAGCTGAAGCCGAGGTCGGCTGCAGTGGAAGCGACCACGAGCCGAACGAGCCTGACATACACGGGGTCGGCCGGGATCGTAAGGGAGATCATTGCCTGGTCGACTCTCATGGCGGTCATGTCCTTGCCGTTGCCGTTGTGGCCCGTACCAGTTGATGCCGGGACGACGCAAGCCGAGGACAAGCCCTTCATAGCGAATCACCGGTACCGGGCGGATGATCGGTCGTCAGAAGATCATCACGCTTTGTTTGATCGGAGTTTGCTGTTTGATCGGAGTTTGATCGTCGTAGACGGGCAACACGTTCAGCAAGGCCGACCCGTTCACCTTTGATCCGCTGGCGTGAACGGTCAATGGAGCGGCCCTGCGCGGCGAGCGGACGAAGGTCAACGAACGCCGCTTTTGCTTCGCCGTTCCGGGCGCGCCGAACCACGGTCGGAAGGGACCGGGCCACAGCGCTCGCTTCACTGCGATGTCGCCAGAGCCACAATGCGACCGCGTCGGCAATCAGCGACGAACGAAACGATGACCGAGGGCGAGGAAAGGAAAAGGACATGCATGCGACGTACCCCGCACCGAAGCGATCAAACGTTGCACACTCGCCTTTTGTGCGAATACAGCGCGAATACAGCGCGAATACAGCTGCGAAGCACCAGCTCCACAATGCGAAGCACCGCCAGCATCAATGGCGAAGCACCGCCAACATCAATAGCAACGACATGGGCGGATGTTTGGCCCATGACCTCGCGGGTACAAATTCGCAGAACCGCCGGACTTCCCGTGCGGAGAGCCGCCGGATTCCCGGCCCGTCTGAGGAGTAACGAAATGGCAGTAAAGAAGAAAATCAGCCCGACCCCACCGGGGACCAAGTCCGCACCAGCGACCCAGACAGCACCGGCGACGAGGACAGCGGCGGCGACGAAGACGGCGAAGACTGCAACCGCCACGAAACCAGAGACCATTGCTGCGAAATCGGCGGGGAACTTCACCGTCCCGGGGATGATTCAAGCCGAAGGCGTCCACGTCGCAGGCGTTCTGCAGGAACGTTTGGGTTGTCTCATTGATCTCGGACTCACGCTCAAACACATCCACTGGAACGTGGTGGGTCCGACATTCATCGGTGTACATATGATGCTCGACCCTCAGGTTGACGGTGTCGCCGCAATGATCGACGCCACCGCAGAGCGGATCGCTACGCTGGGATCTTCACCGAATGGATTGCCCGGGAGTCTCGTCGCTGCGCGATCTTGGGATGACTACTCGCTCCAGCGTGCCATGGTCCCCGAGCACCTTGCTGCCCTTGACTCTGTCTACGTCGGGGTAATTGACGACCACCGAAAGGCGATCGAGTCGGTTTCCGACGTTGATCCAATCACGGAAGACCTTCTGATCGGGCAGTCAGGGATACTCGAGCAGTACCACTGGTTCGTTCGCGCACACCTGGAGTCGTCGTCGGGTCAGCTTCGCACCGACGGTCGAAACCGCTGAGTCGCACATTTTTTTTCTGCTCGTGGTGGGGTTGGGGTTTGCCCAGCACGAACCGGGGTATGGAAAGCGTCCCAACGAACGACCGGATCGGTCGAGTACAAAGGAGTAGGTATGTCCACTGATAAAAAGGTCACCAGCGATGTGATGAAGACTCTCGAGGACGGGAAGGAGGGATTTGAGAAGGCAGCCCGCCTGTTGGAGCAGGACGCTCCGACCGTTTCGGCCACGTTTCTTCGCCTAAGCCGACAGCGGAATTCATTTTACGATGAGTTGCAGGAGTTGGCAAAGGACTACGGCGACTCGATTGAGGAAGACGGCACAGTGGCTGCCGCACTGCACCGTGGTTGGATGAAGGTCAAGGACGCTTTGTCCGGTTCTGATGCCGAGGGTGTCTTGGACGCCGCCGTGCAGGGTGAAGAGCATGCAGTGAACGTCTACGAGGATGCGTTGGAGTCTTCCGACATTTCGCCAGAACTACGCGGCGTTCTGGTTCGCCAGATGGGCGACGTCGTGAAGGCGTGTAGTGAAGTGACGGCGTTGCGTGCAGCCCACACGGTAAAAGCTGGTTGATTTTCCACCTTCGAGTGTGAAGTTGGCCAACAGTGCGAGCGCGGTTGCGTCCCGGGAGATGCGACCGCGCTCGCACGTACTATTATGTGATACGTACACGTATGATTACGATTCCGCTGGCGCCGGGGTTGTGGTGCACTCAAATTTGTGGTGCACCCAAAGAGGTGGTTTTACGACGGTCGAACGCCGTCGATGTCACCCTCCGCCCTTGACAGACGCTCCTTCGTCGGTCATGTGGGTGTAGTGCTCTCGAACCTCCGCCATCGCTTCCTTGGAAGCAAATTCCGGGTCGACCTCAGGGAGTAGAGCGTCGCTCGCTTCGTTCTCGGCGAGCGTGCGTAGGGTGCGATCGATGCCGCTTCCCTACATGTCTGCGTCACCGGGTTCACGCGCTGGGGAATCGTGGCGTTCGACGATGTCGTTTTCGTCGACGTTCGGCAGGACCCCGAAGCGATCAGGAAATTCGGCACGAAGACGTTCGACCGCAAAGAGGATCGCCGACGCCTGATCATCGGATGGTTCGTGGCGCACAAGTTCGAGAACTCGTCCGTCATTGCCGACGACGACCGACCGGAGAAGTCGCTGATCATCGACTTGGGCATTGAGTTCCTCGGCCAGGCCGTCATCGCTGATCAGCGGCACGGTCACGCCAAGGCGTTGTGCCACGTCCGACGGCTGCCCGTCCACAACGACGAGTAGCTGGATCCGCTGCTCGCCGAAGTGAACGAGAGAGCGATCGAGGTTGAGGATCGCGACATCGGCACTCGGTCCGTGTTCGCCTACGAAGGCGAACACGACGGGGACTCGGCCGCGGAACGCGGACGAGTCCAGCCGTGCCTTCTTGCTGCTCTCGACGTCGAATGTGATTGGGCTATCGGAGATGTCATTGGTTTCAGGCATGATGGCGACATACCCGCGAAGTGGAGAAACGAAACGACGAATCGGGGAGCGAAGGCTTTCCCGGTTGTCCGCCGAACTCACACCCGCCCGATACGGCGACCGAGTGTTCGACGTACCCGTTGCAGGGCCATCTCGAATGTGTATCGGTCGTTGTGTTCCGCTGAGCGCACGGACTCTCCAGCCAGGTGACGAGCGACGAGCTTGACCGCTCCCACAATGGGAACGGCAATCATCGCGCCGGGGATGCCGAGTGCGGATCCGCCGACGAGGGCAATGACCATTGTTGCCGCCGGCGACATCGACACGGCCCGCCCGATGACTGCCGGCTGCACGACCTGATTCTCGATTTGCTGGTACGTAAGGAAGTACGCAAGGCAGACAAGTCCCACGGTCGTGTTCGTTGCGAAACCGAGGGCAACGAACACCACCCCACCCAGGAACCCGCCTACCTGCGGGATGAGGTTGGTCGTCGCAATCCAGATGGCCGCAAGCGGTGCGAGCACTACGCCGAGAGCGAGCCCGACCGACAGCGACACGATTCCGGCCATCATCGCAATGAACAGTGAACCGGCGAAGTATCGCCCGACCACGTCGATTACAAGGCGGGTGGTTTGGTCATAGGTTCGGCGTCGTTTGGGCGGAAGCACTGAACGCAGTGAACCGGTCAGGCGAGGACCGTCGATAACGAACGCGAGTGCGAGGATGACCACACTCCCCACCGAGAGAGCGAGGTCAACGGCTCCGCCGAGCGCGTCGGTGATCCGAGAACTCTGACGGCCCAAAACGCTCGGGAGTTGATCCAGCCACTGCTCGACCTTCTGGGGCGCGTTTGCTTCGCGGAGGACCTTTCCAAAGACTGGTACCTCGTGGAGCCGCTCGGCCATCTGTGGCAACTCTGTGCCAAAGGATGCTGCTTTCGTGCTCACTGCCGGCACGAGAAACACCGCAATGAGCACAAAAAAGGCGACGATGGCGCTGCACACGATCGTCATGGCGACCCGGCGTCGTCCGCCGACGCGATCGGCAAGAGGACCGGTGAGACGCTCCAGAGCCAACGCAATGACGACAGCGATGAGCACGAGCACCCCGGTTTGATGCATCGAGCGGGCGATGCCAAGCGCAGCGAGGGCAGCACCCACAGCAACGAATGTGACGAAATAAAGCCGTCCGAGAGATCCGGCACCGAACCCACCGACGTGGGGTAGCTCCGCTTCAGCCTGCGCTGACAGTTCGGACTCGTCAACGGGTCGCCAATACGCACGAAGTCGGCAGTACTCGGACCACATCGCACCGAGAAACGCCGTGATGGCCAGGAGGCATAACGCGGTGCCGATCCCACCGAACTCGAAGCCGCCGAAAAAGCCAGCGAAGCCGGCGGCCGGCCCCACATCAAGCATGCCCCGGCGATGGGCGCGGCGCTCAAGCAGGCGGTCCACGACGATGGCGCCACTGAGCGCGACGAGCGATACGATCCGGTCGACGCCATTTGTGAGCCCGATTACGACGCTGTACGACACGATGGCGGCGAGCACCACTCCGACCCCGGGCACCAATGAAGCGAGGGCAAACATGAGTCCGAGCACGGTGGGTCCGGGGACCCCGGCGATTCCGAAGAGCACACCGACCGACACCCCGATGAGCGCTGCTTTCGCGACGGAGAAGAGCAGCAGATCGCTGGTTCGGCGATAGGCACGTTCAACCATTTGGGTGATCGCATGTCGATTCAGCATCCGTCCCTTCCGCTCCGGTACCCAGCACATCACCCCTTCGAACGATCGCCGACCTCCTGCGCAGATGAAGCAGGCGAGGACCAGCCCCGCGACCAGGGCAGCGCCTCGAGAGCCAGCCGTGCGTGCCATCTCGGCGGGCGTTCCCCCGAGGCGATTCGGGAGCTCATCGAGAAATCGATCGACTTTCGACTTGAGCCCGAACTCGCGCAGCGCTCGTCCCAGCCCATCAGAACGTTCGAGCCGGTCGACGGCCCGGGGAACGGCAATTTCGAGGTTTCGGATTTCGCGGCGGATTTCGGTGACGGTTCGAAACGCCACGACACCCGCGATTGCGAGCAGTCCTACGGTGGTGATTGCAACGGCGAAACGATGACCGACGAGTCGTTCGAGGAACGTGATGAGCCCACCGATCAACATGGCGACAACTGCCGCAGCCACCGCCCAGCCGAGAACGCGCGTCGACTGTTGGACGAGAGCCGAGACGCCGAGCGCGGTGAGGAACGCCCCTGCCACAACGAGCGCTGATCGAAATCCCGCCGGGGCTATGGACCCACCTGGAGCTGACGGCGGAGCCGATGTCGCAACCTCGGAGTCGTTCATTGTCGACATATACGTCCCCTATGCATATACGTCCCCTATGCCCGTTGCGTCAATCGGTAAACCCCGATTCGAGCCGACCGTCGAGTCAAATTCGCGCTTCGATCAATGCTGGCTCACACGACGTGATCGTGTCTGAGCGAGGAAATTGTGTTTGAGCGAAGTAAGCGAAGTAATCGTGTTTGAGCGACGGCGCGACGGGTACCTGATGAAACGCCAACCTCACCAGTGTCGAAGGAGACATGATGCTCACACTTCTTTGGATCGCCGCCGTGATCCTCGTCATCGCCGGAATCGTCTCGGTCGTCAAAGGCCAGATGACTAGCGGTTTGCTGCTCATTGCCCTCGGCCTCATCGTCGGACCTGGAGGTGTCAGCATCGTTAGCTGACACGACCCCTCTCTGCGTCCGCGGCGGCAGTACGAAGCAACCTCGGTTTTCGACCGGGGTTGCTTCGCGTCGAACAACATGTCGACACGTTGCGAGTTCGAACACGTAGCGAGACCGTCAGCTGCGTGGACTGAATAATGCGTTGAATGAATAACGTTTGGGGAGGCGTGCGACGTGGGTAGTTCAAATGACCCACGACAACAAAGGATCAGCTCATGCCCGAATCTGTCCGCATCGGTATCTGTTCTACCTACGCCCCTCGGGCGTGCGGCCTCGCAACGTTCGCCGCAGATCTAGAAAACGCGCTGCACCAGTCCGGTCAGGTGGCCGACGTGTCCATCGTCGCAATGGTGGACACCGAAACTCAGAGCAATGAACGCGAGGCTTCGGTCATCGCCGAAATCGTGGAGGCGGATACCGCCTCATACGCTGCTGCAGCCCGCCGAGCCAACGACACCTGTGATGTGATGATGGTGCAGCATGAATTCGGTATCTTCGGCGGCGACGACGGCGAGCTGGTTCTCGATTTTATTAGCGCGCTTACTATTCCGGTTGTTTTGACATTGCACACTGTCCTGCCTGCGTTTAGTCCAAGGCAAGCGGCAATCCTTCGGTCGGCGAGCAAATTGGTGGGCGCGGTCACCGTGTTCACGCCGACGGCGCGCGACCTCCTTGTCTGTCAAGACATCGTCGACGACGCAAAAATTCAAGTCGTGCCGCACGGAGCCCCGAGTGCGCTTTTCGAAGCGAATGCCGACGCGGCGCGGCGCCAGCTCGAGCTTGGCGACCGTTTTGTCATTTCGACGTTCGGCCTGGTGTCTCCCGGCAAGGGTCTCGAATTGGCGCTTGATGCGATGAGCCACATCATCGAGACGGTGCCGTCAGCCGTTCTCGTCATTGCCGGTCGTACGCACCCGGGCGAGAATCGCCGACATGGCGAACAGTATCGATCCTCACTGGTCGCTCAGGTCGAACGTCTTGGCCTCGGTAACCACGTCCGGTTCATCGACTCGTTCCTCCCCGTCGACACGATTGCGGATGTCTTGGCGGCAACCGACGTTTTTGTGACGCCCTACATAAACTCCGAGCAGATTGTCTCGGGAGCACTCACGTTCGCTGTGGCGTCAGGCTGTCCCGTTGTTTCGACCCCGTACCTCTACGCCTGCGACCTCCTGGGTTCGGGGGCGGGCACCGTGGTCGGGAGCCGCCGCCCCCAAGAGTTTGCCAACGCAATTCTGGCCTATGCGGCCGACGACGGGCACCGTGCGGCAGCGCGAGCGGAGGCCTCTCGAATAGGCGCCGGGATGCACTGGACAGCAGTAGGCACGGAATTCGCCGAGCTGGCGCAAGGTCTACTCGCCGTTCGTACGAGCGAGCCGGCACTGCACATCGTCGGTGTCCATCGAAGTCGGTTCGCATCGGCGAGTCGGCGCCCGTCTCGTCGAGCGGTGCTCACGCCGTTGACGGCCGTTACGCCCCTCGGTCGACAGTTCGCTGAGGCCCGGGTGAAGCCTGTGCCCGTGTCATCGTCGCCGTCGCAACTCGTGCACCTTCAGCGATTGATCGACAGCACCGGCATTGTGCAGCACGCCACAGGAATCGTCCCGCTGCTGTCGAGTGGGTACTGCGTCGACGACGTTGCCCGCCTCATCCCGGTTGCGTACCGTTTCGAAAAGGAGGCCTATTGGGATCAAGTCGCGGCCCGTTCGGTGGCGTTCGTAGCCAACGCGTGTGACCCGCGCGGTGATTTCGCGGCCAACCCCCGCGGTGACGTGATGCACAACTTCATGGGTTTTGACCGGACGTGGCTGGACCAACCGTACTTTGGTGATCATGTTGGCCGAGCCGCCCAGGGGCTGGCATCGGTGGTCCATGATGAGCGATACGCGCCGGTTTGCGAGCCGATGCTTCGCTCGATGTTTCGTGACCTTCCGCACTATCGTGCTATTCATCCTGTTGGATACACGCTGCTCGCACAGTCGGCGGCGCCGTGGCTCACGACCCGTGACCGCATGGCCGAACTTGTCGCCGTGCTTATGGGTCATCTCGCGGCCAGTAGCGACCGCTCGTGGTTCTGGTTCGAGGAAGCGGTTCGCTACGACGCCGCAATGCTCCCCGAAGCCCTACTCGCCGGTGGAGTGGCTATCGAAGATGACCGAGCCGTTGACAGTGCCCTTCGGGCACTGCGCTGGCTCGACGATGCGTGCGACCGAGACGACTACGTTCGATTTCCCGGCCATCTCGGCATGGCCCGAGGACAGACCACATCTGGAACCGGAGATGAACAGCCTCTGGAGGCCCTCGCGCTCGTTCGGGCCCACGCCCGTGCGTGGGAGGTGACCGGTGATGGATGGTTCCGGGGACGGGTTGCGCAGACACATACCTGGTTCACGGGCCGAAACCAGATCGGCGTCGCGGTCGCCGACGACCGCGGCGGATGCTGCGACGGTCTCAATGCAGAGGGGGTGAACCGAAATCAAGGGGCGGAGTCGACCCTTGCGTTTGTGGCGT
Organism: Acidimicrobiia bacterium; assembly: GCA_031429095.1. Taxonomy (GTDB): domain Bacteria; phylum Actinomycetota; class Acidimicrobiia; order Acidimicrobiales; family JANYDT01; genus JANOYY01. The sequence continues at coordinate 32,573 of JANOYY010000162.1, read as the reverse complement.
CGGCACTCATCGCCGAACAGGTTCAGATCTCCGCCATTCCACTGGGATTGACCTCCGGGTCGGCGACGGTTCCGGGCGCACGGCCTTCGGCCGGGCAATAGGCGTGGTCTCGAGAGCTGATCAATCGGGAACGAGACGCACCGGGACCCTGAGTTGACGACCGTGACGGGGCGCATGTACGCCGCTGAATATTTTGATGGGCGCTAGCATCTGGCGATGAACGATGCCGCTTCTCCTCTCAGGATTTCCCGGTCGTCTGCTGGATTGGTCCTTTCGGGGGAGATCGACGGGTCGACGGCGCCGATGCTCTCGACTGCCCTCACAGGGCTGCTCAACGAATTCGGTGATGTGTCGGTCGAGATGAACGATGTGGTGTTCATCGATTCCAGCGGACTCCGGGCACTCATTGAAGCTCATCAATCAGCCGAACGGTCCCAGAAGCGCCTGACCATCACGAATCCATCGTCGGTGGTTTCTCGATTGTTCGAACTCAGCGGGCTCAGCCGAGAGTTCAATGTTTCGCAGCGGACATGAGTTGCTAGACCACGTGTCCCTCTGTTCACGACATGCCTGACGCGCTATTCGACGACGCTCCGGTCGCGTATGTCTTGACCGATGAAGCAGGATGTATCCAGCGGGTAAATCGTGCGCTTCTGACCTGGACCGGCCGAACCGAGTCCGAACTTGTATTCAAGCAGCGAATTCAAGACCTCCTCACCGCAGATAGCCGCATCGACTTCGAGTCCCACCTCGCACCGTTGATTGCCCTGCACGACGAAGTGAACGATGTTGTTCTGAAGTTCGCGTCTCGCGATGGCGAGCCGATCTTCGCCGTCGGCACGCTAAAGCGAACCACTGACATCGAGCGCGGGTCCACCCAGATTTGGTTCGCGTTCATCAACGCAAGCGTTAGCGAGCACTTCGAGAACGACGCCCGACGTGCCCGTGCCCGCCTTGAGCGCCTCCAACGACTCGCTTCGGCGTTGGCGGTTGCGGTAACCGTCGACGAAATCGTTACGGCCGCGCTGGTCGAGATTCTCGATGGCGTAAAAGGCGACCACGGGTTCGTCGCTATCGTCGCTGGTGAGACGCTCCGCGTCCGCCAATCGTTCGGCTTCGCGAATCCCGACGAACTGGCCAGATCCGAACTTGCGTTCGCAGCCTTCCCCGAAGCGAGTGAGGTGCTTGCCAGCGGGACTGCTGCCTTCGTCGAACGGGTCGACCAGGCGGCCGACCGTGAGCCCACTCGACACATCGACGGGCGGCGCACGACCCGATACGCGCTGCTTCCCCTCACGACGGGTAGAAGGACGGACGGGGTACTGTGTGTCGCCTCGAGCACCCGAGTCCAATTCGACTCCGACGAGCAATCGTTTCTTGTGCTGTTCGCGGAGCTTACGGCCCAGGGTCTCCAGGTCGCGAAGCTGCACGACGACACCGCCCGTCGGGCGCAGCAGGCAAGCTTCATCGCGCAGATGAGTCGGGTCCTCGACGATACGATGTCATTCACGGCGCGGTGCCAGAGGTTGGTCGATTTGTTAGTTCCGGAGTTGGCGGATTTAGCGACGGTCGAGTGCGCAACGAATGATCCGGTCGTTGTCTCGGTAGCCCACCGAGACCCGTCGAAGGTCGCCAAACTTCGTGAGCTACGCACCAGTGTCCAGGTGTCCTCGAATCAGCCGTACTCACTCGCCACTGCTCGCGCTACGCACGAGCCGCAAGTACTCGTCCACGTAACACCTGACGTATACGACCGTTACGACCTCGGACCGCACGAGCGGGAACTTCTTGGTGAAATTGCCCCTCGTTCGTACGTCGGGCTTCCAATGCTTGCGCGCGGAAACCTCGTTGCGACGCTATTGCTCGCCATGTCGGACTCGGACCGGCACTACGAGCACGACGACGTTGCATACCTCACCGATATTGCGAACCGGGCGGCAGTGTCACTTGACAACGCCCGACTGTACGACCACGAACGGTCGGTCGCCGGGTCGTTCCAACGCGAACTCCTCGGTCGCCCTCTGCCCACCCACGAACGCCTGCAACTTCGCGCCGTGTACCACGCCGGCGGCGAGCTCGTCGAAATCGGTGGTGACTACTTTGACTCCTTTTTCATCGGCCACGACCGCATTGCGATCGCCGTGGGAGACGTTGTGGGCCGAGGGATTCCAGCGGCGACCGTTATGGGCCAACTCCGAACGGCGCTTCGAGCGTTTGCGCTCGAAGGACACGGTCCGGCGGAAACGCTGAACCGCCTTGAGGTCTTTGCGACATCAATTCCCGGTTCGGCCTTTTCAACCGTTGCCTACGCGGAGTTCGATCTTCAGACAAACGAACTGGTCTACGCGTGCGCTGGCCACCCACCGCCCATTCTTATTAGCGAGTCACTAGGCCCGGTTGTCCTCTGGGACGCTCGCTCCCCGCTGCTGGGGATCAACCAAGAGACTCCGAGGGCCGAGGGGCGAATCCATATGGAACCCGGTTCTACTGTTCTTCTGTACACCGACGGTCTGGTGGAGGCAAGAACGCGATCGCTCGACCAAGGAATCGCCGACCTTGTCTCGGTGTTAGGCGATGATCCGGTGATCGACCTCGATACCCTCGTGAAAAAGCTGAATGTTGACGACGAACACCAAGACGACATCTGCATTTTGGCGATGACGTTCACGGCGGACGAGCACGAGGAGTAGGAGCGCTGCGAGGAGCCAGGCGGTTAGGCGACAATCGGGACGTCAGGCGGGAGCGGCGGTAGCGGTGAGGGAGGCGCCGGGACCGGTGGCATGGGATCGCCCGGTGTCGGGGGTGTGGGCATCGGGGTCGGCTCCGGGTTAGGCATGGAGGCTATCGCCGCGGGAGTCGGCTCAAGAAATTCAGTGTTCATAGGTTCAGTGTTCATAGGTTCCTGATGCCCAGAGTCCGGCCAAACAAAACATGTGTTTCGGTGTTTCGTCGCTGCGCAGGTTGGATACTGAAATGACACGACGCCTTCTTCGGAAGGAATCGATCGTCCCGGATGCTCGAAAGCCCGGGACGATCGCCGCGTCGGGGGGAAGTTGACTGCGGACCTTCGTCGCGGTTTGATCCCTCGATGGTTGATGATTACTCGATGGTTGATGATTAGAGGGGGCGATCGTCGCGGACGCGGACGTCGCGTGAAAATCCACCCCAACTCGACCAAAAGGCAAGGCTGAGGGCCGCTCCGATGATTCCTACAATGAGAAGAATCATGCCGACGGTTTGCAGGTTGACTCCCGATGTCGAGGCCGTGACCGCCCATTTCAAGATGGCGCCGGCGGCGATCAGCAGAATGCTCACAGTAAGTCCCATGGGGGATCTCCTTCGTTTGGGCCAGGAGGCTATCTCCGAGGCATACTTGTATTACCCCGCTGCCTCTTGGCTAAACATCGCAGACCTCGCGGCAAGGAACGCGAGTTCCGGTGCGCCGGAGAGATCCTGGGACCAGTCGATTTCGAGCGGCGTCTGCGCCGCACAAGCCCATACGACGAAGTCGCTGAGGCTCGTAGCCCCAAGCGTGCTTATCATCGGAACGTCTGCTGCGTCACGTCCCCGAGCGACCACGATGCGGCCGATACGCGGCTCGTTGACACGAGCGTCAAAGGTCCACCATGCATCGTCGAGGCAGACCTCGATCCAGGCGCAGAAGTCCATAGGTTGCGGATTCGGAGGGACTCCCACGTCGGGTATGTAGCCGAATACGTATCTCGTTGGAACGTTCAGTGCACGACAAAAGCTGGCCGCAATGTGGTTGAAGTCCCTGCACACCCCAATTCGTTGCGCCCATGCCTGCGATGCACTCGTGAAAGGGGTCGTGGAACCATATGCGAACGTCATTTCCGCGTTGACATAAGAACAGATTTCACGAACCGTTTGTCCGGTGGCAGGACTGTCAGCCGTGATGCGTCCGCCGAATCGGTCCCAGGCCTCCGGCCCGAGTTCGTCGGGCCGGCAGTAGCGAGACGGCTGGAGCCACCACCAATGCTCGGGTCGGAGTTCGGAAGCGTTTGGTGCCCGAAGGTCGGCTGGCATGGGATCGGGCGAGTCGCTCACCTCGACCGTTGCCGAATACTCAACAGTCGTCGACCCTTGCGGAAGGAGAATTCTGTCGACGTGTTGGCCCTGGAATGAGTCGTTGCCCGTCCAGTCAGGCTCGGTGATGGTGCGATGTGCCTGCCCGAACTGATCGTGGATGAGGAGGCGGCTCTTGTTAACGGCGACACTCGGACGAACTCGGAGGAACGTCGCCGTTGGAGCGGCGGCACGGAGCGAGAACGATGTGCCGACTTCGATTGTGCTCATAGGTTCCTTGTATCCCGAAACGGCACCGTGCAAACCAAACTCGGGTGTGGCGCACACAATCGGCCCGCGAAGAAGCCCGCCAGGCAGGGTCAAACGGATCGCGCACGTGGCGCATGCTCATCCTGGGCAAGGACGATGAGGTCTCGAGCCCCATGTGTCTGCGCAAGCGCCATCGACAGTTCTGTTCGCTTCCGAGCGAGATCTGGGTCGAAGGCCAATGCTGCGGGCCCCACCTCCTGATCGAATGCGGCGATCGCCGACTCGACGTGTGTTCGCACGGTGTGTCGGCCGCACAACGCAATGGACTTGGCCCGCTGAACGCGATCATCGAGCGCAGAAGTCGCGTCCATCTGCGAAGCCGCCTGATCGAGCAAGGCCGAGACCGCCCACATCGAGGCCTCGATCGAACCGGTCGCGACGAGAGCGATGTCGTCGCACCGCCGTCGAAGGGCGGGAAGAGACGCAAGAATCGAATCAGCCATTCCAGCCCACAGCGCGGCGACGCCGACTGCGCCGAACCAGAAGCCGAGACGGCCGCCGTACCAACCCGGAGGTCCAATGAGAGACGCGGCATCGACGTGAACGTTGTCGAAATGAACCGTGGATATGCCAGCGTCACGAAATGATTCGGATTTCCAGATGCCAGGATCGATGGCAACACCCGCCTGTTTCAAGTCGACCAGGACCAGGCGCTCGCCATCGGGCGATTCGACTGTCAATAGGGCAGCGTCGACGATCGTTGCTCCTCCGCAGAAAGCCCGTTTGCCGTTCAGCACAAACCTGTCGCATTTCGGCTCAAGGCGAGCCGACGAAGTGGGCCCAGACGCCCACACTGCAAGTGCAGCGTCGGAGGGAGGACGAACGCAGGCTTCGAACAGGATTGCTATTGCGTCGGTGTGAGCCTCGAAGAGTCGCCCGACGCTGGCATCGGCGCCAGCTTGGGCGCGGAGCGCGGAGAAGCGTTGCGACGTCCGTCCGTGTCCGGGAATCGGCAGTGACAGACCAGCCCGAGCCTGGCGCACGAACGTCTCCACGGCAGGGGAGAGATCGGTCTGCATTTGTTGGCCACGGTGTTGCTCTCGGTCGCTCACGTTGGACTCCTCGCCTCGTTGCTCGGATCGCGGAGTTCCCAGGCAAGGACCTGTTGACGCAGGCATTCAGCGAAGCCGCCGGGCACGCGTCCTATCGCTCGACCACTGGTGACGACTCGCAGATAGGTCGGCGATTCGATACGTGCGCCGCGTTGTTGAAGACGCGTCCAAAGGTCGCGATCCTCGGATCGAGGGAGGCAACCCCACCCGCCGACGTCGTCATAGGCATCGAGTCGAACGCCGAGGTTGGCGGCATGAACATGGGAATGATCGCCCTGGTTGGGAAGGAGCGCGGTGTACGTCTGAATGAAATGCTGCTGGGCGATGGCGGGCAGTCCATCAAAGGATTGGACGTCGACCACCCCGGCGATGGCTTGAAGCTTTCGTCGCGCCGCATCGAGGTGTTGCAGAAGCCAATCGGGCGGAACGGTTGTGTCGGCGTCGGTGTTCGCGAGCCATGTGCGTTCGGGTCCGATGGTGCCGGGAATGGTCCTTCCGACGCTGACTCCCAGGGCGCGAACGAGGGCAACGTTGCCAATGTCGCACTCGACCACCGACGAAAACGGGCGCGAGGACAAAACCGATCGAGCGATCTCGGTCGTTGAATCGGTGCAGCCATCGGCCACCACAACGACGCCGACGCGACGCGCCTTTCTCTTTGCCTTTTCGCAGGCGGTCAGGACCGAACGCAGGCATGCTTCGATTCGCTCCTCCTCATTGCGCGCAGGTATGACAACGATGACGTCGAAATGGCGTCGTGACGGGCCGCGACGCCGCGCGGCACGAGTGTCGGTGATTGGCTTCATGGCGTCCACACTTCTATGACGTGTCGGGTGTCAAGAGCGGAGGCGCTCGGCGCCCCGAGCACGTCGCGCAGTAACGCGTGCACGGAGTCTCCGCCCGCCACTCGAAAGTCGTGGGCCGATCCTCTCCAGTGACAGGCGACAATCGAACCGTGGGGACCTAACGCCTGAGCGGCGAGCGTGGCCACGTTGATGATGTTCTCCTCGGGCAGGTAATACAAGAAGTCGGAAAGGACGACAAGATCAAACGTCGCCTCCGGCCAGTGATCGGGGACGAGATAGTGGCCAAACTCAACGTGCGGAGAAGCAGCCAGATGTTGTTGTGCGTGGGCCAGCGCATTCGCTGAACCGTCCCACGCAACGAGTCCTCTGGAGCGAATGGCCAGTCGTGCCGTGAGGCTTCCGTTGGCGCACGCCGGTTCGAAGACCGAGTCGTATGTCTCGCGCGGGAGCATGGCCATGAACAGGTCGAGTCTGCGCCGTTCGGGCCAACTGGAACGGTAGTTCCACGGATCGTCGTCGGCGGCGAAGAGAGAATCGAAGTGTGCCCGGAGATCAGTCATGGCCAGAAGACCTCGGTTGCAGAGGTGTGCCGATGCAACATGGCTTCGTCGACAATCACGTGCCCGTATGCGTCTGTAGTCTGAGAAACGTATTGCGTCAGGGCTGCCTTCTTCGCATCCAACGCAGCAGCACTGGGACGATAGATCACCCCAGCATCGACGTTGAGTTGGTCCTCGTTGAGTTGCTCCCAACCCCAGATTGCGTAGCGCATCTGCAACGGGCCTGACACGTCGAAGGCCACTTCGAGGGCTCTCGCCACAGCGTGGTGATCGTCGTGCCCATCATCGAGTCGTGGACTGATGATCACGTCTACGGAGCGAAGAACTTGCCGCAACACAGACGTGATCGCCTCGATGTGCGCTTCGGCCCGGCCGTCGGGGAAACCGAGGAATATCGGGGGTTCTGCAATACCCAACAGGGTCGCTGCCCGGCGGCACTCGGCTTCGCGAATTGCGCGCAAATCCTCCACGTCGGAGTGCGAGGCTGCGCCGTCGGTCACCACGACGATTGATACGTGGCACCCGGCCCGGACCAGGTCAGAGATCAACCCGCCGGCGGCAAGGGTTTCGTCATCGGGGTGTGGCGCGACGACGCCAACTCGTTGTGGGGGAGGGCACGCGATGGAACCATCCGCAAAGAGGTGTTGGACCACAGACGATCGCCCCGAGACGGGCCGTGTGACTGACATGGCCTTTGCCTACCCCAACCATGGCGTCGACAAACCCACGACGATGTTTTTCGACTACGGACGACCCGTCCGTGCCGCGTTGGAGCCGGTCTTGCCATCGGTCTGTTCGGTCGTGCTCATCGCTACTTACTGGTTGGCCATCTGTGCGCCGAGCCGAGCGTCGGCGTCGTCGTCGGCATCCGGTGCCAACTCGACGACGACCTTGTCCAAAACCCCAGTGAATGGGAACGGTGCCTTGTAGTCACCAACCGCGACCAGCCGGTCACAGCCGACATCAAGGCCTTCGAACGATGTCCGCCCTCGAAGCGTTTCGGGGTAGTCGATGGTGGCGACGGCCAACCCGTCGATGAGCAGTGTCCCCACTCCGGGACCGCCGCGGGATTGGAACTCGAAGTGATATGTGAGCGTATGATTACCGGTCGGCAACGGCGACGGTGACCGGACCACGTAGTGGTTGCCGAGACAGTTGTAGTCGTGCACGAGATGTCCGGCCTCGGTGTAGAACGACACGCCGGAGTTTGCGTCGCCAACAGCGAGCAACACGCCCTGCACGGGGTTCCCGGTTGCGGGGATTGTGACGGTGGCCGTGATGCTGTAGGAGCGACCGACCAGGTCCGGAGCCGCGTCGGTCGGGATGTGAGCTGATCCCGGCCACAGCTCGAAGCGGGTTCGGCCGTGCGTATGAATGTTGTGGGCACCGGCGAAACGACTCGGACGACCGTCGAGCGGCAGAACATGATGGCTGCCGGCTTCGACCCACCAGCGTTCGATGAGTTCGCGCAGCCGCTCGGGCTGTTCGGCCGCAAGGTCGATCATCTCGTTGGGGTCTTCGTCGAGGTGATACAGCTCCCATCGGTCGTCGTCAAAGCTCGTACCTGGCGCGTGGAAGGCCACAGCCTTCCAGCCGTCATTCCAGATGCCGCGATGGCCGAGCATTTCGAAATACTGTGTGTGCTTACGAGTTGGTGTTGCTGCGCCGGACGCATCGAAGGTGTAACGCAGGCTCGTTCCTTCGATCGGCTGCTGCTGCACGCCTTTCACGACATCAGGAGCGGTGAGACCGATCGCTTCGAGGATGGTCGGAGCCAAGTCGCTAACGTGATGGAACTGGCTGCGCAGAGAACCTCGAGCCGCGGGTTCGATGCCGCCCGGCCAGTGGATCACGAGCGGGTCACGTACGCCGCCTCCATGGGTGTTCTGCTTGTAGCGCTTGAACGGTGTGTTGCCTGCCATTGCCCAGCCCCACGGGTAATTGTTGTTGAGATGCTCTTCGCCGATCTGATCGATGAACGCCAGGTTGTTCTCGAGAGTGTCGCGGGTCTGGTTGAAGTATCTCGATGCATTGATCGTGCCGAACGGCGAACCTTCCTGGCTCGCCCCGTTGTCAGCGAGCACCATGATGATCGTGTTCTCGAACAGGCCTCTGTGTTCGAGGAACCCGACGAGCCGGCCGATTTCACGGTCGGTGTGTTCGAGCATTCCCGCGTAGGCGGCCTGGAGACGAACCGCAAACGCCTTGGCTTCGGGGCCGAGGTCGTCCCATGGCTTCACGCCGGTGTTGCGGGGCGGCAACTGCGTACCGGCCGGAACGAGACCCATCTCGATCTGTCGTGCGAGGCGCTCCATGCGCGTCTGGTCCCAACCCTTTTCGAACACCGGCACGTACTTGTCGATGAACTCGCGGTGCACATGATGCGGCGCATGACACGCCCCGAAAGCGAGGTACAGCATGAACGCCTTGCCGTGTGCTGCACTCTGCTGGTCCGTGATGAACCGAATGGACTGATCGACAAGGTCCTCGGTCAGATGGTAGCCGTCGCGCTCCGGAACCTCGATGTGATGGTTGTCTTCGGTGAGTTCGGGCTTCCACTGGTTGGTTTCGCCTTCGAGGAAGCCGTAGTAGCGGTCGAAGCCGCGCTGGGTGGGCCACTGGTCGAACGGTCCAGCCATCGAGATCTCACTGACCGGGGCGAGGTGCCACTTCCCCACAGCGAACGTGTTGTAGCCATGGGGGTGAAGCATCTCGCCGAGTGTCGCTGCGCTTTCCGCAATTCGACCACGATGGCCCGGGTACCCGAGGTCCCAATTGGCAAGGCCTCCCATACCGACCGAATGATGGTTTCGGCCCGTCAGAAGGCACGCTCGTGTCGGCGAACACAGTGATGTGGTGTGGAAGTTCGAATACTTCAGTCCGCTGTCGGCCAACCGGTCGATGTTTGGGGTGGCCACCTCGGAGCCGTAGCAGCCAAAGTCAGAGAAGCCGACGTCGTCGAACAAGATGACGACGACATTCGGAGAGTTTTCGGGCGGAGTCGGGGCCGCCGGCCAATGCGGCACCGAATCTTGGTCGTAGCGGCCAACGATTCCGCGGAACTCCTGGGCGAGCGAACTCTCGGTCATGGTTGTTTCCAGCCTCTTCGACGGTGGAGCGGCGAGGTGCCGGCACGACGTCGAACGTTCGCCGAAATATATCGACGGCCGTGTCATGGTGCCACTCTCCCCCGAGCGAACGCGTGTGGTTGTCGCCAGACGACATGGGGCCGGCAACAGTCGCGCGACCACCAGCGAAGGGCGAGGTTTGGGCAGGCAGCATTCGTGGTGAACGAAGCCGTGTTCGTTCCGCGGAGCCCATTCAGGGGTGAGGGTCGGTGCAGAGTCTCTCGGCCCATAGATTCGACCACTCAGGGTGGTGAAAATGGGATGTGTGGCCAGCGAAGGCCAACATCAACGAGAGTGCACAATGCGAGACGTATCCGACCACACGCGATCCCGAGTTACCTGGCGAACGACCCTGCTGCGCCGAACGGCCGTCAGCGGTCTTGCGGCGTTCGCCCTCCTCTCCGGAACTGGGCTGGTTCCGGCGCTCGGTGTGACCCCGCTTTCTGCCGTTGGATACGACCCGGCGAGCGACCCGAACTCGATGGCCGCCGTCACTTCGATCACCGGAGCGAATACGTGGTGGACTGCGGGATACACCGGCACTGGCATCGACGTCGCCGTCATTGACACCGGTGTATCGCCGGTTTCAGGTCTCGATGCTCCCGGCAAGATCATCCACGGCCCCGACCTCTCCCTGGAGTCCCAGGCCCCGAATCTCGCCCGCCTCGACACAAGCGGTCACGGCACCTTCATGGCCGGTCTCATCGCTGGCCAGGATGCTGCGCTGACTGCGCCGTACGCCAGCGCCCCTGCGTCCGCCTACCGGGGCATGGCGCCCGACGCCCGCATCGTTTCGCTCAAGGTCGGCACCGCTGATGGAGGCGTCGACGTCTCGCAGGTCATCGCGGCGGTCAACTGGGTCGTCCAGCACAAAAACGACAATGGCATGAACATCCGCGTCCTCAACCTCTCGTACGGGACGAACTCACTCCAGGCCTACGGACTCGACCCGCTGTCGTTCGCTGTTGAACGGGCATGGAAAGCCGGAATCGTGGTCGTTGTGGCCGCTGGAAACAGCGGATATCAGCGCGGTAGGGGAGCGCCCGGACTGGCCAGTCCGGCCTACAACCCGTTCGTCATCGGCGTGGCGGGCTACGACTCGATGGGTACGGCAACCCCCAGCGACGACACTATCGGCAGCTATTCCGCCAGCTCATCGGGATGTGGCAGCAGATGCAAGAACCCCGATTTTGCAGCGGTCGGCTCGCACCTCCAAGGCCTTCGCGTCCCCAACGGCTACATCGACGCCGGGCACCCCGAAGGCCGACTCGGCACCCGGTACTTTCGCGGCAGCGGTACCTCTCAGGCTGCGGCAATTACTTCCGGTGCTGTGGCGCTTGTGCTCCAAAAGCACCCGTCGCTTACCCCAGACCAGGTCAAGCGCTTCATTGCCGACAACGCGAAGAAGGTCCCCGGAGCAGACTCGCAGGCCCAGGGCGCCGGCGCGATCAACCTCACCGCCCTCGCCGTGAAGATCCCGGGAGCGCACACGCAGACCTTCCTTCCGAGCACCGGCATGGGGACCCTTGAAGCGAGCCGCGGTTCAGATCACCTCACGCGCGACGGCGTTGTCCTGACTGGAGAACGAGACATCTTCGCCAAACCATGGATCGCCGGTACAGCGAATTCGCTGTGGTCGGGCGGCACCTGGAACGGTTCGACCTGGTCGGGGAGTACCTGGAACGGTTCGACCTGGTCGGGCAGTACGTGGTCGGGCAGTACGTGGTCGGGTAGTACCTGGTCGGGCAGTACGTGGTCAGGCAGTACGTGGTCAGGCAGTACGTGGTCAGGGAGTACGTGGTCGGGTTCGTCGTGGTCGGGCAGTACGTGGTCGGGCAGTACGTGGTCGGGCGGAACATGGACCTGAGCCAGCAGCCGGTCGTGAGCTGGGATTTGGCGCGCGGCAGCGCCGGTGGCTAACGCAGCGACCTGCTGAGCACGAGCCCACGGATGCTCCGCAGGGGCATTCCCGAGAGTCCACCTTCGTTGACCGACAGAAGTGCCAGAAGCGCTTCTCGAGACCGGTCGGGCTTGCACCCGCGAAGTTGGCACACCTCACAGCCAACGTGGACGACGCCCCTCCCGGTGAACGCCCTGACCGTGCGAATCGCGGTGCCTTCGAGGTGGCCCACAAATCGATCGACGGCCTGAGCCGTCCCCTGCTGATACGGGGCCGGTGAGCGCCAGACGGTCGGGCCGTCGAGGACTGCAGGGGCATGGCCAGGTACCGCTCCTTGCCGAGCAAGGGCAAGCATCGAAGCGTCCGACACGGTGTCTCCGATCGCCAGGGCGGGAGTCGAGACCGAGCCTGGCGGGGCGCTTGTCGTCAACTCCTGCATCAACCGCCGGAGCCCGCTTCCCTTGTCCACGGTTGTCGCCACGAAGTCCGTCTGACCCTCGCCGAGCACCACCCGGACATGGTCTAGATCGGCGGTCACCGCATCGACGACTCCGTTCGAGAGGCCCGCCGACACTCCCGCAGTCTCCGTCCAGGCGCGAACCCCGAACCGGTAGGCCTCGTCGACCACGATGTCGGGCATCGATGCGAGGGCTGCGCGCAGCTGCGTAAGCTGCGCTCTCGCCTCTGTCGGAACAAGGTCCAAGACCGTGTCGCCCGATGCCAGGTAGACCACCGAGCCGTATTCGGCGACGCCCCCCACCAGCTTGTAGTTTCGGCATCGTTCGCGTACGTCGTCGAGACTGCGCCCGGTGACGAGCACCGGGCGGTTGCCGTGCTTGTGAAGCGCCCGAAGTGCGAAGGCGCTTGACGCCGTGAGCGACGGAAAACCGAGATGGTCGGTTTCGAGCACCCCATCGACGTCCAAAGCACACACCGGTCCCTCCGATGGCACGGGTTCGACGTCGGCGAAGAACACCTGGGCGAAGTACTCCTGGAGAGCCCGGGCTCCGGCGCCGCGAACGGCGCCCGCATCAGCGCGACGTCGACGACTGCCCCAGAGCTGCGCGAGGCGAAGCAACAGCCAGCGTTCCGGACTCACAACATCGCCGGTATGGGCGCCGTATTCGGTCAGCATCGCCTCGGCGAATGGCACATCGAGGTTCTTGGTCATGGCCCCGGCGAGGTCGAAGGCGGGGTCGTAGCTTCCGAGGCCGTGGTGCCAGTATGCCCGGCGTTGCAGGCCGACCGACCGGATAGCTTCGGATCCGGGATCATCACCGGAGAACCAATTCTCTAGGTTCGTGGTTCCATCAACGACGCTCGGGTGCGCGACGTGCATGATCGTGCGCACGACGCGATTGACGGCGAGAAGCTGGGCGAGTGGCCACACCCGGCCGAAACTGTGGCTGATCTCGACCGCCGCGGCCTCCCATACGGGTCGCGACCCGGCCAGCTGGAGGCTCCGGTCCGTGGACACGCGTAGGCGACGAGAACGTTGCGCAGCGTAGGCGGCCAGCGCGGTAGCGCCTGACGCGGACCCGACCGTGTCGTCGAATCGATGTCGATCATCGAGCCATTCGCGGTAGAGGAGTCCGCCGCGCAGTCCATGGATATGCGGGGCGTATTCGGCCATCACGCCGGCGACGACCGACACGTGTTCGCCGAAGTATCCGATCCCGACGCCTTGTACGGCGACGTCGAGGATGCGTCGCTCGGAGGAACACCGGTCGACAACATGGACCCGGAACCTCGCTCGGACATGTGCCTCCGAACGGCTCAGGTTGCGGCACCCGAGACCCTGTACGGATTCGACACGGACACGGTCGCCGAGCAGCAACGCCAAATCCGCCTGGACGGCATCGGGGGTCAACCGGGCGTGTACCGCCCAGTCGCTCCACGGCAGGCAAACTTGTCGGTACCCCGCGAGGTGCGCGAGTTCGGTGGTTTCCCCGGTGAAGCGAGGGAATGCAAAGGTCACGGACTCCGTCTGCACCCCCAGCCGCTTCAGTTCGTCGGCGGCCCGGGCCAGCGATGAACCCGACACCGGCGGGTCGTCGGTCACCACGAACGTGGCGCCTCGTTGCGCGGCAGCGCGGACGTTGTTCGCCACGATCCCCTGCAGAGGCACCCCGGGCCGCAGCGTGAGCGTTGCTACCTCGCCCCAATGATTGCTGCGGTCGCGGGCACGCAGCGCCGCAGCTATCAGCGGGGCGAGGTAGCTGCCCGACGTCCGGACACCGACAACCATCACCGGTCCGGGGGAGTCGGTGAGCGACTCGGCGACGAGATATCCCAATCGTCGGACATCGACGACGGCGAGATCGAAGGTTTGAAAGCAGCTCGGAAGCACGGGAATGGCGTTGCGAACTGTCGGGGGAAGGCGACGTGCGGATTTGACCATCCCATCCAACGACTCCTGGAGCCGGGGGCTTTCCGGCGCGGCCTTTTCATCAAGCACGATGGTCGCCAGATCGGCCACGAGTGCGTCGATGTCGCGTCGCCATTGCGTCAGCGCGCGACGGGTCCGGGCCGCGCTCGAGACACTACGGGCCGCGCGTGCTGTTCGCCTCAAACTGGCGCTTGCGATCGTGGCCCCAACGGATTTCTGCTTCCCGAGATACTCGGCCGCTCGATCGACAACGGTGGCTGAGGCGAGTTGGTCGTCGACCGCCTGCTGAATTGCGACCGCGAGAAGAAAGGCGTTGAGATACGACGCAGCGTTGGTCTGTTGCGCGAGGCTCGTGATCATTTCGTTGACCGGTCGCAGCAGATCAACACGCCAGTCAGGCGTTGGCGTCGCGTGCCCTGCGCGTGTCTCCGCCGTGCTTGACGCGGGGAGTGCCTCGTGGGCCGGGTCGTACGTGCTCCGCGCTGTCATGAGACCTTTCGGTCCGGTGTGGACGCGCTGTCTTCGGTGACGACTCCGACCGGTGGCAACCAGTCGAGGGATCCGCTTTCTTCGGCGACGACGGCGACCGGCGGCGACCAGTCGAGGGATCCGGCGCGGTCGTCTGACGAGACATCGGTTGAAGCGATCGAATCGACATGGGTCGGTGCGACAGCCGGACTCGCTGTAGACCACTGCAACTCAGGAGCCCAAACGCCCGGCGGCCCGGTTCGTATGAAACCTGCTGCGTCGAGAACCTCCCGAAGCGCCGGGTCTCGTTCGAGATCGGCGTCCGAGATGACGGCGAACGCGGCTTGGCTGAGTGTGCTTCGATCGGCGCGGGGGCGTAGCACCCCCACCGCCTGGGAGGGGTCGTAGACGGCTTCACGCGGGGACGTCCGTTCGAGGATGTACGCGATCTTACGGGTCTGCGCAGAGTTGGAAAGCTTTGTCGCCCGCACCGTCTGGGCGCCGCCCAGCAGACCAGCGAGGGCGACGAAACCGGTGGTGACGGCTCGAAGCTTCTTCGAGCGGCCGCCGACGGTGCTTGCGCCCATGGACCGGGCAACCGTTCTTCTGATTCCCGAGTCCGGCGAGGCGGCGAGACCCGTGACGCTCACCATCGACAACAGGAGAAGCAATGGAGCGATCTGTGAGAACGGGCGGCCTTCAAGGGAAGCGCCGAGACCAGCGCCCGCCAGGGCCAGAAGAGGTGCATGCTGGCTTCGGATCCGATGACGACGCGCATGGACGGAACGCAGGACCACTACGTCCAACAGGAATGCGCAGATCGCCAGCGATGCCACCGAAATGCAAACAGCCACGAGTCGAACCGAGCCGGCGGCCAACCGAACCGGTCGTTCATTCAAAAGAGGAATGGAGAACGAATAGATACGCGCGCATATTGCCACGGTGGTGACCGTTGCGAGGAGACCTACCGTGAGCGCGGCGATACGGGTGCGAAACACGCCGCGAATTGTCGGCCACGACTGGGCGTGGAGGACCAGCCACAAACCGAGCCCGATTGCGGCACCGGCACCCGTGCGCGAACTCAACGCCGCAAGTGTCAGGATTCCTCCCGCGGTAAGAATCCGTCGACGCATCTGGCTTCGTCCGGCCAGACACGCGCCCGATGCGAGAATGAGTGGAGTCGACACCGCGGTGACTCCGCCGAGACGATCCGCCTGGACGAACGCGGACATGACGAGCAAGGCCGCCAATGCAATGCCCAGGTTCGCCCCGTTCGTAAGGGAGCGGACCCACAGCATGGCGAACACGAGACCAAGGACGAACAAGACGAGGGCAAGCCATCGCGTCGCAAGGAGGGTGCCGAAGGTCGACCGCTGAAACGGGATGACCAGTTCAAAAAGAAGAGACATCGCTGAACCCGAAGCACGTTGGAGTCCACCGGACGCGCCCTGCGCGGAGGTCCACGCGTACTGAATCGGTGACAGTTCTTCGGCCCGGTACGGGGCACGGTATAACGACCAGACCTGCAACGCGACGAACCAACCTCCGACCGCCGCAACACAAAGCATCCACCGCCGGTTCAGGGGAGAGCGGCGTTGCACGTGGGTAGCGCCGGTCGACGGAGCGGCCGTCACGATCGCTGCGAATGCGACGGACGCCGGGAGGAGGGCGCCCGGTTTCCACCAGTGCGCGTAAAGGAGAACTTCCGTCGTAAGAACCAGCCAGGCGATACCGACGCCGAGGGAGAAAGCCGTTTCCGAGCTGTTGGCGTCGCAGCGTCGGAGCTGACTCTTCAAACGGTACGAAACCGCCACCCCGGGTAGGGCCACGAGTGTTGCGAGCACAACTACGAATCGGACCGGGACCGGCGCCCTCAACTGGATACATGCGATCGTGGCGAGCAGGCAGGCAGCCAACCCGGCAGGGATGAGAATTGGTCTTGTGGTCATGGCAGCCTCGCGGCGAGTGTGAAGATGACCGCGTCGCGGTTCTCAAAGACGATCGAAAACTCCGGGGACTCGCGGAGGGAGGTCTCGATCCGGTCGAGCGTATCGGCAGACACCGGCCCTCCGCTCGCGAGGTCAGCCTTCTGGCTCCGGGTGATCAAAACATAAGCGCGCTTATAACTAGGCTCTGCCAACCATTCCGACAGGCGACCGGCGGGGTCGTCGGCGAGCGCTCGGATGTCGTCGAGTGGTTCGAGGGCGATCGGGACGTACACGAACCGCTCGTAGTTCAAGAACCGCCCCGGGTCGTTGCCGCTCCCCTCGACAAGGAGCGTCGGCTCAACCGCATTGTTCGCAAGGAAAGTGGAGGCCGCGATCTCTTCCTTGGTGAAGTGGTACTGAAGGTCTTTGCCGAAGTGGGCAAGCGCAAAGCAGGCGATCAGCACAAGGGAAGTGCCGGCGAGAGCGCCTCCCCGAACCATTCCCGGTGCCTCGTCGCCAGCCGGGATGAAGACCGACGCAGCGAAGAGCGCCAGAAATGGGACGGAGAACAGGAAGGCGCGAAACAAGATCTCGCCGCCGAATTCGTTGGCAACGACGAGTAACACGGGAGCACACATCATGAGTACAGCCGTCTTGTCGCGGTGCCCTCGTCGGACACGGACGACGACGCCGACGATCGCAAGAAGGGCCATGAACACGACGATCGCTCGGCCGGACAGGGATACGAGCTGCTGCGCACCCCCGCGCCCCGTTGTGCTGCGGAGGGTCGCTCCGGCATTCTCGATCGGTGCGCCAAACGATTCCAGGAGTGATCGTGCCTGCTTACGCGCGAAAGTGCGGGCCGGACCGACCAGCCAAAGCACCTGACTTGCGACGCCGAGTCCGACGAACCAGAGGCCGCGGATGCGGCGGGTCAGCAGGAGCAGAATGAGGACCGCGAGCATCAGGGCCGGGGTGAGTTGGTGGCTTGAGATCACCGTGATCATCATCGCCAGGACCGCAAGTCCGACGGCGCGACGGGATCGATGGGTTTCCACGCGATCGCGCCGGAAGTGAACAAGCACCATCGCCATGATGACGAGATAGAGGAAATAGGCCATCGCCTGTGGGGCGAAGTAGTCCTGTCCCACCCAGTTGGCAATGAAGAACAGCCATGTGCCTGTCCACACGATCCGCCGGCCGGGAATGAGTGCGGACAGCAGGAACAGAAGGGCCGCCATGTTCAACAGGTTCACCACGACCGGGGACCAGATCGCGAACACCAGGGCGTTCTTCGTCCCAACGAGATCAATAAGCGCCGCGTTGGCACTGAAGAATCCGGGCCAATTGTGGTAGACGTCGAGGGCGCCGATGTCGGGCTTGACGGAGCCGTTCCTTGCGATGTAGTCGACGATTCCGACGTGCTTCCATGCCCACGAATACCGAAGTGTGCCGTAGGCAACCGGCGCCGCGGCGTGAATCATCACGACGTATGCCATCAGGAGGATTCCGAGACGCCGTTCGCGAAGGACCGGCCGGGTCACGGCGTGGACGAACGACACGGCGACGGCTCCTACGGCCAGCCAAGCAACCAGAGGCAATGTCGACAGAAGACCGAGAGCGGTCATCTTGCGCGTATCGACCTGGCGCAGTGCCGCAAACCAAACGGCCGAGGCGGCAGCGACCGTCATGACCGTTGAAATTCCACCGAGCGGCTTAGACAGTGAACGGACAAATTGGAGCGGGCGCGATTCCCGGGGACTGCGGCCGGTCAAAGGGGCGGAAACGGCGGAAGCGGGGGCCGATATGTGCGTTCCGGAGTTTTCATTCGGAAACGTCAACCCGTCCAACACGGCAAGTACGTTGCGTCGCAACCAGCGGCGGTTGCGACCGTAGCGTTCGCACTTGGTGAGGTTCGAGCCGATATGGCCGAGCCATGCGAGAAGAACGAGATGACGGATCGAGACGGAATCTCTCGCGTCGATCGCCGACGCAAAAAGCCCCGACTCGTCCGAATCGAGTTCGCCACCATTCGCGATGTCGAGAACCAGCCGCCCGAGTTCCTCACCGGATTGCTCTCGTCGTACGGCGAGCACGAACGTTGCAATATCGAGTCCCGGAGCCCCCTGCGCGACGGAGCACTCCCAGTCGACGAGGCCCGAGACTTCCGAACCTGCGTTATCGAGGAGCAGATTCCCCGGAGTCAGATCGCCGTGGATCCGTGAAACCACCAGAGTCCGCGAGAGGAGCGTCTCTCGTAGCTCGGCCTCGAGGAGAGCGGCCTTCACTGCGACTCGTCCTGATCGGTCGGCCACGGCCGCCTCGATGAGGTGAAGTGGGCGTCGCACCCATTGCTCGAACAGATCCTCTCCGAACTGAACTCTATGGGCGGTGGGTCGGTGAATCTTCGACATGAATCGCCCTACGGCGCGGAAAGCTTGCGGTCTGCTGTGGGGATTGCGAAGGGCCGAACTTGACGCAATCCCGGGAACGCGGCTTTCCACCACAAACTGCTCGCCGTTGCGTTGCCCCTCGAAAATCACGCGTGGGAACAGGTCGACGAACGGCCCCAGGGACGTGTCTGCCTCGAGCGCCTTCAGCGTGCGGGCATGACCGGCCAATGCCCGGATTGCCTTCCGCCGGCGGGCGATTTTGACCACCACGGTGTCGTGCCCCTCGAGCCCAACGAGTTCTGCGACTGTTACGTCGTTCACGGCCGAGAGCAAACGGGCCCGCCCGGTGCGGGCGAGTGGCAGTCCGAGTCCAGCCAAGCGCTCCGTCATCGCGACCGACGCCCGAAGACGACGAATCGCCCCCAAGGATTCGACGAGCCATTGGGTGACCCGGTTCCTCCACCGGCGACGATCCCGATACGCAATGAAGGCGACGAGTGATATTGCGACGAGGCTCTGGCCGATCGCCACGCCCGTCCCGACACCGGTCAGGCCGAAGCGATCTTCGAGCGCGATGCTCAGGCCGACACAGGCGACGAAGATTGCTCCGTGGCCGCCGATGACGATGTTCATCGCGTTGCGTACCCGTGCCCCGCTCAAAATGATCGAGGTTGCGGTGTAGGGAATGGCGGAGAGTGCAAGCAGGCGCAGGAGTGCGGTGGCGTTGCGTTCGTAGTCCGCACCGAAGATCCGCAGGATCAGGGGAGCGGCAAGGATGACCGCCGCCGTGGCAGGCAGTACGAGGCCGAACGCCTGTCGCACGGCGCGCCGCTTGAGGTCGGCGGTACGCTTTGAGTCGCGGGCCGCTTCGGCGACCATTGCGGCACCGATGCATCCACTCAGAACGTAGAGTCCGTAGGCAATCTGCGCCGAAAGGTAGTAATAGGCGGCGTTGGTCGGCCCGGCCCGACCGAGCACGATCAGCGGCAAGCCGTCAATCGTTGCCATCCAGAGCAAGGTTGCGATGTGGTCGGAAAGGGAGAACCGCAGGACCGCTGAGAACCGGGCGGGCGGTGTATGCACGGGGTGCGCCACATGCTTGGGAATCAGACGGCGGACGATCGCCGTATTGACGATCGCGACCAGCGCGACCGTCGGGAGGCTGAACGAGAGGAAAACGCCCCACTCTGAAGAAACGTTGACGAGGGCAAGCAGGGCACCGATCTTCACCAACGAGAACACCGTGTTCTCGGCTGGCACCCAGGCAGAGTTCCCGATCCCCACCAGAACGCTGTCTTGAAGGACGAAGATCGACCAGGCGATCAGCGTCACGATGAACACCGAGATTGCGGCGACGTTGTCGCGGAGAAAGCCAAGCTGTGGCGCCCACGTATTCACGCCGACCAGGAACACCGCGCCAGTGAGGGCCGCACATGCGGCGCCGAGCGCGTACGCGCGCCCGACGAGTGCGAACGTGCCACGGCCTGCCGTAGGGACGAAACGCAAGAGCCCGTTCTTGAATCCGAGGTTGGCTACGCCGGCAAGGAGCGTGGTGGCCGCAACCAGGGAGGATCCGATTCCCACCGCTGCGGTGTCGTAGCGGCGCGCCGCCACGAACCAGTAAAAGCCGCCGAGTGCAGAAGTGACAAGCGAACTTATGATTAGCGCATATCCGGATCGCACCACAGGTGCGCGCAGGTGGTTCCGAATTCGCACCGGAGCGAACGACGTCACGGTCATGGTCGGTCGCCCCAAACGCGGATGTAATCAATGAAAAACGTCGACGGGAACGCGGTGGCTGGAGTCGGCGGACCCGGCCAGTCGCCTCCGACCGCCAGGTTGGCGACGATGTACATCGGCTCGGAGGGAACTTCGTCGCCGACAACCTGCCAGGCTTCCTTTCCGTCGACGAGCCAGCGCAGCGATCCGGGCTGCCAGTCAAGTGTGAACACATGCCAGCCGACGGCTAGATCCGGTCCGGTCCAGTGCTCTCCGGAAGATCGTCTGTTCCCCCGGTCATTGATTGTGTGGAGGTGCATCGACATCGCGTCGGTGCGCGACCCGCGGATCTCGAAGATGTCGATCTCCGGACGCGAACGGTTGCTGGCGGGCAAGAGCCAGAGGGCTGGCCACAGACCCGCACCGGAAGGTATTCGGACTCTGGCTTCGAGGTAGCCGTACTGGAACGCAAATTTCGCAGGCGATCCCTTCTGGGCTACCGATCCGGTGGTTACCATTCCGGACCGGTAGTCATAACGCTTCCCGTTCGCACCGAGAGTTGAGGATCGAGCTGCGGTGAGCCGCAACGACCCGCGACGCTGGTCCACCTGTTCGGGTGTGTACCACTCAAGCTCGTTGTTACCGGCGATAGTGCATCCTGTCGGACCCCACCAGTGGCAGCGGTTCCAGCGCGAAGCATCCACCCGGGGAGCATTGAATTCGTCGGCGAAAGCCAACGAACCTCGTGGCTCAGGGGAACGCGAAGCGCTCGACGCCGATGCGTAGGCGCTCGGCGATGGAGCGATGATTGTCCCGAGGAGCGTCATCGCAACAAGCACCCGCCGTGACCGGTATGAAGCGCGCATATCAGTCCTTGAATCTGATCGCCCGTTTGACAACGCCGCGCGCGAACTTGTCTGCTCGCGTGACTGGAAAGCGTTCGAGTCGGTAGTCCGCGTAGTCGTAACCGACCGCAGCGAAGCGCTCCTTGAAATCGGCCAGTCCTACTGATGTGCCGGTTTCGCCGAGGTGGTACCAGTGGGCGCCCTGTTTCACAGATTCACAGATGCCCAGCCATGTGAGGAGGTAGGTTGGGTCAGAGCCGTCAATATGTTCACGGTCAAACGCGCTCCGAGTCTCATGACCGTTCGGGCCTACAAGCACGACGGCCGCTCCCACCGGACGTCCCTTCAACTTTGCCACCGACACGCGGCACTGCGGTCCGAGTACGCGCCCAATGGTGAGCCATTTGACGAGTCCGTCGCGGTGCTCGGCACGCAACTTGGCCAGAGCCCGTGGTTCATGCTGCTGCGCAGCCCAGCGCTCCACGGATTTGAGGTGTAGCGAGTAGTACTCCCGCACGAGAGCTTCCCCATGCCCGTGTTCGACTTCGAGGCCCGCCTTTTCCCCCTTGCGAACGCCGCGGCGGGCCGCTTTGGAGAACCTGTGCCACACATCGTCGATTCCACCTGAAATATCGATGACGTGGGCGCGACGGTACAACGCGACTGCCTTCTTCGGCGCGCCGTTTCGGTACACCTCACCGTCGAGTGGGTTCGGTCGGACCTGGACACGCGAGACCCCGCTCTGTCCGAGTTCCTCAAAGACAGCTGCCACCACCTCGGCATCGACTCCGGATCCAACCAGCCCGCCGATTCCCCAGCCGTTCGGAAAACCCTGGTCTCCCAGAACGGTGCCAGCAGGCCCGGTCCTCCGGGCCAGCGGCAGTATGAATCGACGCCCATCCTCGAACTCGTACATCCGGCTCCGGTCGACGAAGTTTCCGGTTTCGACCATGGCCTTTGTCCAGAGTGGCGTCTGGGTGACCAGGGCTCGAGGATCGGATTCGATAACCGACTGCCACAAATTCTGCGGAGCGGGCGAAACAACATTGCTGATCACCGGAGGCTCCTTCCGGCGAGCCATCGCGCCCTTCGATACGACCGCCAGGCTCGTTTCGCCATATGTGCGCGGACCGTCGGCCGAGGCTGCGGCTGGTCGACCTGCTCCAGGAGCTTCGCGAGGTCGTCACCGGTGAGCGTCGAAGGAATAGTCAGCCGGGCACGGGCGAAACGGTCGTCGCCGTCGTGGCTGAAACTGTTCTTCACTGCACAGGCACTGGTGAAACCCGCTGCGATCACGGCTTCGCGAACCCGGTTGGAGTGGTAGCCGTGCGGGTAGGCGAATGAGTCAACCCCGACACCCAAACCCTCCTGGAGCGCTGTCCGCGACAATGTGATCTCCTGTACGGCCCGCTGCGCTGGCACGACATCAAGTTCGGGGTGCGTAATCGAATGCGCTCCGATCTCCCACCCCGTGGCCGCCAGGTCACGCAGTTGCTGCCATGAGGCCATTGGGCGACGCCCACCCCCGCCGAGCCAGTTGCAGTTCATTCCGACCGTGCCACTTGCCACGTACAGTGTCGCCGCAAGACCGTGGCCGGACAGAATTCCGGCGGCCTCTTCTGCGTTGTCCGCGAACCCGTCGTCGAACGTGATGGCCAGCGTTCGGGTTTGGCCGAGTCGTCCGTCAACAATGCGCCGGGTGAGTTCCGTAATGGTCACAACCTGCCAGCCCTGGTCAACGATGACCGCGGCATGTTCGGCGAACATCGGCGGAGAGAGGGTGTAGTCGGCCAGAGCAGACGACGAACGATCGGATATCGAGTGGTACAGAAGAACGGGAACGGTGTTCATGGCGTCGCTCCCGGGACTTCGCGTCGTATCGACCAACGCGACTGCGCGTAGGCCAACGGACCGCGAAGCGTCGATATGCGTTCGCGCCGTTGAAGAACGCCGAACCGTGGGTCGAAATCCGATCGTTCGGAATGACGAAGTCGGTCGCGCATCTGGTGAAGGTGCCGAATTCCACCCACCAGTCTGAGGGCAAGCGGGAACACGGTGCCCGGTCGGTCGACGATGACCTTCGTCAAGAACGCGCCCAGCCCGACCCCGTATCCCGAGACCTGGCGTTCGAGCTGTTCGAAGGTGCGATGGTGGAAGTGGTGCACGACTGCCGCGGGCTCGTACACGAGTGCGTACCCTCGAACAATGACCTCGAAGAACACGGCGAGGTCGTCGCCGCCGAGGGCTTTGCTACCGGCGCCGAGAGCCGGGTCGAAGCCTCCGATCTCCCGGAGGAAGCACGTGCGAAATGACATGTTTGCGCCGGACCCGAGTGAGCCGGCAGTGTAGGGGAACAGCGGGTCGGCGGGGCGGTGCGCGACAAGATCGAACGTGGTACGCACGCTTCCCTTGTGGAATCCGAGATGCTGCTCAGCCCAGCGCTGCGCAGGCGTTTCGAGTTCAGCGGCGCGGATCGCCCCGGTGACACACACCGCTCGGTCCGTCGTCGCGAAAGCGTTGGCGATGTGGGTCAGCCAAGCCCGGTCGACCACGACATCGTCGTCGGTGATCGCCACAAACGGGGAGGACACGAGACGCAGACCTGTGTTGTGGGCGCGGGCCAGACCGGGTGTCGGTTCGTAGACATAGCGAACTTCTCTATGGTCCTTGAACGCCGTTTCGATCAGTAGCCGTGTGTCGGAGTTGTCGGAAGCGTTGTCGACAACAATGATCTCGAACGACGGATGGTCCGACGCCAGGATCGAACGGATGGCGCGCTCGACCGAAGCCGGCCGGTTTCGTGTTGCTATCAATACGGAGATTTCCGTCGCCACGTTCGTTCTACTCCCGAACGGGCCAGGCGAAGCCGAGACCGGTCGTACAGAGTCCACCGGCCAACGCAGCGGCGCGGGCGATGCCGGACCACTCCATGCTCAGCGTGGCGCGGGCGCCGGTGCTTAGGGACCGACGGAGGGCCTCGACGGCAAAGCGGCGCTCTGGGCCGAGTGATGAGCCTCCGAGAGTGCGACTGATTCGCGCCTTCGAGCGCCCTTCAGCCCAACAGCGGCGCATGAAGTAACGGGCAGTGAGGCGACGCTCATCGATGTGATGCAGGACAGTGGCGCGCGGTTCGTAGAGAACGCGTGCCCCGTCTTTGCGGAGACGGATGCAAAGTTCGGTTTCCTCGCAGCCCGCGGCGTTCGATCCGACGCGACCGAGCGCAGGGTCGAAACCGTCGGTTTGGAGAAGTGCGTCGCGACGAAAAGCCATGCAGCACCCGATGACGTTTCTCACCTCGGTGAGCGCATCCGGCAAGCCCGTCCAGGAGCATCCGACGACCCAGTTGTATTCATGGGGCCACCAGGCGGGAAACCGCTCGGGCCGGGCCGGCATGGCCCGGCCGCCAACGGCGACCACCGACCGATCGGAAAAGGGGGCGACAAGATGGCCGATCCATCCGGGAAGTACCTCAGCATCATCATCGATGAATGCAATAATCGTCGCGTCAGTGGAAGCGATGCCGGTGTTTCGTGCGCCGGAAAGCCCGGGTGCATTGGCGTTTTCGATCACGCGGACCTGAGTCGACCCGGATGTGGAGCGGAGTGTTTGTTCGGCCTTGTCGAACAGCACTTGGTTGTGGTCTATGACGACGAGAAGGTCGTCGGGTTCCTCAGCAATCGCAGATGACACAGCCGATTGGAGAAGCTCCCATCGATTTAAACTATGTGCACATATGATTACTGATACCGATGGCCGATTTGGTGGTGGACCCTCCATCACCACGGCTTCGCCAACTCGGAAATGATCGTACGGAACACCCGGATACCGTCGCGCGTAGCATTGAGATTGCTGTTGCCCGAGATGCGACTTGATTCATAGCTGGCTACTTCAGCGACGCGCAGGCCACGCCCCGCCGCTCGAATGCAAAGCAGAGTCTCGATCTCGAACCCGCGGCAGTCTGGCGTGAGCACATCGAGATGGTGTCGCCAAAATGCGATGTAGCCGTAACAGAGGTCGGTGTAGTTCGTTCGCCATAGGGTGTTCACCATTATCGTGAGCGCTCGATTTCCAAGTGAACGAAACGGGGTCAGATCCTGGGAACCGCCGCCTTGAACGTACCGAGTGCCTTTCACAAAATCTGCGCCCGTTCGCAACGCCGAGATGAACCTCGGGATCTCGCACGGGTCCGTTGATCCGTCGGCGTCGATCATCGCAATCACATCTCCAGTTGCGGCCCGAAATCCTGCGCCGAGTGCGTCGCCCTTTCCCTTCCCGGTTTGGTGGACGATGCGGATGTCGGGAAGCAGTTGCTGCGCCACCTCGATGGTGTTGTCCGACGATCCACCGTCCACCAGGATGACCTCTTTTACCCACAGCGGTATTCGAGGAAGTACCGATGGGAGGTTGGCCGCCTCGTTGAGCGCCGGAATGACCACGCTCACCGATGGCGTCTGGCTGCCCAGCGCGAGCTCCGAGGAAGGGCCGCCGACCGAAACAAGTGTGGGACCGCCCTTCCGAGATTCTCTTGGTGTAGCGGTCCGCAGTAGCGCTGGTACAAGCACGTGTTCTCCCTAGAACGATGGATCTGAAACCGTGTTCAGCGGTGATCATCCAAGCATATGACTACGCAGAGTGCAATTTTTTCCTATGAAAAGTGTTCTCTGTGGTCGTTTCCGGAAGCCAAGTGCGCGTGCGTTCCGTCCCGCCGCACCGGTGCGCGAACGATGCGGTGGGGGGAGTTTTCGAGCTGGATCTTGAGATGCATGTTGGCCACTCCTAACCACGTAAAACGTTTCTTCTTTGACGTTTATCACCGAGTGTGGTTATCTGAAGGTCGGTTCAGGATCAGGAATGAGAAGAGACGATGGCCCACGTCAGTAGTGTTTGTGTAGGAAGCAAAAACAATCGGACGCCGACGCGTAGGGCACTGTCGGCGCGTCTCGTTGGTCTCGTGGTCTGTGTCGCAGCTATGGCAGCGGCAAGCGCAACGGCGCCGATCGGCTCCGCCCGGGCGCAGGGCCCACTCGCCCCGGTACCCGTCCCGCTCATCATTGATACCGACATGTTCAGCTCGGCTGATGACGTTGGAGCGCTGGCCACCGCATTTGGCCTTCAGCTCCGAGGCGAGGCGAAGGTCATAGCCGTTGGCGTAAACACTCGCTTGCGACGCGTGCTGCCTCCAGACTCATGGCGATGCACGGCAGCGATCGCCGCCTTCTACAACAGTTCGTCGGTCCCGATTGGTTCGGCCCTGCCCAACAATGGCACGGAGAAGAACGTGCCTGACTGGGCGGGGCCCTGTGCCGCTCTCGCACCAGCCGCATACCCGGTTCCTGAAGCCGCAGTGGTCGTGTACCGGCGGGCCCTCATTTCGCAACCGGACAACTCGGTCGTTATTGCGTCAGTTGGCTATTTGGGCCTGCTTTCGGCTCTCCTGGACTCGCCGGCAGATTCGATCAGCTCGTTGACGGGCGCGCAGTTGGTTGCCAAGAAAGTGAAGGTGCTCGTTGCGATGGGAGGCGGCTACCCAAGTCGGGCGGGGGAGAACAACCTGATCGGAGATCCTGCCTCAGCTCGAAATGTGGCTTCGCGTTGGCCGACGAAACTCGTGTGGTCCGGCTATGAGGTGGGTGATGCGATCCATACTGGAAACACGATTTCATCGGTACACCCCGCCAACTCTCCGGTGCGAGTGGCCTACGAGGCGTTCGTGAAACCAAACAACTGGATCTACTCATACGATCTGACGGCCGTATATCACGCCATCCGCCCGGCCGATCCGCTCCTGACGGCACAAGGACCGGGAACCAATGTTATCGATCTGACGGGCGGCAACGTCTTCACCATGGGTTCGGGGAATCAGTATTACCTCCGTTTGAGCAACGCTCGCTCGCTCGAGACTGCAATTGAGACCTTGCTCGATACATTGCCGTCATCAGGCAATCAAGCTCCCGCTATCTCGATAACCTCTCCCGAACAGGGTGCCTCCGTCCAAGCGGGTCAACCGCTGACCGTCTCCGGATCGAGTTCTGACCCCGATGGATCGGTAACGCTGATCGAGGTATTTGACAACGGATCATTGGTCGGATCAACAAGCGGCGATCCGTATTCCGTTACGTTCACGCCGACCATCATCGGTGCGCATACGATTACCGCGCGAGCTCTCGACAATGGTGGTGCCCAAACAACTTCGCCGCCCGTCGCTGTCGATGTGGTGAGTTCCACTTCAACGAGCACGAGCACCACCACGAGTACGACGACGAGCACGAGTACGACTACGACGACCACTGTCCCTGACTCCACCTCAGAGATGACGTTTGGCGGCATCGGGCCGGTGGCCACCCGGACAAAGAGTGGAAATCTTACGGCGTCGTATCCGACTGGTACGCGCACAAATGATTTGTTGTTTCTGGTTGAGGTGAACGCAACTGATCAGGAAATCCCGAAGCCGAGCGGTTGGAACCTGTTGACTGATGAACGGACGGGCTCACCGAAATACCGAGTGACCGTGTGGTGGAAATTGGCCGGGCCAGAGACAAGTGTTTCAACCAAGGTCCACACGGATTCGAAAGGAGCGTCGCTGTGGGTGGCACGCTATCTTCGTTCAAGTGGTTATCCGCCCAATCCCGCTCTGGCCATGGCTTCGGCGAGGAGCGGGACTGTCTCGGCGAGTACATCGATGACTCCCGACGAGGCGATCACGACGACGAAAGCCAATGCAACCGTTATCTCGATTGTTGCGGTTCGAGCCGGTAGCAACCTGTCTCTTGCCAACGCGAACGGATTCACCATGCGCTCGATAACGATCAAGACCGGTGCTCAGCCGGTCACGCTTGCGATAGCCGACAAGCTGGTGCCTGCGAACGGCTCGACTCAGATTGCCCCGACCTGGGCACAGTCGGGTGACCTTGGAAAGTGGTCGTGGTCGTCGATCGCAATTGCCTGATCCAAAGGAAGCACGGGGCGACCCTGTCACGGTCGATATGACCGTAGAACGTAGGTCCTGCTCGTCAGCTACCCGAAGTTCGGACCACACCAGCGATTGCTAAGACGGTGAACGGAACTATCTTGGGGCGATGCGTACCGTCCTAATTCTCGGCGACCAGCTATCGCTGGAGAGTTCGGCACTCGACGGCGCAACGCCCAGTGATACAAGGGTGTTGTTCATCACCAGCCGCTCGCAATTGGGGGCCCGCCGCTGGCATCGCCAGCGCCTCCACCTCGTCTTGTCGGGCATGGCAAAACTGGCCGGGGAGTTTCGCTCGCGCGGTTTCGACGTCGATGAGAGAGTGTCGGACTCGCTTCGTGTCGGACTCCTCTCTCACCGAGAGTATTTCGAACCGGCCGAAGTCGTGGCGATGGCGCCGATGTCGTGGCGCGGAGCCGAAGCGTTGACTCGCAACGGAGTCGAGCTTCGACCCAACTGTCAGTTCTTGTGCGATGCCGAAGAGTTCGCCGGCTGGGCCGAGACGAAAAAGACCCGTCTCCGTATGGAGGATTTCTACCGTTGGCAGCGCGAACGCCTCGGGGTGTTGATGGACTCCGATGGTTCACCCGTCGGCGGGCGTTGGAATTACGACGCAGAGAATCGCGAACCTCCACCCAAGGATGGTCGTTCGTGGCCCGAGCCCGAGTATTTCCCCATTGACGAAATCGATGAAAAGGTATGTGCGCAGATCGATGAGCTTGCACCTCAGTCGTTCGGCGCGCCGTGGAATGGGCTTTGGCCGACGACGACGGCGCAAGCGGAGCAACGACTCGACCGCGTCATCCGTGAGGTTTTGCCGTTGTTCGGTCCGCATGAGGATGCGATGCTGCACGAAGACTGGCACCTTGCGCACACCTTGTTGTCGTCGTCATTGAATGTTGGGCTCCTTCATCCTTCGATCGTGGTTTCGCAAGCCGAGTCTGCATATCGCGAGGGCCGCATTCCGATGTCATCTGCCGAGGGATTTATCCGTCAGATCATCGGGTGGCGAGAGTACGTGCGGGGTCTGTATCGGTTGTGGATGCCCGACTATGCGCGGCAGAACGCGCTCGATGCCCACAACCCAATTCCACCGGTGTTTTTCGGTCATCGCACCAAAATGCGTTGCGTTTCTCGAACGATGGCCGACATCGACTCCCGGGCGTATGCACATCACATTCAACGCCTCATGGTGCTGGGAAATCTGGCGCTCTTGACCGGCATCAATCCGCAGGAGATGACGGAGTGGATGTCCACATCTTTTATCGACGCAGCGGACTGGGTGATGGTGCCCAACGTGATCGGTATGTCGCTTCACGCCGATGGTGGGTTGATGGCGACCAAGCCGTACGCAAGTGGTGGTGCCTACATCTCGAAGATGAGTGACTACTGCAAGGGGTGTGTGTATGACCCGAAGAAACGGACAGGCCCGACGGCGTGCCCCTTCACGACGCTTTACTGGGACTTCCTGGCGCGTCATGAGGCACGGTTTCGAAAGAACAATCGCCTGGCTCAGCCAATGGCCGGGTTGCGGCGCCTGAGCGACCTGGACAAGGTTCGTATGCGCGCGGACGAAGTTCGCTCATTGATACAGTCCGGTGATTTGTGATGGTCTCTTGCGATCCCGGAAGCAATGCCTCTCCACGTGCGGTCCCCGGTCCACGGTCGCTCACATCCACCTCCTCCCGGCGAAAGGGAAGTCGAGATCGAGTTGCGTTGATCACCTGGCCGCGAGCTCGCGACGCCAAGATCGGTTGCAAAATCTCCCTTGAGTGGGATCTGGTCGCACGTGTGCATACGAACGCGATTCCCGTCGTTGTGGTCGGGTACTCCTTGGCCCAAGCGCTTGGCGAGAATCCGTTGGCCAATCGGCGCGTTGCGCTGTGGCGTATCCGCCGTCACAAGACTGTTCGGCTGTCCTTCGCAATTGACGGAGGTGACAGTTTAAAGATCGCCGTAGTGGACCGTGCTGACACGTTCAATTGTCGCGAGTTCCAACGAGCGCTCAGCGTGTCAGTCCGTCAGGCCCGGCGTGGCATTGGGCCACTTGACCGGGCCCGACGTCTGCTCGAAGGCGTTCCCGTGGTCGTCGGACGACCTGCGTTGCGACTGTGGTCCTTCGTGGCTGCGGGCCTTGGTATCGGTCTTTTCGGCGTGCCGGGGGCGCCGTTCGGCGCTGCGCTGATTTCAAGTCTCGAGCGATTCAAACTTCCCGCCGCCGATGTTCCGTTCATTCCGTTTACGCGATGTGCCCTTGTCTGCTCGGTGGGTTCAATCACTCCAACGGTCGTTGCCCGAGGCGGCTCGGCAGCGGTAGTCGACGTGGTCGAGGTTGCCCTGACATTTGACCATCGAGTCTGCGATGCGTCACAGCTCGCGGCTGTACTTCAAAGCTTCTATTCCGCCTGCTACGGCCCGGATTGGTCGAGTCGGGACGGTTTCGGCGTCAACCTCTCAGCGCAGATCTGAACGTCATCCTGCGCGGTAGTCACGCCTGAATTGGCCGACAACGCGGGCGTATTCGACATCGACGACTTGGACAGTTAGGTACGCATACTGACCAAGAACGCCAGCCTCTACGGACATTACGCTATCGGAGGTTGCGGGGGGAGTCCGTCTCCGTCAGAGGGCTGGGGCGGACTGGTTCCGACGGAGATGGTTCATTCCGAGGATCACGAGGGCCGCCATCGCCAACGCGGCGAGGGCCGCTCCTATCGCCGCGATGCCGGCGATGCGCCCGACCGTGGACCATGCGTACGCGGAAAGAAGCAGGCCCCGGAGCGTCTCGCCCTTGAACACGGTGTTTCTCGTGGCGGAGATGGCATCGACTTTGAGTTGCAATCCTTCGACCTCGTTCGCCGGAGCATTCGCCGCGACAGCCGCCTTGACGGCGTCCTTCGCGGCTCCTTCTGGAACGCCGAGATCGGCAAATGTTTTCCCCGAGCCGATCTTTGACAGGTGTCCGTTGATATAAGAGGCGTAGGCCTGCGCCTTGGCGCCGGAGTCTAGGGTGTCCCCCGCGTATTTCACGAGGTCAGCGCGGCCCTCCTGTCGCAGCGCTGCCTCGCTGCCGAAGGTGATGTGTTGGGACGACAATTCGTCGCGCACATAGTTCTTCGCGAAAGAACTGCCCCAGTTCAGTAGCGCGGCCGAGGTCGCGAGAACGACGACGGCGACGAGTCCGATGCCGATGAGGACGAGATCGATACGTCGCCGGGTGACAGGGATCGGCCTTGTGTCTGGTGATCCCAGCGGCTTGTCTGGCGATCCCAGCGGTATTGATTCGTGCGGGGATGCAACGGTGCCGGTGTGGCCGGTAGAAATGCTCATGGTGGGCTCTACCCGCTTCAGCGCGCCGCCAAACGGAATTCGACATTCATTTGCGAACTCAGCTGCGGTCGGGCCGCGGCCGCGGGAGGGCGAGTGGCTCGATCCTGCAGTGAGTTACCCGTGTCGAGTTGGCGGCTCTCGTCCTCAGCCGTCGATACGCCCGGTCAAGGTGGCGACGATGTCGGGCGGCACGAAGTTGTTCTCCGTGGTCGTCTCGGCCTCGACCAGCTCAACGATTCGTTGTACGACCTCGGCCGGGTCGAGCTGGTCGGTCGTGGCGATACCGCGCATCATCTCGAAGAGCTCGGTTGCACCGGCGCTCACCGAGTTGGCGTTGAACCACTCCCACATCGAGTCGGCCATCCGATCATTGAAGCCGGTGTTATACGGGCCTGGATTCAGCAGCGTCACATCGACCCCGACACCGGCCAACTCCGCGCGCATCGACTTCCCCATGGCTTCGAGTGCGAACTTCGTCATTGAGTAGGGGCCGAACGCAGGAGCCGAGATCACGCCGCCGATCGAGGACATGATGATCACCCGCCCGCTCTTGCGAGCAACCATCTGCGGAACCACCTTCTGCGTGATGGCGACCGTGCCGAACACGTTCACCTCGAAGATCCGGCGTAACCGATCCATTGGCACGTCGGCCATGGGGCCGGTTTGCCCGAAGCCAGCGTTGTTCAGCAAGACGTCGATCGTCCACTCGCCTGCCCGGTTGACATCGTCGGT
>JANOYY010000161.1:0-6919 GCA_031429095.1 Acidimicrobiia bacterium | reverse complement strand
GGAGGGCAGCCACGCTTCGCCGCGATCGCCGACCCGAAAGGCGAGTACGGGCCGTTGGCCGACGCGCTCGGCCTCGCTCGCCTCTCGTTGAAACCGGGCGGTTCGACGCGACTGAACCCGCTCGACCCCGGACCTCGTCATGGCACCCTCGAACAACTCGCGACACGACGCATGCACATGATCACTGCACTTACGGCCGGGGTCCTCGACCGACCGCTACGCCCCGTCGAAGACGCTGCCATCGGCTGGGTCATCGACGAACTCACAAAGTCCTGGGCCGACAAACCGACACTCGCCGACGTGTGCGCGTTGCTCTCGACGCCATCAGGAACGATGGTCGATCGATCAGGCGTCGACGCCGTGAAGATCACCGACGAGATCCGCGATGCCCGCTACGCCATCCAGAAACTCCTCGAACGCGACCTCGCCGGTATGTTCGACGGACAATCCACCGAACGCATCGACTGGAGCGGACGAGGCATCGTCATCGACACCAGCGCCGTGAACAACACCACCGCGCAGCCACTCGTGATGATCGCGGCAACCGCATGGTTGCAACAGCTTCTCGCCGTGCCCGAGTCGGAGTCTGTGCCACGCCGATACCAGGTGCTCGAAGAGATCTGGTCAATGCTCGGCAACCCTCAAGTCGCCCGCTACTACCAGGCAAGCCAGAAACTCTCCCGCACCTACGGCGTGTGCAACATCGCCGTCGCCCACCGCCTCGAAGACCTCCGAGCCCAATCCGACGACGGCACCGCCGCCGCCAAAATCGGCGCAGGCATCATCGCCGACACGCAGACACAGATCCTCTTCCACCTCCCACCCGCCCAAGCCGCCGAGGCCCAGCAGTTGCTTGGCCTATCGGCAGGTGCGGCCAACGAGCTGACCACGCTCCAGAAGGGCGAAGCGCTCTGGAAAGTCGGCGACCACCTCACCCGGGTGTACCACCTTCGGTCCCGAGTCGAAGAAGCAATCTGCGACACCGACGCCAACATCAGCGACGCACCCACATAACGAATGATTGTGAGCGGGCATGGCGAGCGATCGACCCGTACATGGCGGGCAAAGTGGAGTGGTCTTCGCATTAATTGAACCTCGTTCACGACCAGGTGCGAGATACGGGTTGAAGCGTGCGGGCCGAGCAGAACGCCAACCTTGGTCGCATGAGGTGCTTGCTATCGTTGGACCATGTGGCGAGAGGCGCAACCTGAAGACGACGATGTCGTTGCGACGCTCTGCCTGATGCTGAACCACGAAGATCCTGGGCCTGCGGTAGTCACGGACCAACAGGTTCGGCGCACACTGGAAGAGCTTCGTAGCAATCCGATTCGTGGCAAGGCGTTGGTCCTCGACATATCGGGGCGGTTGGTCGGTTACGCGTTACTGATCTCGTTCTGGTCGAACGAACTAGGCGGCGAGGTCTGCACGGTGGACGAGATCTTTGTCGCTCCCGAAGAGCGCGGGCACGGACACGCAACTGCGCTGCTGCAGAGCCTCGACGACGCGTGGAACAGACCATTGGTGGCGACGTCACTTGAGATCTCGCCTACCAACGAACGTGCTGCAGCGCTCTATCGACGGCTCGGCTTCGAGGGATCGAACACAGTTCTGGCTCGAAGGAGCCAGAACCCCAAGGCCGTTGAGTGATTGGATCGCAGGCCGTGATCGGATGCTTGCCACTCGGGCCGAAGTGCAGCGGGGCTCTGGGATCGCTCCTGAAGACCTGTTCGAGTCAGCCCGCAACAACTCCCGTGACGTGACCGCCGTCGTCAACTTCGTAGCGTCCCTTCGAGAGATCAACGAGGACGAGCACGTTGCCGAAGGGATCTGCCACGACGCCGAGCCGACCAACAGGAATGTCGGCCGGTTCGACCACCACCGTTCCACCGCCTTCGACGAAGTCGATGACCGCATCGTCGACCGACTCCACGAGCCAGTTCGGCTCATAGCCATGTACGACCGTGAGCACGATCTCTGTGTCGCTGTCTGGCAATGCGAGGCCCGCTTGGCCGATGACGTCGTTTCGCCAGCGGACGTCGTGTCCAAGCCTGGCGGAGTAGAAGGCGATGCCGCTCGCGAGATCCGGCACTCGCACGGTCACTGCGTCCACCCTCCTCAACATGGGACTCATTCGACAAGTCTGATCGACCGAAGGACAGAGCGCACGCAGGGTCCTTTAGCCCGACCCGCTCGCAATCGGGCCGAAGTAGCGCGGTCGGTGACGACGCGTCGGCGCAGCACCGGGCCAATCGTTCGGGTCGCGCAGCGACCGAACGAGCTTTGTCTTCGAACGCTGCGTACACGGCTTCCTGCAACACGACGATGTTCGCGAGTTCCTCACCGAGTTCGTCTGACAGCGCGCGCCGACGAACGAGAGCCCTGATCCTGCCGGGCAACTCGACCGACAATTCGTCGGCCATGCGCTCGGGCATGAACAACTCGACTCGCTCATCGGGCTGTGGCCACAAGGTTGCGTCCGTCAGCGATTCACTGCTCCTCGCACGTACCCCGCACGATCGCGTATCCACGCCGCCTCTGCCTCACCAATCTCGGTGCACGGGTCGGCGTTGCTCCGATACTCCTCGTTGATCGCGCCCCAGTCGGCTGTGGCGTTCAGCTGCGCGAGGATGCTGAGAAGACCCCAGTGGACGCGGTCGCGAAGGAAGAAGTCGGCTTGTGTGTTGAGCTTGTTGCGGATCGGTGCGAACTCTCCGGCGAACATGAACGATTGCTGCGCGACGTCACGGAACCAATCGGTCGTGACCGTAAAGGGATGTCGCTCGTAGAAGTCGCCGGTTAGATAGAAGAACCGCAAGAGCAGCTCGGCGTCGAGACCGTGTTCCGGCTTCAGGTACCCGCCCTCGATCGACCCGGCCACGACCTCGTTGGGACTTCGGTGATCGAGCATCGAGTCCACGAGCAACCAGAGACTGCGGTCCTGCTCCACGCTGACACGCTTCGCCAGACCGAAGTCGAGAAACGTGACGAACCGTGCGTGCGGGTCAACCAGATAGTTGCCCGGATTCGGGTCGGCATTGAAGTGCCGGTAGCGGCGCGTCCCAGCGAAACTGAACCGAGCAAGAATTTCACCGACGCGGTCCCTCTCGACTTGATCTGCATGATCCATGAACGCCGTCCAGCGTTCGCCCTGCGCCCAATCGCTCGTCAGCACGACACGATTCGAGAACTCTGGAATTACCTTCGGCACGCGGAACACGGGATGGTCGGCGAAGCGTTCTGCGAACGTCCGTTGCTGTTCGGCCTCGTTCGTGTAGTCGATCTCCTCCAGGATGCGCAGGCGCAATTCACGAGCGAACGTGTCAGCGTCGAAGCCGCGCATGGCAACGCGGCCAAGGAGTTTCGCGAATCGGGCCTGGTCCACAAGGTCTGTCTCGATGGCATTAGCGACACCGGGGTACTGGACCTTCACCGCAACATCACGCCCGTCGTGCAGCCGGGCGCGATGCACCTGCCCAATCGACGCCGCGGCAATCGGTCGCGGGTTCCATTCGGCGAAGAGCTTCGACACCGGACGTCTGAATGCCCGCTCGACCGCAGCCTCGGCGTCGCCCTCCGGCATCGGCGGAGCGTCGGACTGAAGGGCGGCAAACGAACGCTGCGCAACCTCGGGCATGCCGACAGCGGCGAACGACAGGATCTGTCCCATCTTCATCGTGACGCCCTTGAGATCACCCAGTACCTCAGCTGCCCGCGCCGCAGTCGACGCCGCGAAGTCGTCGGCGATCTCCGTCTTCCGGTCACCACGCGCCAGTGCGCGCCGCGCTCGACTTGCGCCATAGCCCGCGCCGACGCGGACGCTGAGTCCGGTCGTTACGAAACGGCGACGAAGGCCGGTCGCCATATGCCCTCCCGGCCCGTCGGCGCTCGCGCTCGGCGAGGCAGTATCGGTTCCGTCGGCGTTGCCGTGGCCGTTGTCACGGCGAGCCACCACGAACGCCTCGACGCCGCGTAGGGCAACAGATGGACGCCACTCGATCGGACGAACCAATCGAAGTTGGTCCACGCGACCCAGCACCCCGAGGCGGCTGAGCACTGCGACTGCTTCGGTCCGAGCGAGAACCGAACCGAGGCAGTGGTGGAGACCCGAGCCGAAGCTCAGTGGCGCTGTTACGGCTTCGACCGCCGCCCCATCGCCGGTCACGAATCGTTCGGGCTCAAACGACGCTGGCCTGAGGTACTTCGCCGGGTCCCGATTGGCACCGGCGAGGAACAGCGTGACCGTCGCTCCCGGTTCCACCTCGATGCCGGCCACCTGCGTCGGCGTTGACGCGACGCGAGTGGTGAACGCGGCGGGAGTCTGGAGCCGCAGCGTCTCCTCCACGACGGCCGTTGCGAACGACGCGTCCTCCGCCAGACGCTCCCAAGACTCCCGATTTTCCAGCAGCAAGGACAGCGCGTTCGCGACGAGCATCGCCGTTGTCTCGAACCCTGCTGCGAGCACGACGAACGCAAGCGCAACCCGGTCGTCGTCGGTGATGACCGACGCCGTGTCGAGCGCGATCCTTCCCAGAACGCTCGGTGCACCGGCCCCCGCCACCGAGGACGCCCCGAGCGAGTCACGTAGGTACCGGTCGAGCGCCTCGCCGGCCTCATGGGCACGCTGCAGTCCGTCGTCGTCGACGACAAGCCCGCCGAACACCTCGGCTATCTCACCGACCATCGTGCGCAGTCGCGTCGCATCGGCGCGTGGCAGTCCGAGCAGCTCAGCCATCACGGCGATCGGCAGTGGCCGGGCGAGCGACTCGACGAGATCCACTTCCTCCCCGGCGTCCATTCGGCGTACCACGTCACCCAGGAGCGTCTCGGCGATCTCGTCGATCGTGGGTTGCCATTCGGCCACCGCCCTCGGCGTGAATGCAGCTGCAACGAGCTTGCGTACGCGGTTGTGCGCGTCACCTTCGAGAAAGAGGAGGCTGTCGGCGAGAAGCGAGAGTGCCCTGTTCTCGCGCCAACGGTCCCCAAGCAGCGGCGCAAACGAGAGATGGGCGTCGCTTCCCAGTGAGGGATTTCGCAACGCCTGCTGGCAGTCGTCGTACCCCGTGACCAACACGCCGAGCGTGGAAGGCACGGCCCGCCCGAGCGCTCGGACGCGCTCAATGCGCGTGTACGGGTCGCCGAACCCGGCCGTGGTGAGGAGTTCAGCGACGACGAGGTCCGCAGCACGGGTGTCGAGGGTTGAAGTGCCAGCGTCCATGACTGCCCTTCCTGCTTGTGAAATGATTCACAAACTTGTCTGGAAGAGTACAGCACGAACACAGCAGACGGGTAGGGGATTTTCGTCACCCAACTCGTGATGCCTGCACGTTTGGAGGGTCGTTTCACGGTCCGGTCAGCGGAGTAGTGGTCCATTCGTGTCCGTTGGCTCCGAGGAAGATCGGCCCGGTCGTGCGTTCGTCGATGTAGAGGTCCAACGTCCGCCCGTTCGGGGAGCGAAGGGGATGGCGACGTGTTGCCGCCTTTGCGCACGATCGCCATTGTGCGGTGACCACGGTCCGTACTCATCGATTCGATGTCTACGCGGAGCGCTTCGCTGATCCGAAGTCCGTTGAGGGGCGAGGAGCGAGATCAAGGCGTGATCTCGAGCCGAGCCCAGTCCGGCCTGGACAAGTAGGCCACCGAGTTCGTTGCGATCGGGACCAACGGTGCGTGATTCGACGTCGACCTTGGGTCGTTGAACGTTGGCGGCGGGGTTACGTTCGAGGACGCCTTCGACGTGGCAATGCCGGTAGAAGCTACCGAGGGTCGACAGTCGTCGGGCGACGGTGGATCGCATTCGTCCGTCGACTTCCATGGTCCGCCCGAAGATCTCCAGGCGCGCTCGGCGAACGTCGAGGAGGTGGAGATCGTTGTTGGTGCACCATTCGGCAAACAGCCGAAGATCGGTGGTCTAGGTCACGAGCGTGTTGCCGGTATACCCGGACAAGAACCCCGCGATCGCAGCGCGTTCAGTGAAGTTCAGCGGTTCGTCGACTCGGAAGAGTTCGGCGGAAATGACTGTTGCGGCCACGGTGGTCTCCTTCATTACCCACGCCCTCTTGGGGCCGGGATCAAGGCATCGACCAAATCCACACCCGCACGTGACGGGTAGATATGCCGGTGATCTGGGCCGAAGTGCAGTGGGTGATCAATGCGTCGTCATGTTGTTGCTCTCGCGTTATCGAGTGTCAACTATCGGCACTTCCGGGATCACGGCAGCGCCGGAGCAGCAGAACTTCCGATCGGTGCCCACTTGGCGCGTCCGACTCGGGCCCGAGGAGAAGGGGCTTGCGAGGCTGCTCATGGTGAGCAGTGCGGTTGGCTGGCTATTCTTAAGGTGGTGATTGCGCACGAGGACAAGCCGATCGCGCTGTTCACCAGTGCTGCAGAGTGGGGGCTGTGGATCGAGAATGCGAGCGACGACTCGGGCCTGCGATTGCGGCTCCGAAAGACGTCATCGAAACTGCCGGGCATCACCTACGCCGAGGCGCTCGATGTAGCTCTCTGTCATGGCTGGATCGATGGACAGAAGCAATCGGACAGCCAGGACTACTTTCTGCAGGCATTCACGCCGCGCCGATCCCGGAGCCCGTGGTCGAAGGTGAATCGTGAACACGTCGCTCGACTGATCGAGGAAGGGCGCATGCGACCGGGCGGTCAAGCCGAAGTCGATCGCGCCAAGGCTGACGGCCGGTGGGACAACGCTTACAGGCAACGAGACGATCACGTTCCCGAGGACTTTCAAGCTGCGCTCGACGCGAGCCCGGCTGCGGCAGCGACATTCGCCGGGCTGTCGAAGCAGAACCGCTTCGCGTTCGTGTTTCGGCTCGGCAACGTCAAGCGGGCCGCCACCCGCGAGCGCAAGATCGGCGAGTACGTCGCCATCTTGGAATGCGGTGGATCCCTCCACTGACCGATCGCG
>JANOYY010000160.1:0-4941 GCA_031429095.1 Acidimicrobiia bacterium | reverse complement strand
GTGGGCGTAGAGGTGGCGGGCGTCGAGGGTGCCCATCGGTCGTCGTCGGTGCTGCGGACCATGTTGGGCACCAGGGCGTGGGTGTGGAGGTACGGATCGGCGGCCCGGCTGGCGCAGTGACGGAAGGCGGCGGCGATGAACCCATGGCGGACACTTGCTCGGTGGCGTTGCGGCCACGACGGCACAGCGGCCTGGCATTCGAGGTGGCCGAGCGGTGCGGCAACCAGGTCAACACCAAGAGCTACCGCACGCGGCTCGACAGCTAGGGCTGCCGCGCTCATCGGTCAAACCCGGCCGACTCAACAACCCCGAGACCAAGACCGCGCTCGACTGTGACGTCGCGAGCCGTGATCGGTTCGCCACATTTTTGGCACTGGCGTGGGCTTGAGGAGACTTTGACGGGGCGCGGCTTCCTTGACGACCTCCGGAACGCTTCTTGACGGCTCTCTGCTCGGACTCGGTTGGTTACTGCTGCACGCGGTCACCGGTTGACCATCGATCATCACCATGGTCGGTGCCCGCTTGGCACCCGGTGGCGTCGTAACGGCCCGCATCGTCACAGGTGGGACGCTGGTCACCGCCGACACGTCGAGCGCAGAACGCGAAGGGGCGTCCGACCCGCACGCCGAAAGCAACCCCATCGCCATCGGCAGCCCCATCATCAGGCACCGACGACGCGCTTTGCCACGGTTCTGTGCCAGCACTCCACAACGGGCGCCGCCGTCATGTCTGGTTCGTTCTTCCACGGCCGCCCCAGCTGTCGTCCCAGCCCCACTCTACGGCGACAACGATCGGGCGAGCGTCCTCGCAAGCGCATTCCCGTGTCGCCGCGCCTGCGCGATATCCACCCATGACGGGCGGTTCCTGCGAACCCCGAGGCTTGACTTGTGACCATTATTCGTATTACGATTAATGGGTGGAGTTTCATCGATCAGCCGGTCGACACGGCATCCCAGAGGACGAGGTGATCCACACTGTCGAGCATGCGCTGGTCGTCGTCGACATGGACTCCGACGCTGATCCGCCCAAGGTGCTCGTGATCGGTCCGCGCAACGATGGCCAACTGCTCGAAGTGATCATCCTGTCCCTCGCCGACGACCGCCAACTTGTCATCCACGCCATGGCCCATCGGCCGACGTTTCACGACCTGCTCTCGGAAGGAGACTGACATGACCACACCCCCGACCAAGCCCTACGTCACCAAAACCGGACGCGTGCTCAGCGACGCCGACATCGACGCCCTCGCCGACGAGGTCGCCGGTGACATCAACGTCGCCACGCTCAAACCACGCCGCCGCGGACGCCCACCACTCGTTGGCGGGCCGGCCGATGTAGTTCCCGTCCGACTCGACGCCACCCTTCGCGCCGCTGTCGAAGAGCGAGCCGCCAACGATCACACGACCACCAGCGACGTGATCCGCGAAGCGCTCCGCCGCTACCTCGACGTCGCCTGACCAAAACCATCGCCTCGCTCGGCGCGGCAGCTGCCGGGGTGGAATCCGTCGACGGCTTGGTCCCGGCTCGAAAGGGCTCGGGTCAAGAAGGCCACCGTGGCCGCAACAGCTACCTCCGCCGATTCGTCCAAGTCGCCAAGGGTCCGAGAAGTATGCGCCCGGACCCGGCATTTCGGGGCGGGGAATACAGGGCCGAGCCCTTGTCAGGCCTGGGCGGAACGATGACACTATGTCTGTGCAGTCGATCTGGAACTCGGTCCTCGCTGCGAGCCTGGCGATGGTGACCACCGGACCACCGAACGCGACTGGACCGACAGCATGCGCCGACTACAACGCGCCGAAGCAAGCCATTCACTGCGCAGTCCTCACTCGATTCGATGAATCGAGAGACCTGGTGGGAGTACGTCTCGAAGCCGGCAGCTTCGGTTTCTTCCTGCTCTCGCGCTCGCGGGAACCGGTCGCGATCGAGGGAAGGGTTGTCACTGCCAGGAAGGGGTTCATCGCTCTGGTGGCAAACGGCGAACTTCGCCTGCAGTCGCCAGCGGGAACTCGGACAGCGTTCAAACTGAGGGATCGTCTGCCACGAGCGAACACGTCGGGCAAAGAAGGCGCGATCAATTCGAATGGGTCCCGGCTGGCGGTATTTCTGCGTCCACCTGGATCAAGCCCGGACGCCGATAGTGATGCTGTCGGGCTCGTCGATGTCCGCGACCGACGGATGAAGATTATTCCGACAACCGAGTGGGAGAACCCCCGTTGGCTAACTCGCGACCGGTTTGCTGTAGGCAGCCTCACCGTGGACGCAAGGACTGGTGCAGTCGTCAGCGGATCATGAACCACGACGGGCGGCTCTGTTCCCTGTCGCCTACGTGCCTGGCGGGAGGCACTGCGTAACGACGCTGGATACGTTGCCGAGCGACGAGTCGGCGCGCACTCCGGCCCTTAGGAGTGGTTGCGGGAGGGCGAGCGAGCAATCCCCGCCTTCCCGAAATAAAGGGCGGTGCGTGTTTTTAGCGGGTATGCGGCCGGTCGAGGTATTCGTCGACGGGGAATTAGCGACCCTCGGCCGGATCGGACTCCTCGAACCGCCGCACTAGCGCCTCGGCGTGATCGAGTACCCACTGGATAGTTCGGTGCGCCGCAGAACTGCACCGCCCAGTTCGCTGCCAACTCGGCTCGCACCTCGGCGTGGTCTGTCTCCCGCGCCTTGCTGAGCTTGTTGATGTCGGCCCACTTCTTGGTTCCCATCAACGCTCCTCGTCGCCGAGGAGCACGAGACCCCGTGGCCGTTGACACGTTGGACATGACCCGCCTATACACGCGCATATCAGACCGTGTCGTCGCCGATGAATACAAAGCACGGACCGTGAAGTCGAAGCGCTCTACAAACCCGTCTCCCCGCCGAAGCAGAAGGACCAAACATGACACGGCTCCGCACAGAAGTTCGCTCCCGGCTTCTCGGCAACGACTGGTTCACCCGGCCCGCCGAGCTTGACTGCAGCTTTGAATCAATCTGCGGAAAGTTGCACACACTTCGCCACCAATACGACGTTCCGAGCAGTTCTCGCCGGCCGACGTGAACACGCCGCACGCAACACGCAAATCGGACGCGCCGAACTCTCCACAACACTGATGGACCGAATCGAACGAGTTGAGCAGTGACAACCCCTGACGAGCGCGACCTCGCGAAATTGCGACGCCGGTCGACTCGAAACCGATTCGTGCTCGCATTCCTAGGTCTGGCTCTCGGCCTCGCCGCCGTGGCCGTCACATTCCAGGAACGCCATGCTGTCGCCCACCGGCAAGTGGAGTCCTACTCGACGCTGCAAGTCCTCATGCTCCAGCTGGCAGGCGTCTTTGCGCTCATCGCGATCGTTCGACTCGCACTTGGCAACCCCCGCCACCCTCGCACAGCAGCAGCCTGTCTCCTTGTCTTTCTGGTCTGCATCGCCGCTACGCGAGCCCTTTGGGACACCTCGCTACCGCACGACCCCCCGCCTGACCCGGCATTCCAAACACCACCCCAACGACCATGGCGAATATTGCGAGAATTGGTAACTGACAAGATCACCTGAACGTCTTGGAAGTTGTGCTGGTTGAGGAGGCACGCCGTTCTCCTTACGGTGGCCCTGGGCCGTTCGGCCGTTCTGATTGATGCGCTGAGGAATTGAGCCTGAGATGCGTTCGACTTCGCAGCCTCGATCGGCGCAGCCGCCATCTCGTTGCGCCCTGATCCTTCGGTCATCGAGCGAACGTATCGGAAGGAAGGTGAGGATGTGTCTCGCTCGGTGTTCGCCAGATTCCGCTCGGTGTATTCGACCTCGTGCGCGTAGTCGGCCGACGGAACTGCTGGTGCCGCATCGAACACGGCTTGCAGCCGCTGTCGCTCAGCGACCAGATCTGGAGTGCTCAGTCGTTCGATCGGAACGTCCGCTCCTCTTTCGGCGACATCGATCGTCAGCTCCTGCGCTCGGCTGGTCGACAGACCCGCCATGAGCATCTCCGATGGCACTCGTTGCGGAGTTCGTATGTGCGCTTCGGGATCGATCTTGAGGTCGCCGGTTGTGTAGATCACGTCGAGGTCGCGGCCTCGGCTGAGGGCTACGTAGCCGAGTTCTCGGTACTGGTCGTCGGTGGCGTACACGAGCGCCGTGTCGCACGTGAGGCCTTGCGCCTTGTGGATCGTCATGGCGTAGCCGTGGGTGAGGTGGTGAGGCGAGCATGATCACGTCGGTGCCGCCGGCTCGTGAGGCGAGCCAGTCGTCGACAACTTGCGCCTTCGCCGCGTTGGCGGTCTCGTAGGTGTGCATACGGTCGTGCTGTTGGCATGCGGTCAGCGCTTTGCCGGCGTCACCGGACCGAAGTTGTTCAAGGGCGACTCGTTCCCACTCGTTACCTTGTCGACGGTTCTTCGTCAGTTCGATCGGGGGCACT
This sequence comes from Acidimicrobiia bacterium, assembly GCA_031429095.1. Lineage (GTDB taxonomy): Bacteria > Actinomycetota > Acidimicrobiia > Acidimicrobiales > JANYDT01 > JANOYY01. Next base: position 553 of record JANOYY010000160.1, on the reverse strand, counting down.
CGTGCGGCCAGTCCGGACAGAAATCCGCCAGCGCCGATCTCGGGGGAGTTGGCGCGGGTCGCCACCGAGCGCGAGCTTGGCATTCACCTTGGCGGCTCTGTCGAAGATGGGAGCGACGAGGCGGGTCCCGGCTCGGCATAGCTCGATGATCACGACATCGCCGGGTCGAATCGTTTCGAGGTCGATGACAAGTCTCGCCAACGTCGTGGAAGCGATACCAGTGGACGCCTCCAGCTCGGCAGCGGCTCGTGCCGACAGCGCTGCGCCGTGGACTGTAACTCCGGCCGATTGCCAGGCGTCGACGGTGGCGGCGAGTGCGAACGTCTTCCCTGCTCCGGCTGGTGCGGTGACGGAACGCCGCGGCGATGAACCCGTCGGCCGACACTTGCTCGGTGCCGTTGTGGCCTCTTCGTGACACGGCGGCGTGGCGTTCGAGGTAACCGAGCGCAGCGTCGACCGCATTGTCGTGGGCGGCGGTGATCTCGGGGGTCATCTCCGCCGAGCCGAGAGCGAAGGCGAGGGAGACGGACTTCGGGGCACGGAACGTGAGGTC
>JANOYY010000159.1:0-2667 GCA_031429095.1 Acidimicrobiia bacterium | reverse complement strand
GCCGTACCCAATGCCGAGCGCGGGGATCGGCCACAGACCATCGCCGTACGGATGGCTTGGTCCGGTGAATACGGTGCGAAAGCCGCGCCGATCACCGGGGTCGCCGCCGTCGCCCGCGAAGCACACCTGCAGTTGGTCACGCTGCTCGTAGTCGAACAGGATCGAACCTTCGGTGCCGTGGATCTCGAAGGTCAGGTAGTTGTTGCGACCCCACGCATTGCGGGTGGCTTCCAACGACCCGACAGCACCGTTGGCGAAGCGCAGCATGGTCATGACTTCATCATCGACGTCGACGACCCCCTTCGGTCCGGCGGCATTCTTGTCGGACGCTCCGAGCTTGTCGGCACCACCGCTTTGCAGGGGACGCTCGGGCACCCAGTTGGTGAGCATCGCGTTGACCGCGCTGATTTCACCGACCAGATAGCGGGCCATGTCCATCACGTGGGTACCGATGTCGCCGAGCGCACCCGATCCGGCAACGGATTCCATGAAACGCCATGACAGCGGACCGTTTGGATCGGCCGACCAGTCTTGGAGGTAGGTGCCCCGGAAGTTGAGGACCTTGCCGATCGCGCCCTGTTCGATGTACCGCTTGGCTAACGCCACCGCCGGCGTGCGGCGATAGTTGAACGCCACCATATGGACGATCTCGGCGTTGCGGACCGCGTCGTACATAGCTCTCGCTTCGCTGCTGGTGCGGGCCAGGGGCTTTTCACAAATGATGTGCTTGCCTGCGGCGGCTGCGGCGATGGCGATTTCGGCGTGAGCATTGTTGGGGGTGGCGATGTCGACGATGTCGATCGACGGGTCGTCGACGATCGTGCGCCAATCTGCCGTTGATGACTGGAAGCCATAGCGGGCCGCGGCCTCGGCGGCAAGGTCATCGCTGACATCAGCAATGACTTTGCGCACGGGGATGGCGGGAGCCGGCCAGAAAAACATTGGCATGGCGGCGTAGGCGAGTGAATGGGCCTTGCCCATGAAGCCTGCGCCTATCAGACCGACGTTGAGGGAACGGCGCTCGCTCATATCCATCACTCCTTGAATGCGTCGGCAACGTCGGCCGGGGCGTCCTGGAAGTAGACGTCCTTCCACGACTTCAACAGGTTGTCGTGGTCGACGGCGAGGGCAGGCAGGGCGACGTAGTCAGGAGCGGTCTTACCGAGCAGGCCATAGGCAGCGAGGGTGGCCTCGGTGATGCCCGCTTCGTAGGGCCGCTGGGCGCCGAGGCCCCTCACCTGACCGTTCTTGGCCATCTCGATGGCGACCGGCTTGCCCAAGTCTTGGGTGATCACGATCACGTCTTTGCGGTTGTTGGAGTTGATCGCCGCCAGCACACCTTCGGCGGGCGTGTCCCATACCGCCCAGATGCCCTGCAGATCCTGGTTCTTGGCGAGGATGGCGTTGGTCGCGTCCTGGGCGAGAGTGGCGAAGTCGGCACCGTCGATCCCCTTCTCATCGACGATCTGGATGCCGGGATAGTCGGACTTGATCGTGTTCATGAAGCCTTCGTAACGCTGTTTGGTGACGAAGAAGTCAGCACCGTGGAAGACCGTTGCGGCTTTGCCCTTTCCGCACAATGCCTTGGCCATCAGATGAGCCGAGACGACTCCGTTGCCGAAGTTGTCGGCCGAGACGACCGACACGTAGTCGGTGCCCTGCTTCAAGCCGGCCGCGACGTTGTCCATGAACACCAGCTTCGTGCCGGCGGCGGCGACTGCCTTGTAAGCGTCGGCGGTGGCGGCAGCGTCAGCGGGAATCGACACCATAATGGACGGCTTCTTGGCCATGACCGTCTCGATGTCGGTGATCTGTTGGTCGGCCTTGAAGCCAGCATCGGTGACATCGGTGACGGTGATGCCGAGACGGGCAAATTCGGTTTTGAGGCCAGCTTCCTGCGCAGTCGACCAATCGGATGCTTTGGGGTGGAAGACGATCGCCGCTGTGGCATTCATCGCCATGACCTTGGCGACCTCGTCGTCGGTCAGGGTCACGTCGCTGGCCGGCTTCGCTGTCTCGCCATTGGGGCCGGTCGACTGCGCTTTGCTCTGGGCGGCGTCGATTGAAGTCTGGATCTTGCTGAGCATCGCCGGGTCACACTTGCTGCTGCCAGCGGCGGCTGCCGTCGGGCCGCCAGCAGTCGATTCGGCGGTCGGCGTGGATGAGCCTCCAGAACTACCGCACGCGGAAGCGGCGAGGAGGAGCGTCGCAGCGAAGGCTGACGAGAGGGTATGGCGACGGTTCACGGGTTGATCTCCTGTGTTGAAGTTGGTGTGTTGAAGTTGGTGTGTTGGATTCTCGAGATGAGACGGGTTGGCGGGTTGTTCAGCCGAGCAGGCGGGTCAACTCGGCACGGCTGATGCGGGCGGCCTCACGTGGGTCGCCGTCGTAGCTGTCGAGCTCGACCATGAGCCAGCGGTCGTAGCCGACCTCTTTGATCGCCGAGATGACGTCTTCGAAGTCGACCTTGCCCTGACCGAGTGGGTGGAAACCGAATGGCTCGGGGATGAAGTCCTTGAGGTGCACGTGGCGAACCCGTTCGGGGTAACGCCGAATGAGTGCTGCCGGATCGCCGCCGCCGGCCATCAGGTGGGCGGTGTCGGGGCAGAACCCGATACGGCTGCGCGCCATCAACAAGTCGAGTTGCTCGGGGTTCTCGACGATGGT
>JANOYY010000158.1:0-2730 GCA_031429095.1 Acidimicrobiia bacterium | reverse complement strand
CTCACGACCACCAGCGGTGAACGATTTGCCTTCGCTCACACTCGGCCGACGCACCGTGACGGCACCAACACCAGCCTCGAAGTCATCGGCATCGAACTCGTCGCCGATGAGGATGTGCACAATGACCGCTCAGGCTGGTCGCTCAGCGAGAACGCCCTCGACCAGGTACATAACAACGCGGTACGAAGTGGTTACGGTCTCGTTGAATTTCACAACCACCACGTTGGTCCGGCGGGATTCTCACGTACTGACGAGGCGGGACTGGTGCCGACCGCTTCCTACGCAACGGAACTGATGCCCGGGCGGCCGTACGGGGCAGGTGTGTACGCCGAAGGTGAGCTGCACGTCGAATTCTGGGTGCGAGACGACACCAGACTGACGCGGAGAACCTTCGACGCCGTCGCCGTCCTCGGCCCGCACCTCCGTGTTCTGACGTCCTCCTTCCGTCCGAGTGAACGACTTGATCGCCAGTCGGTCTTGTTGGGGGAGCAGGGTCGTCGCACACTGTCCAACATTCGAATCGCTCTCGTCGGAGTTGGGGGAACGGGTGCGCACGCAGCACTGGCGATGGCGTACCTCGGAGTTCAGCGGGTCTTGTTGGTCGAGAGCGACCTTGTGGAACTGACAAATCTCAACCGGCTCGTAACCGCTGATCTGAACGACATCGGTCAGCCGAAAGCTGAGGTGGCCAGACGGCGGATGCTTGCGATCGAGCCGAAGATGGAGGTCACCATTCTCGATGCGGTCGGATTCGGAAAAACACATCCCCAGCTCCACGACGTTGACCTCATCATCGGATGCGTCGACCATGACGGCCCACGTCATCTTCTCAATGAACTTGCCGTTCGGTATTCCATCCCATACATCGACATCGCAACGGGAGTCGCTTCAGGTTGCGGTGAGGTGACCATTGGCGGGCGGGTCATTGTGGTCGCACCGGGCGGTCCGTGCCTGCACTGCCTTGGGGAGCTTGACCACTCAGAGATCGGTCGATGGAGCAAGGAGCCCGGTCAACAGGCGCTCGACCGACAGCACGGGTATGGCGACACGGACGCGAATCCTTCGGTCGTCCATCTCAACGGCCTCGCCGTTCATGCAGCGATGAGTGAGTTCATTGCGTGGATTTCCGGCAACCGGGAACCTGCCCAGTACCTCGACATTGACCTTTCCGGATTCCTAGCGACCAAGGCTGGGGCGCCTGGCGTCCGGATCGGACCCCGAGAACCAGTCGCCCGGGTGCTCGGATGCTTCGCGTGTGGACAGGCGTAGCCGGAGCCACCAAGCGCACCGAGCGCCGATTTCCGAGTCAAGCCGCCAACAGATGCCGGTGTCCTGGTTCGTACACCGGGGGACTGCCCGGGCCTATCGCATGAATCGATAGGTCTTGCGATTCGTTCGAATCTTCGCGAGACTTGATCTATGGCACGGACAGCTAACGCTTTAGCGACGCTCGATGAGCTCGCCGACACCCTCTCTCACAACCCTCGCCTCGTCGACCAAAGGGGACGCCATCTCATGCTCGCTCCCGAAGTCGTCGAAGCGTTCCAGCACGCGATTGCCGAGCTGCAATCGCCCGACGCCGAACTCACAACGGAAGCTGCAGCGAGCTTGCTGGGGATCTCGCGACCGACCCTGATCCGACTCCTTGACACCGGTGCGATGCCGTATCGCCGCACCCAGGGAACGCGAGGGCATCGTCGGATCCGTCGAAGCGTTGCTGTCTCCTACCTGCGATCAGATCTTGAACAGCGACGCAAGGCACTCGATGAGCTTGCCGCTGATGCGGAGGCGTTCGGGTTCTTCGACACGTGACCGACGAGGCCCTGCGGTTCGAAGACTGCTGCTCCTTCTCGATGCCGGCGTGCTGTACCCGATCTGTATCTGTGACTTCATCCTTACGGCCGCCAGTCGTGACATGTTGCAGCGTCTTATCGTGAGCGCCACCATCCTCGACGAGGCCAGCCGCAACATCGTTGCCGATCGATCGGACCTCACCGCTTCGCAGTTGAAGCGACGCTTCGACGCGGTCCGCCGCTCCACCGACGGTCACAGCATGGCCCTGCCGCTGCGCTTTCACGACGACGCTCTGATCAATGGGAAGGACCGTCATGTCGTTGCTTGCAGCGCGGTTCGACGAGCTGGACGTCATCGTTTCCAACGACAAGCGGCTCCGACGCAAGTCAACAAATCGGCGGCCGTTGCGGGCACGGTCTGCCGACGAGCGAGCTCCGAGCGGCAAGCGCCGCCGGAGTTGTTGAGGTCATCGCAGCCATGGCCGCTCGAATGACCGATCCACCTCGCAACGCTGATGAGGTTCTCAGCGGGATGATCTTGTCGCTGCCCAGTCTGGCCGGCCTAGCGCCGCCGGAGTAAGGCAGTGAATGGGCCGTTCGTATGTGTACGTATGAGAACAAAATTGAGAACATCCGCTTGGTTCTCAAGGGTCTCTGACGGTTTCTGAGGGACAGCAACGGTCGGCGACCACAATGACAAGGCCCCAGGTCAGAGTGTCGAATGGTCACTTACGGACATCGCCGGATAGGACCGGATAGCGACCTTCGCAGGACTACGGATCAGAAGGTTGGGGGTTCGAATCCCTCCGAACGCGCCAAGCGAATATGCCCGCTGAGCAGCGGTGATACGATCCGGAGGCCCTCGCACAAGCGGGGGCTTCTGCCGTTTCCAAGGCCAATGTATCGGGAATGTATCGGAACCCGTGCACCGGTATCG
>JANOYY010000157.1:0-5701 GCA_031429095.1 Acidimicrobiia bacterium | reverse complement strand
GAACCGAAAGGTCTGCTGGGTCGAACCATTCGCCGAGCCGAAGCGGAAGTGCCGGTGGATTTCCGAATCGGTGTACCTGTCAGGTGAGTCGGCTGTGCCGTGCGTTGATGCGCCGCAGGTCGATCTCAATCTTGGGCGGTCTGGGCGCATACTTCGCTCGGGCCGATGGCTACCGCTTTCGGATGCGAAATCCACGGCGTCCTGATGGCTCGGTTTCAATACGTCTGGCACGGTTTGACCCCCCACGCCACTCCGCCTTCGCTCTTTACAAGCACGACCCTTTGGGTTAGGCCTCAAACGCGCGAGCTGCTCAATGCATGCGTACACGACGCTGCCCAACCCAGCGTCTGTGTGAACACCGACGACAACGACGCGACGGCGGGCGCGCTTGTCCCCGACCGAGGAACGAACTGGGCATTTTTCGACAACTACCATGCGCTTCACCACATCGCGCCTCGATCACTACTCGGAATATCCGATGCGACTCCTGGAAGTGTTGCCAGAGGAACTGTTGCTTCAGTGCGTTTGTCCTAACGCCGATCTACATTGAGCACCCAGAACGGACGGCTTCAAGAAGGAAAGGCGGTAACGACGTTGGTAGTTCAGCGACTTCTTTCCTCAACCGAATTTTCCGGAAACTGCCATGTCTGCCGGGAAAGAATCGCTAGAGGGAGCGAAGCGTGGTGGTCCGATAAGAAGCTCACGTGCACAAGCTGTAAGCCGTCGACGAACCCAGCCGATGTCAGGCATCCGGCTCCTGCGTCCGACCAGAACCCTAAATCGGTAGCAACGGCATCGCCGGAGTGGTCCACCTATCTCGAATACCTGATCAAGTGCGTCGAGCAAGAGTCGGTAGTCAATGCGGCCGAGCTGGGGGCGCCCGGCAACTGGCTGCCGAGCAAACAGCACTTCGACCGGACACTTGTCGAATGCGAACCAATCCCGGTGACGGCAATTCGTACGAACCGTGACTCGCTCCTCTACGGCTGGCCAACGATCGCCGCAACTACTCGACACGGCAAGCTCGTCCGCTTCCCGCTGCTGGTCGTCGGGTTACGGCGATCTGGCGACAGATTCGTCGTCGACGAACCTGACATTCAACTGAACCCCGCCCTCTTCGGCGATCTCTTTGAAACCGAAGTTGTCGACTCGGTTCGAGAGCTCCCCGTTACGTTCGAAGGGAATGGCATTCACCGGGCCATCGAACAAGTCGCCGAGCTCGTCGGACTACCGGTTGAACCTCTTGACCGAAGCAAACTCTCGACAACGGTTCCGAGTACGCCGGGCGTTTTCAACTCCGCGTCGACCCTCGTAGCAACCGTGTCAAACGGCGCCACCGCCGGCCTCCTGAGAGATCTCCGGGACCTCCAGCATCGCAACGACTGGAAGAACTCTGCCGCATCGATGGCCATTACCTCCCAATCCCCCACTCGCGTCGCTCGCGACGGCAACCCGATTGAAGCGCTAGGCCTTTCAGAAGCCCAACGTTCAACCCTCCAACTCGTCCACGCCGGCCAGAACCTCGTGATGACCGGACCTCCCGGCACCGGCAAGACCCGAGTAGTCGCTGCGATCGTCGCCGCCTGTTGGGCCGAGGGTTTAAGCGTCGTCGTTGCATCAACAAACAACACCGCCGTCGACAACGCAATGGTCGCCACAGGCTCCATCGCCGAAGGGCTGCTCATTCGTGTCGGCAATAGCGATGCGCGGAAGCAAGTGGCACCCAGCGTCGACGCAACGGTTCGCAAGATGGATCATCGTCTCACGTCTTGGTCTCACCAACCCGACGAATCCATCGCCAACCAACAGCAAGAGCTTCCGGGCCTCATCGGTGTCGCACGCATCCGCCATAACGACGCTACCGCAGCCCGAAATGAACTGAACAACCAGATCAAGCAAATCGACCAGTGCGAAGCTGAACTAGTCGAATCGGCCCCGAGATTGCCGGAACTCAGCACCGCTGTCTGGCAGCAGAAACCGCCACGAACCGATGAGGTGCTGGGAGCGCTCGCCCAAGCATGCAAGGAAGCGCAAGCGAAGTCCGGCATCGTTCGATGGTTCAAATCGCGATCGGCAAGAAAGCGACTATCCGCCAACGGCGTTACCGGCTCAATCGACGACTTTCTCCGTTGGCACAAGCTGGCCGTGAGGCTTGACGAACTGCGGACCAACCTAAGCACGCTTACTGAAGCAACCGGCGACGTATCGGGCGCCATTCAACGCACCGAAGCAACCGTCGCCGCCGCAGGACAAGAGCTGGTGGAGCGGATTGTCGCAAACGGATACATCCGGACGCACGGTACTCACAGCATCCAAGGGACAAAGGAGAACGGACCGATCACAGACAACGTCCGCGACAGCCTCAAGTCGCTGAAAGGCTGGGCGTGCACCAACCTCGCAGCGCGCAACTCGCTACCCCTCACCGCAGGCATCTTCGATGTAGCGATTATCGATGAAGCCAGTCAGTGCAGCATCGCCAGCGCGCTGCCGATCATGTATCGAGCCAAACAGGTGGTGTTCATCGGCGACCCAAACCAGCTGTCACCAATCACCAAAATCTCGGCCGCTGCACACCACAGAATCGCTGAACGGGCCGGGTTTCATGCGGACGATCTCTATCGTTCCTACCGGTCGTATCCCGACTGGTCGGTCTGGCATTTCGCCCAACAGATCCTCACCCCCGAGAAAACACAATTCCTCGACCTTCACTTCCGATGCCACCCCTCGATCGCCCGATGGTTCAACTCGACCTTCTACAACGGCAAGCTCAACATCGTCACCGCTCTGGCTGATATCGGACCTGAGCGCAAAGGACTGATCTGGCAACCATGCAACGGACCATCCGAACGATCAGAAGGAAGAACCTGCTTCAACACGGCACAAGCAAAACTCGCAGCACAACTTGTGCGGGAACTCGCCGCTAACAACGAAGCGTCGATCGGTGTCGTCACACCCTTCACCGCCCAGGCAGACCTCATCGATCGAGAACTCCGTCGAATCGGAATCGACGGACGATCCAAAGTCGCTACTGCCCACCGGTTCCAGGGCGACGAATGCGACCACATCGTGTTCTCGACCACCGTCGACCCCACCACACCAACCCGCACAATCGCATGGGTCGAAAGCAAACGGAACCTCCTGAACGTCGCAGCAAGCCGCGCACGCCGATCACTCATCGTCATTGGCCATCCTGGACTCGCACAAATCTCCGAAACGCCAACGCTTGCATCGCTGGTCGTTGCAGCAAGAGACGGGCTGCGCCCCGCAGAACGGGGCACGAACATTCACTCGCTCTACGAAGAAACCATCGTGCGTGGACTTCATGAAGCGCGCATACCATTCCTTCTCAAACCGGTCGAAGACGGATACGAGCTCGACATCGCAGTCATCCGAAACGGATCCAAAATCGACATAGAAGTCGACGGCATCCACCATCTCGACGAGGCCGGTAAATCACGCCGACGAGACATCGCACGCGACAAAGCACTCGAAGCCAGTGGGTGGACCGTCATCCGAATCCCAACCTGGAAAATCGCAAGCGATCCTGCTGCTGCCATTGTCGAGCTCGTTGCCGGGCTCAACGCCTAGCGAACCACCCGCCACTGGGTGGCGATGGCATTATTGGCCATGCCCGCGCCGTCAGTAAACTGGGTGTCCGACTCAGTACACGTTGGGCACCTTCAAACCTCGTTAACCGGAGCAATCGTTCTAAGCCCGGATCCCCTGCACGCTCTGCGCTCAAAGACCTGCAGAACAGAATTTCGATCAGGCACCCGTAGTGGACGCTCAACGGCCAGGAAAGTACTGGTTTCGCAGTGCCGTCTGAAATACACCCCCTGATTTTGGAGTCTCTTTTTGAAAGAGGTGTGCTGATCCGACGTGGAAATCAGGTAGCGCAGTCTGCATGAAACTCATACTGACTCCCGCGTGAAACTGGTATCGTGTCCTCGTGAGTTCGAAGGTTGATTCCTACCGTCCCAGGCTCGTTGATCCACTCCTCAGCGACGCGATGTCGGCCTTCGCTGCGGTGATGGTGGTGGGCGCTCGGGCTACCGGCAAGACGACCACCACCGCCCGCCTGGCGACCCAGATCGACCGTCTCGACGTGCCCGACGTTGCGGCGACATACCGTGTCGACCCGGATGCCGCGCTCCGACGCGCCGGCCGTCCATTGCTGCTCGACGAGTGGCAGGAGGTGCCCGAGGTCCTAGCCGCCGTGAAGCGTTCGGTCGACCGTGACCGTACCCCCGGACAGTTCATTCTGACCGGGAGTATCCGGGCGACGACCGAGTTGTCGACTTGGGCCGGCACGGGACGCGTCGTGCGCATCGCGATGCACCCACTGACTGAGCGCGAGATCGCCGGCGATGTGGCGGGCGACGACCTCGTCACCCGACTCTGCGACCGCTGGCTCGATGCCATCGCGACGCAACTGCCGATTCTCGACATCGACGCGTACCTGCGCCTCGCCCTGCGCGGCTCGTTCCCCGAGCTGGCGTTTACTGAGCGCACGGCTCGCCAGCGTCGTCTCTGGTTCGACAGCTACCTCGAAGACCTCGTGACACGCGACGTGGAGTCGATCGGTACAGCTCGAGATCCGATCCGCCTGCGGCGCTACGTGACGACACTCGCTTTGAACCTGGCCGGTCAGCCTACCGACGCCTCGTTGTTCCGAGACGCTGACATCAATGCAAAGACAGCATCGGCGTACGACCAAGCACTCACGAATCTCGCGGTACTCGACATTGTTCCGGCGTGGACCTCGAATCGCCTGAAACGCCTCACGAAAGCGGGCAAACGATACCTCGTCGATACTGCGCTCGCCGCGGCAGCGGCCGACGTGGGCGAGAACGAGATCATCCATGATGGTGATCTGCGCGGCCGCTGGTTCGACGCATTTGCCGCGATGCAACTTCGCGCAGAGCTCACCGTCGCGTCGCCGCGACGCGGGTTGCACCACCTACGGGTCGAGGGCGGGCGACACGAAGTCGACCTCGTCGTCGACCTCGGGCGAGGGCGACTCTTCGGTATCGAAGTCAAAGCTGGCGCGGCGCCGACACGCCAGGACGCTCGCCATCTCATCTGGTTACGCGACGAACTCGGCAAGAACTTCGCCGGCGGGGTTGTGCTCCATAGCGGCCAAGCTGTTGTCGAGCTCGATGACCGGATCGCCGCCGTTCCACTCAGCGCTGTGTGGAACACCTCATGACCCGAGCGACGACGATGTCATGGCGCGTCATGGCGCGTCATGACGCGTCATGGCGCGTCATGGCGCGTCATGGCGGGAGGCGAGAGTTGCCTCCGCCGACGAGCCTGCTCTGGGACGACAACCTCACAGTAAAAGCTGTACCTCAGCGACCCGCTCCTGGCATGGCTCGGTTCGCGGGCACGCGCAGCGCTGGCGTCGCCCGACTTCACCCAACTCACCGAGAACACGATCGGCGCGACGATGGCCCACGCCATTGACAACCTCCAGCCCGGGCGCTGGCACAACGAAGACACGATCGGGTACCTACGCACCACCAGCGGCAAGGATGCCCGTTTGCTATTTTTCTCTGCATGATCCTTGACTCGTTGACGCTGCCGACTGCTCGGTTCGAAGAGGGGACAGGGTGGACGTTGAAACCGCAGGGTGCGTGTCGCGGTGAGGTGTGTGTGCCGCTTCCCGATGTGGTGCACGATGGCCAAGTAGACGTGGCGG
>JANOYY010000156.1:0-7108 GCA_031429095.1 Acidimicrobiia bacterium | reverse complement strand
GAGGCTGATCGTCGGTACCGATATCGGAGGCTGTGACGCGAGTGCCCTTTCAATGGCTGCGACCGTCGGGTCCCCTGGCGTGTATCCGTATCGGTGTCGATACGAATGCACCACGACTTCAACGAAGTCTGGATTGTCGAGAGCGGATGCAGACGCGTCAAAGGTCCTTTCGTCGAACTTCCACACAGGCGACCAGAGCCGCCAGAGCAACTGTGCGAGACCTCGTCGGTCAGCAGTTAGCCCGGCCCGGCCCCGCTCGGTGTGGAAGTAATACTGGTACCAGAGGGAGTGCTCAACCTCGGGAGCGGCCGGTTTGACCGACGCCGCGATGTCTTGAAGGTTGTAGCCACGGTCGATTCGTTGAGAAACCGAGTCTGTCCGAAACCGCGAAGATGGGGAACAACACAGCGACAGCCTGCCTCGACCAAGGGGTCGACAACCTCGTCGAACACCCGGGCCGAATACGGAAAGCCGTGCAGCAACACCACCACAGGCCCGGCCGAGGGCCCCGACTCTTCGAAGGCAATCTCAAGGGCCGATGTCATCGCGAAACGAATGTTCGGCACAGTCAAATCACGCATCCCATCGCTGTAGGAGCGCGACAATTGAGCGATGTCGACGATGGCCCAGCGGGGGTGGCGTGGAAGCGCGGTGCGAGATGCCTTCGGTTGGAGCTTTTCGCTGGGTCCGGCATGGCTGCGGGCTTGTTCGGTGGTCCGGGCCAATCGGCGGTGGTCGTCATCCGTGCCGGGGGTCCCTAATAACGAGAAAGTCCGAACGCAAGCCGGTCCGTTGAGCGCGCTCGCCGAGCCGCCCGGCGTGACGATCAGCGACGCTCGACGATCGTGAGATCGCGGTTCGCGTACTGATCGTGCCACCATTCCTCTTTGAACACGACGTGAAAGCACCGTCTGATTGAGGTCTTCCCGCCGTTCGGTGACTCGACCTCGCGGTCCAATTGTTCTGAAGTGGCGGTGGCGAGATAGTGCTCGACCAGGTTGAGCCGGTCGCGTCGGGCGATGAGAACCTCTTCGAGGTTCGGTCGGGTATCGAAACCTGACATGCCGGGCGGAAGGTCTTCGTATGGAGGGTTGGGCAGACCGAGGGGGTGGACCGGCTGCGGATCGGCCAGCACGGGTGCGCAGACCCATCGGTCGGCTGCATGGACGAGGTGGCGGAGCGTCTGGAGGTACGACCACTCGCCTTCGACGGACTCGTCGAGCAGTGCAGCAGGCAGTCGGCGGGCACGATCCAGAGTTTCGGCCGCAGCCTGTTGAAGAACCGACCAAGCCCGACGCATTCCCTCCGGGTCTGTCGCTCTGAGCAGCTTTCGAATGGGGTGGCGCTCGTCGAGCTGCTGTTCTACGAAGTCCGTCACATCAACGCCGTTAATGGTGACGCCGGCGACGTGCCCGGAGATGTCGACGTCGACCAGCCACGCGTCGGAGATCTTCACGTTCGAAAAATCGACACCACGAAACTGTGAGCCACTGAAGTCCACTTCAATGAATTTCGAGTGGCGAGAATTCTGCACTGTGCATGCAGTTTACCTCCGACGGGAGAGACACGACCCGCGGCGACCGCGACTGAACTTGCTGGTTAGCGCTCGCCGCCCTAAGCGAAGTTGCACGCCATGCCCCGAAGTAGCACACGCCATGGGGGCTTCTGATTCGAGAGCTACCCTAGCCTCGCGAGATCCGGCCCGGCCGCGCATCCATTTGCGGTTCCTCATGTCGGATCGATCCGGGGCTGCGTCTGCTCGCCGCTCCCGCCCGCCGGTCAGAATGCCGAGACGGAGCCTGCTGAGCGCTCGTGCCGACTCAGGGCGCGCAGCACCGCGCCTTGGCCCCGGCGGCGGGCGGCCAGCGCCGCGAGTAGGGCGAGCACGGGCTCGAGCACCTTCGGTTCGAACGCCGGGGCCGCTACGCCGACGCTGCACGCCAAGTCGTCGGTGTGCACCACCATCTCCATCAGCCGCACCACCAGGAAGTCGTCGGTCGGTAGTGCGCAGTCCTGCCACGGCACGTACGTCGTCGGGCCGGCCGCGTCGATCGCCGCCGCTAGATGCTCGCGCGACCGGGCGAGCGCCTCCACCGACTCGGCATGTCCGGCTAGGCCCATCTGGTTGAAGTCGTCACGGATGGAGGTGTTCTCGACGGCATCGACCGGCGCAAGCAACCAGTCAACGCGGTCGTAGTGCCCAACCAGCGTCAGCACTTTGGCGTCGGGCGGGCCGGGGGTGATCACGAACTCGGTCGCACACTGAGCCTGGCTGACCAGGTGACGCGCCAGGCCACCGACGGTCATGCCGGGTAGCGCCGACTCCTGCGCCCAGGCTTCAGCCACCTCGGCAGACCCGACGAGGTCCGTGAACTGATCAACGGCGGCAGTCACGGCGGAGTGGTCGAGGGTTCCGGCGAAGGTCAGCGACATGCCCTCCACTCTGCCACCCATTCCGGACGATCGCTGTCCTGAACGCTTGCGTTCCGCCTTCGTATCCGGTCTACATGTTGTCAACGCGCCAGCGAACCTTGCAGACTCCTTCGGCGTCAGGTCGCTGATCTCGCGCTTGCCGTACGAGACCGGTCGGCGACGACATCGTGTCGTTCACCGACAAGCTGCGGCACCAGGAAACGACCGGTCGCACCGGTCCACCAGCGATGAAGATCTTCACGCACTATCTCCCGTTCGAACGGCCACTGGATGTGTCTAGCTCGTCCGTCAGGTGCTCAGGCCTAGTTGATGGCCGCCACGAACTTCTCGTCATCCGAGGTCAGTCTCCAGGGCTTTCGCTTCCTCGGCACGAATGTCGGGCTGCGGCTCGCAGCGCTTTGGGCGTCTCATGGGCTTGCGGCGTGATCCGTGCTCTCGAATGCCCTTCTCGTGTTTTCTCATAGACAGCTCGTCTCTTGACTGCCGCCGGATGTCGACGCGGATCGGCTTCCGATGGCCCGACCGATTCCCGCGCCCTCAGGCTCGGGTGTTGCGGAATTCGCCGAGGGCCTGGCGATACTGCCCAACGAGCCGCTCTTCGTCGACGACGAGCAGGTCGCCCTCGTCAATGAGGAATACGCCGTCGACGATGACGGTTCGGACGTCTCGATGGTTGCCCAGCTGAAGGAATTGGGTGAGCGGATGAGCTACCTCCGCGTAACAGCTCTGCGACACATCAACGATCACGAGATCGGCTCGCTTGCCGGCTTCGATGGAACCGACCTCGTCGTCCCAACCCAAGGATCGGGCTCCTTCGATCGTCGCCATCGCGAGCGCTCGGTGCGGCGTGCAGGTCCGATGGTCCCCGTTGACCTCATTGTGCTGCAGGTAAGCGGCCCTCATCGCCTCAATCATCGTGCTATCGATCAGTGCATTTCCATCGGTGCTGAGCGTGACAGTCACGCCCCGTCGCCATAGTTCTGGCGCGATCGCCGTGCTGTTCGTGTTCTCTCCCACCGTGCCGTACTTCGACGGAGCGTGACTCACGGACATGCCACTGTCGACAACCGCATCGACTTCTTGGGCATGGAGGTGGGTCGTATGCACACCGACGAACCGCTCGTCGAGCAGGCCAAGGCGTTCGAAACGGCGCACCGGCGATTCACCGAAGCACGCCACCGAATGGGCGCGCTCGTTGTCGAGGCACGCAAAGTGCCCGCCGAGTGGTGAACCGTGCGCCCGAGCGATCGCAGCGAGACCGCAGAGGTGCTCATCGGTCGACGTGAATCCGGCGAGGAACGTCGGCCACGCACGGATGCGGGGCGACCCGATCGAGCGTGCTGCGCGCATCGCTTCCTCGACCGCGCCCATCTCGGAGTCAAGATCGGCCAGGCGTTCGACATCGCCTGCGTTCGTCGCCAAGGCGTCGGCACCCCACCGGCTGACCATGCCACGAATGCCGAGATCGAACGTGGCTTGTGCCAACACATGCGCCTGGTTCAGGGAACCGAGATCGGCCCACGTCGTCGTGCCACCACGCAGCTGCCAGAGCAGCGAGTAGAGCGCAGCCGCCCGACACCATTGCTCGTCGAGGTGATCCGACTGGCGACCGATCCCCGCGAAGCGGGCCGAGAGTGCATCCATGTCGCCGCCGAGCGCGAACGGGCTCGGTGGCCAGTCTCGGTCGTCGTGCTCGGGAAGGGTCGGCTGCAACGCCCGAGACAGCGAACTCTCGTGGAAGTGGTTGTTGACGAGGCCGGGCAGCACCATGCGCCCAGCTCCATCGACGACGCGAACTGTACGTGGCGGCATAGCCAAGGTGAGGCCGAGCGAGTCGCTGCGACCTGTAGCGGTTAGCTCCTCGACACCCCTGCGGGCAAGCCCCGAGTCCGAGAGGACGGCGAGGATCGAACCGTCCACGACCAGCACTGCCCCGTCGGGATGGATGTCCTGATTCGGGCCCATCGTGTAGATCCGAGCGCCGATGATGGCCACCAGGTCATAGGTGCGACCGGCCGAGGTAAGCCCATCAAGGTCGTCCACGCGTGTGCTCCCGTTCCGTTCTGCTGATCGGCAACGTTGTCCAAGCGCACGCTTGCGACGGTAGCGCGTTGGCGACGATGCACCCTACGGACTGCACTCTACGTACTGCCGCTAATCGCACGGCTCCGACTCCGCAAATCGCCTCGCATTTTCTGCAATGCGGAAACCACGCCGGGTACGCTTGGGCGATGCGGAACAAGCCCGTCTACGCGCTGCACTCGGTCGATGCCGCGCTTCGTCTCGCTCGGATGCTCCAAGCGGGCGGTCCCATGCGACTCAGCGACGCGGCGAAAGAGCTCAACGTGGCGGTCTCGACCGCACACCGGCTCCTGTCAGCGCTCGTCTTCCGAGGCTTCGCCGAACAGTTCCCCGACCGTCGCTACGGTCCTGGGCCGGCGTTGCGTCCCATGCTGGCCCTCGATCCGGCGGTGTCTGAGCTGCGCCGCCGCTCGCTCCCGGCGATGACCGCGCTCGTCCAGTCCGTGGGCGAGTCTGCCAACTTGGTAGTGCTCAGTTGTCTCGATGTCTACTTCGCAGCCACCGTCGAATGCTCGAAGGTGTTTCGCGTCGGCGATCGTGCCGGACAGCGACTTCCCGCTCATCTCACCTCTGGCGGCAAGGCGATCCTCGCCCAGCTCCCAGCTTCCGAACTCGTGCGCTTCAAGTCGCTCAGCCCTGCCGCCTTCGACCGGTTAGGCCGCGATGTACTCGTCGCACGCCGCGTCAGCTACGCATTGAACCATCAAGACACCGAACGCGGGCTCACCGCAATCGGTGTCGCCATCGGGCGACTTCCAGGACCGATGCTCGCCGCCATCTGCCTCGCGATGCCGACCGTCCGTTTCGTTCGCTCGCGCCTCCAAACCAACGTCGCCGCCCTGACCCACGCAGCTCGAGCGATTGAACAAGCTTGTAGCCTATGACCGACCGGGTTTCCACCATGAGGAAATCTCTTGTACTGCGGGACAGTCTCAGCTACACAGAGATCACGTACCAGCGATCAGCACCTAGAGACACCTAGAGATCACGGGATGTTCAACGGCCATCCGTCCTCGTCACCCCTCGGAGATCACATGTCGAACGCCGTCATCAAAACACGCGCCGCGTCGCCCAGCATCGCGTTCGAGTGCGAGATCTCGTCCTCGACACGCGTCCTGATGCCGAGCGGCGTGACCATCTGGCGTCCTCGTGAGTGAAGGAATGACCGCTGCGACGCGACTCGGTTGGGAGTCCGACGGTACGTCGCGCATCCCGTTCGGGGTGTACACGAGCGAGGAGCTGCACCGGGTCGAGCTGGAGCGATTCTTCTATCGGAAACACTGGTGCTATGTCGGCCTGGAGGTCGAGGTGGCTCACCCCGGCGACTTCGTCCGCACCGTTGTCGGTGAACGCTCCGTGATCATGGTCCGCGATTCCGACGGCGACATCAACGTCGTCGAGAACGTGTGCGCCCACCGCGGCATGCGCTTCTGCAGGGCACGAAGCGGGTCGACGACCGGGTTCGTCTGTCCCTACCACCAATGGCGGTACAACCTCGAAGGAGACCTGCGCGGCGTGCCGTTCCGGGCCGGCGTCAAGCACGGAGACGAGGTGCACGGCGGTATGCCCTCGGATTTCGTGACGGCTGACCACGGCCTGACCAAGCTCAAGGTCGCACGGCGAGGCGGCGTGGTATTCGCCTCCTTCGACCACGACGTCGAACCTCTCGAGGAGTTCCTCGGCCCGACCATTCTCAAGTACTTCGATCGCTTGTTCAACGGACGCCAGCTGACGTTGCTCGGCTACAACCGCCAGCGCATCCCCGGAAACTGGAAGCTGATGCAGGAGAACATCAAAGATCCATACCATCCGGGCCTGCTGCACACCTGGTTCGTCACTTTCGGCTTGTGGCGAGCCGACAACACGTCACAGCTACGTATGGACGCGCGCTTCCGTCACGCCGCCATGATCTCGACCCGCGGCAACGCCGGGAAGACGAGCGAGGCGACGGCACAGGTGTCGAGTTTCAAGCAAAACATGACGCTGCACGATCCGAGCCAGATCGACGTTGTGCCGGAGGAATGGTGGGGCGGCCCATCGGTGGTAATGACCACCGTCTTCCCGAGCGTGATCTTCCAGCAGCAGGTCAACAGCGTATCGACCCGACAGATCCAACCGAATGGCCACGGCAGCTTCGATTTCGTGTGGACGCACTTCGGGTTCGCCGACGACTCCGACGAGATGACCGCTCGGCGGCTGCGCCAGGCGAACCTGTTCGGACCGGCCGGCTACGTGTCAGCCGACGACGGCGAAGTGATCGAGTTCTCCCAGCAGGCCTTCGAGAGCACCAACTCCCGGGCAATCGCCGAAATGGGCGGCCGCGACGTCGGCGACACAGAACACATGGTGACTGAGACACTGATCCGAGGGATGTACCGCTACTGGCGCGAAGTCATGGAGGCCGACCCATGAGGCAACCCACTCCGGGTAGCGAGGTGACCTTCGAAGACTGGTTCACCATCACGCAGGCCTATGCGCGCTACGCGTCGATCGTCGATTCTGGCGATTGGGACCGTTGGCCGCAGATGTTCACCGAAGACTGCGTCTACCGGCTGCAACCCCGGGAGAACCACGAACGGGGTTTTCCTCTCAC
>JANOYY010000155.1:0-18863 GCA_031429095.1 Acidimicrobiia bacterium | reverse complement strand
ACGCAAGTCGGCTCGAACTGCTTTGTAGCCGCCCGACCAGAATCCTGAAAGGTCGCTCGTAACGGCTGTCGTACGACCAGCGGGGGACAGCAATTCGATACGAAGCGCCACGCGCCCCCGGCCGATCCTTGGTCCTTCTCGCAAGCCGAAGAAGTCCTGGAGGCGAGATCTCACGGTAGGTGTCGCGTCGCCAAGGTAGTCGACGCGAAGCGTGCGTCCGCTTGGCAAAGAAATGGTGCGCGGCGCCAATCGATCAAGTTCGCGATATAAATCAAGGGAGAGGGATTCCAGAAGAATCGTCGCCAATTGAACGTGGTCAAGGGGACGTTTTGCAGGAAGTCTTTCGAAAATCGGTAGCAACAACTGGCGTTGGGTCTCGTCGGCGGCAAGCCTTTCGAGTGACCAATCGGGCCATTGCAGGTCGGGCTCCAGGGATCTCACGAACTCAACGCGAGCCACGATCCTTTGCACATCATCGTGAGTGAACGCTTGCCCGAAATCAAAGGCGTCGAGCGTGGCCATGGCGACGTCCTTCGGCGTGGGGTCTACTCGCCGTCGCTCGACAGTGATCGCTCCGTAGCGTCGCTCCTCGAAGGCTTCGACGTTGCCGCTTTCGGTGAGCCCGGCAGCTCGCCGGATCTCGCAGTCTGTAAGAACGGAGCGGACTTCGTCGAGGGTGAGTGGCTCCGCACGAAAGATCTTGCCGGACTTGCGGTCGGCGTCGAGTTCCAACGCAACCAGAAACGGGCTTCCGCGGAGCGGGTCCTGAGAGTCGAGCGACGCAATGGGGCTGCCGACCAGTTGGTACCTGCCCGGATCGCCCCCGATACGGGCGGCAATCCGATCGGGGAAGGCGAGCGCTCCTAGCAAGCCGGTGGAAAGACTCCGCGGCGACTGGGCATCGGTGCCGTCGTCCAGGAAGGATATGAACGTTCGTCGCAACGACTCCGACCCGGACAGGTCCGTGGCGAGATCGCTGGCCCGTTTGCGACTCGACGCGTCGCCGTGCTGGCGCACGAAAGAAAGCATCACCTGGATCCGAGGATGAGCGGGAAGATGACGGACAGCTTCGCCAAGCGCAGTAACGGCGCCGTCCTTGTCGAGAAGTCCCAACGATCGAACGGCCTCGTGAGCGGTCGTCCAGCTGTCCCCGAGCGGCGAATCCATCCAACGAAGTTCCGACGGAGAAGTAATTCCCCAACAGGCAAGCGTCAACACAGTTTCGGAAAGATCGCAATCGAGGATCTCCGGTACATCAGCGTTTGGTGACTGCTCGAATTCGGACTTCGACCAGAGGCGAATCACCTGGCCCGGTGCCTCCCGGCCCGCACGACCAGCTCGTTGAATAGCGGTTGCTTTCGAGCTTCGTTCGGTCAGCAATCGCGAGATACCGGTTCTCGGATCAAACGTAGATCGACGCGTGAGTCCTGAGTCGATGATGGAGCGAACTCCGGGAATGGTGATGCTCGTTTGTGCGATGGAGGTTGCTAAGACGACCTTGCGGCTACCGCTGGGTGCCGGGGCAAGCGCCAAGTTCATTTCTGCTGGCGAGGAGGATCCAAGAAGCGCGCATACGATCACGCCCTTTGGTGGCGGGCGACGGTCGAACTGCCGGATGACTGCCCGAATCTCGCGGGAGCCGGGCAGAAACGCCAGAATGTCACCGTCCGATGCATCGAGCAATCGGCCGATGTTGCGAGAAGCTCCATTCGTGAGCTCGGCGAGCAGCGTCGGCTCGTACCACACAGCCACGTCGAAAAGCGGGGTGTCAGTGCGGATCACCGGAGCACCCAGAAGTTGGGCGGTGGCCTCCGCTTCGAGTGTCGCCGACATCGCAACG
Organism: Acidimicrobiia bacterium; assembly: GCA_031429095.1. Lineage (GTDB taxonomy): Bacteria > Actinomycetota > Acidimicrobiia > Acidimicrobiales > JANYDT01 > JANOYY01. The sequence continues at coordinate 17,023 of JANOYY010000155.1, read as the reverse complement.
AGCCGAAGGTCGGGTCGTACTACTTCGCGCGCATATATACACAGGGCGATCGAGAGATCTGAATCAAGGCTCCTTTCGTGGACCTCGTCGACGAGGATTGTCCCGATCCCGCTCAGAAACGGGTCGGCGCGCAACATCTTGATAAACACACCTTCGGTCACGACCTCGATCTGAGTTGCGGCGCCCACTCTGGTGTCGTCTCGCATACGAAGGCCGACGCGTTCTCCGACTCGCTCCCCCAACGTCGCCGCCATCCGCTGCGCCGCGGCGAGCGCCGCTGCCCGCCGGGGTTGCGTGACGACGATCCGTTCGCTGGAACCTTCAAGCAGAAGCGGGAGTCTGGTTGTCTTACCGGTTCCCGGAGGGGCCACGACGACGCAGGTGCCGTTTGCGTGAAGTGCAGCGTTGACCTGATCGGCGACTCGGTCGATCGGGTATCGTCCGTGGTCGAGGAGACGGTGAAGCACGAGGTCACTGTAGAAGCCGATGCCGTATGGAGTGTTCAACGTGCACTATGACTAGTGGCATGGCTCATTGTTCGTTCTGTTCCATTATCGCCAGGAGTTCGCCTGCCGAGATCGTGTACGAAGACGAACACACGCTGGCATTCATGGACGCGCTGCCGATGACTGCTGGGCACACGCTGGTCATTCCGAAACGCCACGTACAGGACCTTTTCGAACTTCCCGACGAGGTCGCGGGTCATCTGCTGCGCAGCGCCCGTACGGTCGGTCAGTTCATTACCAAGGGGATGGGCGCTGCCGGTCTCAACTTGTTGAACAACAACGGGGTCGCCGCCGATCAGTCGCAATTCCACCTCCACTTCCATCTCATTCCACGCTACGGCCGCGATCGATTGCTCCACCCCTATGAACGGATGTTTGGGGACTGGTCCGAGATCCGCGAGCATGCCCGGATCATCCGCAGTGCCAATGAGGAAGGCGAATTGCTGTCCTAGGTTGGGCACACGGCCGGGGACGGCCCGACGACTCGGAGTCCTAAGCTCAGTGCAATGCGACAGGGTGACTCCCGAATACTGACCTTGCCCAACGTGATCTCGGTCGTTCGACTGTGTTGCATCCCGTTGTTTCTGTGGCTCCTGTTCTCCAAGAAGGACCGCGAGGGTGGTGCCGTGCTTCTCGCCGGCATCGGGACGACCGACTGGATCGACGGATACATCGCTCGGCGATTCGACCAGGGGTCGACCTTGGGAAAGATCATCGATCCGGTAGCTGATCGGCTGCTCCTGGGGGTTGGAGTCGTTGCCCTGATGGTCGACGGAGCCGTGCCTTGGTGGTTTGGTTCCTTGGCACTCCTTCGTGAAGCTCTCGTGTCAGTCGGCGTTGTGGGACTGGCGTCGCTCGGGGCTCGACGCATTGACGTCACCTGGGTCGGGAAATGCGCAACGTTCGGTCTCATGACGACGTTTCCGTTGTTTCTCGCTTCGAAAGCATCGTTTTCCTGGCATGATTTCGCGCGGGCGATCGCCTGGATCATCGGGATCCCGTCCGTTGCCCTCAGCTACTACGCCGCAGTCGGGTACCTCCCGATCGCGAAACAGGCGCTGTCGGAGGGGAGAACGGGCAGGGCAGCGCGTAAAGGCTGACCTCAAATCTGCCTGCCCCGGTTCACGCCGAAGGGCTCCGCTTGTTTGAGTCCTCGATTTGGGTCATGCGTGCGGTAGTTTCTCGGTGATGAATATCCCCGATGACCTCCGCTATACCGCTGAACACGAGTGGGTTCGCATCGACGGAACAACGGCAACGGTTGGAATCACCGACTATGCCCAAGATGCGCTTGGTGATGTTGTGTTCGTGCAAATGCCCGCGGTTGGATCGACCGTTTCGATGGATGCGACAGTCGGTGAAATCGAATCGACGAAGTCCGTGAGCGATGTCTTCGCTCCAGTGAGCGGCGTGGTCCTCACCTTGAACACTGCGTTGGACTCTGACCCTTCCGTCGTGAACTCGGACCCATATGGCGCAGGCTGGTTCTTCACCATCGAAATGAGCGATCCCGGTGCGTTCAACTCGCTTCTCGATTCCTCGGCCTATCGATCGCTCACCGAGTAACGATGGCTACCGGCGACGAGATACTTTGCGGTTTCTGCGAGCGGTCAAACCCTGCTGGGGCGAACTTTTGCTCGTCGTGCGGAGCCGCCCTTCGCGTTGATGACCAGACGGTCACGCTTCTCGCTGATCACCACGACGAGGCCGCTCACGCCGCGGGATCGCGTGACGACCATGTGAAGATGCCCGGCGTTCTTGTGCTGCGGCGAGGCCTCGACTCGACCGAATCATTCCCGCTCGACGCGGATCGATCCTTCATCGGCCGCAATACCGATTCGGCGATTTTTCTCGATGACGTGACTGTTTCTCGCAAGCACGCCGAAATTGTTGCGACGGCGGAGGGCTACTCGATTCGGGATTGCGGCTCGCTCAACGGAACGTATGTGAATCGGGAACGGGTCTCCGAGCAGGTCCTTCACACCGGCGACGAAGTACAGATCGGCAAGTTCCGGTTGATATTCCTGTCGGCGACCGACCGTCGGCGTCACGAGACCTGAGCGGTGCGCGGCCGATGAGCAACGCGCCCACTGGGCCGACTACCCGGACGTATCTTTCGATAGGTGAAGCCCTGGATGCCTTGAAGGTCGAGTTTCCGGATGTAACCATCTCCAAAATCCGGTTCTTCGAAGGTCAGGGTCTCGTCGAACCGGAACGCACACCGTCGGGCTATCGAAAGTTCACGTCGGTCGACGTCGATCGGCTTCGTTGGGTGTTGCGTCAGCAACAGGAGTCCTACATCCCCTTGAAGATCATCCGGGAACGACTCGCCGAAGCTGAGGAGCGGGGTGTCGTCCCAAAGACGCTGCCGAAGGATACCGGGGCCTCAGAGGCGGTGGTCCCGGAGAGTTTCGGCGAGTCGCGCTCGTATGCTTTGGGCCTCGGACGTCGCGGTCCACTCGAAGACCTGGCCGTCGATGGCCTCGACGATCTGGATGATCTCGGTGAGTTCGACGAAATGGGGGATGCCGACGACGAGGCACCTTTCGACCCCAATCGCGGTCTCTCGGCAGGCGGTTCGCTCGGTGAAGAATCGCCGGAGTCCCTGGGAGAGTTCCGCCACCCAGCTGCTCGTGCTCGTTCGGCGGGGCTTCGCCCCGAGGCGGTCCGTGTTGGAGCGAAAGCAGAGCGAGCCGTCTTCGCTCGTCCGAGCGCGCCGACCCCCAAAGGCCCCGAACCCGTCCTTACCTCCACGCCGTCGGCGAGCGGAGCGGCAGAGGTGCCAATCGTACGTACACACAGTAATGTTGAGGTTGCCCCAGCGGCGATGCTGGGCTCAGCAAATCCAATGTTGGGGCCATCGGGAGGGGCGGCCCTGACGTTTTCGGAGCTTGCTTCCTCCTCGGGTCTGTCTCTCGACGACCTTCGGTTGATCGAGGAGTTCGGATTGATCATCGGACGCCAAAAGTTTGATGGTAAGTACTATGACGATGACGCCCTCCTCGTCGCCCGTACTGTTGTGGCATTTCGTGCTTTCGGAATCGAACCTCGTCATCTTCGGATGTACAAAAGTGCCGCAGAACGTGAAGCCGCATTTTTCGCCCAAGCGCTCAGCCCGATGCTGCACCGTCGCGGAGCCGAAGCGCGAACAAAGGCGACGGAAACGATCAATGAATTGCGTCGCCTCGGTGAGCAACTTCGTGACGCAACGCTGCGCAATGCGTTGCGTGACGTCTTGGAGGGCCGTTAGCGCCACTTGCCCTTGTGGCGACGCGTGCGACCCTTTCTTGGAAAACACGCTCCGGCGAGCATCTGGTCATCAAAACCGATACTCGGAAGCCATTCCCGGTTGGCCTGTACTAACATTTGTATCTGCGTTGCTCCCTTTCACGGAGCAGTGACACGCCTGGCGGCGTGGCAGAGTGGTTCATGCAAGGGCCTGCAAAGCCCTCTACCCCAGTTCAATTCTGGGCGCCGCCTCCAATCGGTTCGTTGTAGCAAGTGCGGGTTCAACCCGAACCTCTGACACACTCAAGTCGTGCCGATCGAACGTCCCCACCGACCCGAGTCGAACATCGACGTCGCATCCCTTCTTGTCGGTCTGCGGCGCGAACAGCTTCTTCCCGACGCTTTTCCCGCCGAGGTCGAAGATGCAGCGAGGCGGGCGGCCGCGCAATCCTTTGAAGTGGGCGGGGCTCAAGATCGCGAAGACCTCACAAATCGACTGTTCGAAACCCTCGACCCTGCGACTTCCACCGACCTTGACCAGGCTTTTGCGATTGCCGAACACGGCGACGACATCGTCTTGTCGTATGCACTGGCTGATATCGCAGCGTTCGCCCCAAGTGGAGGAGTCGTCGAACAAGAGGCCTGGCGGCGCGGCGTCACCGTTTATGCGCCGGATCGTCGGGTCTCGCTCTATCCGACGGTGTTGAGTCAGGGTGCGGCAAGTCTGCTCCCTGATGTCGTGCGACCCGCCGTCGTGTTCGACGTCGCGGTCAATCGCGAAGGCGAGCCTCGTTTGCTTTCTGGGCGACGAGCGATCATCCACAGCAGACGTAAGCGCGCATATGAGACCACCGAACCAAGAGATCTCGACCCGTTGATTGTGGAGTTACACCGTCGGGCTTCGCTCGCCGAAGCCAGGCGTGGGGCTTCAAAAATCGACTGGCCCGAACAAGAAGTCGTCGCGGACCCCGAAATGCCGGGAGGCTTTGCACTCGAACTTCGCCCGCTGCGTCCGAGCGAGGAGATCAATGCGGCGATGTCGCTCTCTGTCAACATGGCTATTGCGTCGAAGATGCTCGCCAACCTGACCGGGTTGTTCCGCAATATGCCCGGACCGGATCCCGCAAAGGAGCGAACACTGCGTCGTATGGCCGCAGCGCTTGACATCGCTTGGTCTTCAAGCGAGGAGCTGCGCACCGTCATTTCGAGGCTCTCTGCGAACGACCAGCACCACGCAAAGTTTCTGTTCGAGGCCCGGCGAGCGGGACGCGGCGCAACCTACGCAATGTTTGATTCGGCGAAGCCTCCGTTCCACAGTGCCCTCGCGTGCGTCTACGCCCACGCCACAGCTCCCATGCGACGCTTGGCCGACCGCTACGTTATCGAGCTTGCCATGGCTCTCATCAATGAACCGACCAACGGCGCACGTCGCAACTCGCTTGTGGCCACCCTTGGGAAAATGCCGGAGATTATGGCGGCCGCGAGTCGACGGGCGTCGGCGGTAGAGAACGGTGTTCTCGACCTTCTCGAGGCCGTTGCGCTGGTCGGGCGGGTCGGCGAGCGCTTCAGCGCAACCGTTCTTGAACGCTCAGCGGGTGGGTTCATCGTCCAACTGCTCGATCCGCCAGTCCGAGCTCGTGCCGGGAGCGAAAGTTCGGCGACCAAACCGTCGACGGTCCTCGAGCCCGACATCGGGGGTCATGTCCGCGTGCAACTTCTCGATGTCGACGTTGGGCGTCGGAAGGTGAAGTTCGAAATCGTGAGCGGGGCCGACCCAGTGAATTCGCTGGAGAACACGAACTGACCACTACCATGGCCCCCATGGTGGAGCCAACGCCTGAAGTCCGGGCCGAAAGTCCGGTTACCGTGACACCGTCAGCGGGCGAAGCCCCCACACTCGACGCGCGCAAGGCCACGATTCTGCGCACCGTGGTACAGGAACATATCCTCACCGGCCAGCCAATTGGGTCGGGTCACTTGTCGGGAACCTCTGGTTTGGCGGTCTCGTCGGCCACCATTCGAAACGACATGAGCGTGCTCGAACGGGAGGGCTATCTGACGCACCCCCACACATCGGCCGGACGCATTCCCACCGATCGGGGGTACCGGTACTTCGTCGATTCCATCGGTGACTCTGGGCGGCTGTCGGACACGAAGACAGCCCAGATACGGCGCTTCTTCGACGAAGCTCGCGCCGACATCGAGCAGCTGATGGCAGAGACGTCACGTCTGCTCACCGGCCTCACCGACTATGCCGCAGTCGTCGTGGCGCCCCCACCTGAGCTGGCGACCATCCGATCAATACAGGTCGTTGACCTCGGTGCCGTTGTCCTGGTTGTCGTGGTGTTGAGCAACGGGGTCGTCGAAAAGGCGTCGTTTGAGGCCGACATTGCGTCTGAGGCGGTCATGAATGCGTCGAGTGCGCGGCTGACGCAGCTCTTGGTCGGCTGCACCCTTGCCGATGTTGACGTGTTTCTGCCCGCAAGCGGCGACCACCGCATCGATTCACTCTGCAAAAATGCCGTTGACGCACTTCGTCCCCGATCCGCGTCGCCCGACAAGGAGTCTCGCGAGGTGTTCGTGGGAGGAGCGTCTCGGATGGTCGGCGCGTTCGACACGGTCTCGACGATACGCGGGGTATTGGCCACGCTCGAGGAGCATTACGTCGTCGTGAATCTGGTTCGTGAGGCGTTGGATCGCCCGGCGACAAACCCGGCCCATGTGTCGATCGGCGGCGAGCACGGTAGCGATCTGGCATTTGAGTCGCTCATGTCGTGCTCCGTCGTGGTCGCCCCATACCTGATCGATGGGATTGCGGTGGGAACGGTGGGCGTCTTGGGGCCGACTCGAATGGACTACCCCGAGGCCATGGCGGCTGTGACCGCGGTCAGCACTGCGCTCACCGATCGGCTCTCCGAACATTAAGGTCACGCATTTTCGACCACCACGTCCGTGCCGACGCCGGACTTGGGCGAGAATAGAACTGCAACGAGCGTCTTATGAGCGATACCACCGACTTCTACGAACTTCTTGGCGTCAAGCGAACTGCTTCCGACGACGAGCTGAAAAAGGCTTACCGGGCGAAGGCACGAGAGCTTCATCCCGATGCGAATCCCGACGACCCGACGGCCGAGGATCGCTTCAAGCGCGTGTCTGTCGCCTACGAGGTGCTACGTGACCCCGAAAAACGCCAGCGTTACGACCAGTTCGGCGCTGCGGCGTTCGAAACTGGCGGGGGAGGAGGAGGAGCCGATTTCGGATTTGGTGGGGGCCTAGGCGACATCTTCGAGGCGTTTTTCGGGGGGGCCGGGAATCCCTTTGGTGGAGGTCGCTCACGGGGACCTGCCGGCCCGCCTCGTGGCCAGGATATGGAAGTCGTCGCCGACTTGGACTTTGAACACGCCGTATTCGGCACCGAAACGGAAGTCACGTTGCGTCAACCAGTGGCGTGCGATTCGTGTAACGCCTCGGGTGCAGCGCCCGGAACCTCGGCCCAAACATGTTCGACGTGCCAGGGCACGGGCGAGGTTCGCCAAATTCGAAACTCGCTCCTCGGACAAATGGTCACGTCGGCACCGTGTGGACGTTGCCGCGGCATGGGCATCACCATCGAATCGCCGTGCCCGACGTGTCGCGGCGAGGGACGACGCACCGAGGAACGCACGTATACCTTCACTGTTCCGGCCGGTGTCGACAGTGGCTCCGGTATCCGCCTGACCGGACGCGGCGCCGCCGGACCACGCGGTGGTCCCAACGGAAACCTCATTGTGCACATTCGGGTGAAGCCCCACCCCCGCTTCGAGCGACATGGGGTCGACCTCGTCCATGTGCTCGATATTTCTATGGCCCAGGCAACGCTCGGTGTCCACCTGCCGTTCGAAACCCTCGATGGGTTGGAAGATCTCGTCATTCCTGCGGGAAGCCAGAACGGACGGGTCTTTCGTCTCCGGGGGCGAGGTGTCCCTCAGCTGAACGGACGCGGCCGAGGAGATCTGATCGTGCAGATCAATGTTGTCACCCCGAGCGGCCTTTCCAAGACGGAGGAAGAACTCCTGCGCCGTTTCGCCGAGGAGCGCGGTGAGTCGGTAGCCCCGCCCGACAAGAGTCTCCTGGGCAAGATCAAGTCGGCGTTCCGATAGGCGTGTCGGAGCCGCTGTGAACAACCCGGCGCGTGCTGGTGCCGCGGCACATGCGATGGTCGCCGACGTCGCTGGCGCGACCATTGCACTGTCCGACGCTACGCACCGGCACTTTCTTCGGGTGTTGCGGCTGCGCGCGGGGGAGGCCGTGACGGTTACGGATGGACGCGGCTCGTGGCGACCAACGGCGGTGCCCGGCACATTCAGCACCCACGCGTGCCTTGAGCCAACTGGTGACATCACGATTCTTGAACGGCCGGCAATCAAAATATCGTTTGGTATCGCACTACCGAAAGGCGACAAACCGGAGTTCGTTGTCCAAAAGCTGACCGAACTCGGGGTCGACGAGATCTTGTTCTTTCACGGTGATCGTTCGGTTGCGCATTGGAACGAGGAAAAGGTGCGCCGAAATATCGAACGGTTACGCGCCGTAGCGGTAGAGGCCCTCCAGCAATCACGAGGAGCGTTCATGCCTACCGTTGGATGGATCCCCGATTTGGCCGCCCACATCGGCGGGGTCGATACCGCGACGGCAGTCCCCGGCGCGCAACGTGTCTTTCGCACTGATGTAACAGGCGTCTCCCTGGCGTTGGGTGCCAGTCAACTGCTCTTGGTCGGCCCAGAAGGCGGATGGTCTCCGCGGGAGACTGAACTCGGCGAAGCCGTGGGTCTTGGCGATCTCATCCTGCGCGCCGAAACCGCCGCCGTTGTGGGGGCTGCTTTGGCGGTGTCCTTGAGATCCGGTTTGGTTTGCCCCGGTGGGCGCTGAGGGCCGAAAACAGTGCATAACCAGCCGAAAGGGGTGTTTGGCGGCTGCCGCTCGGAAGAGTAAGAAAAATCTTGAAAAGAACATGCGTGGTATTCCACTACCCAGTGTGGTGGTGAGCTACAGTGCTGAACGTCGGTTCGTAGCCGTCATGCCCGCCTGCCAGAACACGAAGCACCCGGAAGGTTTCTACGCCGTGGACGAAGAACTTGAAGATGCCAGCTATACCCGACAGGTCGGTCTCCGACTCCGCGGAGTTCGGCGGTCGAAACGACTCTCGCTGCATGACGTCGAGGTGGCGTCTGACAAGGAGTTCAAGGCCTCCGTTCTGGGGGCGTATGAACGAGGGGAGCGAGCGATCTCAGTTCCCCGTCTTCAACGGCTGGCGAGCTTTTACGGCGTCGCGGTCGATCAGCTCCTCCCGCCAATCGATCTTCCGGGGTCCGATCCCGAATCGTTGGACCGTCGGGTACCGGGTCGTGGGATTACGATCGACCTGATTCGCCTTGAGGCAATGTCCTCCCATGAAGCGAATCTGCTCAATCGCTATGTCTCGATGATCAAAACACAGCGCTCAGGATTCTCGGGAAGTGCACTGACAATCCGTCGAGAAGACCTCAACGCGCTGGCCGTGCTCCTCGAGACCGACCCCGAGTCCGTGAAAGAGCGGATGTCGGGTTTCGGTGCGAATCTCGCTAGCTGAGCCAGCGTACTTCGCCGTGCCACCTTGCGTGGCTCGGATGACAGCCCTCATTCGCGTTTGCTAAGGCGCGTGCACATGCCTGGCGACTCAAACGATTCCTTCGGCGTGTACGTTCACGTCCCGTTCTGTACGAAGCGGTGCGACTACTGCGCGTTCGCGACATGGACGGACCGCGACCACCTCCGCCAGCGCTACGTCGATGTGGTCGCACGTGAAATTTCGCGATCGGTGTCACGAGGAGTGCTGGCAACAGCATCGTCGGTGTTCGTGGGTGGAGGCACCCCCTCGCTTCTGTCCGGTGAACAGATGGCGTCGATCTTGCGCGAAATTCCAATCCGAAACGGGGCGGAGGTGACGATTGAGTGCAATCCTGACACGGTATCGCCGGAGATGTTCGTGGCCTACCGCGCGGCGGGCGTGAACCGGCTGAGCTTCGGAGTCCAATCGATGGTCGATCGGGTTCTCGTTGGTCTGGGGCGGACCCATAACAAGGCCAACGTGGCCCGGGCGGTCAACCTTGCGAAAGAAGCCGGGTTTGATTCGCTGAACCTCGACCTCATCTACGGCGCAGCTGGCGAGACCAGTGCTGACTGGGAGGAAACTCTCGATTCCGTATGTGCACTCAACGTTGCGCACATCTCCGCCTATGCACTTACGATCGAACCCGGCACTCCGCTGGCCGACGACGTTGATCGCCATCCCGATGATGACGACCAGGCTGAAAAGTACGAGATTGCTTCCAACGTTTTGGTGGCGGCCGGCTACGAGAACTACGAGATTTCGAATTGGGCAAAACCGGGATATTCGTGTCGGCACAACCAGTTGTACTGGGCTCAGGGCGACTACCTCGGTTTCGGATGTGCGGCGCACTCGCATCAACGACGCGCCGACGGAACTAGTCGACGATGGTGGAATGCCCGAACGCCGGAGCGTTACATAGAGCTGGCTGACGCCGATCGACCGACGGAAACAGCTGGCGAGGACCTTCCCAGATCCGTCGTCGAACTGGAGGCGCTCCAGTTGAATCTCCGCATGACCGCGGGTGTTTCGAGCCGTGCGTTTGCTGACCACGATCTCGAGGAGTTCCTGCAGTTCGGACTTCTTGAGGCAGGGCATGGTGACTCCGTCAGACTCACCATGAAAGGACGTCTGCTTGCGAACACGGTCTCCATCCGGCTTCGCACGGCCGACGAGATCGTTGCGCCCCCGTCCTGAGGGACGCGTTTTTCGCCGAATCAGCTGTCGAAGGCAGCTGCTGCGATCGTTTGGACGTCACGGCGTCGGATCTTCCCGATGGCTGTTCGAGGGATCTCCTCGACCACAACGATGCGCTGCGGCGCGCAGTACGCCGGAAGGGTCTGTTTGACCCAGTGCCGCAACGATTCGACAGCCGGTGGCGAGTCGGCGTCGGTGGCGACGATCAACGCGACCACAGCGTGGCCCCACGTAGGGTCGGCGACGCCGCAGACGGCGACGTCTCGAACCGCGGGGACCGATTGGAGCACCCGTTCAACCGGTTCGGGCCACACCTTCTCGCCTCCGGTAACGATCATGTCGCCGACTCGCCCCGTCACGGTGAGCCGCGCGTTCGTGTCGACTTCACCAGCATCAGCGGTGAGGAACCATCCGTCGTCGGACATCGGAAGCGCGACAAAGCCCATCGAGTTGCGATACCCGCGGGCCAGAGTGGGCGAGCGCAGTTGGATCTCACCGTCGACCACCCGAACCGATACGGACCTCAGCGGGGATCCGTCGTAAACAACACCACTTCCCGTCTCGGTCATTCCGTAGGTGCGTACAGCGTTGGGTGGCAAGAGCTCGGGCATCGCCGATCCTCCGAGAAGCACAGTTCGCCATTCCGCTGCCTCGATTCGCTCAAGTGCTGCAGGAACGAGCGAGATCATCGTGTGTCCAGACCGCGCAGCCTCCCGGAACGAGGTTTCGTCGGTTGCCGCAGTGGGGGTGAACGCAACTCCGCCGAGTAGCGAGCGCATCACGACTGACAAACCCCCGATGTGCGCGAAAGGTAGGCAGGCATACCATTTGTCCTTCCCGGAATTTACCGCAAGACGCTCATTTGTTATGCGTGCAGAGGACCCTATTGCATCGTGCGTGAGCACGACTCCTTTGGGTACTCCGGAACTTCCGGATGTCGAGAGGACCACGGCATCGCCGGGTTCGACCCCGAATCCCTCTGCGAGTCCGTGCTCTCCGGCGTCGTCGATGACCGAAGAGGGGCGAAGTTCGGCGAGGAGGGAATTTCGGGCCGACGCAGGGAGACGTTGGTCAATGGGCAAGGCGGCGTCACCACGATCCCAAATCATCTGAAGGACGTCGACAAAGAGTCGACCGTTGGCCAGGTCGATCGCAACCAGTCGATGCATCAGGCACCCACCATAACGACCAGCGCAAGCGCAGTGAGTGCGGCGTTGCGCGTGAGTAGAGAACGGTCGATCGGCCGCCGCGAACGCGCTCCAAAGCAGTGGCATACGGGAGTTCGGCCAGCTCGGAGGGTCTTGGCGATTGCGAAAGAAAAGCACGCGAGGAGTGCGACGCATAGGCCTGCGCCGACACATCGAAGGGTGGGAACAAGCACCAAGACGGCGGAGGCGGCCTCCGTTGCGGGAAGGATCCGAGCGACCAGCAGTCCGTATCGGGAGGCTACGCCCAGCCCGATGGCTCCTTCGACCGTGCCCGGTTGATCGCGCACTTTCCCGACCGCAGCCACCAGAAACGTGACCGCCAGCGTCACTGCCGCGATCCAAACGACGAAGTTCATGACGTGTCGAGGGTACCGTGAGTTGAGGGACTTGGTGCCCGGCTGTAGCGCCGTAGTGGCAGTACCTTTTCTGGCATGTCGAGTTCTGCAGTCCCGGCCCCTGTTTCGCTCCACGGTTGGCGTCTTTGGCTGGCGGGTGCCCGACCTAAGACACTGCCTGCGGCGATTGTCCCGGTGCTGCTCGGCACGGCCGCCGCGGACGTGACGGGCGATGTCATCCTCGGCCATGGCGTCCTTGCCCTTGTCGTGTCGCTCGCACTTCAGGTCGGCGTGAACTACGCCAACGATTACAGCGACGGCATTCGGGGCACCGACAACACCGGGCTGCGGGTTGGACCCCCTCGTCTGGTCGGCTGGCAGTTGGCATCGCCCGGAGCCGTGAAGCGAGCTATGGCGATCGCGTTCGTTGTCGCGGCGGTTGCCGGGTTGGTGCTTGCGCTCCGCACAACCCCCTGGCTCTTGGCGATCGGTGGGGCAGCGATCGTGTCCGCATGGTTCTACACGGGAGGTTCTCGCCCCTACGGGTACGCCGGCTTTGGCGAGGTCTTTGTGTTCGTCTTCTTCGGACTGGTCGCGGTCTTGGGCACCCAGTACGTCCAAACCGAGCAGCTCAGTGCCGTCGGGTGGTGGTGCGGAATTGGTGCCGGTCTGGCCGCAACGGCGCTTCTCGTGGTGAACAACCTTCGCGATATCCCCGGGGACACGATCGTCGGGAAAAAGACCCTCGCGGTTCGACTTGGAGACGCACGTACCCGTTCCCTCTACCTCACCTGTCTCAGCGGCGCCGTGGTCGTGCCCGTTGTGTTGGCAATTTCGGTCGGCAAGCCCGTTTTGGCCCTCGGGGTTTTCTGTGGCGTCGTTGCCTGGCCCCCCATGTCGATGGTGCGTCGTGGGACGACGGGTCGAGCGCTCGTCGAAGTGCTCGCAAAAACCGGAAGATTCCAGCTTGTCTATGGGGTTTTGGTGTCGATTCTGTTGGTTCTGGTGGCGGGCCCCCGCTAGCGAAATCCACAGTATTGCTGCAAACAGGCGAAATGCTGCAAGCATGAAGGGGTCGTGTTCACCCGCAAAGCCTCTCCATTCCGTGCACCCAGTCGACGGAGCCACCCCGACGACGTCTTGAAGAAGTTGGCGCGCGGGAACGGTCGTTCCCGGATCGGACCGACCCTCTACGTTCAAGAACGTCGCCCGTTCGACAAATTCCGAGCCCTCTTTCTGCTAATCGTTGGTTTGGCCCTCGTTTTTGGCGGCGTTATCGCCCTGCCCTTTCTGCTTCCGCACAACAAGATCATTGTGTCGGGATTGGGCAAGACAACCTCGGTTACACCTGCCTCGCTCGGAATTCGAAAGATGTTCTTCTCTGTTGAGCCCGTGTCGGCGCTGAAAGACCTGCGAGTTCGAGTCGACGGTCGTGTCGGGCATGTCCAGCTTGAGGCGGGGCGGCTACGTTGGGTGCCGGAGTCTGATCAGCTCGGAGAGGGCAAACACGTCATCAAGCTCGAAACCGGTGGCCGATTCCTTTGGCGTGGACCAACGAAGCGCAAGATCACCGTGATCGTTGACTCGGTCGCGCCCACCCTGGAGGTCAACAGCCCCGACCAACCTGCGTCATTGTATGACCCGTACGTTCTTCGAGGAAGCGTCGAACCCGGTGCCAGTGTCAAGGTCAACGACGTACAGATCCCGACTTCCAAAGGTGAGTTCGCAAGGACATTTCCAGCCCCGCCGATTGGGCTTGTTCGAGTTGTCGCGACGGACGCGGCCGGGAACGTAACGCGAACCGATGTCCGTTCCAATGTCCGCTTGCCGGCCATTCGGGGCGTTCACATGAGCACAATTTCGTGGCTGACGCCTGAACTGAAGAACGGCGTCATGGAACTCGCGGACGCCCAAAAGATCAACACCGTGGTCTTGGACCTGAAAGACGAAGATGGCCTGGTCGGGTACCGTTCCAAACTGACCAAAGTGAACGATCTCGGAGCGAATGAGCCCTGTGAGAGGAACTGGTGCTACGACCTCAATCAGGCCGTCGCCGAACTTCACGCCCGCGGGTTGCGCGTCGTCGGGCGACTCGTCGCGTTTCGAGACCCGCTGCTCACCCGTGCGGCGATCAATGCCGGTCGGCTGGGCGATCTCGTCCAGACGCCGAGCGGCGAGGCCTACCTGAGCGACTCGTACGGGCACTTCGCAAATCCGGCGTCGATGAACGTCCAGGATTACCTCTTGGACCTTGCGCGCGAAGCCGCCGACGCGGGCGTCGACGACATCTTGTTCGATTACATCCGTCGACCGGAGGGACAGTTGTCGAAGATGCGTTTCGCGGGGCTGGACACGTTGTCGGTGGAGGACATCGATCTGACCATCGTCGAGTTCTTGCGAAAGACCGGTGGCCGTTTGTCGGGCACCAAGGCCCGGCTCGGCGTATCGGTGTTCGGTATCGCAGCCCGCCGACCTTCCGACGTCTCCCAGAACGTGAAGGAGATGGCGAAGAATGTGGACTACATCGCTCCAATGGTGTACCCATCGCATTGGCAGTCGGGATTTTACAACGTTGCGGATCCACCACGAGAGCCGTTTGAAATCGTGTCGCGGAGCATCAAAGACTTTCAAACGAAAGTGAGCGGAACCGACGCAATCCTGGTTCCCTGGTTGCAGGACTTCTCGTTGTCGCCGGTTCAGTACACAGCCAAACAGGTACGGGCCCAGATCGATGCAGCGGTAAGCGAACAGGTCTCGGGTTTCATGCTCTGGGACCCGAAGGTGACCTACACCAGTGCTGGTCTTCCCGACGACGCACCACGAGCCGTACTTCCGCGTGCCGTTGCGCCGGTGGCGGCTAGTCCCGCTGTCGCTCCGACCGTGCCATCCCCGACGAAAGCGCCGTGACGTCTATGCCGACACCCGTCGCCGACGAAGATATCCAGGCCACCTTCTGTGCGACGCTGGTCGACGAATGGGTTCGGGCGGGGCTCGCTCATTTTGTGGTGTCTCCGGGATCTCGGTCGACGCCACTCGCAGTAGCGGCCGCCCGTCACCCCGGTGTCCAACTGTCTGTGGTGCTTGACGAGCGTTCGGCGTCGTTTGTTGCGGTTGGAATTGCTCGGGCCACGCAGCGAGCCGCCGTGCTTCTTTGTACAAGTGGAACGGCCGCCGTCGAGTACCACGCTGCGGTGGTCGAGGCCGACCTCGACCACGTGGCGCTGATCGTGTGCACAGCTGATCGTCCGCCCGAACTCCATGGTGTCGGTGCACCACAAACCGTTGTCCAGCAGGGTCTGTACGGAAACTCCCTCCGATGGAGCTGTGACCCCGGAGTGGCGTCAACGGCCAATTGGTCGTCATGGCGATCCATGGCGTCGCGCTGCGTTCTCGCTGCGGAGAAATCGGTGCGGGGCCCGGGACCGGTGCACCTCAATCTTGCGTTCCGCGAGCCGCTGCTCGGCGTCGCCGCGCAACTGCCCGATGCGCGGACCCATGCTGGGCCCTGGCACGCCGGGATGGGGTCTGCCCGGCGGCTCGCTGCCGACGACGTTGATGATCTGCTTGCATATCTTTCTGGTCGTCGCGGCGTCCTGGTGGTTGGAGATCTTGGCGGTGAGGCAGGCGCTGTTCACGCCCTTGCGCAGGCCTTGCAGTGGCCCGTGCTGGCCGATGTGCGATCGGGAGCGCGGGTACCAGGTCCGCATACGATTTCGCTGGTTGATCTCGTTCTGCGCGAACCCGAGACCGCTACAGCACTCCAACCCGAAGTCGTCGTTCGTCTTGGAGCGCCGTGGGCCTCGAAGGTTCTGGCGCAATGGCTGGCTGGAGCGCCCGATGACGTGCTCGTGGACCCGTTCGACGCCTGGCTCGACCCGAGTCGCGCCTGTAGGAGACATGTCACGGCGGACCCCACACTGGTCTGTGAGGACCTGGTGAAGCGCGGTGGCCTCCGGCCGGCACCAGCGTGTTGGATCGAACTTTGGCGCCGGGCTGATGATTGTGCGGCGAAGGGCGTCGAGGAAGCGCTCGGGTCGAACACGGAGCAACCTGACCTGTCCGAGCCAGCCGTGGCCCGAAGCCTCCTTTCGGCCCTGCCCGCGGGTGCGCACCTCCTCGTGGCGTCATCGATGCCGGTGCGCGACCTCGAGTGGTTCAGTGAGGCACGAACGGGTGCGACCGTGCACGCGAACAGAGGGGCCAACGGTATCGATGGCGTTGTCTCGACGATTGTGGGTCTGGGCGTCGGTGCGCCTGACGCCGCCGTGTACGGATTGCTCGGTGACCTGTCTTTCCTCCACGATGCGAGCGGGCTGGTGACTGCCGCATCCTTAGGAGTACCCGTCACACTCGTCGTGGTCGACAACGGTGGGGGAGGCATCTTCGAATTTCTGCCTCAGGCCGGCTCGCTTGACCGAGCACTTTTCGAAAAGCTGTTCGGGACCGGTCAACCCGTTAATATCGCGGCTGTCAGCCGGGCGTTCGGGTTCGAGGTAGTGGAGGTTTCGACACTTGACGAGTTTACCGATTCGGTGCGGTCAGCTTCGGCGCAAGCTCGGGTGATTTTGGTCAAAACCGATCGGGTCGCTAACGTCGCCGCACATGACGAGGTCTATGCTGCCGTTGCAAACGTTCTCGCTCGCGGGTTGCGGGCTGCGGATTCTCCCTAGGTGGCTGCTGATGTAGCCGCTTCGGTAGGTCGAGTTCGGGCCGTGGCAAGCGTAGGAGCGGGCTGGGTGGGTCTGTTTCGTCGTGGCGGAGGGCGAGCCGGCCGGGTGATGGTCGTTGTCGGCATCTGTGGGGGTCTCACTGGATCATCTGTGTGCTTAAGATGTGGCTGGGGTGTTCCATCGGGTGGAGTCGTGACGATCCCCTAGGGTGGCGAGTCGTGCGAGGTTGATGGCTGCGGCGCGGGTGACGAAG
>JANOYY010000154.1:0-18404 GCA_031429095.1 Acidimicrobiia bacterium | reverse complement strand
CGTGATTCTACGACCGTTTCAATACCCGATGTCGAACCCGCCGGTCCGGGTCTACCGCTCTTGGTGGTTCTCGTCGAACGCGGCGAGTAGGCGCTTTTGGCGCAATACATCGCCATGCCTCGACAATGATTTCCGTTAGTTCCTCGTCGGTCACGGGCCGGTCCAGTCGGACGCCGAGCCAGCCCCGATGCCCGACATAGGGCGGCCGGTAGAATCGCTCCGGGTCCTCCTCGATGCGGGCCTGCTGCTCGCCGACCGGTGCGGCACACCAGATCCCAACGATGTCGTCGTTGTGATGGCTGTCGACGAACATGACAAAGGTCTTCTTTCCACCGATGAAGAAACTGGGAGCGCTGTGACTGAGGCGTTCGGCGACGTCGGGTAGCGTTTGCGCGATTGTTCGGACCCGAGCTACCTGTGTATCGGAACTGTGTTGATCAAAAACCATATGTACACTTATGGATGAAGCGGTGCATTGTGGTGTTCGCCGAGACGCGGCGCTCGCCGAACGAGGCGCCACGGTGAAGCACTGAACTGGATTGGTGCGCCGGGGTAAACGATATCGCGACCGAGCTCTTCGTGATGAAGCGTGGCATGAAAACCTCTATCGGCGAAGTGGGGGTCGTGCATGACATCTTCGGGCGCGTTTATGACGCCGACGGCGAATCCCCGGTCCTGGCCGCCGAGGAAGAACTCGCGGTCCGTCAACTGCGACGCAATGATGGTGAGAGCGGCCCTGCCGGCCCCAAAGATCTGAGCGCAGAACTCATCGGCGTAGATCTCCTGCCACGTCATACCGCCGCGCTCGATCCCGATCTCGAGCAACACGATGTCGGGAAACTGGTCCCGGAGTCCCAGTGTGTCGATCCATTCGACGATCCGCTCGAGGTCGGGCTTGGACCGGGGCGGTACCCCCGTAAACACCGGGCGACCGTTGCGATCAAAAGCGATCGTGGGCTCGGACTTCGCAACAGCAGCGTGGCGCGAGGTCTGGCGTTGGACCGTGCTCTTGGCCACGAGCCATTCGAATGAACCGGCCTCCGTCGTCACGTTTGAAGCAGCATGCACACTTACATCTACATGTTGACCGATACCTGTTGCGTGGCGATGGAGTACCGCCACCAAAAGAGCCGGTACGGCATGGAGGCCGGCGGTATGAATGGACTGATTTCCGCCGCCGCGAATCGGCGGCAGGGAGTGATCGTCATAGCCACAGCTCCATACGGGGCCAGCACCAGCAAGAATGGTGAGATCGGTCGCCGGTTCGTCCGCGCGTGATGTGCAACGGCCGAAAGGTGTAATCGACAACACAATGAGGTCTTTGTGTTCTCGTCGGAGCTGCTCATGACCGAGGCCGAGTTGCTCGAACTGTGGCCGGTCGGCGCCTTCGACAAAAATGTCGGCGTGTTGTATCAGGTCGTGGAGGAGCTCGCGACCCGCGGTGGTGTCGAGGTCGATGCTTCGGCCGAACTTGTTGGCCTGATAGTGCCACCACCACAAACTCTGTTCGGGGTCGCGGGTGCTGCCGACGAACGGACCATATGCGCGCAGATGAGATCCGCCCCTTGGCTCGACGAGTTCGACGGTCGCTCCAAGATCGGCCAGCAAACGACCGGCATAGGAGGTCCATTCACTCGCCAGCTCGACAACACGCAGTCCGGCCAGTGGGCCGGGCGCATCGGTCGGTGCCACGGGCCCGACCGGCGCAGCATTGGCGCGAGCGTTCACACGACACCATCGGCATGCAGCGTGGCAATGTCATCGCCGGACAGGCCAAGCACTTCCGCTAAGACGTGGTCGGTGTGTTCGCCAAGGCACGGCGCTCCACGGGTGATGGACCAGTCGGTTTCGGAAAGGTGCGCGCCGAGTCCATCGACGCGCACTTCGCCCATCGCCGTTTGGGTCACCACTGGCCACAGGCCCCATTCCGATGTGCCCGGATCGAACTCGATTCGTTCCTGGGGCTTTTGGACAGCGGCACATGGGATGCCCAGAGCGAGGAGTTCGCGCTGAACGTCGAACTTGTTGCGAGGCTCGGTCCATGAGAGCACGAGCGCGTCGAGGTCGCTCTGGCGGGCCAGGCGGTCGGGCAGCGTCGCATACGTGGCCCGGAACTTGCGATCAAGTCCGACGTGATCGGCCATACAGTTCCACTCGGCATCGGTGCGACACGCTATGGCGACCCACTCATCATCGCCGTGACACGGGTAAATGGCATGTGGTGCCATGTCGGGGGAGTGGTTCGAATCCGGCGACCCCTCACGACGAGCCATTGTTCCGTTTACCGTGTAGTCGAGGATCGCCGGTCCAAGGAGGCTGGCCCCCGCCTCGGTCGTCGCAAGGTCGATCCACTGACCCTCACCGGTCTCGTGGCGATGCACCAGCGCAGCAAGGATCGCTATGACCATGAAGTTGGCGCCGTGGTGGTCCATGTACGAGTACCCCCACCCCGCCGGGAGCTGATCGGGGAGACCGCTGGTAAATGTAAGCCCACATACCGCTTGAACGATCGGACCCCAGGTTTTGTAGTTTCGATAGGGACCGCGGTGTCCAAAGCCGCAATTTGACGCGTAGATGATGTCGGGCTTGAGTTCCTTCATGCGCTCATAGGTCAGACCCCAACCGGCGAGCACGCCCAAGGCAAAGTTCTCCGTCACCACGTCGCTCACCCGGATCAGGTCCTCGACGAGTGCAATGCCGCGCCGCTCACGCATATTGACGGTGATTCCGAGCTTTTCGACGTTGTGGTTGTTGAACGCCCCACCGAAATCGACGCCGCGACGCTCATCTTTATACGGGGCATTTCCCCGCATGATGTCCCACGATCCCTTGCGCACGGGGTCCTCGATGCGGATCACCTGTGCGCCAAAGGACCCAAGGAACCTGGTGGCGCCTGCACCGGCGAGCTGCCCGGTGAAGTCGCATATGCGTAGATGCGACAGCGCCCTTCGCACGGAGCACTCTCGCTAGCTGTTAGTCGGCGAAGACGGCTGGCCTTTGGCGGCGATGTAAACGCTCAAAGCGCGAGCATGGCTGTTGGCACCGGAACCCAGCACGCCGCCGGTACGCACCTTTTTCGTGACGTCCTCGAGATGCTCCAGGAGGCCGACCACGTCGGATTCGGGATTTGCGTCGGCAACGGCCCGCCATGCCATTTCGATCTCGCCGACGTGCTTGCGAAACTTTGCGAATTCCTCTTCGACCGCTTGGCGAGCCTCTTCTATGTTTTTGGACATGGGCGAGACGCTAGCTGCGTAACGCCACGGTTGCTGAGCCGGGAGTGGTGACCTTGCCCTCGTCGGTCACGGTCCAGAGCTCGAGGTCGACCAAGTTCTGGCCGCCCTCTTCGCGCTTGGCGATGACTTTTCCGCCCACGGTGAAGTTGGCGCCGCGCATGTCCATGCCACGATATTGGCAGCCGATGTTTACGATGTGGCCGGTGTGTTTGAGCCAATTCGAAACGCATTCTCCGAGCGCGGCGTACTTCATGCGGCCGTGCACAATGTTGTCGCCGAGCGCCTTCGCCTGGGGGAAGTCGGCGTCGTAGTGCAGTGGGTTGAAGTCGCCGGATCCAGCAGCATATTGCACGAGATTGATGCGGGCCATGTTCCGCTTGAGGGTCGGGAGCTCTTCTCCGACGGTGACGTCTGCGTAGTTCGGCATGTCTTCCTCTCAGTACCAGATTGATTGTGCGTCGACGGTTAGGACAACAGCGCCGGCGGCGTCGCTATACGTCTGCTTATTGGAAATCACGAGCATCTTTCCGAGCGACTTTGATTCTTTCGGCTCAAGGTTGGAGACCTGACTTGTGAAAGTGAGTGTCTCTCCCGCTACTGGTATGCGCGCGTAGGTAATCGAGGTTCCGCCATCGAGGACGTTTGGGAGGCCGTGTTTGAGAGACGGCGCGTTGCTGCGCTGGGGCTGCCCATAGGTCGAGTCGCTGCCCGCCGGTACGAAAACCGGCACGCCGAGGTAACACGGAGGTGCGGGAAGGTCAGCGTATCCTGCGTCCCTCGCTGCCTCGACGCTGTAATACACCGGGTCGGTGTACCCGACGCCCCGGGCGAACGCTCGTATTCCTGTTGTGGTGTACTCGGTGGGGTAGGGGTCGGACTCTTTGCCAATGACCGATTTCATCTCGTCGGTAAGGGTGAACTCTGCAGCCATAAGTGGTTCTCCTGAATTCTGGGGAGGAGGGTGCTGTTGCGCTCCACCCTATGTGGGCGTCGAGTGGGCGTGCGAATCAGCGTGATTGGCCGAGATGGGCGAGACTGGGGATCATGTCTGACGCGTCCACGGCGAACACCTCCGCTCGCCACGCCACGAGTGAGGCCGTTGCGCTGACGACGTCGCTCATGGGGCTCGGGGCCGGCGTGGTGTGGAGTTTCGGTGCGACTTTCGCTCGAATGGCGGAAGGTGCCGATGCCTGGCAGTACCTGATGTGGCGCTCAGTGGGCATCATCGTCATCATGGAATTCGTGACCATTCTTCGGGGTCGGCGGTCTCCCTTGCTCCGGGCCTTCACTGAGGGCTGGCTGATGTTTGCCGGCTGTTGTTCATTGTTCCTCGCTTCCCTCGGTTTCGTCTACGCCGTGAAGACCACTTCCGCAGCA
The DNA here is from genome assembly GCA_031429095.1 of Acidimicrobiia bacterium. Classification (GTDB taxonomy): domain Bacteria; phylum Actinomycetota; class Acidimicrobiia; order Acidimicrobiales; family JANYDT01; genus JANOYY01. Next base: position 13,791 of record JANOYY010000154.1, on the reverse strand, counting down.
AATGCGGCGTTCCTTTCGTCGATGAGTCCCCTGATCGCTGCGGTATTCGGACGTCTCTTCCTCAAGGAGCGCTTGAGCCGGATAACCGTTGGGGCGATCGTTGTCAGTCTGATCGGGCTCGCCATCATGGTGGTAGCTGATCGGGGAGGCGGCAATGTTCGCGGCAACATCGCGGCCGTCAGTGCGTCGTTCGGATTTGCTCTGTACACGTTGTGTCTGCGACGCGACCGAGTTCGAAACTGGGACCCGATCATGCCGGGATACGCCTTCATGATGATTGTGGTTTGTTCGACGATCTCACTTGCTCAGGGTCACACCGTTGTTCCGGGTGCCCGCGATGTCGTCCTTGCGCTCTTGCATGGGGGTGTGTTGATCACTATTGGCACGATGATGTTCAACGCAGCGAGCCGGAAGGTGCCCGCTGTCGCCATGGCGGTTTTCGCGCAGACCGAAACCGTGTTTGTTCCCGTGTGGGTGTTCTTCAAGTTCTCCGAAAGGCCGACGTGGCAAACGATGTTCGGGGGGGCTTTGATTCTCGCCGCGGTTGTCGGGAAAGCGGTTCTCGACAACCGAGCGGCTCGATGAGGCGGTGCAGCACGTGACTGACCTTGGGGTTCATCCTCAGCCGCTGGCGGATAATCAGGCGTGGGCCAAGGTTGCTCTCGATGGCGGCGTGCTGTGGGCACACGGCGAGCACACCGGATTCTACGCCGCAAGCCTGATCAAAGTCCCGGTTGCCATTGCGGTGCTTCGCGAAGTGGACCGAGGAACGCACCGTATTGATTCGGCAATACAGATTCGGCCCAGTCGATCTCCCATCAGTGGCTCGGAGATATCGATTGATGAGGACAGTCGTGACCCACTCCTCGCTACTCGCGCTGAAAGCGAGCTGGCGCTGACGTGTCTCGTGGAACGCTCGATCGTTGTGTCGAGCAACGAGGCGTCGAACCTCTTGCTCGATCTGGTGGGTTTCGATGCGGTGAACGCCGTGCTTGGCGATGTCGGGGCCCGAGGGAGTTCAGTGAACCGGCACCTGTTCGATGCCGCGCCGTCTGCTGCCATCGGGCGCAACGTCGCAACTGCTTACGACTATTCCCAGCTGTTCGCCGCGCTCGTCAGAGGTGACTTGCTGACACCGTCGTCCACGGTATTGCTTCGTACACTGCTCCTGGCCCAGCAGGATCGGGTGGCAATTCCGGCCGGGACCCCCGGGGTCGGCGTCTCGAACGGATCCAGCGGCAGTCTGGTCGGGAATAAGACCGGTTCCACGAGCAGCGTTGGCCATGATGTCGCATTCGTGGAGCCTGCCGACGCCCCGCCCTACTGTCTTGCGGTGCTGACGTCGGGCGGTCCCCTCGAAGATCCAAACGTTTCGCTATCGATCGCAGCGATTGCCAAGCACGCATATGAACACGGAAACAGGTGAAGCTACGATGCACTGATCTCGTCGAGCCGGTCGGCGATCGCTGACCCAATCGCCAACGAGGCAGTCGCGGCCGGTGAGGGCGCATTGAGAACGTGGAGTCCCCGTCCCGATACTCGGAAGAGGAAGTCGTCGACAAGCGATCCATCGGTGCGAACTGCTTGGGCCCGCACTCCAGCGGGTGCGCGACGGAGATCTTCGGGCCGCACCGCTGGCACGAGGCGTTGCAAACTGCGGGCGAACTCCTCCTTGCGAAGCGAACGTTTCATTTCGCTCAACCCGTAGCGCCACTGTTTCGCAGCGAGCTTGCGGAAGCCAGGGAAGGTGAGCGTTTCAGCGAGGTCGTGTGCGTTGATGGCACCCCAGCTATATCCCTCGCGAGCGAACCCGAGAACGGCGTTGGGCCCGGCGTGAACGTGGCCGTTGATGCCACGTGTCAGGTGGACGCCGAGGAATGGGAACTGCGGATCCGGAACGGGATAGATAAGTCCCTTTACTAAATGACTCCGCTGGTGGTCGAGTTCGAAGTACTCACCACGGAACGGAATTATGCGCACATCGTCGGCGTCGGCCCCGAGCGTGCGGGCGATCCGGTCGGCGTGGAGTCCTCCGCAGTTCACGAGTCTCGATGAGTGAATCGTCGACTTTGTCGTTTCGACCGTGACGTCGTTTCCGGTCGAGGAGCCGGCCACGACCTGTTCGTTGAATCGAACGTCGACGCCACCGGCGCGCAGCAGATCAAGCATCTTCCACGCCACCTGGCCGTAGTCGATGATGCCCGTGACCGACACCCAGAGCGCGGCGATGCCCACGACGTTCGGTTCGCGATCGCGCATCTCCGATGCACCGAGCAGTTCCACGGGCACGTTGTTGGCACGGCACCGTTCGGCGAGGTCCAGCATCCGGCCCCGCTCCGATTCCTCCGTGGCCACCACGAGCTTTCCGCACACTTCGTGCGCAATGCCGTGTTCTCTCGCAAACTCGACCATTGCCACGCGTCCGGCGGTGCACATCTTCGCCTTCTGCGATTCGGGCTTGTAATAGACGCCGGCGTGGATGACGCCGGAGTTGCGGCCCGTTTGATGAGCGGCGGGACCAGGTTCCTTCTCCAGGACGGTAATGGCCGCGTCGGGATCGCGTCTGTGGATGGCGAGGGCGGTCGCCAGCCCGACAATGCCGCCTCCGATGATCACTGTCGAAGGGTCGTTCATGGTTCGTCCACGGTAGTTGCACGTGTCGGTTTGGTCGATAGGTCGAACGTCACGGTTGCTGCCGTTGGATCGGTTGGTCCCACAGCGCCACGTTGGCGCCACAGTGCGACACGCTGGCGGCCAACCTGGCACTCTGGCGCCAACGTTTGGCCAGTTGACGTTCCTACGCCGACCGGTAGTGGAGGAAGAGTGTCCCCTTGGGGGTCTGGCGGACGTCGACGAGGCTGAACTGTTGGAGATCGGACTCGACGGTGAAGAGGCGTTTGCCGTGACCCGCAATGGTGGGTGGCATGACGAATCGGAGTTCGTCGACGAAGCCTGCCGCGATGAGGGTGCCGGCCAGTTTGATGCTGCCGTGGATTCCGATGTCGCCGCCGAGTGTGGCCTTGAGGCCGCGGACGTATTCATCGACCGGCACGTTGATCGTGGTGGTGTTGTTCCAGGCCCCGCTCAGTTCCGTAGACGTGGCGACGTGCTTTCGCGTGGCGTTGATGAACGAGGCGAAGGGCTCGACGTCCGAGGTTGGCCAGTAGTCAACCCAGTAGTCGTACGTTCCCCGGCCGAGAAGAACGTCGGTCTGGGTTCCGACGACCTCCGCCACGAGGTCGAAGACTTCGGGGCCGTCATCGAAAAACCAGTCGCTGGGTTCTTCGGCCACGCCATCGAGCGAGGTGAACATGAGTAGGACGACGTTTCGCACGGATGCTCGTTTCTTCTCGGCTCCCCAGGAGATTACCTGGGCGTTCGTCTCAGAGCTCGACATCGAGGACGCCGAGGGCCTCAGCTACATCCATCCGATGCAAGTTTCCAGACCTTGGCGCAGAGGTCTGCCTACGCGCGCCTGACGAGCTTTGCGAGCTTTCGGGAGACGCGGGCTAACAATGTGGGCGGTGGTCCCAGAACCCAGAACTTCTCGATGTATTCAGGGATTGTCCAACGGACCACAGTTCCGCCTCGAAACGCCACAACGTCCCCGGTTCGCGCTATCTGTTCGTGATCGGCGAAACGTAGGTGCACGTAGCCCGAGGTGATACGAACCACTTCGTCGGTGGCGTAGTACCAGTCGAATTTGCCGGCCGTGCAGGTCCAAAGTCCACTTGAACACCTGCCCTTTCCTCCGGGGGTGAGTTCGACGGCGTTCGCCTGCGGGTATCCCTCGACGATCCAAGCCTCAGGAATCGGCGCTGGCACAACTGTCGGCAGGTCTTCGCCCGAACGAACAACCGGACGCGCACGTTCAGCTGGCGAAAGAACGGGGGTTTGCGAATTGGCGGCGGCCAGAGTATTGCCCACCTCCTTTCTTCGGCGACGTCGGCACAACCCTGGAGCGCGTTTTTGTAGATCACTCGATGGTCGACGATGGGTCAAAGGGGTCGCCCGGCGACCCGGCTCGTCCCAACGTAGCGATGTGTGGGCCATTGCACGACGGGTCGCGCAACGCCAAGACTTTCCGAATTGTCCCTAGACGCCCCTGCTGTGATCAGCTGGGGCAAATGCACGTTGAAATGAGGTCCTGATGTCGATCCGCATCGATCCGAAAACCGGCCGAAAGATCTTCGCAACACGAGCAGCGAAGGCCACCGACAAGATCGCCGGACAGGGGTACTCGATTCAAACCGACGAATCGCTAAAGGCCTTCCCGGAACCGCCTCCGGGGGCCGTATTCGACGCCGAGGAACAAGCGAAGTATCGGGCTTTCAAAGAGGCGCGACGCGGTGCGGCTGACTACATGGCCATCGAGGGTGAGTTCAGTAAATACCTCGCCGACGTCTACTCCGAAGGCCCGGTGCCGCGTGAGTCGCTCACCGACTCCTGCGAGGTCCTCGTCATCGGGGCGGGCTTTTCGGGACTGCTGCTTTGGTACAAGTTGCGCGAAGCAGGCTTCGACGATGTGCGCTTCTGCGAGAAAGGTGGTGATGTCGGCGGCACCTGGTACTGGAATCGCTATCCCGGTGTGGCATGCGACGTTGAAGCCTATAGCTACCTTCCGCTGCTCGAAGAAATGGGCTACGTCCCTTCGATGAAGTTCGCGTCGGGATTCGAGATTCTCGAGTACTGCCAGAAGATGGCCGAGAAGTTCAACTTCTATGACCACTGCTTGTTTCATACGACGGTGGAAAAGACCGAGTGGGACGAAGCAACGGCGACGTGGACCGTGTACACCGATCGCGGCGATGCGATGCGAGCTCGTTACGTCGTTTTGGCCAACGGGATCCTCACGAGCCCAAAGTTGGCGCGCATTGAGGGCATGGAGACGTTCGCCGGCGACGCTTTCCACACGTCTCGGTGGAATTACAACATCGACCTCACGGGCAAACGGGTCGGCATCATCGGCACCGGCGCCACGGCCGTACAAGCGATACCCGAACTCGCCAAAATCGTCGGCGAGCTCTACGTGTTTCAGCGGACGCCTTCGACGATCGACGTCCGCGATCAGCGGGCAACAACGGAGGAAGAGATCCAAGCGTGGGGCAATGAGCCCGGCTGGTCGAAGGCCCGTCGGGCCCGATTCTCCAAGATCTCTGCAGGGCGCACTGCGATCAAGGCCAACGACGACTACCTCGCCGGCAAGGTTTCTGACTTCAAAGAACGCAAGGATTTCGATGGCCCGATCACGCCCGAACAGTTGATCGAAAAGCAACTCGAAACGAACTTCCGGATCATGGAACAGGTTCGTGCTCGCGTTGACGCAATCGTAAAGGACCCGAAGGTTGCGGCGGCCCTGAAGCCCTACTACCCCTACGGGTGCAAGCGTCCGACGTTCCATGATGAGTTTCTGCCGACGTTCAATAAACCGCAGGTGACCCTCGTCGATACGGCACCGATGGGAGTAACCCGGATCAACGAACGAGGAGTCGTCCACAACGCGAAGGAGTACCCGCTCGATGTGTTGATCTACGCAACCGGGTTTCAATGGATGGCGACGTCGACGTTCAACATGATCGTGGGTCGCGACGGTCGTACGTTGAGTGAGAAGTGGAAGTCGGGCGGCACACGAACGTTCCTTGGGTTGCACAGTCGTGGGTTTCCGAACCTCTTCATCGTGACCGGTCCCCAAGGTGGCGGCGGAAGCTTCAACTTCACCGATGCGATCGAACAGCATGCGGATTATGTGGCTTGGATGCTTACGACAATGCGCGAGCGAAACGTCAATATCGTCGACGTGAAACCGGACCCGGAGGAGGCCTACTCTGCGCATTGCCGCGAGGTGGATACGGCGACTGCGCCGTTGCGTGATTGCCTGTCGTACTACAACGGTCACGGAGACGCCGAGCCGGGGAGCCTGGCGTATTACGGCGGTGGCGCATGGCATCGGTGGCGCAAACAAGCGCAGGAGTCGCTGGACCCGTACGTGTTCGAAACCGTCGCCGTGCCATGATGGCGGCGTGAATTCGCCCGATTCCGACGACCACTCGGGTCACGATCACGATCATTCGGGCCACAACCACGGACCAAGCACCGAGGTAGTGCGAATCGCTGGAGTCCGCAGAGTCGTATTCGCGCTCAGTGCCAATGCGGCGCTGCTCGTCGCTCAAGTCATTGGAGCGTTGGCGGCGGGGTCGCTCGCATTGCTGGCCGACAGTGCGCACCAGGCGTCGGACGTCTTCGGCTTGAGCATTGCATTGGTGGCGGTAATTGTCGCCCGACGCCCTGCGACTGATACGTACACCTATGGACTCCGACAGGCTGATGTGCTCGGTGGAGCTCTCATCGGCCTGTTGCTGTGCGGCTCCTCGATCTATATCGTCTTCGAGGCGATACAACGTTTTCGTGACGTTGAGCCCGTCCGAGGCGGCCTCGTAATCGTGCTGGCGTTCCTCGGCATCGCCGTCAACGGCGGTGCCGCGCTGGCATTGGCCGGTGGGCACAACAGCTCGCTGGCCATCCGTGGTGCGCTCACCCACCTTCTTGCCGACGCGCTCGGATCCGTCGCGGTACTGCTCGTTGGCATCATCGTGTGGTTCGGCGGTTCGTCGTCATGGGACCCTGCGGTCTCTCTCGTGCTCGCAGCGATGATCTTTGGCGCTGGTGTCTCGTTGCTGCGGAGGTCCACACACTTGCTCCTCGATCGAGCGCCGATACCCTCTGATCAGGTTCACGCACTCCTCGCAGGAGCGTCGGGCGTCGAAGAAGTTCACCATGTGCACGTATGGTCGATCGGTTCCGACGAAGCTGCGGTCTCCGCCCACGTTGTGCTGAGCGGTGAGAAGACGATCCACGAGGCGCAACATGACACAGAGCGGCTCCGCTCACTGCTCCACGATCGCCTCGGTGTTCGTCATGCGACGCTCCAGATCGAGTGCCATCCCTGTGCCGAACCCTCGCACTAGCCGCGCAGAAGCCGCAGGGCGGCGCCGAAACCGGCTGGTCTCCGAGGCGAAAATCGCTTGAACTCATGGAGAGTGCGTCCACTACCGGCTGACCAGGCGTAGCATTAGAGCTATGGAACTTCCCCAGGTGCTTGCCCAAACATCTATGACGCCCGGTGGCGACGTTTTCGATCGGCTGTTGAAGGAGCGGATCGTGTTCTTGAACGGCACGGTTACTGACGATTCGGCGATCAACGTCACTGCCAAGCTGCTGCTCCTCGATGCCGAGGATCCCGAGCGCGACATCTATCTCTATATCAACTCCCCGGGTGGTTCAGTGTATGCCGGAATGGCGATCTACGACACCATGCAGTTCGTTCGGCCCGACGTGTCCACGATCTGTATGGGCATGGCTGCTTCCATGGGCCAGTTCCTGCTCTGTGCGGGAGCGAAGGGAAAGCGCTACTCGTTGCCCCACGGTCGTATCTTGATGCATCAGCCGCTGGGCCAAATGCAGGGCCAGGCCACCGATATCCAGATTCACGCCGAGAACATGATGCGGACGAAGAAGGAAATGGCTGAATTGATTTCGCTGCACACGGGTCAACCGGTGGAGCGCATCGAGGCCGACTCGGACCGCGATCGTTGGTTCACCGGCCAGCAGGCTCTGGAATACGGGATGATCGACGCCATTGTGGAGCACAACCCCGGTCGCTAGTGCATCGGCGCGAGGTTCGGTCCACTGGGCCGAGCGTCCGAATGTTCGCCTACTTCGCAGTGAGTATCGCATCGGCCACGCGGCGGCCCGAGAGCAGTGCTCCGTGGATTGATGCGCTGTCGCGATGGTCGCCACACACGTAGACGCCGCCATCGAGCAAGACGGGGCGCTGTGCAGGCTCGAGCGCGGGGGGACGCTGAGAGGGTTGCGCGTGGGCAATATCGTATGTGCGCAGATGTTCCCAGGAGTTGACGGCGTCGCCGAACCACGAACGAAACTGCGATTTCACGGCCGCGACAAGCTCACGCTCGCTGCCGAATCCATGGTCACCGATGACCGACCCCGAAATGAGATGGTTCCCCGGAGGGGCGTAGAGCGGTGAGACATTGGTATGTACGCACACATTATTGACCGGGCCTGCTCCGACCGCGCCTCGATTTCCGTTCCCGTTCAACGTAATGAGCGGCTCGCTGTACGGTGCTTGCGAAGCCGCAAAGTAAAGGCACGTCACGCGGTTCGAGCCGACGGGCGCGAGATGCTTGAGGAGCGTGTTGGCGTGCGGCCCATCGGTCGCAACGACGGTGGCACGCGCACGAATGGACTCACCACCGACAAGGCGCACTCCTCCATCAGCGAGTTCCTCGACGGGGGAGTTCAATCGGATCGTGCCCTCGGGCAGCTTGCCAGCGAGTTGGGTGGTGAGCTGACCCATCCCTCGTGCCGGTACCGCGTTGCCGCCGTCGGCAAGCATGCGAAACACGAAGTCGAACATTCGACTCGACGTCTGCAGCGATGCGTCCAATTGGATGCCCGCAAAGAACGGGCGAAAGAAGGTCTCAATCATCGAGGTCGAAAACTTCAAACCCTGCAATCGAGCTTCTGTGGTGGTTTCCGGTCGCGTCCACAGCTGGTCGATCGGTACTCGCCTGACGTCAAATCGAAGGTTCGCCACTCGAAGCTTGTCGGCAAGTGTTCCGATGGGAGCCTTGAGCGTCTGGAGCAACTTCAATGGCTCGCGGAACGGGTCGCCGATCCGAGCACGCTCGGTTCCTATTTGCACATAGCTTGCTGGCGCGAACCACCGCAGATCAAGTGCGTCGTAGTCGAGCACCCGACGGGCCTCCGGGTACGCCGTGAGGAGCACTTGGAAGCCGCGATCAAGGAGGAATCCATCGACGACATCGGTACGTACGCGTCCGCCGACCCCGTCGGTTGCCTCGACGACGACGACGTCTCGTCCGGCGGCGCTTAGGTGCGATGCAGCAGCAAGCCCGGCCAGGCCCGATCCAACGACAAGGACATCAAACTCTTGAGGAACACGGCCCATTCTTAGATCTTGGCATCCAGAACGTGACGCAGTGCCTCATCAAGCGTGGCGTGACGAAAGGAAAATCCGGTCGACGTCAACACCGAAGGAGTGAGGCGGGCGCTCGAAAGCAACATCTCCTTCAGCATCTCCGCGCCATAGAGAACCTTGATTGCGAGAAGCGGAATCGGTATGAGCGTCGGGCGCTTCAGAGCCTTGCCGAGGGCCTTGGTGAACACGGCATTGGTGACCGGGTTGGGGGCGACGAGGTTGACAGGCCCTGCAATCGACGCCGTGTTCAGGACATGGATGATCGATCGCACCTCGTCTTCGATGGTGATCCACGGAAGGTATTGGGTGCCCTTGCCGAGACGTCCCCCTGCACCAAGCCTGAAGGGAAGGAGCTGTTGCTTCAGAGCTCCACCGCGGGTGGACAGCACAATGCCGGTGCGCAGAAACGCCGCACGGACCCCGGCATCAATGGCGGGCTGTGCCGATTCTTCCCACTGGCGAACGACGTCGGCCAGAAACCCGGTTCCGAGCGAGGAGGTTTCGTCGAGAGGTGTGTCGCCGCGGTCGCCGTAGAAGCCTATGGCCGACCCCGATGCAAAGACGGAGGGTTTGTCGGTTGCGTTCGCGATCGTCGTCGCAATGAGCGTGGTGCCCTTTACCCGGCTCTCAAGTACTCGACGTTTGTGCTCCGGTGACCATTTGGCGTCGCCTATGCCCTCGCCGGCGAGATGGACGACCGCCCATGCGCCTTCGATCGCGGAGGCGTCGATCGTGCCCGCTGAAGGATCCCAAAGCTTGTCGGTCCCGACCGGACTCTTTCTGACGAGTCTCGTCACCGGATGGCCGAGTTTTTGGAGCGCATCGACCAGTGCGGTGCCGATGAGACCAGTCGCGCCGGTGATTGCGACACGGCGAGAAGAAGCTTCCGAAGAGTTGACCATGTGCTCAACTCTAAAGCCCCGTGTTCACTATGTGGAGCCAGGTAGAATGAATTTTGTCGATTTTGACTCGGCCCCTTAGCTCAGTTGGATAGAGCAAGAGCCTTCTAATCTCTAGGTCGCTGGTTCGAATCCAGCAGGGGTCACAAACGGGTGGTCGTCGTACTCCCCACGGCGCCAAGGAGCGATCCGCTGCAGACGTTTGCGCCCGCCGCACGTAGGACGCGGAGATCGGCTTGGACGAGGCGGGCAGCAATGTCGGTATCCCGAGCGGCTGCGTTGGCGATTGTGTTGATGATCGCTGCAATGTCGGGGTCATCGTCATAGAGCAACAGATCGTTACCCGCCTTGAGAGCCTCGAGGGCTGCGTCGGGAGCGGAGAATTTCGTGCTGATCGACCACATGCTGAGTGAGTCGGTCACAACCAGTCCATCGAAACGCCATTGGTCGCGGAGTACCCCCGTGACGGCTGGCTTCGAAAGTGATACGGGTCGGTCGTCAAGCCCGGGCACGTGGATGTGGGCGGTCATGATTCCAAGTCCAAGGCGACTCGAAGTCAACGTCCGAAACGGGACGGCGTCGGCGACCTGCACCGACTCCCATGGTGGTGTCTTTGCTCCCGTGTTGTGCGTGTCGCCGCTTGCGTTTCCGTGACCAGGAAAGTGTTTCAGGACCGGGTAGACCCCGCCATCGAGCATTCCGTCGACAAACGCGCCAGCGGAGAGGCTGACCGTCACAGGGTCGGATCCATACGAGCGGTCTCCTACGCCATTGTGAATAGGAGCATCAGGGGTGAGGTCGACGACCGGGCCGAAGTTCATCGTAAATCCGAGTTTTCTCATGGCCCGGGCATGGCGTCCAATGAGTGTGCGGAGTTTGCCGGGTTCCATCTTCGCTTGATTTCGCGCGCTCGGAATGATCCCGATAGCACTTCGGAGGTGTTGAACTCGACCGCCTTCCTCATCCACGGCGACAATAGTAGGTACACCTATCTTCGCGTCGCGAAGGGAGTGGATTGAAATGGCGTCGGAAAGTCGTGGGTTGCCTCGAATGATCACGCCGCCGAGGTCGTAGCGGCGAATGAGATCGCGGCCGAATTTTGCGCGAGCGATCGGCACGCCGAACATGAGCACCTGTCCGGCCTGTCGAATGAGCGGCCAGGTGGCAATGGTGCGCTCATCAATGCAGCTCGACGGACTCGGGGTCGCAGCGGTGGTCGATGAAGAAGGCAGTGGCGTCGACGCTGTTTGTGCGGAAACGCCGGGACCTACCAGCACCGTAAGAACGGAGAGAAGTGAGATTACGACCGGAAACGTTCGCGATCTGGTTCCAACAGTTGATCGCCGGACACGGCCCGGGGATAGTGGTCGCACGCTGCGACACTACCGGCCAGTCGTTGGGGAGCTGGCACAACGGCTGCATGCGTACGAGATGCACTAACGTGCTCTTTCGCAGTTCTCGACCTGCGTAGCAATCGCTTCGATATTCCCGTTGCGAGGTTTCTTTGACGATGCGTACCGTTGAACCTTCTCGAATTGTTGTGTGCGTCCTCGGTGCTTTGCTGGCCATCGCGGGTCTTGTTGCGACCCCGGCCAATGGTGTGGCGAAGACGACGAAAAAGTCGCCCGCAACCGCGTCCAAGGCCGCGGCGGCTCGGCTGAAGTCGAACAAGAAGGCTGCTGTTACCCTCGGATCCCTTCGGAGGTCGAAGCTCGAACGCGAACGTGTCCGCGCAAAGAAGAGCAAAGCCCTAAAGAGTGTTTCGAGGGCGAAAGCCTCGACTCGGGCGGCAGCAGCGGAACTTTCGGTCCTCACCAGCAGGGTTCGGGTGACCGGCGTCGCGTTGGACCGAGCCCAGCGATCGCAGCGACAAGCGACCCGGGAGGCCGCGAATGCGCGAGTACGCCTCGCCAAGCTCGAGGCTCGTCTCGAAACCCTTCGCTCGGGACAATTGGATGCCGGCATGCTCGCGTTCACTACGGGGCTCGTCGATTCCGCCGATGCGTTCTTGGCGTCGGAGAGTGCTTCGGCAGCCAGCCGGGGGAGTGAACTCGGCTCGCTGGCCCGACGTCGATCCGCTGATGTCATCGACGAACTCAACGCAGTGCAGGAAGACCTGGCGATCGAACGGTCCGTGGCCGACCGAGCAGAGAAACGAGCACGCGAATACCGCCGGGCGGTCGCAGATCAGCTCTCGGACTATCAATCGGCCCGAACGCAGCAGCGCAGCCGCGTGAACACGGCCGAAGCACTCCTTGAGGCACAGCTCGCTGAGGCGCAGTCGCTCGCCGCCCTCGATGCGATCACCTCGAAGCGATACGAACAAGAGTCAGCGGCCCTTGCCCGCCAGATCCAACGCGCCGGAGTTGGTGGTCGCGGCAGCGGGCAATACGCCGGCGGTTCGTTAGGGCCAATCATTAGCCCGAACCTAGGCGTCCGCGGCACCGACACCCACGGAATCGTGGTCGCAGCTTCGTTGCGTCCCAGCTTGGCGAATCTGCTCGCGGCGGCCAATGCCGACGGTATCTACCTTTCGGGAGGCGGATACCGGTCGTCGTCATCGCAGATCTCACTGCGCCGTGCCCACTGTGGTGGGTCGAGCTACGCGATCTTTCAGGCGCCATCGTCGTCGTGTCGTCCGCCGACGGCGCGCCCCGGAGCGTCGCAGCACGAGCGAGGTTTAGCGGTCGACTTCACCCAAAACGGGCGTGCCCTCACTCGTGGAAGTTCCGGATACCGATGGCTCCGGGCCAACGCCGGTCGCTACGGGCTGAAGAATCTACCGAGCGAACCCTGGCATTGGTCAACCACGGGTCGTTAATTTTCGAATCCGCAACCCGGCCGCGAATTCAGGTGAGCTGGGCCGCAACCACTGCGCATGCGTCGAGGTGGGCGAGGACCTTTTCGGGTGTGCTTTGCGGCATCGCGAACAACACGCCGTCGGCGCCTGCTGCCTGATACTCGGCAACAATTTTCACATCGGCTGGAGCGGCGAAGATGACCGTCGGTATGTGGCCTCGACCGGCCGCTGTCGAGAGTGTGTCGAGTTCCTTGATCCGAGCTGCGGTTCGCTCACTGCGCCCGTAAATCGGCATCCAGACATCAGCCATCCGGACCACCCGGTCAAGTGTCTTCGGCCCGTCGCCCCCAATGTAGATCGGCGGGTTCGGCGTCTGGACCGGCTTGGGCCACGAGAACGATCGCTCAAAGCGCACGAGCGAGTTTTTGTACTCGGCTTCGTCCTCGGTCCACAGCTTCTTCATCGCTTCGACGCGCTGCTCCATGAGGGCAAAGCGGGTGTTCGGGTCGGTGCCGTGGTTGCGCATTTCTTCCACATTCCACCCCGCACCGATGCCGAAGAGAAACCGACCGTTGCTCAATCTGTCGAGGCTGGCCACTTCTTTCGCGGTCACGATTGGATCTCGTTCGACCACGAGGCAGATGCCCGTACCAAGCTTCAGATTCGTCGTGACTGCAGACGCAACCGCGAGTGCGACGAAGGGGTCATATGTGCGCATATAGTACCGAGGGAGGTCCCGGCCCCCCGGCCACGGCGTCTCGCGACTCGTCGGAATATGTGTGTGCTCGGGGAACCAAAGGCTGTCGAAACCCCGTTCTTCGGTCGCACGCGCCATCGACGCCGGATCAATCGTCTCGTCGGTGGGAAATATGACGGCTCCGAATTTCATGACGGCCTTCGATCTCTTGTTTGCAGCATTTTGTCACTCGATTCCTAGACGATTGATTCCAGGGGGTCCGTGGGGGTTAGTGGTCGTAGCTGGTGAGGTGGCGGGGTCGGTGGTTGGTGGTGTTGTTGTGCCAGATGGCGGCGGTGAGGGCGAGGAGGCGTTGGGTGATGCGGGTGCAGAGCCC
>JANOYY010000153.1:0-2490 GCA_031429095.1 Acidimicrobiia bacterium | reverse complement strand
CCGGTCAAGACGCGCGCGATCGCGTCGAACAACGTAGGGTCTTCAAGCATCTGGGGTCTCTCAGCTGGAGGCGTTAGGAACCACCAGCCTGAGCGACCCCAGACCCTCAACACGGGATGGCGCCGATCACCCCTGCCGCGTCAATCGCGAAGACCCATCAAACTGCGAGGGCCTGCCCATACTGGATCCTTCCAACAAGGTGTCCAAGAATCGGGGTGGGGTTCAGGCTCTCAACCACCATCGACCACCTCGCCTTCGACCCCCACGAACGCGAACCCGCCGACAACCTCAAACTCGCCTTCGAAGCCACCCAACACCTCACCCAAGAAGAACAAGCCGTCGTCCTCCAACTCATCGAAGCCATGCTCCTCAAACACGAAGCACGACGCTGGGCCAGCTAACTAAGTGCGCTTAGCAAAATGGAGCATGCCGAGCGCGAGAGCAGTCCAGGCCACCACGACCCCAACCAGGCCAAGCCGCTCGGAACCCTCGCTCTGGGAGAACAAGATGCCCGACCCCACGGCGGCCACAAGAAGCACCGCTCGAACGCTTCGACCGGCAGCTGAGCCGAGCGGACCGACAACGACGTAGGCGACCAGCAGAAGAACCAGCAACGGAATACCAATCACGATGCCGTTGTAAAGCACCTGACCGAGAAGATGGAGTGGCGACCATCGATGTTCGCCACTCCAGTTCTCGATGAAACCGAAAACCAGAGCAAGGAGAAGATAGGCACCGGCACTCGACGACAAGTAGCGCCGCATTGCTATGGCTGCTGCTTGCGCACGACGGCAGAGGCACTCTTGTTCGGCCAGATCGGAAAGAGGCCGCCCGGAAGACCAGCCTTCGGGCTTGACTCTCTCAACATCATCACTGGCCATGGCGACTGGCCAGCGCGCCGCTGCCACACTTCCCAAGACGGGAACGAGTCCCCGTTGAACGACACCTCGACGCTGTCCTTCTGCGGAGTGAACCCGGGAGCTCCAATCTGTGGGCCAGCAGTCTCACGGAACGTCCAAGTACCCGAGATCGCCGGCATCTTCCGCTCCCACACCGACCCCCCCAGCCCGCGGAGCCAGCGGGTTGACGAGGGAGAATCGAAGCTTCACGGTGGAGCCGTAGTCAGTCAACTCAAGTTTGTTCTGATTAGCCTCCGGTGCCTTCGCGGTCCCATCCGTGTCATGAGACGCGTTGACCTCGGCGTACACGCGACCAGAGTTGAAATCGAAATCCAGACACGCACGACTCTCCGCACACGTCGCCGACGACGAGAACGAACGACCGTCACCCTTCGAACTTCCCGGGAACCAGCTCCAGCCGCCAACCTTCGACGCAGAAATAAACGCCCGCACATCAAAACGACCCCAATCCTTCTTACCGATGTACTGCTCCAACCGCTGAGGCTGAGGCTCCGAACCACGCTTACCGGACGGATCCGTGAACTTCAGCGGGCTGTTATACGCATACACATACGCCGACGGATACGCAACACCCCGAGACACCTCGAGTGGGTCGGTTTGGGTGAAGTATTCGACGACGCCAGTAGTCATAGTCGTACGGGGCAGGTCATACGGCTATGTCTGGGGAGTGGCGGTACGACCGAGGACTGCCCACATGGCGACCGACACGGCAGCAACGAGCACACATCCGAGTAGGTAACGGGGCCCGTTCGTATCACCATCGTTCGTGATCGCGATCGCCAAGGCAGCAGCAGCAGGACCGGCAAGCAGGCCAACGAGCACCGGCCCTCGCCAATCGTGACGCCAACCAGGAACGACACGCGTTGCGATGGCCGTAACGACCACGCTCACGATCATCGTCGGCAAAGCAAAAACGATGACGTAGAGAACACCGAGACCAAACCAGTCGCCAAGCGTTGTATCCGAATTGTCACCGAACACTCGGCTCAACACGCCGACGACCACGATCAGCAGAACGTGGACAAGAGCGAGGAGCTTGACCAGCCGCATCATCGACGCACCTGCGGCACGACGCTCTGCTGCTTGTGATTTGGCCACGCTGGCAGCAAGCCCACCGGTAGCCCAAGCATCTGCGATCTCTCTTTGATCTGCATCACTGAATAGTCGAACGCACCCGAACCACCGTTCCGGTTTCCATAAACCTCCCAAGACGGGAACGCATCACCGTTGAACTTCGTCTCGATCGAGTCGTTCTTCGGAGTAGCACCGACAGCATTGATCTGCGGCCCCGCTGTTGTCTTGAAGAACAGCGACGCATCGATCGACGGAACCCGAGCCCCACCGACCTCAGGCGCAAACGGATTCACGATTGACACTCGGATCCGAATTTCGCCACCGACATCGGTCACCGTCACCTTGTTGCGCTTCTGATCTGTCGCCTTGCAACTCGGCCGACTCGGCCGACAGGAGAGATTGATCGAACCAGACACCGTTCCCTTGTCGAAGTCAATCTCGGCACAAGCTCGACTCTCCTCGCACGTGGCCGACGACGAGAACGATCGGCCATCAC
>JANOYY010000152.1:0-23513 GCA_031429095.1 Acidimicrobiia bacterium | reverse complement strand
GACACGAGGTCTTCATCGTTGAGGCTGGAAAGGTCTAGTTCTTGATCGTCGGCATCACTCATAGACGACTCCATCGGCACATTGTCTGCTGGGCTAAAAATCCGCAGAGTGGAACAGTTCCATCTACCGGTACAGCATAGCAACTCTGTGCCGAAACGCGCTATCTCCCGTCGACTCGTTTTTCGGCCTCAGATCGGCCGAACCCCGATATGCAGGTGATTCAGCGCCCGAAGGCTGTAGTTCGGCGCAATGGAGAAGTCGTTCCCGTCGAGGAACCACATCTCGTCGATCCGTTCGACAACGGCCCGGAAGCCGTGAAGTAGTTCGCGACGCGCCAGCGGCGCCCCGAGACAGTGGTGGATGCCGTGCCCGAAGCCGAGATGTTGACGTGAATCGCTGCGGTCGAGATCGAAGCGGTCGGCTTCCTCGAAAATCCGCTCGTCGCGATTGGCCGCCGCATACCGGATGCTGATCATCGACCCCGCAGGAATATCTACGCCGTGCAGCGTCATGTCGACGCCAGCCGTCCGAAACAGGGCCTGCACGGGGCTCTCCAGACGAACAGCCTCCTCGACCAGCACCGGAAGGTACTTCTCCGGATCGGACTTCAGCAACGCCCACTGCTCGGGGTGTTCGATCAGCAGGCGAACGCCGCCGGAGAGCGCGTTGGTCGTGGTCTCGGAGCCTCCGACGAACGTGTCGGCCATCATCTCGGCGTGCAGCTCCTCGTCGGTCAGGGGACGCCCCCACTCGGGAATCACCGTATTGACGAGGTCGCTCAGCAACGTGTCGTTGGGTTCCTTGCGGAGCCGTTCGAAGATCGCCTGGAAGTAGTGCTGAGCCTCGATCTCCATCTCCGTGGACCAGATCACTTCTTCAGGGGTCTGCATCATGCCGAGGCGCTGGACCCATGCGTCGGTCCATGCCTTGATCCGCCAGATGTCGTCGATGTTTGCACCCACCTGGACGGCGATGACCTGGAGCGGGAGCGGCACGGCAAACTCCTTTACGAAGTCGCACTGGCCCCGAGCGATGAAGGCGTCGATCAACTCGTTGGCGAACGAATCGATGATCGGTTCGAGCTGACGAATCCGGTTCGGACGATACGCATGGTTGAACAGCGTTCGCATCTGCTTGTGGTTGGGGTCGTCACGACCGGCCAACGTCGGCGCCGGCACCCAACCCTTCGTGCGATAGAGCTCCTGCACGGCTTCGGCTTGGGGACCAAGCCGCCTTGCTTTGCGCCCACTCGGGAAACGCTCCGTATCCAGAAGCACCATCTTCACGTCCTCGTAGCGCGAGATCACGAACATCCCGGTTCGGGGGTCACGCCAGACCGGCGCGTCGTCGCGCAAGGTTTGATACGCGGGATACGGACAGTCGTTGATCGCCGGATCGAAGAAATCGACCTCGCTCACGTGTGGACACTGCGATTCGGTCACGGGCTCCCCCAGAGTCGTCGTCTGCAAGACGATACTGCGGGCCACCGGCCGGCCCGCTATTCGGTTTTCAAGGTTCGGTTTCGGGCTTGTCTTCCAAAGCTCCGGAGATCTTCGGTGTGCATCGGGTTGCTATGGCTCGGGTGGTTCGTTCGGTTGCCGTGGCGGGGAGCCTTCGGTGAGCTTTCGACCAGTGCCGTGGGTGAGGTTCGTTTGCCGTTCGTGAGGTTCGTTATGCGGATTTCGCCATGGCGGGCCGGGCGGGCGAGCGGAGTTGGCGGCCGTCGGAGTAGGTGAATGTAATGGTTCCTTCGGGATCCCCGGCAATCGCGAGTTGACCGTCATGGTGCTGCCCGTGATCGTAATTGCACAGATTGATCATCCACCGGGTATCGGTAATCCGATCAGCGCGGTCTTCGAACAGGTGATGGGCCTGGGTTTTACCGATCCCGGGACACCCCGGCACCCGACACGGCCCGTCGCGATGGGCGAGGTATCGATCTTGACGCCAGTTTGAGTGATACGCAGACGTCACCAGCCCAATCGGTTGACCGGAACCATCGTGGTGTTGAACTTCGAGTTTCGCGTCGCACAGCAACGCCCGAAGGCGGGCATGGTCGATCGGCGGGCCGTTCTCGTAGTTCACCATCCCGGTTTGTGCATTCCAGTGAATGATGATCCGAGTATCGGATCGGTTCACCACCACCGTGGAGTTGTCTGTTCGCATAGGAACAGCTTCTTCTTCGAACATGGCTGTTTCGGGAAACGGTTCCTCATCGAAATCGATCACCGTCGGCGCAACCGGCGACGCGGTATCTGAGGCCGCATTGTGCAGGGAGTCGGCGAGTGCGTTGGCGGGACTGTACTTTGTGAAGATCAACAGTGCGTCGGCCATCCGCACCGATGCCGAGGGACGATCCTTCTCACCGAGATAAAGCCGGTCCGCGATCTTGCGGAGCTGCGCTTCCAACTGCGAACCTTCGAGGAACGGCAACGAACCCCGAACACTGGTGTGGCCCTCGTGATGCGTGAACGATAAGAACCGATTCTTCTGTGCGCGTCGACGATCCTCGACCAGCGTTCGACGCTTCACCGCTGCGGTGCGTTCGAGTTCCACGATCGAAACCTGCTGTGCGAACTCGATCGTCTCCACCTGAGATTGCGGGGTCGCGATCGCCGCGACCGCTGCTAACTGCGCAAACGAAATTGCCCCTGATCGAACCGCGTCGGCAACCATCGGCAACGCCGCGACCTTTCCGGCGAAACGAAGATCGGCCGCTGCTATGCGCGCTGATGATCGCGAGTACTGCGCGATCTTGATCGCCGTCTGGCGTTCACTTTTGCCTTCGGCTTCATCGCGGACTCGCAATTCGCTCAGAAGGAGAAGACGTTCGATCTGCAGACAGGCGATAGCCGAATCGACTTCAACAAGCCTCGCCGCAATCTGTGGTGTCGTGACGAGAGTTGCCGTTTCCATAGCCCCAACTGTACCAAACATATGTTCGATTGTCAAGCGAATCGCCCAGTTTCTGTTTCATATGTACACATCCTTTAGGTTTCGAATGCCAGCCGCTCGACGAAGAACACCTACCCACCTCGGTTGTCCGGACGGACGCGGCGGCAGAAGAAGGCGGACATGAACGAGCTCAGCATCAGGGAGGGAAATCCAGGCCATCAATCGGAGGCGCAGCGATCCGAATTACGTCGGCGTCGTGGTCTTTCGGGGAACCGAGCCGATCACGACGGTGAACTTGGTGTTTCACTACTTTGCGACTTCATGGTTTCCGGGTTCTCTGGAGTGGGATTCGATCCAATCGCATGCGCTCGCATTTTCGGCACAATACGTCGAATCATTCCTCATCGACGAAGCGCTTGCTCTCACGGAACGTTCGAATGAAGTCGTGGTCGAGGGGGGATTTGGCG
The DNA here is from genome assembly GCA_031429095.1 of Acidimicrobiia bacterium. Lineage (GTDB taxonomy): Bacteria > Actinomycetota > Acidimicrobiia > Acidimicrobiales > JANYDT01 > JANOYY01. The sequence continues at coordinate 20,151 of JANOYY010000152.1, read as the reverse complement.
GACGGGACTGTTGGCATCGAACAGTCCATCGATTCGGCCCGATCGAACCGGGCCCATTCTCTCGCGCTTCACGAAGCCGTCGACTTCTTGCCCTCGTTTGAGGGATCGATTTTGGATCGAGTGTGCGTAAAGTTGATTCGCGAAACAACCTTTGTCCCGGCGGCGTCCACAACCCGACCCCGAATCGACAGATTCGGGGGTTTCGAGGCCGAGTTGTGTACCAAACGCAACCGTTAGGCGGGAAAGGCCCCCTGCATGCGAGCCGCCTCGAGCGTGTTCTCCAACAAACACGCAATCGTCATCGGACCCGTTCCACCGGGCATCGGCGTAATCGCACCGGCCACCGCCTGCACGGCATCGAAGTCGACGTCGCCCACCAGACCTGCTTCGGTACGCGAGATGCCGACGTCGACCACGGCAGCGCCGGGCTTCACGTGCGCGGCGGTGATCATCCGGGCCTGACCGGCACATGCGACGATGATGTCTGCGGCACGACACACCTCGATAAGGTCGGCCGACGGCGTCCGCGAGTGGGCAAGGGTGACGGTGGCGTCGATCCCTTTGCGGCCCAGCAACAACACCTGCGGAAGGCCGGTGAGGGTCGAGCGTCCGACCACAACTGCACGTTTCCCCGATGTCGCCACGCCATAGCGCTCCAGCAGGCGCATCACACCGAGAGGCGTGCAGCCGACATGGCCACGTTGGCCGCGAAGCAATCGGCCCATCGACCGCTCGGTGAGCCCGTCGACGTCCTTGTCCGGCGGAATGAGAGCAAGGACCTGCTCCATGTCGAGTCCGTCAGGCAACGGGAACTGGCACAAGATACCGTGCACCATCGGGTCCGCAGCGAGCGCGGCAATGGTGTCGTTGACCTGGGCCTGAGCCGCATCGGCGGGAAGGTCCGTATGGTTGGAAACCATCCCTGCCTCCCCCGCCTTCTTCTTCTTGCTCGCAATGTACGCACGACTCGGCTTGTCGTCGCCGACCAGAACCGTTGCTAAGCACACGTGCGGTGACCCCGCCGATTCGACCGTGGATCGTAAGCGCGCGATGGTTTCATCACGCAGCTTCAGACCATCCATCAAGATGGCGCCGCCCGGGGTCCGGACGAAGTTCTCGGTCGGCGTCGACATCAGCTGAGTCCGACGATCTGACCGTGTTCGTCGAAATCGATGATCGAAGCTGCGGGGTTCGTACCGAGGCCCGGCATGGTTCGCATGTCACCACAGATGGGATAGACGAAGCCGGCACCGACTGACGCGCGGACCTCACGGACGTTGAGGGTGTGGCCGGTCGGTGCACCCTTCAGCGACGCGTCGCCGGAGATAGAAAGGTGGGTCTTCGCAATACAAACCGGAAGATGCCCGAATCCGTTGCGCTCGTAGTTCGCCAGCTGCTTGTTCGCAGCTGCGGTGTAGGTCACGTTGGCGGCACCGTAAATCTTCGTGGCAACCGTTTCGATCTTCGTCTTCAAGGACGCCTCGTCGGGATACAGGAACGCGAACGTGCTGGGCTCGTCGCAGGCCTCAACCACGGCGCGGGCGAGTTCTGTTGCGCCCGCACCACCGTCGGAGAAGTGCGTACAGACCGCAACACGAGCGCCGGCCGATTCAGCGATCTTCTTGATGGCCTCGTGCTCGCTGGCATGGTCGGTCGGGAACGCGTTAATCGCAACTACCGGCGACACCCCGTGCGCCTTCACGTTCTCGATCTGCTTGATCAGGTTGGCGGCACCGGCCTCGACGTCGGCCGGGTTCTCGGCGAGAAGCTCGGCCGGAAGCGGCTTGCCGGCCACGATCTTGAACTTTCCGCTGTGTGCCTTAAGTGCACGTACGGTTGCCACAAGCACAGCTGCGTCGGGCACGAGACCCGAGGCCCGACACTTGATGTTGAAAAAGCGCTCGGCACCCATGTCGGCACCGAAACCTGCCTCGGTGATGAGGTACTCGCCCGAACGAATTCCGATGAGGTCACCGATGATGGAGGAGTTGCCGTGGGCGATGTTGCCGAACGGACCGGCATGCACGATGACAGGCGTATTCTCCAGCGTTTGCAGCAGGTTTGGCTTGAGCGCGTCACGCATTATGACCGCCATCGAACCAGCACCCTTGAGTTGCTCAGCGGTGACCGGTTCGCCGGCTTTGGTGTACCCGACAACGATGCGACCGAGGCGGGCTCGCATATCTTCCTGGGAAGTGGCAAGGGCGAAGATCGCCATGACCTCCGAAGCCGCGGTGATGTCGAAGCCACTCTGACGAACGACGCCGTCTTCAGCAGTACCCATACCAAGCACGATGTTGCGAAGCGCCCGGTCATTGACATCGAGCACACGACGCCACGTGATGTTGTTGAGGTCGAGGCCAAGTTCGTTGCCCTGATGGAGGTGGTTGTCGACCATCGCACTCAGCAGGTTGTGGGCAGCCGTCACTGCGTGGAAATCGCCCGTGAGGTGCAGGTTGAGGAGCTCCATCGGAATCACCTGGCTATACCCGCCGCCGGCCGCGCCACCCTTGATGCCGAACGTCGGTCCCATCGAGGGCTGACGAAGGCTGATGACTGCCTTCTTGCCGATGTGTTTCATGGCCTGGCCGAGACCGACGGTCGTGGTGGTCTTGCCCTCGCCGAGCGGCGTGGGGGTAATTGCCGTGACGACCACGTACTTCGCCTTTGGACGATCTTTCAGCGCATCGATGGCGCCGAGGGAGATCTTGGCCAGCTCACGACCGTAGGGTTCGAGAAAGTCGGCGTCGATGCCCATCTGGGCGGCAACGTCGGGCAACGGGATTGGCTTCCCGGCCCGGGCGATTTCAAGATCCGATGGAAACGGCATGGAGAACCCCTTGGAGACGATGGTCTGGAGCCTCTTCCCGGTCGGTCCGTTCCACGATGTGGACCCGTCCCGCATGGCGGAAGAGAACTTGGCGACACAGTAGTCTTTTGGGGACCCGCTGTCATCAAACTAGGCCAAGCGCCCGGTTATCCATGACAGGGTCGAGAAGTCTCAGGAAAGAGGAGCACCCACGTGAAATCGCCAGGTCAACGAATGACGCCGCGCAACGCCACGCGCACCTCGCATCGGGGAATGAAGACGTCCCCGCTCCCCCGGATCACCGAACCGCTGGTCCGCGAGAACGGCGTGCTGCGACCTGCCGTCTGGGAGGAAGCACTCGACCGTGCCGCTAGCGGCTTCGCTGCGAACAAAGCAGCCTATGGCAAGAACGCCTTCGGGGTGTTCTCGTGTTCGAAGTCAACCAACGAGATGAACTACATCGCTCAGAAGTTCGTCCGGGCGGTGATGGGCACCAACAACATCGACTCCTGCAACCGCACTTGACACGCTCCGTCTGTGGTCGGTCTGGCCACCGTATTTGGAGCAGGCGGCGGAACCTCGAGTTACGCCGAGATTGAAGACACCGACGTCATAGTGCTGTGGGGTTCCAACGCACGTGCCGCCCACCCGATCTTCTTTCAACACGTACTAAAGGGCATCCGCAACGGCGCAAAACTAATCGTCGTCGATCCACGCCGTACTGAGTCGGCTCAGTGGGCCGATCTGTGGGTCGGTCTTAACGTTGGCACCGACATTGCGCTCTCGAACACGATTGCTCGCGAGATCATTCACGCCGGCATGGCGAATCGGGCCTTTGTCGAGAACGCCACGAGTGACTACGCGGAGTACGCCGCATCGGTTGAACCGTGGACGCTGGCCGCTGGCTCCGCCGTGACGGGGATTCCAGCCGACGCTATTCGTCAGCTTGCCCATACCTACGCCCGCGCCGATCGCGCGCAGCTGTGTTGGACGCTTGGCATTACCGAGCATCACAACGGCGTCGACAACGTACTTGCACTTATCAACTTGGCGCTTCTTTGCGGCCACGTCGGCCGACACGGGGCGGGGCTCAATCCCCTTCGCGGCCAGAACAACGTACAGGGCGGTGGCGACATGGGCGCGATTCCGAACCGCATGCCCGGTTTTCAAGACATCCTCGACCTCGACGTCCGTACGCAGTACAACGAGGCCTGGAACCTGGCGTCGACCGGCACCGAAATTCAGGATCGCTACGGGTGGCATCTCACCGCCATGTTCGAAGCCATGGGCCGCGGCGAGCTGAAAGCCCTCTACGTCATCGGGGAAAACCCCGCACAATCCGAAGCGGACAAAAAGCACGCCGTTGAACTTTTGAAGGGTCTTGATCACCTCGTGGTGCAAGACATCTTCCTCACCCGTACCGCCGAGTTGGCCGACGTCGTGCTCCCCGGTTCCGCCAGCTGGTGTGAGAGCGAGGGCACGGTGACGAACTCAGAACGTCGCGTGCAGCGCTCTCGCAAAGCCCTGAATCCGCCTGGCAATGCCCGTGACGACATCGCAATCATCCTCGATCTTGCGGCCCGCCTGGGTCACACCTGGAACTACGGCTCGACCTCGCGTGAAATTGCCGAGAATGTCTGGGACGAAATGCGGGCGCTCTCGCCTATGCATCGGGGTATGTCCTACGCGCGCTTAGAGGAACACAACGGAATCCAGTGGCCGTGTCCGGACAACGACCGAATCGAACCGTCGTATCTCCACGGACGTCTCTGGTCAACCGACCCCGTCGAGAAAGGACGCCTCGCTCCGTTTTCCGTTGTCGTCGATGACCCTCCGGTCGACACGCTGTCCACCGAGTTCCCGTTGCGGCTCACCACCGGCCGTCGGCTCGACTCCTACAACACCGGTGTTCAGTCCGGCGGCTTCGCGTCGCCTTTGCGCTTCGGCGAAACAATCGACGTATCCCCCGAAGACGCCCAACGCCTCGGCCTCGCCGACGCTGAGATAGTGCTTGTCTCGTCCCGACGAGGAGGCGTGGAAGCCCCGGTTCGCATCGATGAGTCGCTGCGTCCTGGCCTGGTGTTCATGACCCTCCACTTCCCCGAGCAGGTCGACGTCAACGTCTTGACGATCGAGGCCATCGACCCGAAGTCGGGCACGGCGGAATTCAAAGCCAGCGCCGTTCGTATCGACAAACTCCGCGACCGCGAACTCGTCGCCGGCAGCTAACACTCTGTAAGGAAGCCCCATTCATGGACGTCAAAGTCAATGCCGAGCAAGCAACCAAGGTTGAGGTTGCGGCTATCGAGTCGGTGCTCGGCCCGGCGATCGATGGATGGAGGGCCGGTCTGCGTACCGAGTCCGATCACCACGTGGGGGTCGGCGGGCAGCAGTTACGAGACCGTCGCCATGAACTCCTCGGCGTACTCCATGCAGTGAACGACCGTATCGGGTGGATTTCACCCGGCGCTGTGAATGAGATAAGCACACGTACCGATATTGCACCAGCCGAAGTTTTCGCTGTCGCCAGCTTTTATGCCCTGTTCGCGTTGCGTGAATGCGGCACCCGTCAGGTTCATGTGTGCGTTGATGCCGCGTGTCGAGCAGCCGGATCTACTGATGATTCGGTTCCGGCCGGTGCTCATGCGTCGCCATGCCTTGGTGCTTGCGAGCGCGCTCCCGTGGGCCTCGTCATCGAAGCTGGCGATCCGGCCCGACATGCCCTGATCGAAAACGCAACGCCCGGAAAAGTGCAAGCGATCATCGACGGCGCGTGGCCGGCACCTGAAGCCCACGTCGCCGCTGCACTCCCCCAGCCGGCATCGGACCGTCTGCTGCTCGGACGCGTCGGTATCGTTGATCCGGCCAGCATCGACAGCTACCGGGCCCACCGGGGATACGAGGCGTTGCGACGAGCATTCGAACTCGGACCCGTCGGCGTGATTCGCGAAGTCACCGACTCCCGATTGCTCGGTCGCGGTGGAGCTGCGTTCCCAACCGGCCGCAAGTGGGACGCGGTGGCTCGCCAGCCACCGCGCCCCCATCACCTGGTGTGCAACGCCGACGAGTCAGAGCCCGGCACGTTCAAGGATCGCGTCGTGATGGAGGGCGACCCGTTCTCGCTGATCGAGTCGATGACGATCGCTGCGTACGCAACCGGTTGCGAGCACGGGTGGATCTACCTCCGCGGTGAGTACCCGCGAGCACTCCGTACGCTTAGCGATGCCCTTGATGCCGCCCGAGGTCGAGGGTTCCTCGGCAAGAACATTCTTGGCTCGGGTTTTGACTTCGATATAGAGATCACCCGCGGCGCCGGTGCCTATATCTGCGGTGAAGAGACTGCGATCTTCAACTCGATCGAGGGCTACCGAGGCGAGCCGCGCAACAAGCCTCCGTTTCCCGTCGAAAAGGGACTCTTCGACAAACCGACTGTTGTCAACAACGTCGAAACCCTTATCAACGTGTTGCCGATCCTTCTCGAAGGGGGCCAAACCTACGGCGCACGTGGCACCGAGGGTTCAGCCGGACAGAAGCTTTTCTGTCTGAGCGGAGCGGTCGCAAGGCCCGGTGTCTACGAGGTCACCTACGGTGTGACATTGCGCGAGCTTCTCGATATGGCTGGTGGGGTCACGGCCGGCCGACGCGTGCAGGCGATCTTGCTGGGTGGTGCGGCAGGTTCATTCGTGGGGCCGACCGATATCGAGGTCCCCTTGACGATCGAAGGCACCCGCGCCATCGGGGCAACGCTCGGTTCAGGCGTCATCTGCGTGTTCGATGAGACGGTCGACATGGTGGATCAGGTGCGTCGTATCGCGTCTTTCTTCCGCAATGAATCGTGTGGCCAATGCGTGCCCTGCCGGGTTGGCACCGTGCGGCAACAGGAAACGCTCACCCGGATCGCAATCGGATCGAGACCTGACCGTACGCTCGCTGAGGAGCTTGCGCTGCTGAAGGACCTGGGTCAGGTGATGCGCGACGCGAGCATCTGCGGCCTCGGGCAAACCGCCCACAACGCCATAGATTCCGCCATCAAGCTTGGAGTGTTCTCATGACGCCCATTGGAATGCCTCGTCGCCTCGTCGAGGCATGCATTGATGGTGCGACGGTAAAGGTTCCCGAGGGCACAACGATCTTTGAGGCCTGCCGAGACGCTGGCATCGAGATTCCCGTGCTGTGCCGCGGCGAAACGATCACGCCAAAGAACGCGTGCCGTGTCTGCATGGTCGAGGTCGAAGGATCACGAACCCTCGTACCGTCTTGCTCGCGACCCGTGGAAACCGGCATGGTCGTCCACACCCGCAACGAACGCGTCGACACATCTCGACGGATGGTGCTCGAACTGCTGGGCAGCTCGGTGGACTTGTCGATCACGAAACACGTTGACCGGTGGAACAGCGAGTACGGGGTCGATACCACCCGACACGGGAGTGCCGCAGTCGTTGTAGATCGAGATGAACGGGTCACGGGCCACCATCACCCGACTGACGGCGCGCTCGCCGAAGCGGTGCTGCAACCCGTGAAAGATGATAACGACCTGTACGTCCGCGACTATTCAAAATGCATTCTCTGCTATCAGTGCGTCGATGCGTGCGGAGAGCAATGGCAGAACACGTTCGCCATCGGCGTGGCGGGTCGGGGATTCGATGCACGCATATCAACGGAGTTCAACAATGCGCTCACCGATTCTGCGTGTGTCTATTGCGGCAACTGCGTGCAGGTGTGTCCCACGGGAGCTCTGATGTTCCGCAGCGAGCACACGATGCGCGCTGAGGGCACTTGGAACGAAGATTCGCAAACCCAAACCGATACGATCTGCCCCTACTGCGGCGTCGGCTGCTCACTCACACTGCATGTGCAAGACGAACGCATCGTGAAGGTCACCTCGCCGAGCGACCATTCCGTTACCCACGGCAATCTGTGCATCAAGGGCCGCTTCGGCTTCGAGTTCGTCCAAAACTCCTAGGGTTTCTGCCGCGTTCTTGTGCACTGTGTTGCTCAGTGAGCAACACAGTGCACAAGGAACAAGATTTGACCCCAGCATTTTGCAGCCGTGCCATGGTCGGCGTAGGTTCTCGGCCAATCCATCGATTCACCACCGGAGGCACCCATGAGCGTTGCGGTCCAATCACGGAAGTCACTACACGAGACACACCGGGTGAAGCAGGCGGGTGCCGTCGACGCCGATGGACACATCCTCGAACCACCTGACCTGTGGGAGAACTACATCGATCCGAAGTACCGCGACCGAGCGCTGCGCATAGTTGTCGATGAAGACGGACTCGAGGAGCTGGAGATCAACGGCAAGCGCAGCACCATGAGCCGGCGCGGCTTTCCCGCCACCCTCGGGGCGATGGGTGCTCCCGATCTCGCCGACATCCAGAAGAACCCCGAGCGCACCTATCTTGCGGAATCGCCGTATGGCGCAATGGATCCAGACGAACGCGTCCAGCTCCTCGACGCCGAGAACATCGACATCGCGTTCCTGTACACGACCGTCGGTTTGCTTTGGGAAGCCGAACTCGACGACCCCGAGTTGTCGCAGGCTTATACGCGCGCTTATAACCGATGGATCTGCGAGTTCTGTGCCGGCCAACCGCGACTCGTTCCGACCGCCCACCTTTCACTCACCGATCCCGTCGCCGCCGCGAAGGAGCTGGAGCGAGCAGTAGGCGACGGTGCGAAAGGCGGCTACGTGGCCCCGTTCACCCACGATGGACGTCCACTCGGGCACCCCTCGAACGATCCGGTGTTCGCTGCAGCCCAAGACCTCGGAGTGCCCCTCGCCCTTCACCCGACGTTCGAACCTCAGTGGACAAAGGGCACTCGTATGGGCTCATGGGAAAACGTGAAACAGTTGCGTCTGTTGGCGAGTGTCCAAGCCTCCGACGGCGTACGTCACCAGTTCACCACGCTGTTCGATTACGGCGTGTTCGACAAGTTCCCGAAGATGAAATTCCTCGTATTGGAATCTGGCGGCGGCTGGATCGGCTACTGGCTCGATCGCATCGATGCCGTTTACGGGCATACCTTCATCGGCGAACGAGTTCCGCTGAAACATAAGCCCAGTGACTATTTCCGAAATCAAATCTGGATCAGCTGTGATCCCGACGAACGGACGATCCCGTCGCTCGCCGCACGATTCGGCGTGGAGCGATTCCTTTGGGCCTCGGACTTCCCTCACGCCGACCACACCCCCGAATACATTCACGACCTCAACGAACTCGTCGACGGATTCCCCGAGCAGGATCGCCGCAAGTTCGTGGGCGACAACGCCCGGGCGCTCTTCGGGCTCCCATCCGGACGTCCATGACCCAGCAGCATCACGGACGTTGCGAATGCGGCGCAGTGCGCTACACCGTGACCGGGCCGCTTCGTGACGTATGGAATTGCCACTGCGGACGATGCCGTCGATTCACCGGGCACCACATGGCGGGCACGGCGGCAAAACCCAAAGATGTACGTTTCGAGGCCGACGCCACACTTCGCTGGTACACACCGCACCCCACTGCCCAGTACGGCTTCTGCAGTGCGTGCGGATCGTCGCTTTTCTGGCGAGCCACCGACGATCCAGCGCAGCTGGTTATCTGCGCCGGAACGCTTGACTCCCCCACCGGCCTGACTACAACGACGGCGTGGTGGGTCGCAGAGGCTTCGGACTATCACGTCCGCCCGGACGTCATCGAATACGACTACGACGGCTGACCAAGACCAAAGAAGGAAGCGCGCCTACTTCTTTAGGCTTCGGATCTCGTCGTGGAACTGCCGGACGTGCTCTTCCATCAGACGGGCCGCCTTTTCACCGTCTCCTTTGCGGAACAGCTCGAGGAGTTGTTCGTGTTCTCCCAAGATGTCGTGGATGTCGATGACGTCACGAACGAACAGGTACCAAACTCGTTCGCTCTGGGCGTAGAGCATGTCCAGGGTGTCCATGAGGAAACGGTTCTGACCGGCTTCCCACATCAACTCGTGGCAGTGACGGTCTACTCCGAGCAACAGTTCCGGCGTGCTTGGCGACGAACCCGTGGCGAGATTCTTCTCCATGCGATCCCAAATCTCCGACGAACCGCGCTCTGCCGCAAGCCGCGCCGCATAAGGCTCGATGACCGAGCGGGTCTCGAAGAGCAACGTGAGATCATCGACATCGACCGAAGTCACGAACACACCGCGTCGGGGCACCACACGCACGAACTGATCGCGTTGCAGACGCAGGATTGCTTCGCGGATCGGGGTCCGACCGATGTTGAGCTGGGCCTGCAATTCGTTTTCGTCGAGTGCCGCGTCGGGGGGAAGCTCCACAGTCACGATCATTCGCTTGATTGCGACGTAGGCGTCGTCACTTAAGGCCATATGAACTCCGGTCGGTTCCGTCGTGACAGGGGTTGAATTGCGCTACCATGGTGATATATCAGGACGCTATCAGAAAGAGCCGGAGAAAGTTACCCGTGAGTGAATTCCCCACCAAAGCCAAGCTTGTCGTCATCGGAGCCGGCATCGTCGGCAACTGCCTTGTGGGCCACCTCTCCCGCCTGGGGTGGACCGACATGGTCCAAATCGACAAGGGCCCGCTTCCCAATCCCGGCGGCTCCACCGGCCATGCCTCAAACTTCATCTTCCCCACCGACCACAACAAGGAAATGGCGTTCCTTACCCTCGACAGCCAGCAGCAATATGTCGACATGGGCGTGAACAACGAATGCGGCGGCATCGAAGTAGCTCGCGAGCCCGAGCGTCTCGAGGAATTCAATCGGCGGATGACTTCGGCCAAAGCGTGGGGTATCGACTCCAAGCTGATCACCCCGGCCGAGGTGAAGGAAATGGTCCCCTTCATCAACGAAGACGTCATTCTCGGGGGCTTCTACACGCCGTCGGTTTCGGCCGTTGACTCACTGCGCGCCGGCACGCTAATGCGCGAAGAGGCCGTTGCGGCGCGCAACCTTCAGGTGTTTGCGAACACCGAGGTGCTCGACATCGAGACCGACGGCATCTATGTAAAGGCCGTTGTCACCAGCAAGGGACGCATTGAGTGTGAATACGTCGCCATTGCGTGCGGCGTGTGGAGCCCTCGCATTGCTCGCATGGCCGGTGCCAACATTCCGCTGATTCCTGCAGTCCACCAGATGGCCGACGTCGGCCCGATCCAGGTTCTCGTCGAGTCCAACAAAGAACTCGCCTACCCGATCGTGCGCGACATGGACACGTTCTGTTACGAGCGTCAATCCGCTGGCTCGATGGAGGTCGGTTCATATGCACACCGACCAATTTTCCACCATCCTGACGACATCCCTTCGAATGAAGAGTCGGCGCTGTCGCCGACCGAGCTTCCGCTCACCATGGATGACTTCGATCCTCAGATGGAGCAGGCCATAGAATTGATGGACATGCTCGGCGACGCCGAGATCAAATACGCCATCAACGGCCTTCTCTCATTGACGCCCGATGCCATGCCGGTTCTCGGTGAATGCGTTGAGGTCCGCAATCTCTGGTCGGCTGCTGCTGTTTGGATCAAGGAAGGTCCTGGTATTGCTCAGCTCGTCGCCGAATGGATGACATTCGGCTACCCGAAGATGTGCGACCCGCACACCTCCGACATCAGCCGGTTCTACCCGCACGAGAAAACAGAAATGCACATCGAAGCCCGGTGTGCGGAGCACTTCAACAAGACCTACGGAATCGTTCACCCCCGTGAACAGTGGGCCACCCGCCGCGACATGCGCCGCTCGCCGTTCTACCTCCGCGAAGAAGCCCTCGGCGCCGTGTTCTACGACGCTCGCGGCTGGGAACGCCCGCAATGGTATGAATCGAACGCACCGCTTGTCGCGAAGTACGCCGCCGTATGCGAGTCCCGTGAGCACGAGTGGGATGCCCGCTGGTGGTCGCCGATCATCAATGCCGAGCATATGCAGATGCGCGAAACCGTTGGCATGGTCGATCTCACGGCATTCAACCAGCTCGACCTCAAGGGCCCCGGCGCACTCGATCTGCTCCAGAAGCTCAGCGTCAATCAGGTCGACGTCGCTGTCGGCAAGGGTGTGTACACGCCATGGCTTACCCCGAACGGCGGTTTCCGCGGTGACCTCACGATTCAGCGCTTGGGTGAGCAACACTTTCGAGTCGTAACCGGCGCGTTCGACGGTGGGCGCGACGAATACTGGATCAAGCGCCACATGCCCCTCAACGGGTCCGTGGTGTTCGAGAACAAGTCAACCGCGCTGTGCACCATTGGTGTGTGGGGCCCCAATGCCCGCAGACTTGTCGAGTCGATCCATACCCCCGAGCGCGGTGAAGGTGGCCTCGACCACGAGAGCTTCCCCTACGGATCGGTGCTTGACCGCCTGATCGCCGGTATCCCCTGCACGCTGTTTCGCATCTCCTATGTGGGCGAGATGGGCTGGGAAATCACGACCAAGATGGAACACGGCCTGAAGTTGTGGGACGCCATTGCCGAAGCAGGCAAAGACCTTGGCGTGATACCAGTTGGCATCGGCGTCTACGCCGTGACCGGGCGAATCGAAAAGGGTTACCGCTTGATGGGCTCGGAGCTCGAAAGCGAATACATGCCCCACGAGGCGGGACTCGATCGCCCCAAGGTGAAGGCGGCCGACTTCATCGGCAAAGAGCCCTACGTCGCCGCTCGTGCTGCGGGCGCGTCCACCATCATGTGTACGCTTACGATAGATGATCATATGTCGAAGGCTGGCATCAAACGGTACCCAGTCGGCGGCAACGAACCAATCGTCACGGACGACGGTAATCGCATCCTCGACGCCCATGGTCGCGTGTCTCGGGTGACCACTGCGGGCATGGGACCGTCGCTGGGCAAATACCTGCTGCTCGCCTACCTCCCGCCCGAGCATGCGGTGGAAGGGAACACCAACCTGCGCGTCATGTACATGAACGAGCTCTACCCCGTTACCGTCGCACGGGTCGGCAGCACCCCGCTGTTCAACCCGACCGATTCGCGGATGAAGGGCTGACACCGCGATGTCTCTTCGGATTGCCGTCTGTGTGAAGCGGGTGCCTGCACCTGGCTCGCGCATCAACGTCACCGCCGACGCGCAGTCCGTCGACGCGACAAACCTTGGCTTCACTACCTCCCCGCATGAAGAGTGTGCGGCGGAAGAAGCCGTAAAGCTTGTCGAGTTGCATGGTGGCACTGCAACCGTGATCACGCTCGGGCCACCCGAGGCCGAGGAGCAATTGCGCTACTCGGCTTCGGTGGGCGTCGAGAAAGCAGTTCTTGTTTCCGCGGCCGATGGTCTCGACTGGGATCCGCAACGCACCGCCTCGGCGCTCACGCAGGCGATCAAGTCCGTCGAGGACCGCGACGGGACGTTCGATCTGATTCTGTTCGGCAACGAGTCGGCCGACAATGGGGGATTCCAAGTGGGCATACGAGTTGCCCACGCGCTCGGACGCCCCATGGTCAACGGTGGCAAAGGCATCGAGATCGACGACACGTCAGTGAAGGTCCGGCGTCCGATCGACGCTGGGTTCGAGGTGTATTCGCTTCCCCGTCCGGCCGTTGTCGGTGTGAAGGAAGGAATCAACCTTCCCCGTTACCCGACGATGAAAGGCCGGCTTGCGTCGAAGAAGGTGGCCGTCGAAGTCATCGAGGCAACGGCCGAGCCAGGTGGCCAAGGACGGGTGCGCTTGCATCGCCCCGAGGAGAAAGCAAGCTCCACCGTCATTCTTGGAACCGGACCCGACGCCGCTGGTGCCGTTGTCGACCTTCTCACCGAATTGGGGCTGATGTCATGAGCACGATCGCCGTCGTCCTCGATCACGATCGCGGCACACTGAATGAAGCGTCGCTCGAAGCACTCACGGTCGCGTGCTGGCTTGGCGCGCCGACCACTGCGTTGATATGTGGCGGCAACGACGCCCTCGCCGCCATCGCAGCAAACTACGGCGCAGTCGCTGTTGTGGTACTGGTCCACGACATCCTCGCCGACTACGGCCCCGAAGCTTGGGGCGAGTCGGTGACGCAGTGGGTTCGGGCGAACTCACCAGTCGCTGTTCTCGCCACTGGCACCGACCGAGGGAACGAAGTCCTCGCTCAGGTTGCGGCTCGTCTCGACCTCCCCATGGTCGCGAACTGCCTGTCATTAACACCGGGCGACGAATGGTCGATGACCCGTGTGCAGTGGGGTGGATCACTTCTCGAAGACTCGACTCTACGTGCACCTACGAAACTCGCAACAGTTGCACACCATGCCACCGACGCCGTCGCCGCGCCGGTGAGCCTTTCCGCCTCGGTGTTCACTCCCGAACTCCATGCCTCGTTCGCCCGCTCGGTCGTTCAGGATCGTGTCGTTCGCAAGGCGGGCGTAACTCTCACCACCGCGCGAGTCGTTATCGGTGGCGGGCGCGGTGTCGGATCCCCTGAGGGCTTCGCTCCCTTGGAAGAACTCGCTGGTTTGCTCGGTGGAGTCGTTGGATGCTCACGAGCGGTCACGAACAATGGGTGGCGCAATCACACCGATCAGGTTGGTCAGACCGGTACAAGGATCGCACCCGATATCTACTTCGCGTGCGGCATATCCGGCGCAATTCAACATTGGGTGGGTGCTATGGCATCGAAGAAGATCCTTGCGGTAAACACCGACAGCGACGCCAACATGGTCACGCGCGCTGATTACGCCGTGATTGCCGATCTCCACAAACTGATCCCGGCGATCAGCGAAGAGATACGACGGCGTCGCGCGTAACGTCGAGTAACGCGAAGCTCGGCCGAGCTGTGCCGTGCGCCGACGCCACCTGGCGTCGGGACAAGACAGCTCGCCACCCGAACGCTACCAATTCGCACTTTCCGGGCCAGTTTTGGGTTCATGGCCGAGTTGGTTGGTTCTGAAGGCCGTGTTGGCCAGCCTTGTCGCCATCTCTGTAATGGTCAAGGCCCGAAGGGCAGAAACCCCATTTCGGTCGCCAAGCATTCACCGGCTTGGCCCGAAATGGTGCCACGGACGACACCATGTCCATGCGGATTTTTTCGATCCGTCTCGTGACCACCGCCGCCGACTCAGCTCGCAGCTCGCAGCTCGCAGCTCGACAATGCGAGCGTGCCCACCGTGTGACGAGGAATAGATGGCCACCCACGCTGCACCATCGGGACAGGCGTCCCCTCGCATCACCCGGCCCTATGTCCGCATACAAGACACATGGACCACAACGCCGGGGGTCAACCTCCGGACCTGACGGACTAACCACCCCCTGGCGACATCGTCGGCAAGGTCCGCGACCGTGAAGGACCCCAATCGATACTTTGCTGACGATCGATCCTTGGGTGGCGGGTTCGACTCCCCCCACCTCCACTATTTGCCCTGGTCAGGGCATGTATTTTCGTCCGTTGACACAGGTTTGACACGGCGCCCAACGGCGACCGCCTGAGAAAGTACCCGTGACCAGCGGAAATGCAGGGCATGCGTTGACACGGTTTTGACACGGCTCGCGCCAATACTCACAACGTTTCTGAGCCCGCTACCTGCGATTTCTGGTCTGACGCGGGGGTCGCATTCCCCCACCCTAGAAATTCGCCATAATTCGCCTAAATTCGCCAGGATTGGCCGCTAATTTGGCTAAGGTCAGCCCGTGGATCTGAAAGAGGTGATCAACGGCCTTCGACTTCGAGGGTCCGATACCACCGCCATCGAGGCCAAGGCTGCTTCGGGCGGGTTGCCGACAAGCCTTACACCGACGCTGTCGGCCTTCGCGAACATGCCCGGCGGCGGGCTGGTGATCCTCGGTCTGGACGAAGCGGCTGGCTTTCGCGCCACAGGCGTTCCAGAAGCAACGAAGGTGGCCGCAGCGCTGGCCTCGCGAGCGCGTCAGGCTTTCGACCCGCCGATCCTGCTCAGCGTTGACATCGAGCAGTTCGAGGGCCTCGATCTCGTCGTCGCCCGCGTCCACGAGACTCCGACGAGCGCAAAGCCCTGCACCGTCAAAAAGACAGGGCAGGCGTTTCTGCGATTCGCCGACGGCGACTACGCACTGTCGCGTCTCGAGATGGACGGCTTCACCGCCAACAGAACACGGCCGCGATTCGACGAAGCGGTCGTTCCCGGCACCAGTCGCAGCGACTTGGACATCGACCGACTCGACGACTTCCTGGCGACCGCCCGGTCGATGGACCGTCGCCTTCGCACGCTCGACGACCAAACGTTGCTGACCAAGATCGGCGTGCTGCTCGACGACCAGGTGACCGTCGCAGGACTACTTGCCCTCGGCGAGTACCCGCAGCAACACCTCCCACACTGCACCATTCGAGCGGCCCTACAAACCGACGACACCCCTTCCGTGCGTGCGCTCGACTCCGCCACCTTCACCGGCCCAATCGCCGCGATCCTCGACGACGCTGTCAACTGGGTCGCACGGAACAGTCGCAACCGGATCGTCCAGACCCCGACCGGACAGGTCACGACACAGCTCGATCCGCCTGCCATCGCAGTACGCGAGCTCGTCGCCAACGCGCTGGTCCATCGCGACCTCGCCGAATGGGCATCGTCACGATCCATCGACCTTCGCCTGACCAACACGACGATGCGAATCACCAACCCGGGCGGCCTCTACGGCATCACCGCCGAGCGCCTCGGAGTTCACCCGCTCACCTCCGCCCGCAACCGCCGACTGCTCGAGATCTGCAAGTTCGTGAGAACCGGCGACGCAAACGTCGTTGAAGCTCTCGCGAGCGGAATCCCCGCCACCATCGCCGCATTGGCCATAGCGAACATGCCGCCACCACGGTTCTTCGACCAAGCGTTGGCATTCACCGTTACGGTCGACAGAAGTACTGCACCAACCGAACGCTTGAGGTCAGCGTCGACCACGGCATCTGAAAGACAACTTCTCGGCATCCTCGAAAGTCCTAGGACAGTCAAGGAAATCGCCGAAGCGCTCACGGTCAGCAGCAATACGATCCACAAACGACTCGCAGCACTGCGATCCAAAGGGCTCGTTGTCATGGATGGCGGCAAGGGCCAGCCGTCTTCCTACCGCCGCGCAACTGGTTGATGCAAACCTCTCGACGACTCGACGCGTCGCTCACCCAACTGAGAAAGCTAGACCACTTGCGTTCAGTCGGCACCGGACTCCGTTGCCGGCGGTGCGCCATCGAGCCAATTCGGCGCTGACTGGCAACCCAAGCGGAGTGCTTCTCCACAAATCGCGCGTAAATCCACCTCCTCGGCGTGCCCGTAGAGTCGCCTGACTACGATCTCCAGGTACCTGCCATCCCAGAACGGTAGTTGCGTCGCGCGAAGCAGCTTGCGCAGCAATGTCGCAAGAACCGCGGGGTGCTCGTCGACGACCGAGTGCGCCGCCAGGGTGTAGAGAAGCATGTCGTGGTCCGCGAATCCGCCGGGCCAATGGACAGCGATACTGGCGCCTCGGGGAAGTGGTCTCCGGCGGTCAACAGCCAGGGCATCATCGCCGACGCTTCCAAGCTTGTCAGAGCTTTCGGTACGCCTTGGTCTCGGAGCTTCCAATAGTCGAGAAGCCAGCGATCCCACTGATCGACGGAGGGCTGTTCCGAGGAGGTCGAATCCTCCGAAGGGCGAAGTGCACTTTCGACCGCCCGATCCCAGGCAATGATCGTCTCTTCATCGACAGCACTGAGGAACTCGGTGACCCAACCGCCCTCGCCCAGCGGGGGGATCGAGCTCTCAATAGCTATGTGTGCCATGAACGAGCAGAACTTGTCCCTCCGGTGAGCCAGGGCAGTCGACACGTGCGGGAACGTGGCCTTGAACTTGGGCATGAGGAAGATCAGCGCACGGTCGTGCCACTTGCCGCTGTGCAGGTAGCTGTCCCACGCCTTCTCAGCACGTTCGGGATCATCCCAATCGAAGAGGGCAAGCACATTGTCGACTGCCCAGTCCGGATCGGCGTCAATGAGATACAGGGCATAGTTCGCGAGCACGATCCTCGCTGCGTCACCAGGTACGCCGCTCTCCTGGAGCATCTGTTCGAGAGGCTCCCGAATCCCCGTTGGTACGCCTCTCCAGTGCTCCCGGTCAGCTCGCCAGAGCTGGGATGAGGCGAAGACAAAAAAGCCAGCGAGGTTTCCGGCCCAGTGGTTGATGGCCTTCAAGAGCCAATCGGTCGTCCCGCCGTGAATCGTCCAAGAGTCGGCATCGGTCTGTGTGCTGATCCCCGCCCGCCAGAGTCGGTTCGCTAACGAAATCGCCAATGACAGCGCATCTGTCGGGACAAGGCCGTCGCCTCGAACGCCATGCTCCAGTGCATCAGCGAGCGTTCGCAACCACGGGTCCAGTTGAGGTCGCCGATCTATTGCGGCGAGGAGGCCGGGCCAGTCGGCATCGCTTGCTTCCGTCATTCTCCACCCGGCGAATATGGCATCCCAGAGTTCGCTCTCGTTGGCCTCACGTGCTTCGAGTTCCGCGAGGAGTTGCAAGCTCCAGTTCGGTTGGGTCGTCGTCGCCTCGCTTACTGCGGTCATCAGACCTTCCCGGTTCGGACCGAGGAACCGGTCGGCCGGGTCGTCGGTATAGTCCTCCAGAAAGGTCACGAGGGACGAGACGTCGTTTTCGTTCAGTAGGTCATCGAGCGACCGAGGACTGCTCGGGCCCCCGGAGAAACCACCAGACGACCAAGAATCAAAGTCTGGGTGCTCACGAGTGCCGAAAGCGGGGTGTTCGACCTGCATCCGTTCAAACTCGCTCCTCGCTGCGTCGAATGTCGGGTCGCTCAACGTAAGCCAATAAAGAAGGTTGTAGGTGAGGTAGGCGAGATGCTCATCATCGGCCTCGTAGTCCAGTTGCGGAGGTTGGAGGGCAGTAGTGAGCACCTCCTCCCTCGCGTCGTCTGTTGCCGAAGGGAGATGTTCTCGGATGAGGCGGAACGCCTCGTGCCGACAGTCGCCACCTTCCAAAATGCGGACGTTCTCTAACAGCCATCGCAATTTCTCGTCACTCGTCTTGTCCGGTCGCTCGGTCCAGCCGTGCAATACGAGGCGGCGAAACAACTCTCCGGGAAGGCGACTCCACTGGGATAGGAGCGCATCGCCGCTCCTGTCATCTCGGTGCAGAAGGTGTTCCAGGACGTCCCGAGCGGCGTCGATCAGTACGTCGACGGCGTCAGGGTAGGCGTCTTGCTCGTGCGGTTCGATAGCTGAACGCTTCGCCGAAAGGGCGTCATGTCGTTCGCCGCGCAGGAGCGCAAGCCTTTGTCCCATCGAGAGAATGTTGTTAGTCACGATGACCGCTAACTCATCGGCACAGGTATCGAGGTTTGGCTTCAAGACCTGTTCCCATACCTGGCGGAGCCAATGCTCCTCGCCCAACAGGTCTGGATCGACCCAGACATGAGGAAACGAGTCCGCCGACGAGTCGGCGATGCTGAAGCCTGGACGAAGGTTGAGGCTCGGTGTCGTCAAATGATCGAACAACCGAAGCGTCAGGTAGTGGTCGTCAGGAAGGACTCGCTCGCTCAGTAAATAGTTCAGGATGTCTTCGCGTGCGCCGGATGCGTCCTCGAGTACGACGGTCACCCACGTGCTGACGATCGGCGAGGGCGGTCGGTCGTGACCGAAGAGCTGCTGAAGAATGCCCCGGCCCAGAATGCGGTGCATGCGTCCGCCTCTTCGCTGAAGCACCGTGAGTGCTTCAGCGGGGTGCTTCACGGCGATTCGACCGAACCACCGGGAAAGGGCCCACTCCGGTTGGTCCAACTCCGCTGACGGATTGAAGAGACTACGAAATCGTGGTTGGCTCTCCATCCACGACAACCATCTGATTTCTTCAGTGGCGGAGCAAAACAGACCCACGCGGTCCGGGTCGGCTACGCACGCTGCGAGATACGAATCGGTGGGAGCATCAAGCGGGCCATCACTCGAAACGTACTGAGCGATTCGTTCCTGATGGTCGAGCAAGCCCATATGCGCCATGTCGGCCCATCGTTGAATTGCTGCAGTGAGGGCGCCGTGATCGTTGCTATGAACCGGATACACGACCGGCTCGATGCCACGCGACCGCCAGCGAGGCGCCTTATCTTCGGGCACGAACCCGTAACGGCGTGTTGGGCGCCGAAGTCCGCTCGACAAGTAGTCCATCACCACGTCATCGTGGCTGTAGCCAATAAACAAGACCGAGTAGTCGTGGTGGAACATCGCTTCAAGGAAGCGAGCTGCCCATGCCTCAACCAGATACGCCCGACCAAAGTCCGACCTCGTTACAACAAGTTGGTTCGCTCGCTGCCGGACTGAACCGTGGAGGTAGACGAGGCCGCTGAAGTCGCGGCCGAGCGGCAAGGCCGGGGCACGGAACACGTCGAGATCGGCGAACTTCGCACGCAGGACGGTCTCTAGGTGCCGGTCGTAGTTGGTTGTA
>JANOYY010000151.1:0-53659 GCA_031429095.1 Acidimicrobiia bacterium | reverse complement strand
AGAGCGGCACTTCAGGGTCAAGGAATCTTGGGTCATATCGAGCGGCCAAAGGGCCAAAGATCCGCGCGTACGCTCCAAACGCTATTGACTTTCCGACACGACGAACACTTGCCACAGCGTTTCCTCTCCCAGCACGGCCAGTCACGCTAGTGGATCACCTGTTGGAATCTGGGGAGACCTCGAATTTCGTGAATCAGCGTCGCTCGCTTTGACTGGCCACCGATAGCTCACCAGTAAGCCCACATATTGCCAGACGGCTCGCTCACTCACGTTTCACCCCCAACACCGCCGTGGTGGTTCTCTTCGGCGGGCCTGTGGTCAGGGTACGACCGTCGGGAAAGCTAATCGTAAGTACACGCTGTGGCCCAAGAGTGAACTTCCATCCACCATGATGCGCGCAGTCGTGGTGGCCATTGCACACCGGCAACAAGTTGTTCAGGTCAGTGCGGCCACCGGCACACCACGGCACCACGTGATGCAGCTTCGTGAGCTCAAACCTCACACCACAACCGGGCACGGAACACGTTGGGTACAGCGCTCGTAGCGCCCGTCGCTGGGCTCGATTCGCCAACCGAGTCGTGCGACCCAAATCCAACACACCGGCCGTGCTCACGCCACCATCTCCGTCGACCAAAACCGCGTGGACCGAACTCCTTCGCGCCAAGTCCACCACCACCGCATACGGCACGCTCACGGGGATGCCCCAGTCCACGGTGGGTCTGCCTTTCTCGTCCAGCACGGTCGTGTCGATCACCACAACGAGTTCCGGACGCCCAACCATCGGTCGACCGCTCGGACCATACGGCACCCACTCGACGTTGGCATCCACCCCGGCATCACTTCGCTCACGACCGTCGGGTCCGTTCACAACGTCACCCACCACACTGCCGGTGCGTTGGGCACCCTCCGGGTCCGGCTTGCACCGCGCCGTGAGCGCCAACAACGCAAGGCCCCGCAGGAAATCCTGGCGCTCCCCCGGATCATCCGGAGCAACCGCGGGAACCTCTTTCGCAAACATGGCGGCCATCGCCGATTGCAGCCGACCGTGCAGCATTGCTCCGGAGAGCGGATCGAACGCGCCGGACACCCGAAACATCCCGTCGCGACGATCTGTCCACGTACGAAACCGGGTGGCCCGTCGTTGCCGCTCAAAGCGCGCCATGCCGTCGTCGGCTTCCAACCGATCAGACTCCACCCGCAAACGGTCCGCGAATTCGTCGGGTGATAGCCCCGAACCAACGGCCACGGGAGCCAACTCGCCTGCCTTTGCGGCAAGCGCATCACGTACCTTCGCCGGTGCTGCGCGCAGCGCTTTCGAGACCGCATCAACATGCTCTCCGCTTAGCACGCCCGCGGAGAACGCATCTCCCATCGCCGGTACAGCCGCCGCTGTGTCAACCCGTTCGCGCACTCGGTCGCCATGACGAGCCGAGCGCTGTGCGGCCGAAGACACATCGCGGTCCGCAAACGGCGTGAGATCATGCAACCGGCGCCCAAGCGCAACTTCGGCAGCATCAGCCCGCGCCCGAACCCGACGCAAACCCTCAAGCGCGCATATGATCTCGGCCCGCTCCGCAGCATCGATCTCCACACGCTTTAGGCCCGCAACGAGCTCACCTGGTTCGAAAACCTTCACGTCTACTATCCTGCCTGGGGGGTATGACAGTTCTGGGGTCGGAGCGGAACAATCCGAAAGATTTCTCGAGAATCGCAGTTCATCGAGACGGAGTTGTGAACTCGCCAGGTAAACGGACGTGTTTGCGCCGAGCTGACAGACGGCTCCGATTCGAGATAGTGGTACGAGACATCTCTACCGGGGCCCTTATCGAATTGCGCGATTCAATCCGAAGGCACCCAAGCCCTTCCCCAGACCCTGTAGCGCTTGGAAGCGGTCTGCTTTGGGGTTCACCCCCACCGCACCTAAGCTCAGCGCTGTGCTGAACGAGTTCCCCTCCCCCGCCCCATCCGATTGGGAAAAGCTGGCCGTCAAAGAGGCCAAGGTTTCGTCAACGAAGGATCTGACCTGGCTGACCCCCGAGGGGATACCGGTGAAGGCGCTGTACACGGCCGACGACCTCGCCGACCTCGAAACCGTGAACACACTCCCCGGCATCGCTCCGTTTCAGCGTGGCGTCCGGGCGACCATGTACACGAACCGCGCGTGGACGATTCGTCAGTACGCAGGCTTTTCGACCGCCGAGGATTCCAATGCGTTCTACCGCAAGAACCTTGCTGCTGGACAACAGGGCGTGAGCGTGGCCTTCGACCTTGCAACGCACCGTGGCTACGACTCCGATCATCCCCGAGTTGTTGGCGACGTCGGCAAGGCGGGCGTCGCTATCGACTCCGTCGAGGACATGAAGATTCTTTTCGACGGCATTCCCCTCGACAAGATGAGCGTGTCGATGACCATGAACGGTGCGGTGCTCCCCGTTCTCGCTGGGTACATCGTCGCAGCGGAGGAGCAGGGTGTCAGTCAGGACCGGCTGGCCGGCACGATTCAAAACGACATTCTCAAAGAGTTCATGGTTCGCAACACCTACATCTACCCACCGGCGCCGAGCATGCGCATTGTTGCCGACATCATCGGTTACACGGCGAAGAACATGCCGAAGTTCAACTCGATCTCCATTTCTGGCTACCACATGCAAGAAGCAGGAGCCACCGCCGTTCAGGAGCTGGCCTTCACTCTGGCCGACGGCAAGGAGTACATCCGCGCGGCCATCGACGGTGGTCTCGACATTGATGAGTTCGCCGGACGCCTCAGCTTCTTCTTCTGCATCGGAATGAACTTCTTCATGGAAGTTGCCAAGCTTCGCGCCGCCCGTCTGCTGTGGGCCAAGATCGTGAGCGAGTTCAACCCGAAGTCGCTCGGTAGCTCGATGCTCCGAACACACTGCCAGACGAGCGGTGTATCGCTTACCGAACAAGACCCCATGAACAACGTCGTGCGAACCACGATCGAGGCAATGGCGGCCGTGTTCGGCGGAACACAGAGTTTGCATACGAATTCATTCGATGAAGCCATGGCACTCCCGACGGAATTCTCTGCGCGCATAGCTCGCAACACTCAGCTGATCATCGCCGAAGAAACGGGCGTCACCAATGTGGTCGACCCGCTGGGAGGCTCGTACTACGTGGAGTCACTAACCCACGCGCTCGCTACGCACGCATGGAAGCTGATCGAGGAAGTCGAAGCTCTCGGCGGCATGACCAAAGCGGTCGAGTCGGGCATGCCTAAACTACGGATCGAGGAGTCGGCGGCGAAGCGCCAGGCGCGCGTAGACCGGGGCGAGGAGGTCGTGGTCGGCGTCAACAAGTACCGACTCGAAAGGGAAGACGCGCAAGACGTTCTCGACGTCGACAACCAAAAGGTTCGCGCGTCACAAATCGAGAGGCTGAACAGTATCAAGGCGACTCGCGACGCTACGGCCGTCGAAGATGCCCTACGCGCACTTACGGATGGCGCCCGCGGAAGCGCTAACCTCCTCGATCTTGCGGTAAAAGCAACACGCACACGGGCAACAGTCGGAGAGATCAGCGACGCGCTCGAAACGGTTTTCGGTCGCCACAAGGCCGAGATTCGATCCATCAGCGGCGTCTACGGTGCAGCGTATGCCGATGACGCCGATTTTCAGGCGACCGTTGCCGATGTCGCCGTATTTGCCAAGGAAGAGGGTCGGCGCCCTCGAATGCTCGTTGCGAAGATGGGCCAAGACGGTCACGACCGCGGCGCAAAGGTCATCGCTACCGCCTTCGCTGATATCGGCTTCGACGTCGACGTTGCCCCGCTGTTCCAAACACCGGCCGAGGTTGCCCGCGACGCTGTGGAGAACGACGTGCATGTCGTGGGTGTTTCCAGCCAAGCGGCCGGCCACAAGACCCTCATACCGCAACTCATCGACGAACTCAAGAAGGCCGGTGCGGGTGACGTTTTGGTGGTGTGCGGCGGTGTCATTCCCGCCCAGGACTACGAGTTCCTCCGCAGTGCCGGAGTCAGTGGAATCTACGGACCGGGTACCAACATTCCAGCTGCCGCGGCAGAGATCCTGGCGCTCCTGCGGTCTCGCTAGACGGGTATCGGGTCGGTCGGACCTAGCAATTGCTTCTCGACGGAATCGGCGAGCACGTGTGCAGCGACTGTCGCAACAGTGTCCTCGGTCGACACTCCGGAAACGACTTCGCAGAAGTTGCTGAGCTGCTCGAAAAGCGGTTCGCCGCCATGGCGAACATATGGAGTGTCAATCACGGTTTCGGCTCGGTAGCCACCCGCACCACTGCTGAGCAACGCATGCGATACGTGACGGTACATGGTGACCGTTTGTCGGAACAGGTCAGTCTCGACAAGCTGCGACGAGTTTCCGACGACGAGCGTCCGCACCTTTCGTTGACCCAATCGCGACGCCGAACAGTTTGCGACGCACGCGCCGTTCGACAAGATCGCGTCTACTGCCTCGACTTGGGATGACTCTGGAATCGTCCGGCCGAAGGCCGCAACCGACAATGATTCGGGATGTAACGCGAAGGCTGGCGACAGCCGACATAACAGGTCAAGATCATGGATCAGGAGGTCCTGGACAACGCTCGCCGTCGCTCGGTCGTTGAACGGAGAATGACGAACGAACGTAATGGTCGTTGGTGCTTCCTCAAGCAAAAGTTGCGTCGTCCGGACAGCAGCATTGAACCGCTCGACGAAGCCACAGACAAGGGGCGTACCAGTCCTTTGCGCAGCTTCGACCAGTTCGTACACTCCAGCGAGGTCGGTCGCCATCGGTTTCTCCAGGAGCACGGGAATGCCTAGCTCGAGGAGTTGGAGCGCAACGCCGACGTGCGCCGCGGTGGAGGTGGCGACAACGGCTGCGTCGACCTGTCCCCGTTCAATCTCGATTCCCGCGTCGACCCCGAACTGGTCTGCGAGCCTTTGCGCAGCTTCAAGGCTGACATCGACGACGCGCACCAGACGGGTCGCCGGATGCGATGCCACAACGCGCGCATGGTTCGCCCCCATGAACCCGGCACCAACCACTGCAATTCGCAGCGGAGCAGAGGCTTCTCGACGATCGTTCATGATGCGATCACAACCTTAGAACCGACTTGCGTAACACGGTTGCCCCCTGTCTCCGGGCGGTTCCGGTTCACCAGTACGAGCGCACTCATTGCAACGAGACCGAGGAATTCAAACAACGTCGTGGTTATTGCGGCTGCTCGAACTCCGCCCGAGCGAAGAACGATTGCATTTGTTGCGAGGTTAGCAACCATTAGTGCCACCCCCGTGTACAGCATCGAGTGATCGAGTCCTCGAGAGAGTCCAAGCCGAACCACCACTGCGTTGACGATTCCTGCCCCGGCTCCGACCCCAAGTACACGGGCACAAAACACGGCGTCTAGATTCGAGCTTCCTAAAAGGACGTTGGTTGTCCATGACGCCGCGATCCAAACGGCGGTCGCAACACAAATCCCAAGGGTGGCGAAGATCATCAGTGTACGACTGGTCCATCGTTTCTTGTCTGCGTTGGCGTGGAGATCGTTGAAAAAGGTCATCAGCGACGCCGAACTAAGGCCAATGATGGAATCGAAAAGACGATACGCAGCGTTGTATGCGGGGAGCGCACTCTCGAAACCGTACCGTGAGAGAAACATTTGATCGTTGCGGCCATGAACGGTCGAAGCAATCGCCAGCACTCCAAATGAGCGACCGTTGCGAAGAAGCATTTGTGCGCCGGAAACAGCCGTTCGGTCAGGTGGGGGGCCGGAACGCTTTTCGGCCGAAGGGGCCAGGGTTGCGTAACTCGCCAACCCCGCCACCGCCATCGACGCGCCCAGCCAAAACATCACGTCATCGCGCGGGGAGATCGCCACGATAGCTACCGGGATCGCACGGTTCAGGGTCTCACTGACTGCTATGCGTACAGCGAGTCCCTCGGCCGCTGCAACGATCAGCCTCGGTGTTTGCAGTCGGGCGAAAGCAAACACAGGAAAGGCCGCAAGCAGCGCAGTGATTCGCATACCTGCTGCACCTGCGATGAAGAAGGCGAGCGTACCGACAACGATCGAACCCGTCGACCAAAGACGGAACGCGTGGAGCACGTTCGATCGACCCTCGTCGACCACCAAACGTTGCGCGGTCGTGGTCAACCCGAAATCGGCCAGGCCCCCCAGAATCTGAGCCAGTGTGAAGGACGCAAGCCAACTACCGAAGGCGGGGTCATCAAAGCGTCGAGCCAACATCGCGAAAAGCAAGGCTTGCAGCCCGAGCGACAGGAACTTCCCGGTCACCAAAACGACGCGGGTCAAGGTCTAAACGCCCTTTTCCATGCTTCGTTCATCACGGCGCGAACCACCCGAACTCGCCCCACCTCACGGTAATGGCGTTTCCAAATACGGCCTCGGTCCTTCCACCCGGCCCACCGGGGAAGCTGATTGCGCGATGGGCCGTGTTGGCGATACTCAACCCAACACTCCGGGGCAAGGGCACCCGTAACTCCTTTGGTCAATGCAGAAACCCAGAAGTCCCAGTCTTCGCGGGTGACCTCCTCAGAGTATCCGCCGACCAGATCAAAAACGGCTCGCCGCATGAGGTACGAGCCGTGATGGTCGTTCACGATCAACGTGCGGTCGAGGTCGAAGACTTTCGGATACATGAAGCTCTCGACGTTTCCGAAACGCTTCAGCGCCGAAATTGCAACGTCAGCTCCTTCGTCGAGCAACTGCGCGGAACGTTCAAGGTAGCTGGGAGAGAGCCGATCGTCAGCCGACAGGACCACCACGTAGTCGGTCGATGTGGAGCGGATACCGAGATTGAAGGTGCTTGAGGCCCCACCGGTCGGAGATCGGTGTAGAACGCGCACCCATGGTCGCCCCTCAGCCAGCGCGTCGGCAACTTCAGCGGTTTCGTCGGTGGAGCCGTCGTTGATGATGACAACCTGGTCAGGAAGTCGCGTTTGTGAAAGAACGCTTTCGAATGCCTCAGTCAAGAAGCGCGCATAGTTGTGGCAGGGTATGACGACACCGCATGTCGCCCTACCAGTCGTGTTTCGCACCTGTTCGCTCAACGGTGAAAGCATCTCCTTTCTTCGACTCCGATACTGGATTTCTTGAGTGACTCGCCCGAACAATTGGTTGAAAGGTCAATGCTGAACGAAGCCGCTCAGACTGCCTCCAGTTCCAATTCAACCGACTGATTCTTTTCCGCAGACGTCAGCATTTCGAACCATTGCGAACCAGACATCAGATACGGAGCGAGATCCGATCGGTCTTGCCAGGTGTTCGCTCGTTCGTGCTTCGTTTCGCGCCCTATCAAGGCCTTCGCGGCGACAACTCCGCTCACCCAGGACTTCCGTCCGTCCACAACGGGGTAACCCGCCCCGGCCAACCACGGGTTCTGCGTGAGTAGCAAAACGCCCGCAATAGCTGAATCGGTGAGCCTTTCTGACGGAGAAGTCTGACCTCGACGCCCGAAATCTACGTGCACCTCGCAGCCTCCAACCATGCGTCGATTCTCTTCGACATCGAGTCGGTCGGACTCGATCCCGCTCAATCGGTTCAACAACTTGAGAAGTGGGCGATCAGTGACCAAGTGGACGCAGAAGCCGATATCTGCACAAGACGCCGCCGCAACAAATTTTCGTGCGGCCAGAAACCGGTCGAGGCTCCACGATGCGCATCCGAAGAAGGCCGGGCTGACTCGTTCGTCTCCTGTGCATTGAACCGCACTGTTCGCTTGGGATCTCGGGACGGGAAGTTCGGCCAACGAGGGAAAGCGAACCACATCGGTTGGCTCGGTGGTGAAAGCCGCCTCGGCTTGAGGCAAGAGAGCCTCGACGAGCGGGGTTCGCCACATGGCGTCCCAGAGAACGATGGTCGTCAGCTGCACGCCCAGCCTTTTTCGTATTCTCGCAAACTCCTCCGGACCCAGCAACGCTGGTTTCACGATGATCAGATGATCGGCGTGCACACCCTCGCAAAATTCGAGAAGATCGACCGCCATCTCGTTCGAGCGGTACCTCACCTTGACGATGAGTCGCTCTGCGAGCCTTTTCATCGAGACGCTGGGAAGGAGATGTACTAAGGAACGAAGGACTTGTGTTGGACGGCGAGCAAGCTTTCGCTCATACGATGACTCCGAATATACATATGTGTACAGAGTATTTGGGTCCGCCGCCGAAACGATCTCTACGATGTCGTCCGTCAACCTTCCGAATTTGGGAAGAACAAGCACTCGCGCCATCGGGCTTGGGAGTGACACCTTCAACGTCCTCCGCGCAGAATCACTGATCGAACCGTCCGGGCGAGCGTCCGGATATCCATCCCGAACCCTTGGTGCACGACGTAATACAGGTCGTACTGCAACTTTTGAGATGCGTCTTCCATCGAGGACCCGTACGGCCACTTGACCTGCGCCCATCCAGTAATTCCGGGCCGGACCCCGTGACGCAGTTCGTAAAGGGGCAGAACTGACTCCAACTCCGCAACATAGTGAGGTTGCTCGGGACGCGGACCGACGAGCGAGAGCTGCCCTCGAAGAAGGTTGACGAACTGGGGCAATTCATCGATGTGTAACCGACGAAGGAGCCGACCGAATCGGGTAATTCTCTCGTCGTTTTCTCGTGTCCATTCACCAGCTCCCGTTGGACGCGACGGGTCAGATTCGGCGACAATCATGGACCGAAGCTTGTAGAGGTCGAACGGTGTGTCGTCACGACCGACTCGACGTTGACGAAACAACAGCGGGCCACGATTTCCGAAGTGGTTCCCAACCAAGATGAACGGAATCAGTAACGCAAGGACGAGCCCCAGCGCCAGACCACCAAGAACGTCAATCGCTCGTTTGACACGTCCGTAAACCAAACGATGGATGTCTGAATGGTCGACCATGAGTTCCATGGGGGAAAGTTCTCCGAGTGGGAGCTTCCCGAGCCACTGCTCGTAAAAGCGCGCCAGCGGTCGAACCCGGACGCCAGCTCGATGAAGTCGACGTACCTCATCGACGATTCGGGGGTGGGCTTGGGCCTCGTTCGAGAGCACGAGCACCGAGGCCTTCGTGGAGCCGACCCGTTCTCGAAGGTTGTCCAAGTCAGCCTCGCACTGCTCCGGGGTAGCGAACCCGACGATCGAGCATGGTCGCTCCGGGTACGAGGACACCTGTTCCACCAACCGCTCGAACTCGTCGCGCTCGACGACGCAGAACACCCGAACGCGCTGCTGTTCCTTCGCATCGTCTCGTCGAGAATAGAGAAAGGCGAGGAAGAACAGTGGTGTTTGGAAGGCTGGCGCGACGAGCACAAAGAATCGAGGGAACAGGTTCGGAAAAAAGGTCATGGTCACAACGACACACGCCAGAGTGGCCAGTGAAGCAAGGACGCACGAGGCGAAACCCTGACGCTTCGAGGTTGGCCCCTCGGGAAGGCCGATGGCAAAGGAGACCAGCATCGTAAGCACACAGTAGAACGCGGCAGCGGACGCACTGACGTTGAAGGCGCCTCGGGTATTTCGGTGCAGAACCGCACCAATATCGAAGCTCACGATCGAAACGGCGACCACGGCCAGCCGTCCTGAGGTCTGAACCGCAGCGCTGACGCTCCGGCGGAAGATCGCCGTAATCCGCTCCCCCAGCATTTTGCGACGCAGCCACATCGCAGAGTTCATGATCGACTTGGAACGGAGAGCGAGCGAGCCGACGAGGAGTCCAACGATCCCGCGCAGCAGCAACAGTGGAGCTCGATGTGCCAGGCCAATTCGAATCATTGCGCGCTGCGAGCGTACGAAACGCGCAGGTTCGAATGATCCGATCGTTCGGTATCGCAGCACTGGTTCCACGATGTTGCGAAACGTGGTGCCGCTGCGGGCGCGAACCCACAGTTCAGAATCCTCGGCTCTCAAGAACTTTTCTGACTCATCATATGGATACTTACGGAACCAGGCAGTGCTTGCCATCACCGTTGGGTGTAGTACTGGCGGAAATTCCCGGGCCGAAAGAGTTGTGCGCTGAGGTGCCTTCCGTTCACCGATCATTTCACCCTCGGGGTCCATCAGGAGGACCGAACCCCCGAGCACTGTTGTCAATTGATCGGCAGCGCTCAACTCTGCGAAGGCTGCCACTTGACGCTGCAGACGATCGGGGAGCATTTCATCGTCGGCGTCCATCCGAACAACGAGGGAGCCCCGGGCTTCAATTACAAGCTGGTTCAGACGCCGCGCCAGTCCCTGCGACTCCATGCCCGAGAACACCCGGAAGCGGCGATCCTGTGCTGCGTACCTCAGTGCAATGTCGTACGTTGCGTCAGTGGAGCCATCGTCAAAGATCAAGCACTCCCAGTCGAGAAAAGTCTGAACAATGATCGAGTCAAGCGCCTGCGCTAGGTGTTTCTCTTCGTTGCGGGCCGACAAGATGACAGACACCCTGGCCCGAACCGCTGCCAATGGCTCCACCAACGCTGACTGCGACGATATCGACGCAGCAGATCTCGGGCGCGTTGGAGCGTGTCCGCTCATAGCGAGTCCAGGTACGTCGGGTGTGGCACATGTCTTCCATCGGCATTGGGCCAAACGACCTAAAGGAGGAGTTGTGATCCTTCCTTCATTCCTGTAGGCCGGTTCTCACGAGGTAATCCCCGGGCAATAGTTCAGAGACTGCACAACGGGAAAATCCAAACGGTGGCCGGTATGGTGCGAACCGGTCAGACACTTGCTTTAGGAGGCAGACATGACACAGCGGATGCGCTTTGGGATCTTTATGGCGCCATTTCATCCGGCGGGCGAAAATCCGACGCTCCTCATCGACGGTGACCTCGCCCTCGTGGAACATCTGGACCGCCTCGGATACGACGAAGCATGGGTGGGTGAGCATCACTCCGCGGGCAGTGAGATCATCGCGTCGCCCGAGATCTTTATCGCTGCAGCATCCCAGCGGACCCGCTCGATCAAACTCGGCACGGGCGTCACCAGCGCGAGCTATCACAACCCGCTCTGGGTGGCCGAGCGGGCGGTCCAGCTCGACCATATGACGAAAGGTCGGTTCCTTCTCGGACTCGGACCGGGCGCACTGCCCTCCGACGCGGCGATGATCGGGCTCGACATGCCGCAGACCCGCGAGCTCCTCGAAGACGCGGTCGCGATCATCCACCATCTTGTAACGAGCGAAGAACCGATCAACTTCCAAAACGATCGCTGGACCTTAAAGGACGCCCGTTTGCATCTTCGTCCATACTCCGATCTCGCCGAAACGATGACAATTGCTGCGGTGGCTTCGCCATCGGGTCCTCGTTTGGCAGGTCGATACGGACTCGGACTGCTCTCGATCGGCGCGACGACCGCGGCCGGATTCGACGTTCTCGGGCTTCACTGGGACGTGATGGAAGAACGCGCTGCGAACTACGGAGTATCTGTAGATCGGGCCAAGTGGCGACTCGTCGGCCTCATGCACCTCGCCAAGACCCGGGAGCAGGCATACAAGGACGTCGAACATGGAATCGCCGACTGGTTCGACTATTTCCAACACACCGCTGCGTTCCCGCAAATGGCGGTCGGCGAGGGGACGAGCGTGCGTGAATTCATCGACTTCGTCAACGAGTCCGGTCTGGGCACGATAGGCACCCCGGACGACGCAGGCGAACAAATCGAACGCCTCGTGAAACAATCCAACGGCGGGTTCGGTGCCTACCTCCAGCTCGCCCATGACTGGGCCGATCCCGAGGCAAAGTTCCGAAGCTACGAACTGTTCGCCCGCCACGTCGCGCCGCAATTTCAAGGTCAACGCCATTCGACGGTCGAGGCCAAGAACCGCGCCCGCGCCGCCCGCCCGGAATTGGCCGAGAGCAATCTGTTGGCCGTGGAGGCTTCAACCGCGAAGTACCAGCAAGAACTCGCCGACAAATCCGCAGCTTCGACGAGCTGATCACATGTTGGGCCACGCCGCCTGCAAATGGACCGTGTTCTCTCCATACAAGCGCCGACCCGACTGCATACGAGCTCGGGTCGGCTTCTGTTGTTTGCAAAGTCAGCTCATCAGCGCCAGGTACGCCGCGCCGAGCAGGTTGGCGGCTCGCATGTCACCCGACGTCCCCTCGAGCATTCGGTTCATCACGTAGGCGAAGGTCAGTCCGTTCTCGAGGTCATTGACGACGAGGGAACCACCCCATCCGCCCCACCAGCAACAGCGGGCATTGGGCATCGGTACGGCATCGCTGCCCAGACCCCAACCAATTCCGTGGCGAAGCGGCATGAGGAGCACTCGATCTTGGCCGTTGCACTGTTCGCGAAAGATCGAGTCCGTTGCACCGTCGCCGAACAAACGGCGCCCGAACGCAGACCCGCCATGGCTGACTGCAGATTGCGCCATTGCGACCGAACGTGCGTTACCGTGTCCGCCGGCAGCAGGTATCTCCGCACGCCGCCACGGGATCGTCCACGATTCCTCGGCGGCCATGGTGGGGTTGGCGAGGGCGCGTTTGGCAATTCCACCCAGTTCTTGGAGTTGCGCATCGATGGCACCGCTTGGCGGCGGAATCACCGGTATCACCCGGTGGTCCTGGGCTTGGTTTGTCCCGATGTGGAAATCGGCACTCAGGGGGCCGGCAACGTGTTCGGCAAAGAACGTGCCGAGGCTCTTTCCGCTGACCCGTCGAACAAGTTCGCCGGCGAGATACCCCTGCGAAATGGCGTGATAGCCCGACCCGTCGCCCGGCGTCCACCACGGTGCCTGCGCGGCGAGAAGTGAACATGTTTTGTCCCAGTCAAGGAGAGTTTCGACGCTGACCGGTTCGTCCCAACCGGGAAGTCCAGCGGTGTGGGACATGACGTGGCGCACGAGCACGGCCTCTTTGCCGTTGGCGGCGAACTCGGGCCAATACTTTGCGACTGGTGCGTCGACGTCGATTGCTCCCTCGTCGGCCAACATCAGCACGCACAGCGCAGTCATCGTTTTCGTTGTCGACCAGACGTTGATCAGGGAGTCTCGTTGCCACTCGGTCGTTTTTTCGGTACCGGTGTGTCCACCCCACAGGTCCACAACGATCTCGCCACGGTGAACCAGTGCCACAGACGCCCCAACGTCGATACCCTGTTCGAAATTGGCCGCGAATGCTGCCTTCACGGCACCGAACTTCTTTGTAGTGAAACCATCGATCATGCCCCTGATCATGGCGCATGGACCGGTGGTGATGCGATTCCGGCGACGCAAGCCCTACGCTGACAATGATGCCGTTCGATCCAAAGACGCAAACCGACCGGATCGCGGCTGGTGATCGCCGCGCGCTTGCGCAGGCCATCACCCTCGTAGAGTCAACCCGTAGGGATCATCGAGCCGACGCGCTGTCCCTGCTGGATTATGTCTCCGGCCTTCGCGTGCGGCCGTCCTTTCGGGTCGGGATCACCGGGACACCAGGAGTCGGCAAGTCGACGTTCATCGAGACATTCGGCCTCCACCTCTGCGATGCCGTTGGACTTCGGGTCGCCGTCCTCGCTGTGGACCCCTCCTCGACACGGACTGGCGGCTCAATCCTCGGTGACAAGACCCGAATGGCTGAACTGTCGCGTCATCCATCTGCGTACATACGTCCGACTCCGAGCGGAGGAACGCTCGGTGGTGTGGCGCGCCGAACACGCGATGTCATTCGCCTCGTGGAGGCGGCCGCGTACGATGTCGTACTGATCGAGACAGTCGGGGTGGGTCAGTCCGAAACAGCAGTATCGAATCTCAGTGATGCATTCGTTTTGCTAGTTGCTCCCGGCGGAGGCGACGAACTGCAGGGGGTCAAGCGCGGAATCATGGAACTCGCCGACATCGTGGTGGTCAACAAGTGCGACGGCGCCTTAGAACCACAAGCTCGCAGCACACTCGCCGATTACACGAGTGCGCTTCGATTGATTCGCCCGTCGTCCGCCGCCTGGACTCCGGTCGGACTCGCCGTGTCGTCAGTTTCCGGGTTCGCCATCTCAGAGGTGTGGTCCACACTCATGCAGTTGCGCAAGGCTCGCGAGTCCACGGGAGAGTTTTCGGCTCGCCGCACAGAGCAGCAAAGTTCGTGGCTTTGGACCGAGGTGGCCGAGCTCCTTCTCGATGATCTGCGCGCCGATGATCGAGTCGCTGTCATCGAAGGACAGATCCGATCCGGCCAGCGGAGCATCGCAAGCGGTGTCGATGAAATACGGAGGCTGGCACACGACTCCACACCCCGGGATTAAAGCGATTTGGCTCCTATTTCGCCGTGGAGTTGTCGATCCAGACGGCGGCCACCAGTACGTCGGCGCAATCCCCTGGAAACTGAAGGGCCGCTCAGCAGAAACTCCTGAAAACTTGTATTTAACTTGTATTGTCATGTGTCATGACATGGGACCCGCAGCAATACCGGCGCTTTTCCGACGAACGAAGCAGACCCTTTCACGAACTTGTCGACCGGATCGCTGCCGAGCCCGACGAAGTCAATGCGGTTGTCGACCTCGGCTGTGGGCCGGGCAACCTCACGGCGTCACTGCTGGACCGCTGGCCGCAGGCTCAGGTGCTGGGAGTCGACAGCGACCCTGCAATGCTCGCCGCCGCCCAGCAACTCGCCAACGACCGGCTGCGCTTCGAGTACGGCGACATCGCCACGTGGCGAAACCCCCTCTCAATGACGCCGATCGACGTCATTGTCTCGAACGCTGCTTACCAGTGGGTACCCAACCATCTTGCGACGCTCCCCGAGCTACTGGCTCTGATTCGTCCCGGCGGCTGGTTTGCATTTCAGGTACCCGGCAACCTCGACGACCCCCACCACGAGGCAATCCGCTCCCTTGTGCGAACAGAGCCGTTCGCTACTCTGCCCGGCATTGCCGAACTCCCCGATCGTACCCACTCCTCCCACACCGCGGTTGAGTACCTCGACGCACTTGCACCCGTGTGCCGTCATGTCGACGCGTGGGAAGTTTCCTATGTTCACATACTTCAAGGAGAAGACCCGGTGCTTGAGTGGATCAAGGGCACTGCACTTCGTCCGGTGTTTGCCGCGCTGGGGTCTGATGAGATGCGAACTCGGTACGTCGAGCAGCTCAGGCCCCGCCTCCGAGCACTGTTCCCGGCTCGGCCCTGGGGAACACCGTTCCCGTTTCGACGCGTGTTTGTCGTCGCCCAGGTCTAGCGCCCGCCTGGCTAGCCGACTACAGCTCCGGGTAGGCCGACGACAATACGTTGTCGACCAAACGCCGATCGGTCCACGAGCTGAAGGATGCATCAATCGCGTTGCGTTGTAGGCGACCGATCTCCGCCCACGTGAGACCGTGCGCATGAGCGACGTCGTGGACTTCGCTCGAAACCGACACGTTTGACATGAGTCGGTTGTCGGTGTTGATTGTGGCTCGAAAACCCAATCGCAGAAAGGGACCCACGGGGTGTTCCGCCAACGAAGCAACGGCCCCGATCTGCACATTGCACGTCGGCGCAAGTTCGAGCGCAATCTGACGCTCGCGGACATAGGTCGCCAGCCGGCCGAGTGTTCCGGTCGCCAGGTCGACATCACTGAGCAGTCGGACGCCGTGACCGATCCGCTCTGCACCGTGCTGCAACGCGTCGCTGATCAGCAGAAGGTCGGGCGGTTCTGAGGCGTGAATCGTGATGTGCATCTGCTCGGCCCGCGCCAGTGCCAATGCCGCGGCGTGCAACGAGGGCGGCCATCCAGTTTCTGCTCCCGCAAGATCAAATGCGACCACCCGCAGATCTTTCGTACGCATACGAACTGCAAGCTGCGCAATCTCCAGCGAACGGCGCTCAGTTCGCATTGCACAAAGGATCGTGTTCACGATGATCGGAAACCCGGCTGCTGCGCTCTCCCTCATGCCACGCCGAAAGCCTGCCTGCACGGCCTCGACGACAGCGTCGAGGGAGAGACTGGCGGACTGATGCTGTTCGGGTGCGAATCGCACCTCGGCATAGACGACGCCGTCCGCACCGAGATCCAGCGCAGCCTCGGCGGCCACTCGCTCAAGCGCCGCCTCCGTTTGCATAACCGCAGTGGTGTGCTCGAAGGTTTCGAGGTATCGCAGGAGGTCTCGCGCTTCGGCTCCGCGTATGAACCACCGGTGCAGTGCGGCGGGGTCCGTCGCCGGAAGGTGCGGCGTCCACCCGCATTCGTCGGCAAGTTCGAGAATGGTGGCCGGACGCAAACCACCGTCGAGATGATCGTGAAGCACGGCTTTCGGTTTCGCCCGGACGGCCTCTCGGGTGATTGCTTCGAGTGGTGTTGACATCACAACAAAGGCCTCCTACGTGAAGAACAACAGGCGCGTCGCAGCAACGATGCCGATAACGACGATGCATCCGCGCAGCACCGCCGGTGCGATCTTGCGACCAACTCGGGCGCCGAGCAACCCGCCGACGATCGAACCCACGGCGACCAGGCCCACAACCGACCACAAGACGTCGCCGTTGATCACGAAGACCACGGCGGCGATGCCGTTCACTGTTCCGGCAAGCACATTCTTGGTTGCGTTCAGACGGGGCAGCGCGTCGCGGACGCCGACGCCAAGAATCCCCATCAAGATGATGCCTTGGGCAGCGCCGAAGTAGCCGCCGTAGATACCGGCCAGGAAGACCGCACCGGTCACCAGCGGTCCCACTCGTTCGGACGCATTCACCGCGGCCACCGTGGCCGCCGTGGGTGGTGTGGGTGGTGTGGGTGGTGTGGCGTTTCGTTCGCGGAGTTTGCGTTGGATCGGCGGCCCGGCAAGAACGAGCCCGACACCGAACAGGATCAGGAACGGAACGATGCGCTTGAACCACGAGCCCGGCAGGGTCAGCAACAAGATGGCGCCGGTGATTCCGCCCAGCATCGACGCCGGGACGAGGCGGAGCAATCGGTTTCGCTGCCCAACTAGCTCGGGCCGCTGGGCAGCGACGGCACTCAACGATCCCGGAAACAGGCCGGTCCCGTTCGCAATGTTGGCGGCCCGCTCCGCAAAACCCAGGCCAACGAGGGTGGGAAACGAGATGAGCGTGCCGGACCCGACAATCGAATTGATGAACCCGGCGCCACCCCCCGCCAGCACGATGAGCGCACTTTTGGCGAGAGTGAGATCGACGGCAGCAAGCATGGCGACGCAAACCCTACCGGTCCGGGGCCGCTGGTCAGTCGTCGACCGGTATGCGACGTTGGGGCAAATCTCGTCGTGCGGCGAACTGATTTGTCCCCACGTGGGTGGTGTGGGGTCAAGCCCGCCACGTCAGTGGTCGATGGACTTCCACGATGACCTCTGCAGTCCACACACCGCGCCGCCAGGCCCTTTCTCGGACCGCGGTCGTCTGGTGCGTGGCACTCGGAACCTTCACGGTGCCCATCGCGTTCGGACGTCTGCGGTACGGCTTCGATGCTGCCTATGGGTACTCACTTACGATGTGGGTTGGCCTCGTCGATGTGATGCTGTTCCTTGCCATGCTCCTCGGGGGACGGGCGACAGCCCGCCGAATTCGGAACCGAACCTCGTCCCCGTTTGTCGATGCGGGCGTGCTGCTGTTTGTGGCCCTCACGATCTCGACGCTTATCCATCCCATCGACCGCGGCGTCGGCATTCTGGTTCGCCTTGCCGGGTCCATCGTTGTGTCCGACTGGTTTGCGTCGGCGGACCGTCAACTCCTTGCCACGCTCGGCAAGATCGTCGCCGCTCTCGGCCTCTTCCAATGGGTACTTAGCTTTGTGCAGCTCGGTCTCAACGGCCCGGCCGGACTGTGGTTCCTCGGTGAGCGGGCCACGCCTGTCTTCGCGTTCGGAAACGCAGTCGGAGCGGCCGGAACCTTCTTTCACTGCTACCTACTCGCCGGTTTCGTCGCGGTAGCGATGGGCGCAACGAACTCACTTGCTCTTCGGGGCATTCTGTCGAAGCGACTCGCACTGTGCCTATCGGTTGCCGGAACGTCGAGCGCCTTCTTTGCCTACTCCCGAGTAAGCGTGATCAGCTCCGTTCTGGTTGCTGGCGCCATGACGATGGTCGCGCTCGCCCAGCGCGAGAGCCGTAGGTTCGCAGCCACCACCGTTGCCGTGATGGCGCTTACGGCTGCGTTGTCGCTCGCCATGACACGAAGCGGTTGGACCACGAAAGCCGAATACGTGACGAAGTTTGGGGCGACCACCGGTCGCTCGGAGTTGCTGCGTCAGAACTTCGACGCGTTTCTTCGGCACCCATGGGTTGGGGTCGGTACCGGTCGCTACACCATGAGTCTCCTCGACGAGGGTCGCAACCTCGGGGTCACGCCGCGGCCACCACACATGATTCCAATGGTCGCGCTCAACGAAGCCGGGCTGCTCTCGGTGCCATCGCTGCTCGCGCACGTCGGCGCAATCGGGCTGCTTCTCTGGCGACGCCAATGGGCAATGGTCGTGGCCGTCGCGACGCTGATTTCACCCTTCCTGCTCGAACAGTTCATGTGGAACACGCCCGAGGGCATGATGATGGTCGCCATCGGGTTCGGCGTGGCAGGTGTCGGTGCGTCATGGCGAAAGAAGCCGACCGAGCTTCCCGACGACAGCATCCCCATGGGCGACGCAATGGCCGACCCCGAAGTCGCATCGCAGGATCGAGTCCGAAGTCCACATCAAGAGGCGTTCATCTCCTAACCTCAAGGCATGTATCTCGGTGAACTTGTCGACCCTGCAACCAACCAACGAAGTGGAACCAAGGTTGAGCTCGACACGAGTTCGCTGACCACACACGCCGTCATCGTCGGCCAGACCGGTTCCGGGAAAACCGGCTTGGGAATCGTGGCGATTGAAGAGGCGCTCTCCGAGGGCATCCCCTGTCTTCTGATCGACCCGAAGGGCGACCTCGGGAACCTCTTGCTGACGTTCCCCGGACTGAGCGCGGAAGAGTTCGCTCCGTGGGTAGAGGGCGACGATCCCGCAAAGGTCGCCGCACAGTGGAAAGAGGGATTGGCTTCATTCGGGATCGATTCGGCGCGTATTACTGCCCTTCGATCAAAAGCATCGTTCACGATCTACACGCCTGGTTCCGACGCCGGTGTCGGACTCAACCTGATCGGCTCGCTGCGCGCCCCGTCGGGGGCAGCCGACGATGACGAGGGGCGAATCGATGAGATTGGATCGATCGTGTCTGGCCTGTTGTCGCTGATGGGGATCGAAAGCGACCCCCTTTCGGGACGCGAACATATCTTGCTCACCAACGTTCTCGACAAGGCGTGGTCGGCGGGACAAGATCTCGACATCGCGCAGTTGATTGCGCAGATCCAAACCCCGCCCATGCGCAAACTTGGCGTTTTGGAACTCGACACGTTCTATCCCCCGAAAGATCGGATGGAACTGGCACTCAAGCTGAACGGCTTGGCGGCGTCACCCTCGTTTGCCGCGTGGGGCCAAGGTGAAGACCTCGATATCGACACCCTGTTGTTCAACGGTGACAAACCTCGCTGCGCAGTTGTTTCCATTGCCCATCTTTCCGATGAGGAACGCCAATTCGCAGTGGCTGTATTGCTCGGGCGACTGATCACATGGATGCGCAAGCAACCCGGCACGTCCAAACTTCGGGTGATGGTCTACTTCGACGAAGTGTTCGGGTTTGTGCCACCGACAGCCATGCCTCCAACGAAGAAGCCGATCCTTACGTTGTTGAAGCAGGCTCGTGCGTTTGGCGTCGGCATGGTCTTAGCAACACAGAACCCGGTCGACCTTGACTACAAGGCGTTGGCGAATGCCACCACGTGGATGGTCGGCCGGCTCCAGACAGAGCGCGACAAGGACCGACTCCTCGACGGAATGCGAAGCGCAGCGGGAGGTGTCGATATCGAAGCACTCGCCGCCACCATAAGTGGACTTGCTAAACGGTCCTTTGTGCTTCACCGGGCCGGTCAGCCCAATCCATCAGTCTTCACGACGCGCTGGACCATGTCATACCTTCGAGGCCCGCTCACTCGAGAACAAATCCGTACACTTACTGGTTCGACTGCGGCCCACGCTGCGGTGTCCAAGTCGACGATGCCCGTGTCTGCACCGTCGCAACGATTGGCGGAAAACGAGGTCCCAGTTGCCCCACCCGTCGCTAAGGGCACATCGGCGTACTTCCTCCATCCCGCTGCTGTATGGGCGGACCAGGTACAGGCATCGTCGACATCGAAACGCTACGAGGCATACCTTGCGGCCCGCGTGAACCTCCTGTTCGACGACGACAACGCGGGCTTTCGTCAGGCCGACGAATGGGAGGCGCTCTTTGCGCTCACCGGTTCGTTCTCCCCCGATAACTGCATCGCAGTGGATTACGACGCTCGCGATTTTCTCCCCGACCCTCCGAACGGCGCCACGTTTGTGCTCCCCAGGGCAGCGATCGGCGAACCGGCCCTTTTTACGGGCGTGGCAAAGGTAATCACCGACTACCTCCTCGTGAACAAAACAGTCGAGCTCCTCCGCAACGAGAAACTCGATCTCTGGTCCCGGACTGCGGAGACCGATGCGGACTTCCTCGCCCGTTGCGACGTTGCGTCGCAGGCGAAGGCTGACCTCGAGGCGGCCAAAGTTCGAGACGCACTGGAAGTCAAGATCGACCGGGTGCAAGCCGCGCTCGATGAGGCACAACGCAAGAAGGAACTTGCTAAGCACGAAGCTCGAACGTCTCGGGCCTCGGAACTTCTTTCCGGAGCGGGAGATCTTCTGGGGGCTTTGCTCGGCGGGCGCCGCAATGCCCGCTCGATCGCCCGCAGTGTCGGCAGCGCGGTCAATCGCCATGGACGAGCATCCAACAAGGCGGCAAGGGTCGAAACCGCCGAAGATCGAATGAGCGCGAAGAGCACCGAGCTCCAAGAGCTCGAGTCGAAGCTCCACGATGATCTGTTTGAGATCGACGCACGCTGGGACGAGACCGCACGCGCGATCACAAAAGTGCAGATTCCACTGGAGAAGACCGACATTCGGGTGGCCGAACTCGCGATCGTATGGGTGCCCAAGTAGCCCGCAGCACGCTTGTGCACAGAGCAGTTTTCATCTGTGCGCTTGTTATTTTTGTTCCTTTCAACTTGCCGGCCTCGGGGAAGGCAAAGCGGATTCGCAACGAGATTCCACCAGTGGTGACCTGGGCCGTGTCGGTCGACTCCGCTACAGGAATCGCCAAGGAAGACGTGGAGTCGGTCGTGAGCACCACGTTGAACGACCCGCGTTCCTGGTCACCGATAAAGCAGACCAGATTTGCCCGTGCCTCGTACGCTTCCGCGCGCCTGCGCATCCGCGTGCTCTCGCCGCGAGCTACTGACCGGTTCTGCGCCCCGTTCCGAACCCATGGGTACAGGTCGTGCAGCAAGAACTGGGACATCGCGCTCAACGGGGATCGATGGCACCTCGGCGCCGCAGCCGCGGCAATGCCCCTCGATCAATACCGCATCTATATGGTCAACCACGAGGTCGGCCATTCCCTCGGCGAGGATCATGAGGCATGTGCGGGGCCTGGAGCCATGGCCCCGGTGATGCTGCAGCAGACGATCGGGCTCGACGGTTGCTTCCCCAATCCCTGGCCAAATCCCGATGCCCCGGTCGCTCCCGATTCCCCGGTCGCTCCCGGCGAACTCGTGCTCATGCCTGCGATTCCGATGCCGATTTCGGTGCCGCCGACCGGCTGACGGCGGCGAGTGAACTCGTCGAAACACCCAACTCGCCCCGTCGAAACACCCAACTTGCCCCGTCGAAACATCCAACTCGCCAAAAAGTTGCCGAAAATCGGTCGAAAATGGCGAGTTGGATGTTTGCGAAGGTCGCTGCCAAAGGTCTAGCTGCAGCGCTTGAAGAACGGCCGTCAGTGGCGGTGAGGCATGCAGAGTTCGTCGTACTCCGCAATCACGATGTCCTTCGGATCGATCGAGCATGCCGGGCAGTTCGGGTCACGACGAATCTTGAACGTACGGAACGATTGCTCGAGGGCATCGTAGGTGAGCAGACGACCCGAGAGGGTGTCGCCGAGATCGAGCAGGTGCTTGATCGCTTCCATTGCCTCGAGCGAACCGATAATGCCGGGAAGCACGCCGAGAACCCCTGCCTCCGCGCACGACGGCGCCATCTCAGCGGGCGGCGGTTGCGGGAGCATGCAGCGATAGCACGGTCCGTCGTACGGTTTGAAGATAGTGACCTGCCCTTCGAACCGGAAGATCGCACCGAACACCACTGGGATCTTCTTTATCAGCGACGCATCGTTGAGAAGATAACGGGTCGGAAAGTTGTCGGTACCGTCCACGATGATGTCGTAGCCATCGATGATGTCGAGCACATTGTCCGCCCCGAGACGCTGGTCGTAGGTCACGACGTTCACGTCGGGGTTGAGAAGTGTCAGGGTCTTCTTCGCGGAGTCAACCTTTCGGTCGCCGATGCGGTCCATGTTGTGCAGGATCTGACGCTGCAGGTTCGACTGGTCAACGACGTCCATGTCGATGATGCCAAGTGTGCCCACACCCGCTGCCGCAAGATACAGCGCGCTCGGCGAGCCAAGACCGCCGGCGCCGAGCATCAGGACCTTCGATTCGAGCAGTCTCTGCTGACCCTTTTCCCCAACCTCGGGAAGCAATAGATGTCGCTGGTACCGGTTGCGCTGGTCGGGCGTGAGGGTGGCTGGAATCTTCCAGTCACGTCCCTCGTTCTTCCACTTCCCGAAACCGCCGGCAATCGATTTCACGTTCGTGTAGCCGAGTTCACCAAGCGTCTTGGCGGCAAACGCGCTCCGAACACCGCCTGCGCAGTACACGAGCACCTCGGCGTCGCGCTCGGCGATTCGGCCCTCGACCTGGGCCTCAAGGTGCCCGCGGGGAATGTGGATCACATTGCGCAGGGCGCCCTGCTCATATTCATCGGGTTCGCGCACGTCGAGGATTACGATGTTGGCACTGTCGTGAATTCGACCTTGCGCCGTAGCGGTGTCGATCTCAACGATCTCTGATTTTGCAGCGGCGAGCAGGTCACGAAACGAAGCCATAGATAAATCCTACCAATCAAGTCGGGTTTGGTCTGCCCCATCCAACCGTGGCCAGCGCACGATCATTCCCGGCGCTGCGGGCGGCTCGTTCCGGAGAGGAATTGGCGAAGTGCGGTCAGCGTTTCGCCTGCCCCAACCGGCGCAGCGGTGGCCGCACACTTGCCCGCTGCCCACCACCCCGGCGGCCCCTCGGTCCCTGGGGGCCAGAATGAACTCATGCAGATCCAAAGCGACGTCAAGATAGCAGCGTGGCTTCGCGGACATGCATCGGCGCCCGATGTGTTCGCATCGGTCTTGGCGCACTATGACGAACCTCTTCGGCGATACCACAACGGCCGTCACGTTCGCATGGTCGTGTCACGCTGCGTCGCGCTGATGTCGACGATCAACGTCGCGGACCCTCACTCGGTTGTCTGGGCCGCGCTGTGGCACG
The DNA here is from genome assembly GCA_031429095.1 of Acidimicrobiia bacterium. Taxonomy (GTDB): domain Bacteria; phylum Actinomycetota; class Acidimicrobiia; order Acidimicrobiales; family JANYDT01; genus JANOYY01. The sequence continues at coordinate 30,309 of JANOYY010000151.1, read as the reverse complement.
ACGCGATATATGACCCGACCGCTCATGACAATGAGGCGGCGAGTGCCCGACTCGCCGAAACGCAACTCCGACAACTCGGCGTCGATGCCAAACGCTGCGCCGAGGTGTCTCGTCTCATCATGTTGACCGCCGGACATGCGGTTATGCCCTCCGATGCCGGAGGCTCGGTGCTCGTCGACGCCGATCTCGCCGTGCTTGGCGCCTCACCCGAGGTGTACGCCGACTACGTACGAGGCGTTCGAGCGGAGTACCACTTCGTTTCCGACGACGCATGGCGACTCGGTCGCGCCAGCGTTCTTCGGAGTCTTCTCGCACTCCCCCGTCTGTTCCATACCGCGCCCATGCAGCACCGTGAAGCGAAAGCACGCACGAACCTGGCAGCCGAGTTGGCACGATTGTCCGGCCCTGACGAGGAGCGGCCGCACTCAAAGGGCAGTCGTCCGGAGTGAGTCCGGGATCAGCGTTTTCGAAACGCTGCTTCGACGAGGGCTTTGGACGCAAGGACGCTGCTTGGCTGGTACATCCCATGATCGAGAAGCTGTTGCGCAGCCGCTACGAATGCGCCCTGGGCAAATGCCGTGAGCGCACCGCCAGTTGAGATGCGGCGCACACGCCACTCGGTGAGTTGTTGCACCGTAGGGCCGCCATTGAGAAGCAGCGCGTTCACGGGCACACCAAGCTCAACGACCTTGGCGTAGTCTTGCTCGGTCTTGAGTCCCGGAGCGTAGATCACGTCGGCTCCGGCATAAACATATGCGCGCAAACGATTGACGGTGTCGCCAATGTCGTTCATGCCATGGAGGTGGTTCTCCGCTCTCGCGGTCAACAAGACACCGCTTGCATGGGCGCCATCGGCTGCTGCACGGACGCGGTCGGCCGCCTCGCCGATCGGATCGATCTGACCGGCCACCGGGTCCCAGTCTTCGATGGAGATTCCCGACGCCCCTGCGTCGGCCAGCCGTCGAACGGTATCGCCAACCTCAGTTGGTGTGTCGCCGTAACAACGCTCGGCGTCAACGTTGATCGGGATGCTGACCGCGCCAGCAAGCGACGCCACATGTGCAATGAGTTCGTCACGCTCGAGCGACATGTCGCCACGGCCGAGTGTTGCCGCATACCCAGAACTGGTGGTTGCGAGTGCCACAAACCCCATCGCTTCAAGGAGGCGAGCGGTGCCGATGTCACACGGGTTCGGGATGAGGAAGGTCCCGGTTCGATGAAGATCGGCGAAGCGCTCGCAAGTGGTCGCTGTGAAGTCGGGTTCGGTTCGATCGGATGCCATGCCCACGAACATAGGCGCTCCGGACATGATCCGGCTCTGGTTACCCGATGACCGCAGGTAGCAATTCGCCGATCGGACCTCGCACCACGACGCTCGCATGATCATCCATTTCCGTCGGCGAACCGTTCACGATCACGATGGGCACACGTCGCCGTGAGGCAATCGGCACCATTTGATTCACCGGGCCGACGGCGAGGGTCGAACCGACGCACAGCAACAGATCACAGCTGGACGCCGCGTGAAAGGCGCGCTCGATATCGGTCTCCACCAGATTTTGGCCAAAGCTGATCGTGGCGGACTTCACGATGCCGCCGCATTCCGGGCAAGGCGGGTCCGCTTCACCGTTTCGCACCCGATCAAGAAACACCTCCATCGGCCATTCTCGTTTGCAGGACCAACACAGCGCTCGCCGCATCGTGCCGTGGACCTCGACAACCTTTTCGGGCGAGGAGCCTGCACGCTGATGCAGCTCGTCGATGTTCTGAGTGACGAGTGTGAGAAGCGCCCCGCGAGTTTCAAGGGCAACCAACGCGCGGTGCCCCGCATTGGGCTGGGCGTCCCACGCCGGTGAGTGGATTCGCGTCTGCCATGCAATCTCTCGTACCTCAGGGTCGTTGAGGTAGTGCTGCAGCGTCGACGTTCTCTCGGCCTTTGGGTTCAGGGTCCAGACGCCCTGCGGTCCGCGGAAATCGGGAATGCCCGAGTCGGTCGAAATTCCGGCCCCAGTAAGCACACCTATTGATTTCGCACCGGCAAGGAGTGAACCGGCTAGTGAGACGGCCGTTTTTGTCGTTTCATCAAGAGTCATTGGAGGAGCCCACCTACGTTTACGACTGCCGAACCTTGCAAATACCTTCGCACATTCCCTCACCCTACGGAGTTCGCCATGCATCCCCTTCCTGATCAACCCTGCGTCGACCACACTGCTACCGACATCTGGATCGAACCGTGGCGAGACCCGCTGATCGACGAACTTGGCCACGACCCCAAGTCGCCGTACGTGGAACGGTTCTGGCTCGGCATCCTTGGCCCGTCGGCAACCTGGCTTCTCCGCTCCATCTCCTACGGATTCGACGCTGCTCCCGATGGATTCGCCCTGTCACCGATTGAAACGGCACGCGTGCTCGGTATCGGCGACCGCACCGGCAAGCACTCACCATTGAAACGAGCACTCGGTCGTCTGTGCACGTTCGATCTCGGGTACTACCGTGCGGACACACTCGTGGTGCGTCATCGGATGCCGTGGCTCGAACCGCGACAGGTTCAGAGATTGTCGGGCGCCCTTGCGAACGAACATGGGTTTTGGGAGGATGCCGAAATGCACACCTCGGCTGAGCGTGCGCTTCGGCGACGCGGCGCAACGCTTGCGCTGGGCACCGTTCGAACGGGCGGCACCGCTGCTGATGCCGTACGTGTCCTGTGCCGGTCCGGGCTTTCCTCTGCCGATGCGCAGGGACTCGCCGTGTGGGCATCATCGCAGGTGCAACTTCTGACCCGGCCGGTTCACCAGTCAAAGGCTGGCTGACCAACACGATCTTCAGTCCGCGACGTTACGGACCGATGCTTCTCCCCTTCGGCGAGTGGTTTCTACAAATCGCAACTGGGACAGCTATTTGCGTTCGCCGTCTCCGCCGACTGGGATCGCCACGGGGTCGGGACCGAACCAACAGTCGTCTCATCGCAGGACTGGTTGCCTCGTCGCTCCTACAGTGGACCGCCTCCCCATGGGGTTGCATACCATGGAATCGATTCGAGCAATGGGCGGGCGATTCGGTCTCGGCCGGATGGGCGGGCCATTCGGTCTCGGCCGGATGGGCGTGCGCGAGACGCGCGCAGAGATTGCCCGGCCGCCAACCAAAGTTCTCGCCGTGAGCGAGGGTCGGCATCGCCATGGACCGTGACGCTAGATCCGTGCAAATTGTGGAGGACGCCGCTCGATGAGCGACATGGCGCCCTCGGTCGAGTCCGGACGGTCAAGCGCGGCCCACGTCGCCACGTCGATCTCGGGAAGCGCTTCGGCGTACCCCATGCCGAGATGGCGATACACCATGGCCTTCGCATCAGCAATGCTGGCCGGCGAGACCGTTTCGGCCAGGGTACGAATGTATGCGCTCGCCTCCTCCACCGGATCTGCCTCATCCGATAGGTACTCGACCATGCCGATCCGGTGGGCCTCGTTGGCATCGACCTTGCGCGACGTCCACAAAAGGTCCAGTGCTCGGCCCGGCCCGACCATTCGGGGCATGATCCAGCTCAATCCGTGCTCTGCGGTGAGGCCGCGCTTGGAGAAGACCGTGGTGAACGCGGCACCCGGTCCGGCGAATCGGACGTCGGCCATGAGAGCGAGAACCATCCCACCACCCGCGGCTACCCCGTTCACCGCAGCAACCACGGGCTTTGGAACCCGAAGAAGATACGAAAACATGCCAGGGAGCTCATCGGGACTCGGTGCACTTCTGTGCGAGCTTCCGGCAGCCGTCGTGGCTTTCAATACTTCGGCGTCGAGCCCGGAGCAGAACCCCCGACCGTTCCCAGTGACGACAATCCCGACGACCGACGTATCGACGACGGCAGCATCGATCGCACGACGTATCTCGCCCAACATCGAATAGGTCAGGGCGTTCAGTTTCTCCGGCCGATTGAGCCGGATCACGCAAACGGGATCCGCAATCGAGACAATGATGTTTTCATACGTAGACATACCGTTCCCACTCCCTTTGATCGGTTGGCCAGGACCGTACAGCAAGTGCGGTCACGCCGCCAACAAGACATCGGGCGACAGAAGTGCCAGGATCGGACCATGAAGTATCAGGTCCCACCCCCGGGCACCGGCGAAACCCTCGTTACAGCGTTCTTGGATGCGCTCGCGCGCTCGCTAACCCTGCGAACTGACCCGTCGTCGCCCGCTGGCCTGCATTGTGCACGCGTGTTCGACGCCCTGACCGCCCTGACCGCCTTGACCGCCTTGATCAGCTCCCGTCCTGCCTTCCCTGAGGCGGTCGAAGGGTCGTTGCTTCCTGCGTGTTCCTATGTTGACGACGCGGTGTCTTCGGTCGACGAAACCGGCCATGAGGACCTCATCGGCGTCGCCGAGACCCTCAAGAAGCTGGTCCCGCGTTTGCGCTGGATGCACCGAACCGGGCTTCGTGGCGTTGTTGCAGATTTCCCCGACCGGCACGCGAATGCACTTGTCGTCGGAAGCGAGGGTCTCATCCGGTCAAGCGACGTGACTATCGGAGCGACGGTTATGGCCCCGGGTACCACGTACACCGATCATTCTCATCCTCCCGAGGAGGTGTACCTGGTGCTGTCGTCCGGGGAATGGCGACATCGGGACGGGCCATGGTGGCAGCCCGGTGTCGGTGGATTCGTTCACAACCCTCCGGGGATCGTTCACGCAATGCGTGCCCGCAACGAGCCGTTGTTCGCAGTTTGGCTGTTACTCGACGCTGCCCGCTGAAACTCCTGCGACGCAGCGGTGTCGCTGCTCAAGCGCAAAAGCAACACCCTCGGTGAGGACGGTGAGGTGGCCCATCTTCCGGCCCGCTCGCGGTTCGGATTTGCCGTAGAGGTGGAGGTGCGCCGATGAATCGAGCAACGACCAGTCGGGTTCGCCCCCGGCCCACAGGTCGCCGAGCAGATTCACCATGACCGCTGGCGTGTGCTGCGTCGGATCACCGAGCGGCTGACCCAGGGCGGCTCGCCACTGTTGCCCGAACTGCGAAGTCGCACAGGCCTCGATCGTGTGGTGCCCGGAGTTATGCGGACGAGGTGCCATCTCGTTTACGACAAGGGTCTCGTCGTCCAGAAGAAAAAACTCGACACCGATCGTGCCGACATGACCCAGGTCGGTAGCGATTCGGCCGGCAAGTTCCTGGGCGCTTTGGCTCACCGCGGATGAGACACGAGCGGGTGCAATGGTGTGATCCAGAATTCCGCCGATGTGAACGTTCTCACCGACCGCGAAGGGACACCATGCACCGTCGAGTGACCGAGCACCTACGACACTAAGCTCACGTATAAATGGAACGACGCCCTCGAGGACAGACTCCTGCATGACCTCGATGAGCTCAGAGCCGGGACGAAAGCGAGTTTGACCTTTGCCGTCGTATCCGAAGGCAGAGGTTTTCAGTATGGCGTGATGATCGAAGCGCTGCAGCGCCGGAGCAAGATCGGAGGTCCTCGCCACGATCGCGAACGGAGCGTGGGGAACGCCATGGGCGGCCAGAAACTCCTTCTCCCGACGTCGGTTCTGACAGATCTCCAGTGAATCAGCACCGGGACGTACGGGAACGAATTCGGACAGCAGCCGGAGCAGGGCTGGGGGAAGGTTCTCGAACTCAGTCGTCACCGCATCGCAATGCTTCGCGAACGCAACATTCATTTCGTCATCGTCATACGGGCCGAGAAAGGCTGCGTCGCAGACCTGCTCGGCCGGCCCCCCGGCCGCCTCGTCGGTACGCACGACAACCCGCACTCCGTGGGCCATTGCGTCGATTGCGAGCATGCGGCCCAACTGTCCGCCGCCAAGCACACCGAGCGTCGTCACGGCAGTTGCGAATTGACCGCTGAGTCGTGCGCTGCTTCGCGCCGTTGCGCAAGTCGCTTCGTCACGTTGACATCGTGGAGGAGCGCCGCAGCGAAGAGCGCAGCATTGATCGCACCGGGCTTTCCCACCGCAAACGTCGCAACCGGCACACCGGCTGGCATCTGCACAATCGACAACAACGAATCAGTTCCCTGGAACGACGTAGAGGGAACTGGCACACCAAGCACCGGAACAAGTGTCTGGGCCGCCAACATACCCGGAAGGTGCGCAGCACCACCGGCACCTGCGATGATCGCCCGCAAACCTCTGGCGGCCGCCGATTCTGCGTAGGCAGCCATCTCGCGAGGCATCCTATGTGCACTTATTACATGCGTTTCGTGAGGAATGCCCAGCTCGGTGAGTACCTCGGCGGCGTGGCTCATGACCGACCAGTCAGAGACCGAACCCATCAAAACGCCGACGAGCGGCTGGCTCTCGGTCACGATGCCCCACGGCTGTAGTTGGGTGCCTCTTTGGTGATCTGCACGTCGTGGGGGTGGCTCTCGGCGCGGCCCGCCGCGGTTACTCGCATCAGGCGAGCCTGCCGGAGCTCCTGAAGCGACGCGGCACCCGCATAGCCCATCCCGGCCCGGAGTCCACCGACGAGCTGGTGCATCACGTCATGGAGCGAGCCCGCATAGGGGACGCGACCCTCGACTCCCTCCGGCACGAGTTTGGCGCTGTCGGTTTCTCCTCGGCCTTGGGAACTCGCATAGCGATCAGCCGCGCGCCCCGACAGCGCGCCGAGACTGCCCATGCCGCGATAGCTCTTGAATCGGCGCCCCTCATAGAGCTCAAACTCACCAGGCGCTTCGTCGGTACCCGCCAAAACGCTGCCGAGCATTACCAGCGACGCACCGGCGGCGATTGCCTTCACCAAATCGCCCGAGTAGGTGATGCCGCCATCGCCGATCACCGCGATCCCGAGCCGACGAGCTGCGATGGACGCTTCGTTGATCGCCGAAAGCTGCGGCATGCCTGCACCGGCAACGACACGGGTCGTGCAGATCGAACCGGCACCGACGCCGACCTTCACCGCATCAGCGCCGGCACGGACCAAGGCGGTAACGCCATCGGCGGTCACCACATTGCCGGCGAGAATTGCCAGCGATGGCCATCCCGAGCGGATCATGGCGATCGTGTCGATCACGCCCTTGGAGTGGCCGTGCGCAGTGTCGATAGCCACAGCGTCGACTCCAACGGCGAAAAGTGCGTCGACGCGCTTCTCGACTTCGGGGCCGACCCCGACTGCTGCGGCGACGCGCAATCGCCCCTGCGCATCAAGTGACGCATTTGGATGGTCTCGGTGTTTCGAAAGGTCCTTTACCGTGATCAGTCCGGTGAGGTCTCCCTGCTCATCGACCAGAGGAAGCTTCTCGATTCGATGCTTGCGCAGCAGTGCCCGGGCCTGGTCAAGGGTCGTGCCGGTCGGCGCGGTGACCAAACCCTCCGACGTCATGAAGTCGGTCACGGGGCGAAGCTCGTCGCCGGGCTCCATGAACCGGATGTCGCGATTCGTAATGATGCCGATGAGTCGGCCGTTCGGATTGACCACGGGGACGCCACTGAATCGGAACCGAGCCATCAGTGCATCGGCTTCGCCGACCGTGGCATCGGGGCCGACCGTGACCGGATCGGTGATCATGCCCGATTGGCTTCGCTTTACCCGACGAACTTCAGCGGCTTGATCATCGCGATCGAGGTTGCGGTGTATCACGCCGATGCCTCCCTCACGAGCGAGCGCAACGGCCATTCGCGATTCGGTGACCCGATCCATTGCCGCTGAAATCACCGGCACACGAAGCGTGATGTCACGGGCCAGTGTCGCAGTCGTGTCGACGTCGGCGGGAAGCACTTCGCTATAGCCCGGCACGACGACGACGTCATCGAAGGTAAGGGCGGTGAAGCGGTCAAACAGCTCAGCATTAGGGTTATCAGTACGCGAACTATTCCAGTCGGCGTTTGAATTCTCGGCAACGTTCATGCGGGAACCTCCTCGGTCAGGCGGGCGAGTGTTTCAACAAGTAGCTGGTGTTCGGTCTCATGCATTCGGGAGGCAAGTGTTTCGATGGTGTCGTCGATGTGGATGGGGACTTCGCGCGTTGCCAATACTGGCCCGTTGTCCACCCCTTCGTCGGGAACCAGGTGAACCATCACGCCGGTGCCAGTCCGTTGACCGGCGCGAAATTCTTCATAGGCTCGCTCGATCGCTTTCGTGCCGTGAAACTCACCCGGTAACGCCGGATGCAGATTGATGACACGGTTCGAGAAGACATCCAGAAACGACGAGGACAGGACTCGCATGAATCCGGCAAGGACCACCCAGTCGGGCGACGCGCCGGCCACGATGTCGGCAAGTCCAGCGTCCCATGCGCGCCGGTCGACGCCTTTCGTCCTTGGGAAGCAGCGCACGGTCACAACTCCTGCCTCCTGCGCACGGCTCAGCCCATACGCCTCGGGTTGATCGGAGACCACGGCAACCACCTGGGCGTCGAGGCGTCCCGTCGCGCACGCGTCAAGGATCGCTTGCAGGTTCGAACCCGAACCAGAGACCAAGACGGCGAGCCGTGCGGTCACTTCAGAACAACCGTTCCCGGATGATCCTGCACAACAGACCCAATCACCCATGTGTCTTCACCGATTGCTCCCTGGACGACCGACACGTCCGTAGGTGCACATATTACAATCATCCCAACGCCCATGTTCAAGGTTCGATGGAGTTCATCGGTGGGGAGAGCACTCACGTCTCGGATCAGACGGAACAGCGGCGGTACGGGCCACGAACCGATCGAGATGTCAACACCAACCCCGGCAGGGAGAACACGGGGAATATTCTCGAGAAACCCGCCTCCCGTTATATGAACCAGCGCCTTCACAGCCCCAAACGTTGGACCGTCGAGCAGGCCACGTAGTAGTGGCAGATAACTTCGATGCGGTTCGAGAAGGGCGTCGCCGAGGGAGACCTCAAGTGGCTCGGGCATGGCGTCGAGCGGCAGGGCCGCAAAGATACGTCGAAGTAACGAATAGCCGCTCGTGTGGGGACCGCTGGAGGCAATCCCGATCAGCACGTCCCCGGGAGCGACCGTCGGGAGCGGGAGAAGCCGCGATCGCTCGGCGATCCCCACCAACGTCCCCGCCACGTCAACATGGCCGTCGTGATATACCCCGGGCATCTCAGCAGTTTCGCCGCCGAGCAGGGACAGTCCGTTCTCGACACACGCGTCGCTCATCCCGGCAACGATGTCAGCCACCTGCTCGGCGACGATCTTGGACGATGCGATGTAATCGAGAAAAAAGAGCGGCTTTGCGTTCTGGACCAAGACGTCGTTGACGCAGTGGTTCACAAGATCGACGCCGACCCCACGAAGTCGTCCGGCCTGCGCGGCAAGTGCAACTTTCGTGCCCACCCCGTCGGTGGACGCGACCAGCACCGGGTGATCCATGCCCTTCAGTGCCGAAACGTCGAACACGCCACCGAAACCACCGACTCCGGCCAGAACTGCAGCACCCTGAGTCTTTGCGACTGACGACTTCAGCAGGTCGACCGCTCGGTTCCCTTCGTCGATGTCCACGCCCGATGCGCCGTAGCCGCCGGTGGAGCGGGCGACTGCTCGCCAACCGATGTCGCGACGCATCTGTGCTCCTGGAAAACTGACCCGGTCGGCCAACTCATATGCACACTTACGGGCAGCCGCGATAGTTGACCCGATTCCTGTGGCTGACACGACGCGTCCCGCGCTCGTGCGAAGCGTGCCGTCCGCGTTTCGCTCCGTGCCGGAGTGAAAGAGAAGGCCGTCTTCGTTTCCACTGATCGTGATTGGTGCGCCGATGTTTGGGGATCCGGGGTAGCCCTGGGACGCGAGGACGACCGTACATGCTGTCTGGCCGCTCCACTTCACGGTGGTTGGATCGAGTTCGCCGTTGGCACAGGCCTCGACGATGTCAAGAAGATCGGCGTCAAGGAGCGGGAGGAGCGCCTGAGTTTCGGGGTCGCCGAAACGGCAGTTGTATTCCAAAAGCTTCGGACCCGATGCGGTGAGCATGAGACCTGCGTAGAGCACTCCGCGCAACGGACGACCTTCCGTGGCGCAGCCGTCGACAGCCCGTTGGAGAAAATCACGCGCCAGCTCTGCGGCAACTTCGGGAGAACACATCGGAGCTGGTGCATAGGCACCCATGCCGCCGGTGTTCGGCCCCTGATCACCTTCGCCGACTCGCTTGTGATCCTGCGCCGGGGGCATCGCAACTGCGCGGGTGCCGTCACAGAACGCAAGCAGCGAGATTTCGTCGCCGAACAGCCGTTCCTCGATTAAGACCGAGAAACCAGCCTGACCGAACGAGCCGTCCACCAGGACGGCGCGGATGGCATCGATCGACTCGTCGACGGTCGCGGCCACGACAACGCCCTTCCCTGCGGCGAGTCCGTCGGCCTTCACGACCATTGCCTGGCCGTGGTCTTTTACGTACGCGATCGCATCATCGACCTGGCGCGCCGTGAACGAGCGACTTTTCGGGACCGAGATCTCGTGACGCTCGCAGAAGGCGCGAGCTGCCGTCTTGGACCACTCCAACTCGCCGGCGGCCTTCGTCGCTCCGAACACGGCGATTCCTGCTGCGGACAACACGTCGGCGACTCCCGCAGCGATGGCAGCATCAGGCCCGATGATTACCAGGTCCGATTGCAGCTCCCTTGCCAGGGCAAGGACCTGTTCCGGTTGCTCAATAGCAACATTGGCTCGACGCCCCGGTGTTCCCCCATTGCCAGGAGCGACGACCAAGTCACCACAGCGGGGCGACTTCGCCACGGCCCATGCAATTGCGTGTTCGCGGCCGCCGCTTCCGAGCACGAGTACATTCAGCGAATGCTTCGGGCTCATCGGAGCACTCCTTCGAACAGTTGCTTCGATCGTCCAATGGTGACGGGCACGGGCACCGGGTACTCACCGGTGAAACACGCGTTGCAGTAGCCGTCGGTTCGCCCAATGGCTTTCATCATTGATGGCAGCGAAAGAAACGATAGCGAATCGGCACCGATATGACTTCGCAGTTCTTCGACGTTCATCCGATACGAGATGAGCTCTTCGTACGTGCCCATATCAAGGCCCATATGACACGGGTTCTCAATCGGCGGGCACGTCACGCGAACATGGACTTCGGTGGCGCCAGCCTCACGCAGCATGCGGACAAGCGGGCCTGCCGTTGTGCCTCGCACGATCGAGTCGTCAATCATGATCACGCGACGACCAACCAGATTCTCTCGCAAGACGTTGAATTTCATCGCCACACCATGGTCACGCATGGCCTGGGTCGGCTCGATGAACGTCCGACCGATGTAACGGTTCTTGATGAAGCCATCGTTGAACGGAATGCCGGATCGCTGTGAATAGCCGATCGCTGCCGGGATCGAAGAGTCAGGCACCGGCACCACAACATCAGCAGCGACGGGGGCCTCCTCGGCCAGCAGTTCGCCAAGTCGCTGTCGAACATGGTGCACACTCGTGCCATCCCAAACGCTGTCCGGACGAGAGAAGTACACATGCTCGAACGTGCAACGTGCACTGATCGGCGGGCTGAAAAGGGAGTTCTGTCCGACCATCGTGTCGCCCGACAAGGTGACGATTTCGCCGGGCTCGACCTCACGAATCCCGGTGCAGCCAAGCGTCGACAGTGCACACGTCTCCGACGCGGTCGCCCAGCCGCCTTCGGGAAGTCGGCCGATGGAGAGCGGACGAAATCCCCACGGATCGCGAACGGCAAGGATGCGGTCCGACACCAAGATCACGAGGGAGTAGGCACCCTTCCACGCCGGCATGGTTCGCTCGATTCGCTCCTCCCACGTCGTTCCACCTGCGCTGGCCAGCATCAAAAGCATCACCTCGCTGTCCGATGTCGCAGCGAGCGGAAACCCGCGGGCCAACAGGTCGTCGCGAAGTTCGGCTGCGTTCACGAGGTTGCCGTTGTGCACCATACCGAGCGGCCCATGCTTCGTTTCCACGAGAAATGGTTGGGCGTTGCGGACCACCGAGGAACCCGTCGTCGAGTAGCGGGTGTGCCCAATCGCATGATGACCGGGGAGCTGACGAAGACGCTCTTCGGTGAGGAGTTGGGTCACGAGGCCGGTGTCCTTCAAAATGCGAGCGCCGGTGCCGTCGGCTGTCGCGAGACCTGCACCCTCCTGGCCTCGGTGCTGGAGCGCAAACAGGCCGAAGAATGACTGCCGGGCCGCTTCGTACTCCCCCGCGGCCGGTGGCAACGTGACTCCAAGAATTCCGCACATGTCAGACCTGCCTTTCAGAGACACCGTCGCGGTTGTCAACAAGCAACAACCCACTATTTATAAGTGCACGTTCGATATCACCGGCAATGTCGGTGGAGTCTGGTGCGGTGCGTCGTCCCGTCAGTCGGGTGAAGGCACGTTGGTAGCCTTCTGCGACCGCCAACCAGACCTCGGGAGCGAGTGTCGGTGCAGGGCCGTCTCCGCGGTACCCGAGGTCGGCGTAGGCCCGTCGGACAATTTCTTTGTCCATGCTCTCCGGCTCCTCACCCTCGGCGAGTCGAGCCTTGTAGGTCGACCCCTCCCAGTAACGCGAACTGTCTGGAGTATGCACTTCGTCGATCAACAGCAGTTCGCCGTCGGAGCCCAAACCGAATTCGTACTTGGTGTCGGCAAGCACCAGCCCGGCCTGCTCGGCCAGCTCGGAGCCTCGGGCGAAGACCTCCAGCGCTGCGGCACAGACCCGATCCCACAAGACCGGTTCGACCAGACCCCGCGCGGCAACATCGGCGACACTAAGGGGTTCGTCATGTCCGCCCGCCTCTGCCTTCGTCGTCGGAGTAATTAGCGGCTCCGGTAGGAGCTCGTTCTTGCGGAGGCCATCAGGAAGTACATGACCGTCGATGATTCGCTGGCCCGCAGCGTAACGCTGCCAAAGCGATGTGGTGGTTACACCGGTGATGGCCCGCCGGACAATGACCTCAATTGGCAACGGGCTCGCGTTCCGGGCGACGAGCACATTCGGATGAGGAACCGACACCGCGTGGTTCGCCACGACGTCACGGAGCTGCTCGAACCACCACCACGCCAGTTCGTTCAGCACCCGACCCTTCCCCGGCACGCACGCGAGAACCCGGTCAAACGCCGACAGACGATCGGTGGTGATGAACACGCGCCGATCGCCATCAAGTGCGTAGCTAATACGCACCTTGCCTTCACGACGTTGTTCCAACGGAAGCACAATATCGTCGAGGACGCTCGATGGTGTCGCGGACACGCTCAGCCTCTCGCCCGGATATGCGCAACACCGGCATCGAACAAGCTTCGGGCCAGCCCCTGCTGCTCGCGTCGATGCCATCGCGGATGTTGACGCTCAAGCACATGGTTCTCGGGATGGGGCATCAGACCAAGAATGAGACCGGATTCGTCGGTCACTCCCGCCACATCACCTGATGACCCGTTTGGGTTAGTCTGGTTCACGTAGCGCAATGCGGTATGTGAACCTACTACTTCATCGCTTGCCAGGTAACGCCCTTCACCGTGAGCGACCGGGCACTCGATCGGCCCCTCAAGCGAAGACGTCCAGATCGAGCGGCTCGTGGACGGGGCCTCTAGCGTGACCCACGCACACACAAAGTTGCCAGCCTCGTTGCGGCTCAGCGAGCCGGGTAGCAGTCCCGAACGAACCAACATCTGGAACCCGTTGCAAATGCCCAGGATCGGACGGCCTGAGGCGACGAATTTTCGTAGCCCATCGCCCGCCGACCGATCCAACTGCAACCCAGCAAGCGCCCCGGCACCGAGGGCGTCCGCGTATGAAAATCCTCCGGCCAAGACGACGATCTGAACGTCATCGAGGACCTTGGGCTGTGCACACAACGACGACAGCGAAAGCGATGTCGTCGACGCCCCCGCCAGAGACAGCGCGTGTGCCACATCGTGGTCCCGGTTGGTTCCAGGTGCACGAATAATAAGTGCGGTCGGATTCATCGTGACCCGCCTTCGGTGTTGGAGATTCGGGCGTGATCGACGTGCCCGCGCCACGCATCAACCAACTGAGCGACCGAAACGTCGATCACCACATCGTCACCGGCTCTACATATGAATTTCGGTTCGTCAAGAATCTTTCCGACCACCATTCCATTCGTACGGGCACATATCTCTGCACTCTGTTCGGGCCGGACCTCGAGGAGAAGGCGTCCACACGACTCAGAAAACATTTCGACGCAGAGTGCGTCAGGACCTGTTGCCGTCAGCTCGATCGCGATGCCCAGGCGCCCGCCAATCGACATCTCAGCCGCCGCCACCACGATGCCACCCTCACCAACGTCGTGCGCAGATACGACCAGCCCGTCGGCCATAGCAGTGTGGATGGCCCGATAGCGCATGGGCGCTTCAGCATCGGGCCCCGGTACCGACCCCGGACCGTCGAGACCGAGGACGGCATCGAGAACACTCCCCCGTAGTTCATCGCGCGTTTCACCGACCAGAACGAGCATGTTCCCGGGTGCTTTGACGTCGCTCGTGATCATCTTCGACGCATCGGGTACAACACCAAGCGCCGTGATCACGAGCGTCGGAGGTATAGAACGACGGCGCCCGTCTGCGGCGGCGTACTCGTTGTTCAGGGAGTCCTTCCCGGATACAAACGGTGCTCGGTGAATGTTCGCCGCCGCAACGCATCCCTCCACCGCGTCGACGAGTCGTCCGAGTGTTTCTGGTCGGCGCGGATCGCCCCATGAGAAATTGTCGAGTAGCGCTATCCGATCAGGATCGGCACCGACGGCAACAACGTTTCGTATGGCCTCGTCGACCACTGCCTCGGCCATTCGCCGCGAGTCAATCGCCCCGGTGCGGCAATTCATTCCGATGCCGATCGCCAGACCGCGACCCGAACGGGCAATCAGCGGTGCCACGACAGCTGCATCGGCTGGCCCATCGTCGGCCGCCCCCTGGTACGGCCGCCCGATGGTCCCACCGAGGATTTCGTGATCGTAGCCACGAACTACGTCTTCATTCGATCGCACGTCGGGGTGCGATAGCAGACGAAAGAGTAGTGGTTCCGCAGAAGCGATGACGGATGAAGCATTTCGGTAATTGTTCGACGCTGGAGCCGAGGACCGTGCTGCGGTCATCGATCGCGGTGGGCGACCGTCGTGGAGGAACAGACCGGGGAGGTCGACGATCAACTGACCCGATCGGCGAACCCTGAGTTGCCCATCGGCGCGAAACTCTCCAAGGTCGGCCAACACGACGCCGTGATCGTCGCAAATGCTTCGAAGCGCGGCTACGTTGCGCGGATGGACGGCCAACACCATTCGCTCCTGGGCCTCGGAAAGCCAAATCTCCCAGGGGGCCAGGCCCGGGTACTTGGTTGGTGCGCTGTCGAGGTTCACATCAGCGCCGAGCTCAGCAGCAAGCTCTCCGATGGCCGAAGAGTATCCGCCAGCGCCGCAGTCAGTGAGAGCAGTGAAGAGCACGCCACCAACGCCATCGCGTGCTTCGCGCAACACATCGGCAACGAGCTTTTCGATGATCGGGTCACCGATCTGGACACTGGCACCGGCGACATCACCAGTCGTCGCATCCATGGTCGCCGACGAGAAGGTTGCTCCGCGGATACCATCGCGGCCGGTCGCACCGCCGATCACCACGATTCGGTCGCCGGGTTGCTGTCCGGTGAGGACAAGAGTTGAGGGTCGCAGACCTATGCATCCAGCAAAGACCAATGGGTTTGCAATGAAGCCGTACTGGTGGGCAATTGCGCCGGCGACCGTCGGCAGACCCATTTTGTTGCCGTAGTCGGCGATGCCTGCGATGACGCCATCTCGGATTCGCCGAGGGTGCAGGACCCCGTCGGGAAGAGCCTCGGGTTTGGTGTCAAGCGGACCGAAACACAACACGTCGGTTACGGCAATCGGATCAGCGGCAACACCCAGAACGTCGCGGATCACTCCGCCCACCCCGGTGTTTGCCCCACCGAATGGCTCGACGGCCGATGGGTGATTGTGGGTCTCGACCTTGACCGCAATATCGAAGTCGGGATCGAACTCGATGATGCCGGCGTTATCGACGAACGCCGACTTGACCCACGGCGCAGCGATTGCGTCGGTGGACCGCCGAAGCTGCTTCAGGAGCGGCTCGACTGGTGTGCCGTCCTCCCAAGTAATATGCGCACGAAATGTTTTGTGCGAGCAGTGCTCGCTCCACGTCTGTGCGATGGTCTCGATCTCTGCGTCCGTTGGATCGCGGTCGAGCTTCTCGAAGAAGTCGCGAACCGCCACCAGCTCGGCTGGATCGAGCGCAAGCCCACGTTCCTTCGACATCGTAGCGAGGGCCGAGTCATCGGCCCCGCGAATCGCCACGACCTCGATAGCATCGTTGCGCACAGCTTCGATGAACCGCGCCGAGATCGGACCACCGACGGCCATCTCATCGACGATGTCGTTGCGCAGGAGCGACTCCGCGACACGCCGGACTGTTTCGACGCTCGGTGACTCCTGACCCGCGCCGTGAAAACGGAACCGAGCACCGGACCGCGCTCGAAGCGGCGCCAGGCCAAGGATTTCTGCCGCCTGGGCGAATGCCTCACCAAACGGGTCGGTTACCCCGGGTCGCAGCGCAATCTCGACGTCGTGGGCACCAACATGCTCTGCCGCGCCAGACTCATCGAGCTGATACCAGGTCCCCACTTGCGTATGTCGGTCAACAATCGACCCACAAAGAAGCTGGCGTTCGGAGTCCGAGAGGTCACGATCGACGAGAAAGAGTTCTGTCTTCTCGATCCCCTCGACCTCCCCGGAAGGCAGGCCCAGCATGGTCCTCGCCATCTCGCCAAGTCTACGGGCCGGCGCGTCAGACGCCCGCTCCGCAATTTCGAGTCTCCAACGGCTGGCCCCTACACGCACCGAAGTACGGTAGGCCAGGTGGCCGTTACGAAATGAAAACTTGTGTACGCCTTGTCAAACGAAGGCGAACTGCTGCTGACGCTTCGGGGTGTGCCGCGCACTTCATCAATTAAGAGCGAATGGCGTTTGCCAGTTCACGCCACTCTCGACGCGGCAGGGCGTTGCCTTCCGCCAAGACCTGTACACAAACATGGTCGGCTCCCGCACTGTGGTGCTCGCGAATCCGAGACACGACGGTGTCGATCCTGCCCCACGAAACGATTGCATCGACCAGTCGGTCCGACCCACCATCGGCTCGATCGTCTTCGGTGAATCCGAGTCGGAGGAGATTGTTCCAGTAATTCGGTAGGCCCAGATAGATCTTCATGCCACGACGCGCAATCGTGCGCGCTTTCTCCGCATCCGTTTCAAGAACCACCATCTGCTCGGGAGCCAAGAGAGCATCCGGACCGAGGATCTGACGTGAACTGTGCGTGTGATCTGGCGTGGTGAAGTAGGGGTGCGCTCCGTGCGCCTGCGTCGCCGATAGCTGGAGCATTTTCGGTCCCAGCGCTGCAAGAACACGAGCTGGTTTCGTCGCAGGGCCCGTCGCCATAAACAGACTCCTGTCCATCTTTTCGAGGAACTCGACCATGTAGCTGTAGGGCTTGGAGTAGTCGTGCTTCCGGACACCGGCCACAAGGTGACCGTGCGATACACCCAAGCCGAGCAGGAAGCGGCCGGGATACGCCTCGGCAAGGGTCTGTTGCCCGGCGTTCATCGTCATCGGGTCCCGGGCGTAGATGTTGGCAATTCCGGTTGCGATCTTCAGGCCCTTGGTGGCACCGAGTATGTTCGCCGCCGCAACGAAGGGATCTCGTCCCACCGCCTCGGCCAACCACAGCGATCGGAACCCAATCTCCTCAAGTTCCTGGGCAGCGTCGTTTACTTCCGATGAGGAAACAGCGTCGACCCCACCATGCCATAGGCCAATACTGCCCAGATCCAACTCTGGATTCGAACCCGATGCAAAACGATCAGTGGACATAGTGTTCTCCTCTTACAACCGAAAGCTTCGAGACGAGGCTTACTTCGACGATGGTGTCTTGAAGTTCATAATGGTCTCAACGAGCGTCCGAACACCAAATCCGGTACCGCCACGCGTGATCAGACCCTCATCGTTCGAAGTGAAAGCAGGTCCTGCAATATCGAGGTGGGCCCAGGGCCGACCGTCCACAAACTCCTCCAGAAACAATGCCGCGACGATGGTGCCGGCCTGCATCGGTAAGCCGATGTTCTTCATGTCGGCGATAGGGGAATCGAGATGCTTGCGATACTTCTTATAGAGCGGGAGATGCCACATGTCCTCACCGGCGCGCTCAGCAGCATCGAGAATTTGGGTTCGAAACGCCGGATTGTTGGAAAGCAATGCACACATGTCATTTCCAAGAGCCACGATCGCAGCGCCGGTGAGTGTCGCAAGGTCGATAATCGCATCGGCGTTGTCTTCCGCAGCCAACGACAAGCCGTCCATCAGCACCAGACGACCTTCGGCATCAGTGTTGTGAATCTCCACCGTCTTGCCGTTCCGGGCAGTGAGCACATCGAGCAGCTTGAAGGCCGAAGGTCCAGGCATGTTCTCGGTTATGCATAGATAACCGATGACTCGGCAGTTCGGCGCAAGGCGCGTGAGAATCGACATCACTCCGAGGACAACACCGGCACCAGCCATATCGCATTTCATCGTCAACATGCCATCGTTTGGCTTGAGCGACAAGCCACCGGAGTCGAACGTAATGCCCTTTCCGACCAGCGCGATCGTGGGAATCTTCGCTTTCGAGGCGCCTTTGGGCGTGTACGTCATTTTGACCAATCGAGGCGGTTCGTTGCTGCCGAGGCTCACTCCGCGCAGGCCGCCGAGACGCTCTCGTTCGATGTCGTTCTCATCCCAGACCACCACCTCGATGCCGTGTGTCGAAGCGACAGTTGTTGCGAGATCGGCAAAGTGGCGAGGCGTCAAGGTCATGGCCGGTTCGTTGACCAGGTCCCGCGTCATTGCAACTGCTTCGGCGACCAGTTGGCCGGTTGCGACGCCCTGTGCGGCGATACGTCCACGACGCCCGGTCAGGAACACCTGGGCGAGCGGGCGATTCGAAGACTTCGACTTGTACGGCGTGAAACTATAGGTCGAGAGCAATAAACCTTCCGCAACGGCCTGCGCTACGGCCGCCCGGTCAAGTCGACCCGGGGCCGCATCGATGAGCGCCGTGGCCAGTGATTGTTCGTTGTAACTCGCACGGCCCAGAGCCGCTGCCGCGGTCCGAAACGAATCGACGGTGAGCGACGCCGTGTCGCCGAGCCCGACCAGAATCTGCGTCGCGCCTCGACCGACAAGCGCCAGCGTCTGCCCCAATTTGGCATCGAATCCGCGCCCTTTCAAAGCCGAAGCGCTCATCGACAACCCGGCCGGGAGTTGTGGCCCCTTCGACGTCGACACAACACCGATGCCTACTGCTGCCCCGCGGGGCGCGGCAGCGGCTAGTTGAATCGTCACATTGAGCGGCATATTGGTGGCCTTTCGGGGGGGTCTTGTGCGGCGTATCAGTGAACACGCGTGTCTGGTAGCTCTTCGTCACGAATCGACGGAGCGGCTGGGTAGGGTTGCTCCGTGCTCCTGCCAACGGGCAATGGTCCAAAGAAGATCAGAGAGTCGGTTGAGATAGGTGAGCACGAGCGATTCGTCGGCTACGGCAGCAAGCGACGTTCGCTCGGCGCGTCGTACCACCGTCCGAGCGACGTCGAGAGAGGCGGCGATCTTGTTTTGACCGGGCACAACGAACTCCTTCGGGAGTTCGAATCGACCACTCAAATCGTCGATGAGGTGTTCGAGTTTTTCGACCATCGCCTCGTTCACCCGACTCGCTCCTGAAACCAACTTGTCGCGATTGGATGCCTCGGTCGCCAAGTCGGCCATCAGAACCCAGAGATCGCGCTCAAGCCCGATCAGCATCGAGTCCAGCTCACCGCCGACTCCCTCCGGTTGCGTACGCGCTTGCGCTCGAGCCATGCCAATCGCCGCCTGGGCTTCGTCAACGTCGCCATACGCGGCCGGTGCCGGGTCATCTTTGCGGACCCGCCCTCCATAGTAGAGGCCCGTTGTGCCGTCGTCGCCTTTACGCGTGTAGATCTTCATGAGCAACAGCGAGGTTACTCCCCGGCGTTCTTCGCAACAGCGTTCTCCGAATTGACCTGAACCGATATCTCACACCGAGTGGCTGTTGACGAGAACCGGCCCTTACCGACTACTATCAGCGCTGAAGTTCTCCCGCAAAGAGCACGTTCCGTATCGGGCCGAGACACCATCTGGCTACTTGGGCAACCGAGTACCGGCAGTGGGGTTGGCGGAGGTCAGGAGACCACCCCAGACGGAGTGCAATTCGTCACGTCACCACGTCTTCGAATAACAGCCTCGCCTATCTCTCCAAAGGTCTCCTGACATGTCTCGACATAGTGAATCGACATTCGTCTCCCCCTACCTCGAGGCCACGGACGAACGCGTCGTGGTCTTCGACGGTGCCGCCGGATCAAACCTACAGATGATGAATCTGACGGCTGATGACTTTGGCGGTCCCAGTCTCGAAGGCTGCAACGAGATGTTGCAGATCACTCGCCCTGACGCGGTCGCAGGGCTGCATAGTTCGTTCTTCGACGTCGGCGTCGATGTCGTGGAGACGAATACCTTCGGTTCCTTCGCAGTGCCTCTGGGCGAATACAATATTGCTGAGCGCGCCTATGAATTGACCCTGGCCGGCGCGCAGATCGCACGCGAGGTTGCCGATTCATATTCGACCGCCGACCGAAAGCGCTTCGTCGCCGGATCCATCGGGCCGGGCACCAAGATGGCGTCGCTGGGGCAAATCCGTTTCGCCGACCTTCGAGACGCCTACGAGGTTCAGGCCCACGCTCTCCTCGCCGGCGGCGTAGACCTCTTCCTGATCGAAACGGCGTTTGACCTACTGGGACTCAAAGCTGCAGTGATCGCCTGTCGAAAAGCTATGCGCGCTTTCGGGCGACAGATCCCGATCCAAGCACAGGTCACGATGGAACTCACCGGCCGCATGCTGCCGGGAACAGAAATTGGTGCCGCGCTGACGGCCATCGAAGCAATGAGGGTCGATGTCATCGGGCTGAATTGTGCGACAGGCCCTGTCGAAATGGGCGAGCACCTCCGTCATCTCGGCGAGTACTCACAGGTCCCCATCTCCTGTCTCCCCAACGCCGGACTACCGAGCATTGTCGACGGGAAGATGCACTATGACCTCGGCCCGGCGGGCCTCGCTGAGCATCACCAGCGTTTCGTAAAGGAATTCGGCGTGGGCATCGTCGGGGGGTGCTGCGGCACGACCGCCGAACACCTGCGCGCCGTCGTCGCTGCCGTCTCCGGGCTGGAGGCTCCTCAGCGAACGCCGCGCCGCGAGCCCGGCGCCGCTTCGCTTTACAGCCATGTTCCTTTCAAGCAAGACAACTCGTTTCTTGTCATAGGTGAACGTACGAATGCCAATGGCTCCCGCGCATTCCGCGATGCCATGCTCGCTGAGGACTGGGACACATGTACCGCCATCGCCCGCGAGCAGGTCAAGGAAGGTGCCCATGTGCTCGACGTCTGCGTTGACTATGTCGGCCACGATGGCACTGTCGACATGAACCAGATTGCGCAGCGCATCGCTACGCAGGCAGCCGCTCCGCTCGTTCTTGACTCCACCGAACCTCAGGTTATGGAAGCCGGGCTCCAATGGATCGGCGGAAAGGCGATTCTCAACTCCGCGAACCTCGAAGACGGCGAGGCTCCCGGTTCCCGGCTTGATCGCGTGTTCAACCTCGCCGGAGAATACGGCGCCGCAGTGATATGTCTACTTATCGATGAACGAGGGCAGGCTCGCGATGTCGAATGGAAAATGGAGATTGCTCACCGCATCTACGACATAGCGACGCAACGCTACGGCATTCACCCTACAGATCTGATTTTCGACGCACTGACGTTTCCCCTCTCAACTGGCGACGACGACCTACGCAACGATGCAAAGGCAACGATCGACGCAATCCGCCGTATCAAAGCCGAGCTTCCCGGCGCATCGTGCACGCTTGGCGTTTCCAACGTGTCTTTCGGTCTCAAACCCGCCGCACGTGTCGTGCTCAACTCGGTCTTCCTCCATGAATGCGTCGAGGCGGGCCTGGATTCGGCAATCGTCCATGCCTCGAAAATCCTGCCTCTTCACAAAATCCCTGAAGAGCAAAAGGAGGTCTGTCTCGACTTGATCTACAACCGGGTCGATGCCACAACGGGATACGACCCGCTTCGCAAGCTTCTGGAACAGTTCGAAAACGTGACCTCCGTCAAGGCGAAAAAAGAGGATCGCAGTGACTGGTCCGTGGGACGGATTCTCGCGCAGCGAATCATCGACGGCGACCGCGACGGCCTCGAACCCGATCTGGATCGGGCGATGACCGAGGGAATTGCTCCGCTCAGCATTATCAACGATCACCTCCTGGCGGGTATGAAAGTCGTCGGCGAATTGTTCGGCTCGGGTCAGATGCAGCTTCCGTTTGTGCTCCAGTCCGCCGAAACGATGAAACGTTGCGTCGCCTACCTCGAACCGTACATGGCGGCCGCGACCGACGGCGGAAAAGGGCGCGTCGTCCTGGCCACTGTCAAGGGTGATGTCCATGACATCGGGAAGAACCTCGTCGACATCATCTTGACCAACAACGGCTACGAGGTGCACAACATCGGCATCAAGGTGAACATTGCCGAGATGATCGAAAAGGTTCAGCAGGTCAAAGCAGACGCACTGGGCATGAGCGGGCTCCTGGTGAAATCGACGCTCATCATGCGAGAGAACCTGGAAGAACTCAACGCTCGCGGGCTCTGCGACCTTCCGGTGCTTCTGGGCGGCGCTGCGCTGACTCGCACCTATGTGGAGCGTGATCTGCGCAAGATCTACGAGGGCCGGGTCTTCTATGGCAAGGACGCCTTCGAAGGCATGCACACCTTGGATCGCTTGATGGCGATGAAACGCGGAACGGAACCAACTGATCAGGAGTTCGGCCGTACGCTCGGAGGCCGCGACCTACCAGCCCGAGCGGCCAAACCTGAGATTGATCCACTTTCGATTCCGACCCGTTCGCCCGAGGTCGACGACGACAACGAGCTTTTTACTCCGCCGTTCGTCGGCTCGCGGGTCGTCAAGGGGATCGCACTCGACGAGATTGCTGCCTTCATCAACGAAACCGCCCTCTTTCGAAACCAGTGGCAGTTTCGACCCGAGTCAGTGGACGGCATCATGGAAACCGATGAGCAGTTCAAAGCGCGCATACGGCCGACGCTTCGTGAGCAGTTTGCGATCGCACGAGAGTCAGATCTGCTGGTTCCTCAGGTTGTGTACGGCCACTTTGCCGCCAACTCCGATGGAAACAACCTCGTGATCTGGACCGACGACACCAGAACCACGGAACGAGCACGGTTTTCCTACCCCCGTCAAACGGAGGTGCCGCACCTTTGCATTGCTGACTTCTTCTCGCCGACCAGAGCGGACTACGCAACGTTCCACATCGTCACTATGGGCGAAGCGATAAGCAGCCAAGCGGCCAAGCTTTTCAAACACGATAAGTACACTGATTACCTCCTGCTTCACGGTCTCGGCGTGGAAATGGCCGAGGCCCTTGCCGAACTCTGGCACCGTCGCATACGCGAAGAACTGGGATATGGCGATCAAGACGGTCCGTCACTCGCCGGTCTGTTCCGCCAGCAATATAGGGGCGGTCGCTACTCGTGGGGATACCCTGCGTGCCCCGATCTCGAAGACAACGCAAAGGTCGCCGATCTACTCGGCGCCGACCGAATCGGCATCACGTGCGGAGAAGACACCAGCTGGCAATACCAGCCCGAACAAACGACCAGCGCCATCATCTGCCACCATCCAAAAGCCAAGTATTTCGTGGCACGGGGTCGCTAAGGTCGCAGCATGGAGATAAGGACGGTTGCTGAACTGAACGAACTGCTCGGCGACCCCGCCGAGGCCGTGACGGCAAAGATCAGCACTCGGCTCAACGAACTTACCCGCCCATTCATCGAGCGTTCCCCGTTCGTGTGTCTCGCAACGTCCGATGCTCACGGTAACTGCGACGTAAGCCCCCGAGGTGATCCTCCCGGTTTCGTGCGCATAATCGATGACCGAACTCTGCTCATTCCAGAGCGTCCCGGAAACAAGATCGCCGATTCGCTCCGCAACATCATTGCGAATCCCCACGTCGGCCTTCTCTTCATAGTCCCGGGCGTCACCGACACATTTCGGGTCAACGGCCGCGCATTGCTGACAACCGATCGGGAACTGCTGGCACCGTCGAGCCTTGAGGGCAAAGTGCCTCGACTCGGCATCGTCGTGTCGATCGATCTGGCCTACACACAATGCTCAAAAGCGTTTCTGCGCTCTGATCTGTGGAACCCGGTCGGCTTCGTCGAGCGGAGTTGCTTCGCAACAAACGGCGAAATCCTACGAGCGGTCCGCGAAGCTCCCGAGTTCGATGCCGACGCATACGACCGAGCCCGTGCCGAGCGTTACGCCCGTCGAGACGGCTTCTACTAGGCACTTCACGACTCCCTCGACGTTGATCGCCCTACTGCGACGCCTGCACCGCCAACTCGTTGAAGAGCGCCTGCTGGGCCGGATCACGGTGACTGGTCCGCTCGGGATGCCACTGCACCCCAATCAACCAACCTTCCATGACATCGGCACGTTCTACTCCTTCTATCGCCCCGTCAGATGTACGTGCACTTACGAGAAGCCCGGGAGCCAACTCGTCGATGGCCTGATGGTGGAAGCTCCAACACTCCTCGATGACCGATTCCCCACCGATCGCTTTGGACAGCAGCGACCCCGCATCGATGTGAACGGCGTGCATCGCCTTGCCTTCGGCCGGGTCCCCGTGTTCAGCGAACCCGGGCTCTCGGGTGATGTGTTGGTGGAGCGTCCCGCCAAGCGCAACGTTCAGGACCTGCATCCCCCGGCAGATGGCGAGAAACGGTTTCCCCATTTCAAACGCCGCTTTCGCCAGTGCCAACTCCAACGCGTCGGAGTGTGGCTCAACGTCGTACACGTTCGGGTGCCGCTCCTGCCCGAAGAGGGCAGGGTCCATGTCGCCACCGCCCACCAAGACGAGGCCGTCGATGCGCGAGAGATACGCTCGGGCCTCGGCCACTGACCTGATTCTCGGAGCCACGATTGCTTCGTCGCACCCGGCCCGCCACAACGACTCCAGATAGGTGTATTGGACCGCCGCGGCTTCGGTCGTCGGCCACCCCCGGACATCGCCGGGGCGACGTGGTCGAGACGAAATGGCAATCAGTGGACGCGACACAACGCTAGTTTTCCACGAGCGTGCGCTGCGGGGCTACCAGCGTTCAAAATTTCGGCGAAGCTCCCAATCGGTCACCGTCTTGTTGAACTGCATCCACTCGTGCTTGGCCGTGGTGAGGAAGTGATGCACCACGTCGTCGCCGAACGCCGCCTGAGCTGCGGCGCTCGCCTCCAGCCGCTCGATTGCTTCCACGATGTTCCAGGGGATTCGGGTCACAGACTTCGATTCGTAGGCATTGCCAACAAAGGCTGGTTCCAATTCGAGCTGATTCTCGATGCCATGCAGCCCACCCGCAATTACTCCGGCGAAGGCGAGGTATGGATTGGCATCGGCCCCCGGCACACGGGTTTCAACGCGCATCGCTTGACCGTGGCCCACCATGCGAAACCCGCACGTCCGATTGTCGGTACCCCATGCAATCGCCGTTGGCGCCCACGACCCCGGTTGGTAGCGCTTGTAGGAATTGACCGTCGGAGCGAACAGCCACGAAAACTCCTGCGCGGTTGCCAAGTTCCCGGCGAGGTAGTGGCTGAACAACTTCGACATGCCGACGGGACCGCCTTCGCCAGCCACGAGGCTGTGATCGCCTTCGCCATCCCAAATGCTCGAATGAATATGACAGGAGCTGCCAACGTCGTTCATGGAGTACTTCGCCATGAACGTGATTGCCCGGCCGGCCAGCGCGGCGATCTCCTTCGCGCCGTTCTTGTAGATCGACAGTCGATCGGCCATCTCCAGCGCATCGGTATAGCGAAGGTTGATTTCATGCTGGGCGAATCCGGCTTCGCCCTTCGAACATTCGATTGGCACACCCGCGGCCTCCATGCCGTTGCGAATCGCTCGGATCAGATGCTCGTCCTTGGTGGTTTGCAGGATGTGGTAATCCTGAATGGTGTTGGAGTCCGGAGTGAGGTCTCGGTATCCCTTTGCGGCGGCACCCTCAAAGGATTCGCGGAACAAGAAGAACTCAAGCTCGGCACCGGTCTTCACGCTGTACCCATGTGCAGCCGCACGAGCGAGTTGTCGCTTCAGGATCTGACGCGGCGACACCTCCACCGGCACACCGTGCTCGTCGACGATGTCGCAGATGACCATGGCGGTTTTTTCCAACCATGAGACGGTACGCATCGTCGCCAGGTCAGGCACGCAACGCATGTCGCCGTAGCCCGCCTCCCAGTTCGCATACCGGTAACCGGGCAAGACGTTCATCTCGACGTCGGTAGCAATCAAGTAGTTGCAGGCCTCAATCCCATGGTGAAGCGTGTCGTCGAGGAAAAAGTTCCCGGTCATTCGCTTGCCCTTCCAGGAACCCGCAAGATCGGGAAACACGACGAGCACAGTGTCGATTTCCCGCCGGTCGACCGCATCGGTTATCTCTTCGACGCCTATCAATCCGGCAGGGCGTCGGATCGGACGATCAAATGCAGACATAGCAATCTCCTGGACGAATCGATGGTCAAGGCCAACAACAGCAGCGACCGGCCCGTGAGGGCCGGTCACAAACTACGCGTGTTTTCGCACAGCGTTAGATAATGCTGGACAACTCTCGTTCGATTGCCATGAGCTCTTCCTTGGTTCCCTGCACTTTGGGGCCCGTGAACCACTTCTTGGCCGAGACCGCCCACCAGAGGGCAACCAGAACTGCAATTCCTCCGACGACCGGGAACGTGAGGTTTGCTGTCTCCCACTTGTTCCACGGCACGAACTGGGGTAGGAACCCGATCACGCAGATCGCTGCGACATAGACAACAGCGAACCAGCCCACCAGCATGCTCCGCGACCCGAGGTTCCAGGGGCCCTGTTTGAAATCAGGGTTGCGGAGACGGAGGAAGACGGGAATGACGTAGCTGATGTAAAGGCCGATGACGCACATCAACGTCAACGCGAAGAATGCCACCGGGATCCCCTTCTTCGTCGAGATAAGCGTGAGAGCCCCGGCCAACGCCGAAAGCACGACGCCGAGCCATACGGAGTTCGTCGGTGTGCGGGTTCTCGGATTGATTCGGTGCCAGAGGTTCGAGCCCGGAAGGCCGTTGTCGCGCGAAAAGGCGTAGACCATTCGGCTATTTGCCGTTACCGAGGCCATGCCACAAAAAAACTGGCCCACGGTGGCAATGATCACGAGCAGCTTACCGAGGAAGCCCGCGATGGACGCCGTGAAGACTGTCGCACCTGCAAGCACTCCAGTCGCAGCAATCTCATCATATTTGCCCTTAGGGATCGCCATAAGCATCACGAAGTTCAACAGCAGCGCGGCAACTGCAGAAATCCAGATCGACCGAACGATTGCTTTGGGTGCATTTCGTGCCGCATCGGTTGTCTCTTCGCTTACGTGAGCCGAAGCATCAAAACCGGTGATCGTGTACTGGGCGAGCAGCAGACCAACCAAACCGACATAGAGCCCGGAGCCCGGAAAGCTCCAGCCGGTGCCGTTCTTGAAGTCGAAGATCCCTGTCGTGCCGACGCCGTTCTTGCCAGCGCCAAGAAGTGCGACGATAATCACCACGACACCAACCACATGCCACCACACGCTTATGTCGCCAAGCTTTTTCACTAAGTTCACGTTAAAAGTGTTCAATAGGCCATGAATCGCTAGGAGCACAAGGAATGTCACGTACACAGTCCACTTGGTCGGCCGGAGGCCATCCAAGCCAAGCAACTTGAGCGAGTACAGGACATAGTTGGCCAGTGCCCAGTCAACCGACGCAATGACGCCGATTTGACCCACCAGGTTGAACCAGCCCGTGAACCAGGCCCAGCGTGGACCGTTGCGCTTGGCCAACTTGGCCGACCAGAAGTAAAGACCGCCGGCGGTCGGGTATGCCGAGCAAATTTCACCCATCGCTGCGCCCACGGCCAGGGCGCCGATACCGACGATGATCCATCCGAGGATGATGACTCGCGGGCCACCAGCAAACATCCCCAACGAGAAACTGGTCAGTGCGCCGGCCAGCACAGAAATTATGGAGAAGCTGATCGCAAAGTTCGAGAACGTTCCCATTCCGCGGTGAAGTTCCTGTGCGTACCCCAGTTCGTGCAGGCGGTCGCGATCGGCGTCGGTTCCAGTAGTCATGAATTCCCTCGTTGGGTCGGTGTGGCGCACGTGGTGGTGCTCGTCGATTTCTAGCATTTCCAGCGATAACCTGCTTCTCCACTACAGATAGCGAACAGATCACGAACACAAACGCGTCCTCAGACGTGTTTTCCCCAGCGTCGGGCGAGTGCACCCGGCACCACCGATTCGGCAGCTAGCGTCGAATGCCATGTGGTTCCTGGCTGTCGACATCGCGCTGAAAGCCAACGAGGGGGCGCTCATCAGCCTTACCAACTGGCTGGAAACGGTATCGACCAGCCCTACCTTCTACGTCGTCATTTTCGCGGTCGCGTTTCTCGACTCGATAGTTCCGATCGCCCCGAGCGAAACCGCAGTAATTCTCGGTGGCATTGCCGCCGGTCAGAACAAGCTGTTGTTGTCGATTGTCATCGTCATGGGGGCGGCGGGCGCATTTTGCGGCGATAACCTCGGCTACGAAATCGGGGCGCGGTTCGGCCCTCGAATCGAACGCAGATCGGCGCGCAATCCAAAGACCGAAAAGCGGATGTTTTGGGCCAAAACGCAGCTTGCCAAGCGCGGTGGGACGCTCCTGCTCACCGCACGATTCATTCCCGGCGGTCGAACCGTCGTAACGCTCGCGTCGGGACTCACCGGTCAGCCGCGGCGCAGGTTTCGGGTCTTCGTGGCTTTGGCCTCGATGGTCTGGGCAACCTACGCCGCCGTTTTGGGATATGTGTTCGGCGACCGGTTCAAGGACAACCACACCGTTGCGCTCGTACTCGCATTTGCCTGCGCCATGGGTGTGACCGCCCTTATCGAAGTTGTTCGGTGGGTCCGTCACCGTGGCGAACGACGCACAGCGAGGGGCCTCTAGCAACCACGGCTCGCCAAGTCACTCGGGCGTCGTATACGAACTTACGATGCCACCATCCACGATCAGCGACTGTCCCGTCATGTATGACGAGTCGTTCGAGGCAAGGAACAGTGCTGCTCGGGCGAGCTCTTCGGCTTCTGCCCACCGACCCATAGGAATGTGGACAACCCGCCGAGCCTTGCGCGCCGGGTCGCTCCACAACTCAGCCAGGAGCGGCGTACCCACCGGACCAGGGCACAGTGCGTTACACCGAATTCCCTGCCGTGCGTAGATGGCGGCAACCTCGCGGGTCATCGAGAGGACCGCTCCTTTCGTGGCCGTATACGCGATCTGAGGCGTTGCCGCACCCATGTGAGCCACGAAGCTCGCCACGTTGATGATCGACCCGCCGCCGCTGGACAGCATCGCCGGAATGGCATGTTTCAGGCAGAGAAACACCCCCTTGGCGTTCACGTCGAAGGTACGGTCCCAAACGTCTTCCGATGTGGATACCGGGTTGTCGTCGTCGACCATCATGATGCCCGCGTTGTTGTAGAGGACATGAAGTCCGCCAAACGCCGCCACCGTTGCGGCGACGATCTTTTCGACGTCCGCCGACGATGCCACGTTGCCACCTACCGATGCGGCCTGGCCACCGCTCGCCACGATCTCCGCAGCGGCCGCGGCCGCTCCCGCTTCGTTGAAGTCGGCAATCATCACCTGCGCACCCTGTTGGGCAAAGAGTTGGGCAGCGACCAGTCCCATGCCACCGGCGGCGCCGGTGATCAGCGCAACTCTTCCGTCGAGGCGGGCAACATGTTCGAACTTCATTTTTGGTTTCCTCTGCGGTGGGTGCAGACTCCGTACCCAAACGTCTGCGTGACTTCGAAGATTAGGCGCGAGCGGCTGGGGTCACGACGACACCTACGATGAACACGTGGGTCTGTTTTCGCGCAAAGCACGCACCGGTACCCGAATCGGACCACGAACGTTTTCGTTTCATCACCACCCCATCCTGGGAACCAATCTCACCGGTACCATGACCCTTTCCGACGCACGGTTGCCCTTCGACGAACGTCGTCTGCTTGAAATGATCGATCGCCTCGAAGGGGTGTTCTCCGCGTCAATCCGGCTGCCGGGCTGGCCTCCCAAGCTTGGTCGGAGGCACAGCGTTGCGGCGTCGTACCGACACGGGCAGAACTTGAAGGAATGTCAAGACGAGGAGCGCTCCGCCA
>JANOYY010000150.1:0-18146 GCA_031429095.1 Acidimicrobiia bacterium | reverse complement strand
GCAAGCTTCGAACCGAATGAAGAGGTCGACGAACTGGCGTGGTTCGATATTGGTGCCGCGAAGGAGAAGTTGAGCTACCCGCTCGATCGTGGACTTATGGACGAGGCCTTGTTGGTCCTTCGAGAGTTGCCATGATTTCTCCTAGCCGTGAGAAGTCATCAGCGCGCATATATATGTCCGCCGTAGCCATCGCGCTGTCGGCGAGCGCATGCAGTTCTACAACAGAGCCGTCCGCGGTTGAGCCGTCCGCTGTTGAGACTTCCGCTGTTGAGACTTCCGCTGTTGAAATGGACGCGGTGACGGACGCGCCGACGTCGACCGCGCCGGCAATTCAACACCTACCGAAGTCGGTCACCGTTGCGTTCGATGTGACTCGCAACGAAGCCCGGCCGCTGAAGGAGACGCTCGTCCCAATCGAGACCCCGGTTGAAGTGCTGTCGATGAAGGTCACTGGCATCGGGTATCGGGGAATGATATGTGGATTTAGCATTCAAGGCGAAGCGCCCCCATCGCCGCTCACGATTCGCCAAGTCGTAACGACGCCGGCGGGTACGTTTGACTCTGGTGCGCTTGAGGTGAGTTGGACCGCACTCGACAATGCCGCGGTTACTGCTGGTACAACGCAAGTCGGATCGTGGAACTTCAGTGCCGAGGCTCACGTGAACCGGTCAGGACCTGGTTGGGTGGTGTCGATCGGCGGGGTCACTCCGTCGGTCGGAGGGGACGAATCTGAGGTGACGCCGACCGACGGCGGCTGCGAGCTGAGGTCGGTGAAGCCGGTGTTTACTCCGAAGGTAGGTCCGGTGGGGTACTGGTCAGGTTTTGCGACGGTATAGCCCCTGTCGGCGTGTCTGGGCGGCGAAGCTTGTAAAGAGTAGTAATCGCGCCGAGGAACACGATTGCGGCAACCCATTCGTTCACGCGAAGACCGGCCACCAGTGAAGCGTCGTCGATGCGAATTCGCTCGATGAAGAATCGACCGAAGGTGTAGAGCGCAACATAGAGGGCGAACGCCGCGCCCATCCGAAAGCGCTTGAGGAGCCAGGCACTCAAGACGATCACAACGATGACGATCCCAACGTTCCACAGGAATTCATACAGAAATGTCGGATGAAACGTGGCGAACGATTCGTAGCCATCCGGCCTTTTTCGAGCGGGGATCTCAAGTGCCCACGGGATCGTTGTCGGGCGCCCGAAGAGTTCGATGTTGAACCAGTTTCCCCACCGCCCGACTCCCTGGGCAAGCGGTATCGCCGGGGCGGCGGCATGGAAGAGCGCCCCCATGTCGAGGTGCTGTCGGCGCGCGATCAGCCAGGCCACCACAGCGCCAAGGAAGACGCCACCCCAGATCCCAAGGCCGCCCTTCCACACGAAGAACACTTCACCCCAGCGTCCACGAAACGACTTCCAGTCAGTGATGACGTGATACGCCCGTGCGCCGATGATGCCTGCTGGGACGGCGAACGTTGCAACTCGACCGATCGTGTCGTTGCTACCGCCCATCGCGACCCAACGTCGGTTGGCGAGCCACACCCCGGCGATAACACCGACTGCAATGCACAGCCCGTACGCATTCAGAACCAGCGGACCGAGTTTGAGCCGACCGCTTCCGGGGCTGGGAATGAAGGCAGTGAGAAAACTTTCGGGGAAGAACACGCGACACAAGCTAGCGGCCCGTGTCGGCGACCGCCTTTGCGTCGGCCCTACGATGACGCCATGGAATCCCTCGCCGACGAGGACTCTGCGGAGTTGCGATCACTGCTCGATGCATTGCGCACTGTGGTGGGCGCGTCAAACGTGATCACCGATGCGGATCAACTTGCGTCGTTTCGCACCGACTGGACACGCCGGTTTGTCGGGTCGCCGGCTGGCGTCGTGCGACCCGGTTCGACCTATGAAGCGGCAGCCGTCGTGAAGATCGTTGTTTCTGCGGGACACGCCGTGGTGCCTCAGGGCGGCAACACGGGATTGGTAGGCGGTTGCATGGCTGAGCGCGGCGCCATAATCGTTTCGACCACCCGACTCAATGTTCTCGGTGACATCGATCGGGCCGCGATGCAGGTTTCCGTAGGCGCCGGTGTCACATTGGCTGCGGTGCAGGAGCACGCGGCGGCCGCAGACCTGTCGTTTCCGGTAGACCTGGGCGGGCGAGACTCGGCGACGATCGGGGGCATGGTGGCAACCAACGCCGGCGGCATGTCGGTGATCCGGTTCGGCATGATGCGCGCACAGGTTGTCGGTATCGAGGCGGTCCTCGCGGACGGCTCCGTCGTGCGTCGTATGACGGGACTGCTCAAGGACAACACGGGGTTCGATTTTGCGTCGATGCTGGTGGGTAGCGAAGGCACGCTTGGGTTGGTCACCGCGGTGCGTCTCCGACTCGTTCCGGGCCGCGAGGCCATGGTGTCGCTGGCAATTGCGGTTCCAACGTTGGGGGCGGGGCTCGGTGTCGTGCGGGCGCTGCAACAGCACGGTGTGATCATCGATGCTGCAGAGGTCATTCGACGTCAGGGCGTGGAACTGATGGCCACCCATTTGGGGCGGGGGACTCCTCAGGAGTTCGGCACGGAGAAGGTTCTGTTCTTGAACGTGGTGACGGGGCGTGATGAGTCCGGCGGGGAATCTGGCCTTTCGGACCGGGACCTACGTGCACTTACTGATGTGCTTTCGGGTCTACGCGAGTCGCCCGATGCGTTGGTCGCAACGACGGACCGGGAGCGGCTCTCGCTATGGGACTGGCGTGAACGTCAGGCCGAGGCGCTAAGTGCGCGTGGTATACCGGTCAAGCTCGACGTGAGTCTTCCGTTGCATGAGCTCGATGGGTTCGAGGGCTCGATCGATGCGCTCGTCGAGGCCGTGTGCCAGGGTGCGCACGTGCACGTGTTCGGACACATCGCCGACGGCAACTTGCACGTGAACGTGCTGGGTGCTCGAGACGAGCCCGAAGAACGTGCCATCGAGCACGCCGTGCTTGGTGACGTGATCGAGCGCGGTGGAAGCGTAAGCGCGGAACATGGTATCGGTCGGGCGAAACGGAAGTGGCTTCGTCAACAGCGCGGCGACGCTGATGTTGACGCGATGTTGTTGATCAAGCGGGCGTTCGACCCGGCGAACCTGTTGAATCCCGGAGTGCTCTTCGACGGTTGATGGCGAACGTCCCCATGTGACGGTGATGTTGATGCGGGGTCAGGACACTAGGAGTGTGTGGTCGCGTGCTGATGGGACGCCGTTTTGATGTGGGGTACGCCGACGTCGTCGATTCCGGCCCGGACTCGTCGGGCGGTGCAGGCTCGTGACCAGTGTTGTCGTGTTCCGGTTGCGGTCGGGCGCTCAGGGGTAAAACGTGCGTTGGGCCGTTGCCGATTCGTATCGCTCGAGGTCTCGTAGCATTGCGGGATGAAGCTGTTGAAGAAGCTGGGGATCAAGGCGCTCCGGCTCATCACACTTTTCATTGGCCTCGGGGTCTCGGTGGCGCTCCTCACGGGCTCGCTGGTCGGCGTCGGCGTCGGCGCAGCGAAACTGCGCTATGCCTTCAGCTTTGCGCCGGGAAAGCTCGGTACCGTGAAGCCGCTCGACGTGCGTTCGGAGGTGTTCGATCGTTACGGCAACGTGATCGCGACCTGGAGGGGAGAGCAGAACCGCGTGCCGGTGTCGATCAAGGACGTGCCGCAACACCTGATCCAGGCGGTGCTCGACGTCGAGGACTCGCAGTTCAACAAGCACCTCGGGATAAACGTCCGAGCGCTGGCTCGGGCGACCGCCGCGAATGTGGAGGCCGGTGGCGTTGCCCAGGGCGGATCAACAATCACGCAGCAGCTGGTGAAGCTTTCCTTCCTGACATCGAAACAAGACGTAAACCGGAAGGTTCGCGAAGCGCTCATTTCGTACCGGTTCGAGAAGAAGTTTTCGAAGACGCAAATTCTCGAGATGTACCTCAATACCGTGTACTTGGGTGAGGGTGCCTATGGGGTACAGGCCGCCGCGGAATGGTACTTCGCCAAGCCGGTAACGCAGCTCGATGTTGGAGAGTCGGCCTTTCTCGCTGGCATGATCCGCAACCCAACCGGCTACGACCCGGTGAAGTTTCGCGACAGATCACGACGGCGTCGGGCAACTGTGCTTGAGCGAATGGCGTCGCTCAATCACGTCACGCCGAAGGAACTCGAAGAGTACAAGCGCGCCCCGATGCCCCGTCCGGCCGATCGACTGGTGAAGCCCGAGACGTACTTTCTCGAAGCGGTAAAGCAGGAGCTGCTCGACGACGTACGACTGGGCGACACTGCGAAAGATCGCTACAACGCAGTCTTCAGCGGGGGGCTCAAGATCATCACAACCTTCGATCCTGGCGCGCAACGCATGGCCGAAGAGGCAGTGACGAAGAACGTCCCCGAGCAAGATGAATTCACCGCCGCATTGGTTTCGGTCGACGTCGACAGTGGTGCTGTTCGTGCCATGGTCGGGGGCCGCGGCTTCGAAACGGACAAGTACAACCTTGCAACGCAGGGCAAGCGTCAGCCGGGATCGTCCTGGAAACCGTTCACACTTATCGCGGCCCTCGAATCGGGAATCTCGCCGAAGTCGACGATCAGCGGCAGCGAACCGTGTCCTATTCCGAATCCGAACGGGCAACCGGACCCGTACCTGCCGAGCAACTCTCGAGAAGGCTCGGGATCCACCGACACGATCCTGCGTCAGCTTGTGCAGTCGAACAATTGTGCATTTGCCCGATTGGCCTACATCGTTGGCTATGACAAGGTCGCTGATGTTGCGAGGCGTCTCGGGATCACCACCAACATCGACCTGGTCCCCGCAATGGCGCTCGGCGTCGAAGAAGTCCGTCCCATCGAGATGGCAGCGGCCTACGCCACCATTGCTGCAGAAGGCAAAGCACGCCACTCGTACATGGTTGAAGAAGTGCTCGACCGCAACGGCAAAACAATCTTCGTCGCAGACCACAGTGACAAGCAGGTGATCGATCGCCAAATCGCCAGAACGGTGATCGGGACGATGCGCCGTGTCGTAACCAGTGGAACCGGTACCGAAGCCGATCTGCGTGATCACCAGGCGGCAGGGAAGACCGGCACAACGAACGATTACGAAGACGCATGGTTCGTGGGTTACACGTCGCAGATCGCTGCCGCGGTATGGATGGGTGCGCCGGATAGAAAGCTCCCGATGCGCAGTGTCGGCGGAATCACCGTGCTTGGCGGAACGTACCCGGCAAAGATCTGGCACGACTACATGACTGCTGAACTCGCCGACGACACCCCAGTAAAGCTTGTTGGACCGGATCCATCATTGTTTGCGCGCGGCGAATGTCTCTCGGTCGAAGCACTTGTGCGAAAGGCTAACGAAGACAAGCGTGTGGCCGAGACGGAGAGGCGGAACCGCGAGCGAGCGTCGAAGAAGGCTGCAAAAGACGCCGCGAAGGCTGCAAAAGAAGCAGCAAAAAAAGCACAGAACTCAACGATTGCCGGCGTTGTTGTGGGGCGCGGATTCAGCGTGGGGGGGAGCGAAACGCCCCGCACGAACTCGACTGTCAAGAAGCGCAAGCGTACGACCAAGCCGGCATCGACTCGGTCGAGTTCATCGTCACAGACGTCTCGGAGCAAGCGTGCGGGAACCAGCTTTTGCTCGTCGAACTTCGACTTCGAACGAACGATGGCGGCGGACGAAGAGCAGACGACGCTGTCGTTTGGAACGGATGTCGCGGCGACCGACGCCGCGAAGGGCAAGCAGGCGAAGTCTCGGCGCAACACGACGCGGAGGCGTCCTCGGTTGAAGACGAGCGTTGCTGTCGACACCCCAGCTTCGGCGCCGGCGACTCGACGACCGAGCGATGCATCGGATAACGCGTCGTCACCATCGCCCATTGCGACACCGGCCCCGGGCCCGATCGTGGTGGTCACCCCTGCCCCGGCCCCCGAACCGGCGCCCGCACCACCTCCTCCGTCACCACCACCTGCGCCGTCACCGGCACCGGGTCCGTCACCGGAACCGCCGGCCGCATGAACCGAACCTTGTCCATGGCGCAGGCCCGGTCAGAACTCGTCTACGTTTCAGAGCATGTCGGAGTCCTTTGATCCCGCGGCACTCGGTGCCCTGCAAGAACGCGATTCACAACTCGGCCAGCTGCACCATCGGACATCGCACCTGCCGTTAGACGTCGAAATCTCCGACGTCGACGCCAAGGTCAAAGCTATCGAGGCTTTGATCGCAGATCCGAGAACGGCGGTTGCCAAGCTCGATGTGCGCCAAGCGGAGTTCGAGGGAAAGATCCACGAAGTAGACGCCAAGATCGACGCCGCGGCAAAGTCCCTTTATTCGGGTTCGGTGACGGCGACCCGTGAGCTTCAGGCTCTTGAAGCCGACATCGCGTCGTTGAAGAAACATCGCAACGAACTCGAAGATAGCGAGTTAGAACTGCTGCTCGAACGCGAACCGCTCGACACCCAGATTGCGACCGCAGAAGCGGAGATCGCTGCGCTGGTGTCGCATCAAGTCGTCCTTGTGAAGCAGGCCGAGGAAGAGCGGGCGTCGCTTCGCAGCACCGCTGCTTCGGTGTTCGCTGAGCGAGGAGCATTCGCTGCTCAGATCCATTCCTCGGTTCTGGAAACATATGAGAACGTACGAAAATCGAACAAGGGAGTGGGCGCAGCAAAGCTCGAACACGGCACGTGCATGGGGTGTCGGATGAAACTCTCCGCCGTGGACCTCGACCGTCTTCGCCAACTTCCGACCAACGTCGTGGCCCAGTGCGAAGAGTGCGGCTCGATCCTGCTGCGATAGAAAGCTCCCTTCACGCTGATGTTTGTCTGGTTTGGCGCACTGGCGATCGCCGGTGTCTACGTCGTCTTTCGAGATCCGGCGATCGACTATCGCCTAATCGCACTCGGCGCTTTGTTGCCCGACCCCATCGACGCACTGATTCGACAGGGGATCGGGCCAGCGCATTCCGTCGTGACTGCCGTCATCGTGCTCTTCGCCGTGATGCTGGCGACGATCGGACGGCGAGGCTTGCGACGCCGCGCACTCGCCATTCCAATCGGCATCTTTGCCCACTTGACCCTTGACGGCGCATGGTCGACGACAGGGACGTTTTGGTGGCCGTTGGCTGGACGCGTCGCAAAGCAACGTCTGCCATTCGTTGCCCACGGCGTCGTTGTTGTTGCGCTGCAAGAACTCATTGGTATCGGCGTTGGCGTTTGGCTCTATCGAACGTTTCGGCTGTCAAAGCCGGCGTTGCGTACGCAATTCGTCAAAACGGGGCGAATTCACCGAGATCTTCGGTAATCGAGCCAACCGGGCAGCGGCGCTCGGTAGGGTGGCGACATGAATGAAGCGGCAACGATTCGGCGGATAGCGGTGTATTGCGGCTCGTCATCGGGAACGAACCCAGCGTTCGGGGAGATGGCGGTCGCGACAGGACGCGAGATCGCCCGACGCGGATTTGAGCTCGTGTACGGGGGTGGACGCGTCGGACTCATGGGTGCGCTCGCCGATGCGGCGCTCGCTGCAGGGGGAACGGTTCACGGTGTGATTACGACAGCGCTCCTCAACGCCGAAGTTGGCCATAGGGAGCTCACGACGCTCGACGTTCGCGACTCGATGCACGAGCGCAAGGCCCGTATGGCTGAGCTGGCCGACGCGTTTCTTGCACTGCCCGGAGGCTTTGGCACCTTTGAGGAGCTCTTTGAGGTGCTCACGTGGACCCAACTTGGTATCCAACACAAGCCGATCGCCGTCGTCAACGTCGACGGGTACTGGAATTTCCTACTTGAGCAAGTAGCGCACTCGACAACAAATGGTTTGGTGAAGCCGCACCATGCAGAGCTTTTGCGACACGGGACAACGGCGTATGACGCGATCGAACAACTGCTGTTGCCCCTCGCGCCACCATCACCGAAGTGGCCCTGAAGTTCCGATCGCCCGTGTTAACTCGGCCTTGACCACTTTGCCCAGCGCGTTGCGAGGGAATTCACGCACGAACACGACGCGCCGCGGTCGCTGATAACCGGCAAGATGTTCAGCGCAGAATGCAATGAGTTGTCCGGCGCTGGGGTGATGCCCTTCTCGCGCAATGACACACGCGGTCACGGTTTCACCCCACTCCTTGGATATTTCCCCAACGACCGACGCGTCCGCCACATCGGGGTGGGACCGCAGGACGTCTTCGACATCGCGCGGGTACACGTTGTAGCCGCCACTGATGATGAGGTCCTTTGACCGGCCGACGATCGTCACGTAGCCGTCGGGGTCGAATCGGCCAAGGTCGCCAGTTCGAAACCATCCATCGGTGGTGAAGGCCTCCTCGTTTGCATCGGGACGATTCCAGTACCCGCGGAACACGTTGGGTCCGCGCAACACGATCTCGCCGACCCCGTCATCTCCTGGCGAATCGAGTTGCACCTCGACGCCGGGCAGTGCGAGACCGACCGAGCCGGGGCGCCGCTCCCCTCGGAGTGGGTTGGAGATGTTCATCACGGTCTCGGTCATTCCGTAGCGTTCGACGATTTCTTGACCTGCCCGTTCGCGGAGTCCCTCCCATA
Source organism: Acidimicrobiia bacterium (assembly GCA_031429095.1). Lineage (GTDB taxonomy): Bacteria > Actinomycetota > Acidimicrobiia > Acidimicrobiales > JANYDT01 > JANOYY01. The sequence goes on along the minus strand of JANOYY010000150.1, from coordinate 9,597 downwards.
CGTCGGGACTCAGAGCGGCCGATCCTGAAACGCAGAGTCGAAGGTCTCCAAGTTCGCCGACGCGCTGCGATTCAAGCAGTCGTGCCCACATCGTCGGCACACCGAAGAGCATCGTCGCCTGTTCGTTGCGAGTCGCGTCAAGTACCGCGTCGGGTGAGAACTTCGCAACGATGACCGCACTTGCGCCGGCGACGAGTGTGCCGTGGACGCCGACGCCGAGCCCGTGCATATGGAACAGCGGGAGCGAAAGCACCAGACGATCTTCGGGCTTCCACTGCCACGCAATCGTCAATGCCACTGCACTGGCCAGGAGATTGCCGTGAGACAGGAGTGCCCCTTTGGGCTTGCCCGTAGTACCCGACGTGAAAACGAGGAGCGCGGGATCATCAGCGCGCAGATTATCGGCGCGCCGCCCTTCTGCGGCGAGCTCCTCGTTCTGAGAGAGCAACACAACCTGCTCGAGAGTGAACACGTCCACCGGGCAACCGGGAAACCTCGCCGGGTCGTCGAGGACGACAATCTGAGGGGTCGCTTCCGACGTGATGTTGGCGAGCTCGGTATCGGTGAACGCGGTGTTCACCGGTACCACGACCAGTCCTGCGGCGAGTGCGCCGAGGTGAACAACGATCAACGAAACAGTGGGAAGGCACGACATCACGACACGATCGCCAACGCCCAGACCACGATTCTCGAAGTACGCAGCGACCCGCATCGCTCGGTGGTGAAGTTCAGCTGCGGTCATCCACTGCTGTCCGAACTCGGCGAAGACCGGGTGGCTCGGATTCGAGCGCACGTGGGACTCCCACGCAGCGAGCACGGTTTGGTCAGCCGCCAATTCGTCGGGAGTTCCCTCGAACCCGTGTACCCGCCACGCGTCGCGGGTTGACCTTTCGTAAACGCTCATTGATCCATCTTCGCGGGAAACTGGATCGAGGCGAGGGTCCCCCCGAACCTGAGCGGAAAGTCTTGCCTGTGCAGTGTGAGAGTTGGGTCATGGTGGAAAAGAACCGCCGAGAGGTCCTGGCACCAGTAGCGTTAGGAGGGGAGAGGGGACCTGCAATGCGAAAGAACTTGATCAAGCAAGGCGACGAACATCTTCGATACGAGATCCGAGAGATCGTCGAGATCGCCAATGAGATCGTCAAAATGGGTGTCCCGATGATCTGGGAAAACATCGGCGACCCCGTGGCCAAGGGCGAGAAGATCCCTTCGTGGATGAAAGCCGTTGTTGAGCAGGCGGTCACCGAGGATCGCGTCTACGCCTACTCGCCGACGAAGGGCGACCTTTTGGCGCGTCGCTTCGTGATCGATCATTTTAGCGATTCCCGTATCTGTTCCGAAGAAGACGTGATCTTCTTCAACGGCCTCGGCGATGCCATCAACAAGATCTTTTCGACCCTTCCGGCGTCGGCACGGGTGATCGGTCCGAACCCCACCTATCCATCACATGCGACAGCGGAGGCGATCCACCACGGCGGATCTCACATCACCTATCCGTTGCAACTCGAAAACAATGGCCGCATCGACCTTGTCGAGTTGGAACGGCTCGTGGTCGCGAATCCCGACATCGTCGGGATCTTGGTCATCAATCCGAATAACCCGCTCGGCGTAGCGAATCCGCGAGAGGACCTCATCGAAGTTGTTCGCATCGCTCGCGAGAACGACTGCTTCTTGCTCTTCGACGAGATCTATCAGAACCTGGTGTTCGACTCCTCCAAGATCGTCCGGCTGTACGAAATCGTCGGCGACGTCCCGGCAATTTCTATGAAGGGCGTCAGCAAAGAAATCCCCTGGCCGGGAAGTCGCTGCGGTTGGATCGAGGTCTACAACGCGGACAAAGACGAAAACTTCCGTGGGTACATCCACACGATTGTGGTTTCGAAAATGTTGGAGGTCTGTTCCACAACGTTGCCCCAGGTCGTTTTCCCGTCAATCGTGACGCACCCCGAGTTTCCGAAGTTTCTCGACAGTCGCCTGAAGAAGTACAAGGCACGACTGGACACAGCCATGGAAATCTTTGCCGGGTGCGATGTGCTGCAGCCCGTCGTCCCCGATGGCGTCTTCTATCTCACCGTCAAGATCAACACCGACAAGTACCCGGAAACAAAGCAGCTCGTTGCCAGGAACGAAGATGTTCGCATGTACATCGACATGTTGTGCGAAAAGAATGATCTGCGCACCGATAAACAGTTCGCGTACGAATTGCTGGGATCAGAGGGCGTCTGTGTTGTGCCACTGTCTGGGTTCGAAAGTCCCTTCGACGGATTCCGAATGACGCTCCTCGAGGAGGATGGCGATCTTTTCGCCGAAACTTGTCGTCGGATCCGTCGTGGTGCCGAAGGGTTTTTCCAGCCCGCATGATGTTTCCACTGAGTAACCACTGATGGCGAGTGGAACCCGAACGTTCACCTCGGCGTTCGGTTCCCTAGAGTTGGCCCGACGGCCTGACGTCCCCGACGGCTCGCTGCTGGCGTGGGATGCTGCCGACGAACTGTTGCTCGCCGCATTCGACACCGCTCGCGAGACGCTGCGGGCGCAGCGCCCCCGAGTCCTTGTAGTGAGCGATACCTTCGGCGCGCTGACCACCTCATTGGTCGCATCCGGGCTCGCCGATGTCACCATGTGGTCTGATTCGCAAGTCTCGTTCGCCGCGATGCGGAGCAATCTGGAGCGCAACGGTCATCGAGTCGAGAGCGTCGAGTGCGTTGCATCCACCACGGAGGTCGCCGGCGCGTTCGATGTCGTGCTGTGGCGACTTCCTCACGATCGCTCCTATCTCCGCTACCAGATCGACAGGCTGGCTCCCGCCATGCGTGGCGCGATTGTGATCGCCGGAGGCATGGACAAATACCTGGCACCGGCGATACGCGATGATCTTGCGCTTCTTGGTGACGCCTCGATGCGCCGTGGCCAAAAGAAGGCGCACCTTTTCGATGTCCGGGTTGAAACGGCAGACCCGGAAGCGTCCGTCTTGCGCCACACCTTCGGCGCAGATATCGGGCTCGACCTGGTAGGTGCCCCGAACGTGTTCGGCGGCGATGGGCTCGACCTCGGCGCCCGCGTGTTGCTCGAAGCAATTGCGGTGTCAACGCCAGACGGTGTGGAGCGGGTCGCGGATCTGGGGTGTGGCACCGGCGTGCTTGGGATCGCACTTGGACGTCGGTTTCGCGACGCCGACGTCACGTTCTTTGATGAGTCGTTTCTCTCGATCGAATCCGCTCGCCAAAACGCAAGAACCAACGACGTCGTGCGCACGACCTTTATCGCTGCCGATGGTTTTTCCGGCTACACCGATGAACCGTTCGACCTCATCGTGTGCAATCCGCCGTTTCACCAGCGAGGTGCGATGTCCGACGCAGTTGCGTTCCAGCTGATGCGTCAGGCGCATCATCACCTGGTGACCGGTGGCGAACTATGGGTGGTCGGAAACCGACACCTTGGGTACCATCTGAAGATGCAACGCCTTTTCGGAAACTGCCGTCAACTCGCCGCCCACCCGAAGTTTGTGGTCGTTGCCGGCGTGCGAAAGGCAGAGCGTCTGCGTACTCCGGTACGATTTTCTTCATGAACGCCGACGTCGAGTTTTTCTGGGATCCGATTTGTCCGTGGGCGTGGCTTACGTCGCGATGGGTTTGTGAGGTTGCCCAGCAGCGCAACCTCACCGTCGACTGGCGCTTCATCAGTCTGCGCCTCCTTAATCAGGCCAAGGACTATGAAAAGGATTTTCCGCCCGGCTACATCGCCGGACACGGGAGTGGACAAAAGCTCCTTCGAGTGGCAGCAGCGGTTCGTGAAGCGCAGGGCCGTGACCGCATGGCCGATCTCTATACCCAATTCGCTGGCGATATCCATGTCCGCGGGCGTCGCGCCGAGATAGTCGATCATTACGACGCTGGGTTCCCCGAATATCTTCGCTCAGTCGGAATTGCCGACAAATACTTGTCGGCAGCCAACGATGACTCGTTCGATTCGATTCTGCAGGCGGATACCGACGAAGCCCTCAGCCGAACCGGCAAAGACGTCGGGACACCGATCATCAGTTTTGTCCGATCCGGGGAGATGTTTTCCTTTTTCGGTCCGGTCATTAGTCGTGTGCCCCGCGGCGATGAGGCGCTTCGCCTGTGGGATGCGGTCTGGGAGGTCGCAACGTTCCCCGGTTTGGCGGAACTCAAGCGCACGCTTCGCGAACGGCCCCAGCTCGACACGAGTTTGTAGAGGCCCCGTTCAGGCTCGGGAGGACTTTGGCGCTGAACAGCCAGGACGCGATCGGAAACCCGATTGAAATGGTCGGGTTTCGGGGTATAGTTTCTGGGTGATCACGGAACTCATCGGGGAACCAGTTGTGGCAGGCGTTCCCCGCCTTCGGAGCGTCGTGTCATGACCGTCCATCTGGTCGGAGCGGGACCGGGCGATCCGGGATTGTTGACCCTTCGAGCCGCATCGCTGCTGCAGCGCTGCGATGTCGTTGTGTTCGACCGCCTCGTGTCGCCGGAGATCGTTGACCTGGTTCCGGCGTCGGCCGAACGGATCGACGTCGGCAAGCGGCCCGGAGACAGTGAACGTCAGGTTGACATCAACGCAACGTTGATCGACCGGGGCAGTCGATTCGCCTGCGTGGTGCGTCTCAAGGGCGGCGATCCCCACGTTTTCGGGCGGGCGGCCGAGGAGTTGATCGCGCTTCGCAATGCCGGCATCGCTACCGAGGTTGTTCCCGGTGTAAGTTCGGCCATCGCCGCTCCGGCTGCGGTCGGCATCCCCCTCTCCACCCGCCTGGCATCAAGTGGATTCACGGTGATCACTGCTCATCAGGATCCATCGACCGATCGCTCGATCGACTGGGACGCCGCCGCTCGCCTCGGCACAACGCTCGTCATTTTGATGGGAGCAGCACGCGCCGCCTTGTTCCGCGACCGATTGCTCGCCGGTGGTATGCGCGCTGACATGCCCGTCGCCATCATCACCAATGCAACCACTCCCCAGATGAGCGAGCAGCGACTCGTCCTGTCCGAACTTGGTGTGCAACCGGTGCCCAATCCGTCCGTGATCGTTATCGGCGCTGTGGCCGCCCTCGATCTTCGAACGCCATTCGTCATGTCGCCCACCGATTCCGTTCTTCATTCACTTGCACCCGAGGTCGTCTCATGAGCCAAACACTTGAAACAACAATCATCAGTGGACCTATCGATCCTGAAATCGAAGCTGACATTCAGAAGTTCGAGATCATGTTGGCCCGGCATCAGGCCGGGCAGATCGACGATGACGTCTTCCGTGTGTTCCGCCTAGCAAACGGTGTATACGGCCAGCGTCAGGGTGGCACTGCACAGATGGTCCGCGTGAAGGTCCCCTACGGCAAAATCACGCCGGAACAACTTGAGACGATGGCCGACATCGCCCAGAACAACTCCCGCGGGTGGGGACACATTACGACGCGCCAGAACATCCAGTTCCACTTCGTTGAGCTCGCAGATGTTCCGAACGTGCTTCGCAAGATGGGCGCGGTTGGCATGACTGCCCGAGAGGCATGTGGCGATACAGTTCGCAACGTGCAGGGTTGCCACCTCGCCGGAGCCTGTCCCTACGAGGTTCTCGACATCACCCAGTGGGCCGAGGCGACGCATCGCCATCTCCTCCGGAACCCTTTGGGTCAGCGCCTCCCCCGGAAGTTCAAGATCAACTTCTCGGGCTGTGCGACGGACTGCGGCCAGGCGATGTTCAACGATGTCGGCGTCATTGCGGTGAGTCGAACGCTGCCCGATGGGAGCGTGGAGGCCGGCTTTCGTGTGTATATCGCCGGAGGTCTCGGTGCGAACCCGCACCCGGCGCTGGCTCTCGAAGAGTTCACGAGCCGCGAAGAACTCCTTCCCACCATTGAGACGGCGCTTCGAGTGTTTGAGCAGGCAGGCAACCGAGACAACCGCATCCGCGCCCGTATGAAGTGGCTGGTCGACACGCTTGGCTGGGAAGAAGTGAAGCGACGAATCCTCTCGCAACGACGATTGCTGCTTGCATCGTCGTCCTGGCCTGGAGGCATTCCGGTCCAGGTGACCGAGTTCGGCGACGCGCCGGCGGGTCGAAAAGAAGGCGTTGCTCCAACGGCGATCGGCCAGGGGACGCCGGTGTCGATCGGACAAAAACCAAACCGCGATCGATGGATGGACGCCAACGTTGTGCGCGGAACCGGCAACGGCACCGTATCGGCGTATGCGTGGGCTCATCTTGGCGATATCACTGTGGCCCAGTTTCGTGAACTCGCCGCCATTCAACGCGACTTCAACGCCGAGTGCCGTTTGTCCAACCGACAAAACCTCGTGTTTCGCAACCTGACCGAAGCGCAACTTCCCGAACTCTATGCACGCTTAGAAGCGATCGGTATGGCTCAGCCAGGCGCTGAATTGTTGCGCGACGTGGTGTCGTGTCCAGGAGCCGATACCTGCAACCTCGCTGTTACCCAATCACGTGGCTTGGCTCGCGCCATCGGTGACCGTTTGGAGGAGGAAGGACTTGCGGAGGTCGGTGGCCTCCGAGTCAACATCTCCGGCTGCATGAACTCGTGCGGTCAGCACCACACCGCAGATATTGGCTTCTTCGGCGCTGAACGTCGAGTCGAAGGCGTTGCACTACCCGGCTATCAATTGCTCCTCGGTGGGTATGTCGGTTCGGAAATGGTTCACTACGGTGATCGCGCAACGCGTCTTCCGGCGAAGAGTGGACCTGAAGCGGTCGTTCGGGTCGTTCGACGTTTCGTCGACGAGCGTCAACCGGGTGAAGCTTTCCGCAGCTGGATGGATCGCGTCGGCGGAGCGAAACAGATCGCTATGGGCCTCAAGGACCTCGACGACGTGAAGTCGCCTACCGAGACGCCAGACGTTTACATCGACTGGGACGAGTCAACGCCATTTGCGGTGGCGCTCGGCGAATCCGAATGCGCGTGACCCAGAGATCACCTGAGGTTTCGCAGGCCTTCGAGGCAATCGATCAGGCCAACAGCCTCGACCCCAACCGTGTGCTGTTCAACGGCGTCGAGCAGCCCTTGGCCTTGTTGCAGGGTCGGCTTGCATCGTGTTGGCAGGAACGCCTGGACCCAGAGGCAGGCTCCGCGGTCCGAATAGCTGTCCGAGCCCATCACCTCCGTCGGTGGACGGTCGACCGAGGTTCCTACCCCGAAGGACGCGTGGGCTACCAACGTTGGAAAAAGGCCGCCAAGGTGGTTCACGGCGCCGCGCTCGCCGAAATCACCGCTGACTGCGGTCTGGAGAACGCAATGGTGGCTCGGGCCCAGCAGCTTGTGCAGCGGATTGGGTTGGGTACAGACGCCGAGACCCAGGTGGTCGAAGACTGTGCATGTCTCGTCTTCCTGGAGACGCAATATGAGGCGTTGATCGAAAAGATCGGCCGAGACAAAGTCATTGAAGCCGTCCGAAAGACCGTCAAAAAGATGAGTCCGGCCGCGATCGCGCTGGCGGGCGAGGCCATCTCTGGAGAACTCGGCCGGTCCGTGTTGGCGGAAGCCGTCGATGAGGATTCGGTGTAAATGTTTGCTGGCCGACTGCGATTGAATAGATCACGTGCCTGATCTCGTCACTCGACCAACTGAGCTCCTGCCCAATACCGAGCCCGTAACCGAGACCGGAGAACCGGTCAGCGCCCACATCGTGGCGAACAAGCCGGGCGAGGACGCAGCCGCAAAAGTCCTCGAGGCTCGAATCTACGGGACGCCGCTCGAGGCCCTGTGCGGCCACGTCTGGGTGCCGAGCAGAGATCCGAAAAACCTTCCGCTGTGCCAAAAGTGCAAGGAGATTTTTGAGGTCTTTCGAATGTTCGACGACGAAATCGCCGAAGGCCCGAGCGAATAGCCCCCGTTCTCGCTCGACATCCGAGTTGGACGCGAATCTTCCGGGCGCGTTCACACCAGCCGTTGTAGGGTCACCGGGTGGACTTTCTTTCGATCGGCGCAGCAAAGTTTGCGTTTGAGGCGCATGGATCGGGACCCCACGTTGTATTGCTTCATCCGGGAGTTGGTGACCATCGAGTTTGGTCCGAAACCACCAAGCTCCTACCCGAATATCGTACGTTGGCCTATGATCGACGCGGCTTTGGGTTCACGGAGTCGCCCCCGGAGCCCCACTCCTGGGTAGGCGATCTACTCTCTATCCTCGACGCCCGCGACATCAGGCAGGCTGTCCTTGTCGGGAACTCACAAGGAGGGCGGGTTGCCATCGATGCGGCGTTGGCCCACCCCGATCGGGTAGCTGGGCTTGTGCTGTTCGGGTCCGCGGTGAGTGGTGCGCCGTGGCCGGAACCGACCGGCGAAGTTCGCAAGCTCGCGGACGACATTGAAGCAGCGGAACGTCGAGACGACCTCGACGACCTGAACCGTCTTGAGGCACACCTTTGGCTGGACGGACCGAAGAGTGCCGAGGGCAGAGTCAGCGGGCGCGCCCGCGAACTCTTTCTCGACATGAACGGACGGGCCCTTCGGGCCGGCGAGGTCGGCGAGGCCTTGTCGTCACCCAGTGCATGGGATCGCTTGTCGCAAGTGCCTGTCCCGACGCTGGTGATCTTCGGCGACCTCGATGTGGCACCACTGCGTCACATTTCTCGAACCGTCGCCGAGCAAATTCCCAACGCTGTCTATCGAGAGCTTCGCGGCCTCGCACATGTACCGCAGCTGGAAGATCCGCTTCTCTGTGCGCAGATCATTCGTGACTTTCTGGGCTCTTGCCCGGAACGTGAGGGCGATGAATTCGTGCGAACCCTGGACGGAGGTTCGAAACCCGGGCTAGCCTGACCTGTTGACGGCAAGAACACCAACTTCGAAAGGTTGTGAGCGTGATGGCTCCACGACAGCCCGCCCCTTCCTCTTCGCAAAACACTGATACTTCGGCCCGACTTGGCACGTCGGACGCGTATCCTGCCCGAGTTCGCGCACCCGCCGCTGGACAGGCCGAGGTTTCGGGCGCACTTGCCACCGATGAGGCTTCGATTGGTTCCGCCGGTTCCGCGCGCATGCCAGCGCCTCAATCTGCGGGCCGAGCCGAGTAAGGGAATCGGTAGAATTCTCATGTGCTTCCCAAAAAAACTGCCGACCTGAACGTCGCTGAGGAGATCGACCGGCGCTTAGCGAGGTCGGGGCAGCGGTGGACCAACGGGCGGCGAAGCGTCATCGAGGTTTTCCAAGGCGTCAACGCGCCGTTTTCAGTTACCGAACTCCAGGCCAAAGTTGGGCCGAGCGTGCCGCTGTCGTCGCTCTATCGCATCATCAGCGACCTCGTGGATGCAAAAGTGCTCATCAAGCTCGAGTTCGCGGAAGGTTTTGCCCGATTTGAGCTCGACGAAGGCTTGGCTGAGCACCATCACCATCTTGTCTGTAACGAGTGCGGCGCTGTAACCGACCTCGAACTCGACGACCTCGAGGTGACCCTCGATAGCACCAGCAAGTCAATTCAGAAGCGTACGGGATTCCAGGTGACAAGCCATCGTCTCGACTTCTTCGGGTTCTGCGAAAAGTGCGCGAACCCAAGCTGGTTGTGATGGTGAGTCAGCCTGTAGGCCGGGTTCTGTCTGCATATGGCGATTTTGGGCTTCTGGCCAGGTAAA
>JANOYY010000149.1:0-4468 GCA_031429095.1 Acidimicrobiia bacterium | reverse complement strand
CTTGCCGAGGCCGGGCTCACCCTCGAGCACCAGCATCGCCGGACCGCGGTCGACGGAGTCGACGAACGTGTTCAGAGCGTCCAGCTCCGCACCACGGCCGACGATGGCGGATGCGCCGGACTCTGGGAACTCGTCATTGGTCCCCATCGGCGACCTCCGGTGTCCCATCTTGTGGGCCCCACTCGGCCACCTGCACCCGACGCCCGTCAACCAACACCATCGGGCCGTCCACCGGCGGCAGACCACTGGGCCGCGCCTCTTCGTACGAGTGCCTCATATGGCTCCTTCGGATGTCGACGCAAGTGTGACGATCCGCCGCCGGAAGCGCAAGGGCCACCGGCGCGATCCCCTCTGGTTTGGGCACCAACGGAAGACTCATGACGAGCCGGTCCCGCTCGTCGATACTTGCCTCCTGCGCATCGCCCGAGAATCGCCATGCGTCGTGGGCGATTCGGTTTCGGTACTGAATCAACTCGTTGACCTCGCCGTGGAAGAGCTTGATCACACGGCGCGCCGCGTCGGACTGAGCTCTACCCGTAAGGAAATGCCGAAAGCTCATCTCCGATCTGGAGGCTTCCGGCCCACGCTCGCCCGCCAGGAGGATTTTCGCGTCCCTACCCACAATCTCCACGACTGCGTCCTCGATGCTGGCCTGCATGTGAGAGAAGCTGACGATGAACTCACCAATGGTCGGGACGCTTCGGTTGCGAGCGAGGATGCTTTGCACGTACGCGTTCATCAGTCGCCGCAGTTCAGGATCCTCCTGAGCATCCGTCATGGACTGCACCGTACGACAAACGCCACGGACGAGCCGGTCAGTGCAAGGGCGAACTCGGCGCTGGCCGCAGCGACTCGGCCGAGCGGGAACCGGCGGTTGGGGACGAGCTCAGATGCGCCGATCTGTGCCTCGGGTTGTGTGAGCGCGGAGTAATCCAGTTAGTCAACGGGATTTGATGATGCGGTCGTGACCTCGCTACCCGACGTTTGTCGTTCGTGAGTCTTCTCATCCTCGGTTCGCCACTTGAACGGTTCGAGCACCGGTTCGTGCCGCTGTCGGCGGTCGCCGGACGGTGCCTGGGATCGTCGAAACAGCGTTGAACGATTGCTATCCCGATGGTTTGGCAGGCGACGACATGCCTGCGACCGCTTCGAGAATGCTGCTCGCTGTCGATCCGATCTACCACATTGCGGTCCAGTCGCTGGGGGAATCCGAGACGACGCTCGGAGCATTAGCGAGGATGCGCCCGCTGATCGAGGCGTGGTGAGTTGTGATTGCTCGGAATATCTCTCATGTGGAATCGCGTTCGCAGGCCCATCGGACCGCCCTCCGTCTACCCGAATCGTCAGCAAAGTTTTCGCAGGAGTCCTGACCATTGCGCCACCGCACCTCGCCGACGGTCGAACGCGCTGAGCGCGAACACCGGTCCGCGACCACCTCCATATCGCCGGTTATCGCGTGGTCGCGTCCGATTCCTTCACGTGAATAACCGGGTCACGTCCACAGGAGCGCGCGTGGTCGCTCGCGGAGCAGTCGTTCGGCTTCGCCGCTCAAATGTCCGACAAGATCTGCGGCCGGACGGACAGCGTCGACGAAGGCAGCGGACTGCCCCATATAAACCGGACGGCCAAAACTCACGTTGTCGCTGCTGCGGAGCTCCGCCTCGCGTTCCGCCCACTCCTCGGTGAAGGCATCCCGGTGCACCCGCGCCCCGACGGCTGCTGGCCACGGCAAGCGAGAAGCGATGTCGTAGGCACGGGTGAAGACCGTGTCACCTCCGTCGCTCGCGACGATGGCCGCCTTGTAGTCCTCGTCGATCTCGACGGCTTCCGGTGTCGCCAGGAAGGCGGTGCCGAGCCACGCGCCATCCGCTCCGGCAAGCAACGCTGCCGCCAGCGCACGACCACTGGCCATACCTCCAGCAGCCAGCAACGTGACGCTCGGGTGCCGGTCGGCGATCCCGGCCAACAGCGGCAACAGGCTCATCGTCCCGGTGTGACCCCCGGCCTCGGTTCCTTGGGCGACGAGGACGTCCGCACCAGCAGCGACGGCTAGCTCCGCGTCGACGAGGCTCTGGACCTGGCAGATCAACCGTAGGCCGGCGTCCTTCACCTGGCGCGCCCAGTCGCCCGGGTCCGAGAAGGACAACGCAATGGCCGCCGGACGGGCGTCGAGCGCCGCCCGGAAGTTCACTTCGGCCATCGTCAGGAACGGTGTGATGAACCCGATCGCAAACGGTTGAGCTGTCGTATCGCGCACTCGTGCCGCCTGCGCTCCCACCCAGTCCGGCCCTTCAGCCGAGTGGCCGCTGAAGGAGCCCATGGCCCCGGCCGCTGTTACCGCGGCGGCCAGCGTCACCCCACTGTGCATCGCCATAGGCGCAGACATGATCGGGTGTCGCAGACCGAACATCTCAGTGAAACGGGTACGGATCATGCGCCACCGTAGCAACAGGCAGACCCAAGCCTTGCCCAGCGTCCAGCCGGCACCGCAGCCAAAGACTCGTATTGGGTTGTCCTTCGCGATTGCGGGAGCCAGCGTATCGACCATCGAACAGGCCTCTCAGTTCGGGCTTCGCATTTGACCCTGAGATGCGTCCGAAGTCGGGTGGGCTCGACGTCGTCGTACCTCTTAGATGCCCCGGCGGGCGACTTCTGCGGCGAGTTCCGAACGCGAGCCCAGGCCCAGTTTGGCGAGGGCGTGGGAGACGTGGGTCTTGACGGTGGTGCGTGCCATGAACAGGCGCTCGGCGATGTCGGGGTTGCTGCAGCCCTGGGCGATAAGTGCACAAACTTGTCGTTCCGTGGGCGTGAGACTGTCCCAGCCGGTGGCCGGTCGTTTGCGCTCGCCTCGTCCTCGGACGGCGAGTTCGAGTGCGTCTTCGACGGGCATCGCACGCCCGAGGTCGAGTTCCGTTCGGGCGCGGTCGCCGAGAGCGTGGGCTGCGGCGGCGACCGCTGCGTCGAGCCAGAGTTGTTGGTCGCGCCAGCGATAGGCGACGCCGTTGGCGTCCCGTCTGGCCGTTGCTGCGCCGATGAGGCGGACCGCTCGCGCGTGGTCCCCGCAGCGGCTGGCGATGACTGCGCTGAGCTCGAGGAGGTCGGGCCGGAAATCGTCCCAGGTGTAGCTGCGCTCGGCACCGATCGCGTCACCAATGAAGCGTTCTGCGTCGAGGGGCCGCTCGTCGTGGAGTGCCAGCACGGCGTCGAACAATGGTCGAAGCACTGTCGCTGCTCCCGGCCCTTTGATTGAGGTGATGAGCCCGGCGGCGGCGTCGGAATGTCCGATGGAGATCAGCGCACGCGCAGGAAGTGCGCGGTGGCCGAATGGAGCTGCGGCGGAATAGACGGCGAGTGCGGCGATCTCTTCTGGTGGAACTGGTTCGTTCGTCAGCACGTGCAGTGCGCCACTGGTGCCATGCCACCACAGATCGGCGAGGGGTAGGTGACGGTGCCGTTCGAGGAACGCCAGTACTGGCTCGAAGTCGTCGGTGCGCCCGTGCATCCAGCAGCTCCCGAGGACCCGCATCGCCAGCAGCATCCGCGGCCACAGCATCGACTCGTCGGTGCTCAGGTCGGGCATCGGTATGGGTGCGCCGGTTGATCTGCCATTCGGGTTGAGCCCGTCGCTGACCAAATCCTTGTAGACGAGCGGGAGTGTCGTGGACACGTTCTGGCAGGCAATGGCAGTCCGGCCTCGGAGGTCCTGGGCGTACTCGGGGTCTTCGTCGGCCACGTAGTCAACGAGCACATCCGCGGCGGGACCGAGGAGTACCGAGCACCCATCGGCGAGCGCGAGTTCGAAGGCACGAGCGATCCGTTCTTTGGGGCGTTCCGTGCCCTGCGACAGGCTGGCCCATAGTCCCATGGCCGCCCGTCCGTCCTGGGCGGCGTCGATGTGCACGAACGCGAGGTCAATAGGTGTTGATCTCGGGTCCGCCCGTCGCCCCGTGACCATCGCGGTCGCACATGCGGCACGGGCGGTCGACCATGCCAGCTCGTGTCCGTGGTCTGGTCCGCTGATGATCCAGCGGTCGACATAGGAGAGGACGAGGTCGGTGTTGCGCGACCATGACCACGCCAGGCCGACCAGGCTGAGGAGCCGGTAGCGGCGTTCAAGATCAGGTTCCAGCCAGTCGAGCGCGCTGCACAGGTCCACGGCGAAATGCCTGACCAGGTCCATGGTGTCTGGGAGTGGCTGGCGGGCATCGATGCGTTCCAGCTCCGTCGTCCACCACTGCGCCTGGGCGTCGCGCAGCGCGGAGAGCTCGTCTGCTGCTCGGGCGCGGTCCAACGCGAATTGGCGCACCGTCTCCAGCAGCCGGTACTGGGTGCGCGCTGCGATGCTCGGCGGGGCCGAGTCGCTCTCGTCGAGTTGCACCAGGCTTTTGTCGACGAGGCGGCTGATCACGTCAAGGACCGCCCACCGGTCCAGCATGTCGTCGAAGGACACCACCGCCTCGGCCGCTTC
>JANOYY010000148.1:0-88975 GCA_031429095.1 Acidimicrobiia bacterium | reverse complement strand
GTCACCGCTGTTGTCCGCATACGAAGCAACTGCACCGTCGGAACGGGTCTCGGTGACGAGACAGTTCGTGCCGACCTGGATGTTGTTGTAGACCTTGGACTGACGATCCTTCAACAGGAACGTGTCTTTCGGGCCACCCTTGTCACAGGCAACACTGATTTCGAAGGTTGCAATGTTGGTCTTCGAGTCGCCGGTGACGACCTTGGAGATCACGAGGTCACCGAAGAACCAGTTCTGAACGGTGATGGTCTCGTTGACCTTGGTCAGAGCCGACTTGTACACGGCACCAGCCTGAACGCCCGAGAGGGGGGTTCCACCACCAGCAACGCCCGCAGCGCTTGGGGTCGACGACGAGTACAGCGTGACGCCGCCCTTGTTGTCGTTCTCCACAACCTCACACTGTCCACCCGAGTTCAGGGTTGGGAACTCGTTGATACCGAATGAACGGGTTTCGCCGCCCTTGAGGGCAAACGCACCAGTGAAGCCGGTCGGGTTCGCGGTCGAGAACGACGTCGGAACCAGGGTCGTTGCCGACGTGTTCAGGTTCTGTGCGTTGAAAGCCTGTGCAGCCTTCAAGACGTCGGCAGCAGCGCCACCAATGTTCGCAGCGGTACCGACGAACGAGCCAGCCGGAGTGGCCGGGACGTCAGCGGCAGCGGTACGGGAGTCGTAGACCCGGAGGTTGTTGACCGTCAGGTAGAAGCCAGCGCCACCGGTGATGTACAGGTTGCCTGCAATGTCATTGGTGCCGCTGCCGATGAACGCAATGAACGGCGTAACAACGGTGTTTGAACACGAAATGTTCATCGGGTAGGCGAAGCCTGCTGTGGGCTCATCGCCAGCAACAACCTTCTTGACCGTGATCTGCGGGTACGTGACCGTGACGGCAACGGTCGTGGAGACCTGGACCGCAATGTCACCCGTGATAACTGCGTTGGCGCCAGCAACTGCTGGGGTTGATGCAGTCGTTGGACGGTCTGCGCCGCCGCCCACCTTGATGGTGATGGCACCGAGCGCCGTATTCGGGGCAGTACCGGTGATTTCGGCCTTCACCGTGCACGAGGTGCCGGGGGCGGCGCTCGTGAGGTTGAAGTTCATGACGCCCGAGCCGCCGGCGACCGGGATGGCTGCGGTGTAGGCCTGGGAAGTTGCACCGACGAGGTTCTTACAGCTAACGGTGACGTTTACACCAGTAACACCAGCCGGCACGGGGCCGACGAATGTTGCGGTGTTGGTCACGGTCTGCTGGGGGTTGATGACCGTCTGCGCGCCAACAGTCGTGGCGACTGCGGTACTGCCCAGAAGACCAGCAGCTGCAAGAACGAGCGCCTTGCGAAGGATTCGCTTGCTCATTTGTTGCTCCTTGGTAGGGGTGTTTGTCGGACTTCTCTCCTCCGGGTCCCGGAACCTCGAGGCTTCCAGCCCCAGCGAAAAGTCCAACATGCCCAAGGGAGGTTCCCTTGAACGGGTCAAACAGTACGGACCAATTGTTACGAAGGCAAGAGGAAATGAGGTGTTTTTGTCACAAAACCGCAACATTTGACGACTGAAACGCACAAAGTGATGAGTCGTCCGTCTCACTCCGCAAAACCTCACCCGAAGCGCGAATGAACCTTCGCAACGCTAGATGGACGCGGCGATCCGATGGGCGGGTCGACAGAGGGTCGCGAGCAACCACGGCAGACTCAACGCAAGAGCGACGGCGGCCCCGACGAGAATTCGCACCCCTGGTTCGAGCGCGTTTTCGACCACGGATCCAATTGCGATTGCGGAGGCGGCGCCGCTCGACGCAGCGAAAAGCGCAATGCCCCATCGTCCGAAGGCCTCGAGCACCGAAACGCAAAGACCGGCGATGGCCAACGCTGCGTGAGCGATCAGAAGCGTTCTGGCCGTACGCTTCAGGTCCGCGGACCCGTGCCGTTGCACTGCCAGCCCGACCGCGACCGACGCGACTGCCACCGTGGCCAGCGCGGCAAGGACCGCTTGCGCGAAGACGCCCAGAGGCCCCAGCGGCGTCCGCCGACTTGTGGCGAACGTTTCGGCGAGGCTTCGAGGAACGACAATCCATATACGAGTCATCCAAAGCCCTCCGACCACAGCACCCAAGAGCGCGGGAATGATCGTGGTCGACGCAAACATCGTCGAGGCCCCCCAACTTATTTCTGGCTCGACCACGAGGAAGAACGCTAGACAGACGCCAATAAGACCGGAGGGAAGGGATCGGGCAAACGAACCAACCATGCGTTCCGATGTGGGCGACGACGCAAAGGCAAGTCCACCCATGATCGCGGTGAGCGCCACAAGCACTAGGGGGACCGCCCGGTACGGCACGAACGACGAGAACGCCAGGACAACAAGAACCATGGCGCAGTGCGCCACACCCCACCCACGCCTAGAGACAAGAAAACCGCCGATCCAGATGCAGGCCAACGCCGCAGCAACAAGTCCTCCCTCGGGTACCAAGGCGAGCCCGCCGACCACTCCCAGACCCGGCCATAGGAGCCACGTTTCGCGGCGAAGACGACCAAGGCCGTCGGGTCCGACCAGAACACGACGCCGAAGAAACCATTGCGCGCCAAGGCTGACCGGAAGGGCCAGGCGCCAGGAGCGGTCGACGGTGGCCACCCCAAATGCGGAGGTCCGCCGCGAAAGCCAGAAACCGACCGACAAAACGCCGATGATGAACGCCACATCGGACAGTGCAGATCGCCAGTCAATCACGGCTCGATTGGATTGCGGCGCCGGTTCGGACATGCTTGGGCTTCGAAACGCGGCCGCTTCGCGCCCCAGATCGAGCGAAGTATCGGCGTCAAGGCCCGCAAATGCCTCCAGGACCACTGCGGCCTCGAGTTCGTCGAGCATCGGTCGGCCCAAACGTTCCTCGATGAGCGGCTGCACATCGGAACCTGAGATCATCGCCTCACTCCGCGCTCTGGTCGGTCGTGACGGGAGTGAACTCTATCGGGCGAAGCCCGACACCAGCTTCATACGCGCCGGCGTGGTCGCCGGGCGGGGGAACAAAGTCGTTTTCAGAGTCCAGGGCGGGAAACGCGGGCTCAATCGGCGGTTCCATCGAGTGTCCGGTCAGTTCCGCGATGAGGTCGGCGTAGTTCTGCAGACACTGGGCCATACCGAACTCCCGGCGAACTTTCGCGTAGGAGCGCTCGCCGAGGCGTCGAAGGAGGACGGGATCGTTGAGTAGGTGCAACACGCCGGTCGCCAAACCCTCGTAGTCACCGGGGCGCACGGTGAGGCCGCAGCCCGAAAGTGCCTCCGGAACGCCCCCGACGGCAGTGGCCACGACGGGACGCCCGCATGCCATCGCCTCAAGGACCGCCACCGGGAAACCCTCGCTGATGCTTGAGAACATGGCGATCGAGCCGCTGGTGAAGGCCGCGTAGGGATCGTCCGTGGAACCCGCAAAGCGGAACCGATCCCCCAACCCGAGTTCGAGATGCAGGCGACGGCACGACTCGCCGTATTCGTCGTTTCCTTCGGGCACCGGACCGTAGTGGACAAATTCCACATCGGGCCGATGTAGAAGCACCATCGCCGCAGCACGAAGCGACGTCTTGAGATCCTTCAGCGGATCGATTCGGCCGAGGGATACGACGCGTTGACGAACCGGGAGTGGCCGAATACTCGGGGGCACGAGAACGCCGTTATAAATCGGCCGGATCTTGTCTTCGCTGACACCGAGATGGCGTTCCCACCGAGCGTTGGCCTGGGTAACCGGAGCGACGATGTCGGCGTTCGCGTAGACGAGTCGCGAAAGCCCCCTCGCCAGACGGGTGGCGGCCCACCGTTTGGCGTGTGAGCCGTACATGTTCCGTGCCGACTGAAGATAGGCCTCGCGTACATAGACGCCGTGTTCGGCAAGCACGAGAGGCTTGGCATCGATGCGGCAATCCACCACGGAGCCGATACCCGCCCAACCGGCCGCAGTAACCAGATGGAGATCAATGGGGGCAAGTTTTCGACCGCGAATGATTTCGCGTGTCGGCGCCGCCGCCGTCCGAGCAACCCAGAACAGGGTTTGGTACATCTCGGACAAGTCAGCGGTGGTGAACGCCACTTCATCGAGATCACCGAGGGCCACCATGACGTCTCGAAACTTGTTCCACGAATTCGAAGACCGAAAGCTGGTTGCCACGCCCGCCGGATTGAGTCGACACCACACCAATGCCTGCGCAAACTGTGCAAGATCGGAAGACCATTCGTAGGCGCCCCGAGCGAGTTCCGCGGGAAGGTCGTGTCGGGCTCGGCGGCCCTTCCATGCCAATGAGGAAAAGGTCCCGGGGGTAACGGAGTCCGACCAGAGTTCAAGTCGGGTGAGGGACGCAACATTGGTGGGGACCTCGAAGTGAGGATCTCGTCGAAGACCACCCGCCGTGATGGCCAACACATGCCAACGGACACTGGCGAGGCCACTCATCAACGAGTCGCACCATGTGCTGACCCCACCGAGCATGTAGGGATAGGTGCCCTCCGTCGAAAGCAGGACGTTGATTTCAGCCGGGGGGCTCGGGGACATTGGTCCGAGGGTTACTTCTTCTTGGTGGTGCGTCGGACAACCGCTTTGCGAGTCGTCTTCTTCTTCTTAGTCGTCGTCTTGCTGGTTGCGACGGAAGCCGCTTTCGTGACCACCAGTTGCTTCACTGCCGGAAGCGGCGTTGTTCCGTTCGAGTACTGGGTGACACGATCGACGATTGCCTTGAACATGTCTTCGCTGGGAAGCGAGTCGTAAGGGTTCGGGAACACGTCATCGGTGATGTAGAGGACGCTGGCATTTCGAGCGAGGGCCGCATCGACGGCGCCAACTGCGTTGGCCGGTGAGACAGAGTGGATCATCTCCCACATACGGGGACGGCTCGATTCGGTGAACATCCACGAATAAAACGGGACGTTCCCAGCCAGATTCACGTTTTCGACCCAAGCCGGAATGTCTTTGTCCGCTCGCTCCAGGGTCACGTATCCGTCGGCCAACCCCTCATAACAATTCAACAGGGGGGCGCCCGGGTTCAAGATGATCAATTTGTTGGCCTGTCGCGCCCGAACTCCCTTTGTCGATCCTGAACCCTTCGTCAACGACGAGTATTTGGCGCACTGGTCGTAGTTGATTTCGTCGATGAAGACGCCGGCCGCTGCCGGGTACGCGTCCAGAATCGTGTCGATTCGCTCAGCCACCACTCGCCAGTCGACCTTGTCGTAGCCACCGGTGACGTACACCAACGGGATCTTTCCCTTCGCCTTTGCTTGCGCAAGGCGTCCTGCGAGTTCCTTGTCGGGAACGTAGGTCTGGCCGGCGACCGGGACCAGCGGGTGGCCGATGACGTACTGCACGGCGGGAGTAGCCAGGGCTTTGTCCCACAGCGCATCGTCGGTGAAGTAGGCCGGAACGGCAATCGAGATCGGAGTCGCTGCAACGGCGCGAACCGGGCTTACGCCAGACAGGGCTGCGGAGCCGAAAGCGGCGAAGACACCAAGGGCCAGCCAACGACGAAAAGATCGAACAGACACAGGGACTTCTCCGGAAGGGATCGAGCGAACCCGCAAAGCGTAGTTGCTCCGTTCCCCCGGGAGGACGGAACCGTGTTCAGAGACCGCCGGATAGGGGAAAAAGTTGAACTACGCGCTCTTCCGCACGGTTGCGGTGTCGATCACGGTGCGCAGACCGATGTTCTCGCCATCGGCCTTCCACCAACTGATCTCGCAACGACTGCACGAGTGAAGTCGGAGCTCTCGCTGGTTCACCGCCATATCGATGATAACGAGGTTCGCGATGGTGCAGAGCGGACAGATCATGGAGAACGTACTTCCTACGACGCGCAGCCCCTGAACCTGCAGGGACCGCAAAGGTTGACGTCTATGCATCGGTCCCGAGGCGGCGGACCTTGAGTAGCAATTCAGGATCGAAGCGACGGACTACGACTGGCTTGGTCGCTCACGTGTGGTGAATCGCGTCAGTGAAACCCGAATGGACGGTCAGCGAAATGCCCACGCCATGACGACGAACCATGCCAAGACCGGCATCACCAAGAGAATCATCGAGAAGGTGACGTCGCCGACGGACCGAAGTCGCGACATTCCAGGTTGCGGGAACAGTCACGGCTTCACACCTTGTCGGAGAACATGGCGACCGTCAACGCGACGACCGTCGTGAGGTTGAATCCAGCATGAACGGCGATCGCCGAGGCAATTCGCTGCGTTTTCGAAAATGCGTAGGCGCAGAGCAACCCGACGCCAAACAGTCCACCGAACTGCAGCAACTGGCCGTGGATGGCCCCGAAGATCGCTGCGCTCAAGATCATCGGCAGGTAGTGGCTGCCCGGTCTACATGCGAGGACGAATCCGCGATGCACAACGCCGCGGTAGAAGAGCTCCTCCATGATTGGCGCCCCGATCCCGACCGCAATTCCAAGCAAGACGACGCCAATCGGGTTTTCGTTGGCACGGTCGAAGATCTCCCGGGCCGGTCGTGCGAGATCCTCGGAATCGATCGGCAGGTAGAAGTAGACGAAGCCGACCACGAACTGCGCCGCGATCCCGGCGAGGAACCACAGGCCGTCAACCCTACGTACGTACGGGCGTTCCCCAAATGGGTGCTCGCCTCGACGCCTGGCAACGCGAACAACGGTAAATCCGAACGCAACCCAGAGTGGAACGAACATCGCAGCGGTTGCGCCCGGTGATGTTCTGAGCTGTTTCGTTGCGGGATCGTAGAAGAATATTCCCACGACGAACGACAACATGACTGCGCCGAGTTGCCCGGCGAGCGCCAGGGGAAGGCAGTGCGGGATCGCTGCGGGATCGGGTCGAGATGCGGACCGCTCGGGCGAGGGGAACGAAGTCAGATGACGATCCGTTCGCCGGCCACGACCTCGGCGTGCCACGTTTGATCCTCGGGGAGACCCGCTAACGCAAGCGGCTCGCGACGAACCTTCCAACCGCGGGGTGCGCTGAGGACATCGAGGTGTCGACGACAGAGGTCATACATCGAAGGCTCTCGGCTGATCGTAAGTTGACCGACGAAAACAAGTGCTGCTGCGTGATCGTAGGACATTGTCGCAATGGGTTCGTCAGCGCACGCTGGACGTGAACATGAGCGCGCGTAGTGTCGAAGGGCCGAAGCAATTGCCATGCTTCGAGGGTACCGGGAAGTGAGGGGATTTCGGCGGACCGTCACGATCCGGCCGCCGGTATCGCGATGGCCGTGGACGTGCCAAGACCGGCCTGCGCAATTACGGCGATGGCCACTCGGGCGTCAGTTCCCGACGCCTTGGCGGAGGACGCCGCAGTGCTCGTGGTCGCGGTGATCGAGGTCGATGTTGCAGGGACAGTCGTCGAGGCTGCGGCGGCCAGCGTCGTCGCGGCCAAGACGGTTGTTGTGGCCGGAACCGTTGTGGTGGTCAGAGGCGTTGCGGTGGTCAAAGGCGTTGTGGTGACGGCACTGGTCGCAAGCCTGGTGGTGGCAATTGCGGTCGTGGTCGTGACCGTGAGCGCACTGACTGAACCGGCGGCGGTTGACAATGAGCTTGCGACCGGCGAAGCGTTCACGGAAGTCGTAGTACTCGATGCCGTAGTACTCGATGCGGCAGGGCTCGACGACGCAGGGCTCGACGACGTTGGGAAGGACGATGTCGGGCTCGCAGGACGCGACGCGGCGAGAACGCCGAAACCGCGACCGGCTACGGGTATCGGTCCACTGGCTTGCTCAGACGAGCCTGTCGACGAATCCGTCCCGGTATCGGTGTCCTCGGACCGCGAGGCAAGAAGCGGCCGCCGCGTGGGACGATCGCCGCGTGTTCGGACAAGGACCCGCGTTCGATCGACGATTACAGGCGCTCCGTCGGAAAGTACGGCAAACGTCGCCCCCGTAACCGACACGAAGTCTCCAAGGCGAATGTCTAGGCGCGAGCCGCCGGAAATTGCGATGTTCTCGGCTCCGACCACCGGAGTCCAATCTGAGGAGGAGGAAGAAGAAGAGGAGGAGGAGGAGGAGGAGGACAGGGACGGGGACGGGGACGGGGAACCGATCTGAAACAGCGATACAAGCGCCGGATCTTCTGTTGGGTTCACAATCGAGAATCGGTCATCTATCTTCGCGTCCGCCGACGCGTCGGCGATCGTCCATCGGTTGCTCTGGATCCGCGCGCCGAGGGTCGACGCGACCCCGCGCCGGAATTTGGATTTCGCCACGAGTCGCCGACTGGCCAAGAAGGTTCGATTGCTGGTCGAAGCGACGACCACGCTGTACTCGACGCCTGTGGGAACACGTTCTTCCGCGTCGGTGTCGAACTCGACGATCGATTTAGCCGGAATGTCCACCTCGAACGGTTCCTCTCTATCCGCAGCGATGAAGGCGAGTTCCACCGTCATGTCCGAATCGCCGGGGTTCGTCAAGAAATAGCGCTCGCGCAGTACTGAGGATGACTTTCCGGACGGGAAGTACCACGCCGAGCCCCGCGTCGGCGATGCAGAGACGATGGAGGAGCCCCGAGCCGTCCCCGACCCGTCGAAGCGAAGAAACCCTTCCGCAATCACGCGGCCGGTGCGCGTGGTGACCGTTGCGCTGAGGAAGGAGCGTCGACGAACGAACCGTTCCAGGTCGAGGGTTCGAACGGTTCCGCCCGGTACGAACACGCCCTGGAGCGCCGACGGGCGAGCATTTGAGGTGTTCGTCGTGACGAAGACATCGACGATGGCATCGTCGGCAAAGGGATTGAACAGGGTGAGCGACGTCTTCGCGTCGCGAGTGGTGGCACCGTCGGGGAGATACCAGGTGGGTGAGGCGGCGGCCGCACACGGTGCGACCGATCCCTCGACGCGGTGCTCAGCGACAAGTCCGCCACCATCGAATTCGAGGACTGCGCCTAGTCCGCGTTCTGATTCCGGTCCCAACTCCGACGGCGCTACAACCATGTCGGCTGTCGTGTTCGGGTTCGTCGTGTTCGTCGTGTTCGTCGTGTTCGTGGGTTTCGTCGTGTTCGTAGGGGTCGTCGTGCTCGTGGTCGTCGTGGGCATCGGTGCAGACGCCAACTGAACGTCGCGACTCTCCCCCGGGGCGAGCACCACGTTCGTCGTCCCGAGCGCCCCCGCGGCGGAGAAGGTTCGAACAACGCCGCTTCGACGTTGGTCCGTTGGGTTCGCGATGACGATCGCCGCTTCCCCATCGCCGGCGCCCCCGATGCAGAACCAGGTGGAGGACCGTGCGTCATCGCCCGTCGCGATCGGGCCTGCATCGACAAGGTCGGCGGTTGGATTTGGCGCCCTGCGCGCGACGAAGCGATCCGTTACAGCCATTGCTGCGACGACCGCAACCAAGCACAACGACGCGAGGACACGAACGGGGATCCGATTGTCGTGAGTCGAGTCGTTCGATGATCGAGGAGAAGTCGCAGCTGCGATCGGGTCCTCGTTGCTGGGCTGGCTCATGATTTCTTCGGCGGTTTCTCTGTGTCTTGGCTGCGCCCGCGATGTGTTGCCTCTGCGTCGCGATGCCGTCGATCAGTGGTTTCAGATGTCGGGCGACGCCGCCGCTCGGTGCCGTCCGGGGCAGAAGCGGAGGCACGTCGACGGTCCTGGCGACGAGACCATTGATCCCACAGTTCGTCGGCCAAAGAAGGCTCATCCGACGATTGCGGCTCCGGTCGTTCAGCGTTTCCTCGCTCGGTGCTTTCGTCAAAGGCATCAATGGAACCCGACGATGGTGAACGCGTGGTTCGACCGGTTCGACCGGTTCGACCGGTTCGACCGGTTCGAACTCGAAGTGTCGATCGCTCGATTCGGCGTTGGTCCCCACCTCGCGCAGAGGCGGGCTGCGCTGAATCGAGTTCCATGGCGTCGCCAAATTGGTCGTCGGTTTCATCGAACGACGTTGAGAGGAAGTCCCCGACACGCCCCTGCCTGGCCAGCACGGCTTCGTCCTCGTCGAAGCTCCGTTCCTGATCGAGTAAAACGAGCTCACGGCTTCGACGCCGGCGCAGCCGAAGCGCGGTGGCGAATGCGACAAGCCATGCGAGGACCTGCACGACGCGCAGTACGCCGACGACGACTGCCCGCGAATCGTCCGCACGCTTCGCCAGGCCACCGTTCCAGGCCACGTTCTCGAAAACGGTGAGGCCGGAGGGCGCTTCTACTTCGCGGAGGTCGAATTGGCGCCGCAGAGCGCTGCGCAGTCCAGCCAGTGAGGGCCCACGCCGTGCACCGAACGCCGCACGTTCGACAAGGACGAGGTAGCGAAGTTCTGGAACCAGGGCCCCGAAGCGCGATGTTCCACCAGCGACCACTTCGCCGAGAGCGTTTTCAACGCGATCGTCGAGAGCGCGACGCGAAGGGAGCCATTGGTCAACGATGCCGGGCACGCCTTGTTCGATGACCGCGAACGATGGCTGCGCGAGTCCGAAACCTACGTTGAGGGTCCACCCAGCGCTCGGAAGAACGGACGGCCCGCCAATCCACACCGCCGGCCCCTGTGTCGAGGCATTCGGGGCCGCACCCGGACTGGTTGCGGTGGTAGATCGGTCGAGTCGCTGGGGACTCGACATCCACGAGACTGCCGACCGCGTGCTTCGCACGGGCAACATCCACCGTCCGTTGCCCGCAGCCGCAAGAACAGGAACCGCCGCAAGCACGAAGAGCGCCGTGGCAATAAGCGAGGTTGCCTGACGCCATCCGAACTTCTGCGACCGGAGGTCGCCCGACACCGTTACTGCACCCAGCCCGCCGGCGATCGCCAGCCCCACGGCAGCGGGGGCGAGGGCGACCGTAGGGTGCGCAACGATGGAGCCCAACCATCCCCGACTGCCCAGCCAGGTCATGGCGATAGCCAAGACGGCCAGCGTCCAACCGGTGACCGAACGTCGAAGGCGAAACTCTGAGCCGACGAGTACCGGCAAAGCGGCTACGGCAAGCAAGCCCCACGCCAACATCGAGGGCTCCTCGCGCCCCGTTCCAAGCCGAAGGAGAACGTCAATCGGAAGCGTTGCGGCGCGCGTGAAATCGCCACCCGTGAGTTGTTCCCATCGAAATGAGCGGGTGAAGAGGCTGAACGTCCAGGGGAGAAGGAGGAGCCCGATTTCGGCGAACAGCCACCCTGTCGTGACCATCAAGGATTTCGGACTGATCGACGAGTTCGAAACAACCTGGCCGCGGTCGGACGTGACCGGCGCCGGGGTGCCGTTCAGAAGAAATGCAACCACGACAACCACCAGTGCCCAAAGTGAACCGGGAGCAAAGGCAACCATAAGCGCACTTATAACTGCGGCCGGCGCGACTGCGGTAACTCGTCGAGCAATGGTCGGGGAGGGGTCGTCGGCGCAGCGTCGGGCTGCAACAACCAAACGAGAAATGACAAGTGGCAACAACCCATAGGTCACTGCGCCATCGATTCGCGCCGAAGCGATTGCGTTTATACCAAGCCCACCTACGATGTACGCTCCAGCTACAGCAGTCTGGGGACCATGAAGGAGTTTCCGGCGCTGATGAGGGCCCACCCCTGCTAGCTCGTCACGCAGGAGCAAAGCAGCGAGTCGCCATATCGAAACGGCGCCGATGACGAGCATTCCGACAGTCACAACTCGCAGCGTTGCCCCGGAACCCAGGAATGCTTTGAGTATGCCGAGGACGGTGTTCGCCGGAGGCCGCTCCTGATCGAGATACATAGCCCGAACCATCTCGCGGACTGGGCGTAAAGGCATGAATTGGCCAACGTCAGGCAAGCCGCTCAGAAGGATGCCTCTCGAACCGACGAGAAACGTAAGCACACAGACCAACAACAGCCCTACACGGACTCGGTTGGCGCGCTTGGCACTGATCGAGGAGTGCTCCGCAAGATTCCAGAGGCGAGCCGAATCCGCACTCACGTCGGCGCGCAATGCTGCTCTCGCTCGCGCCCCGATTGGAAGCAATCCGGAAAGCGCTTCGCGATCGGCAACCGTTCGGGCCGCTTGCACTACGCGGCGTCTGGTGCGAAGGGTTCCGAAGTTTCGCAGGGCATGGCGCCATGGGGCGACCCCCGCCGCTGATCCAATGAGCCGATGTTTCAGCGACACCGAACGCCAGAGCGTTTGCAGGACCAGGATAGGAACGATGAAGGGCAGGCGCACACCGCTCGATGTCGTGACCATGGAACGGATTCGGTTTCGTTCCCGATACGAAGCGAGTCGCCTGGCCGCCTGGGGATCGATGGCGATGTTGCCGAGTCGATCGGGCTCGTTGCGCGCTTCGGCGACTTCGTCAGGAGTGTCTCCGGCCCGAACCCATGGCGTGGCGCCGTGGGCAACGGCGAGGTGGGCGACGCGAGCGAGTGGTTCGAGCACGACGCTGTGTCCCGAGATCCGCGCCCGCCAACAGAAGTCGAGATCCTCGCCGAGATCCGGACCGAGTGACAGCGGGTCAATCGCTGCCACCTGGGCAAGGGCGCTGCTCGAGGTCACCGTCAGCACACGTTCCGGTTCCGTGAGCGTGGCGTCGAATCCGCCGATTGTGTGAAACGCATCGGCACGGACCAGCACCGCTGCGCTGCCCACGGCAACGACAGGTTGGGCAACATCGTGTTGCCCTTGATCACGTTCGTCTCGTTCCACCAACGACACGGGGCTCCCCGCGCGATCGACGCTGAGTCCAACAGCCAACAATCGATCGTGGTCGAGCCAGCTGACCAGCTTGGGCCCCACCACCGAGGAACCGCTCCGAATCGCCTCCGCGACCATAAGACGGACGGCGTCGGGAGCCAGCGCAACGTCGTCGTGACAGAACAAGTAGAACCCGGCGCCGGAGACCATTTCACGGACCAGATTCGCCGAATGCCCGAAGCCCATCGGCTGCTCGTGCCGACGAACGAACGCACTGGGCACCACCTCGGCTACTCGACCTTGGAGGGGCGATGTTGAGCCGTCGTCGATAACAAGAATGGAGAAGGCAGGGTGATCTTGGGCGGCAAGAGAGGCGAGCGTGTCGTCAAACCATGCGCCGGGGTCTCGACCTACGATGAGCGCCACCACGGGGCTCGTCGTCGAGACATCCGCGAGGACGGCCTGGCCCGACCGGTGTGACGACGAGGTACGCCCGGTTTCGGTCGGGATGTTCGAACGTTCGGGCATCGCGACAAAAAGGGTAGTCGGGTCTCCCCTCCACGGAGGGTCACCGTTGCATGGCGGTCACCATTGCCGAAGGAAGAACCGAAACAGTGCTTGCAATAGTTAGCAAAAGTGCGTACTATTTCTTCCATGTTCGAATCAACCATTGATCTCACCGAAATCCGCTCCGTTCTCACCGACGCCGGCCACACCGTCGTCGGCTTCGCAACCCTGGCATTTAAAAAGGGCAACGAAGTTCGCCTCGACACCGCCAAGACCTTCGAATCCCAATTCGGCGATCTGCGCTCCCAGGCCCTTGCATTCATCGAAAAGGCCGATGAGGCAGCGTCCGAAATCGAAGATCGTCTTGAGCCCCTCGTCAATCGCATGAGCGAGCGGCTTCCCGCTCCGGCAGCCTCCGTGGCTTTGACGCTCCAACACCAGAGCCGTGCGTTGCGCACCAGGGCCCATGATGTCGTCGTCGGCGCCCTGCGCAACGAGTCCGGCGAAAAGAGTTCGCCCGCCGCAAAGTCGCCGGCACGTGCAGCCAAAAAGGCCTCTGTCGCGAAAGCCGGCACGAAAATCGCTGCGGCCAAGGCACCCGTGAAGAAGGTTGTCGCCAAAAAGGCTGTTGTTGCGAAGGCTGTTGTCGCCAAGAAGGTTGGATCAACGGCTCCCGCAAAGAAGGCCACCGCACGAACGAGTGCCGTCAAGGCATCGGCCCGTAAGGCTGGCGCCCGGTAACAAGGGTTTGCTACGCCTTGACCGCTCGCCAGTGGTCAAGGCAGGCAGCCGCCCCCGCCTTCCAGTCTGATTCTGGTTCCCAACCGGTGTCGACACGGAGCTTGGTCGCATCACCGACGATTCGAGTGACGTCGACGGCGCGCATTCTTATCGGGTCGACTACAAGCTTCAACGGGCGCGACGAAAGCGACAGCATGTACTCGCCAACCGTTCGTATCGAAACCGCTTCGCCCGATGCGACGTTGTATGTGGCGCCCGACACCCCACTCTTGACCAAGAGTCGATAAGCCCGCACGACGTCGGTCACATGAAGAAAATCACGCTCGGCTTCGAGGTTGCCGACCAAGACTTGGTCTTCGCTCGTACGTTCCGCAGCTGCGATCTGTTTAGCAAGCGCGCTTACGACAAAGCCTTCCGACTGACCAGCTCCGATGTGGTTGAAGGACCGCGATATCACGACCGGGATGCCCCATCCGATATGCGCTTGCATTGCTGCGATCTCAGCCGCGCGCTTTGATCCTCCATAGGGCGACACCGGATTTGTGGGAACAGCTTCGCCCACTGGTTCGCCGCCGGCATCGCGCATTGCCGAAGGCCCGTACACGTCGGCGGAGGAGACAATCAGGACTCGAGGGGCTTCGGCGAGGGCACGAGCGGACTCAAGAATGTTGACGGTGCCGAGCACGTTGACTCGATAGGTCTCCGATGATGCGTTCCAGGAATCCCCGACGCTGGCGAGCGCAGCAAGGTGGTAGATCGCCGTGGGGTTCGCTTCCAGCACGACCTGTCGGAAAGCCGCCAAGTCGGTGATGTCGGTCGTCGGAGCGACTACCTCGTCACCCAATTCTTGGAGATGCGCGGTCAGAAAGCGACCGACAAATCCGTCTCCACCCGTAACGAGCACTCGATGAGTCATTGATGAACTCTTCGGTTCACGACGCACGACGCGACGACAAAATCATTGCCCGGCAATCTATCGGCCAATCGCCAGCGCTTGGTGTCTCTCGAAGCTCAACACAGGGACCGGTACACGTCGGCGTGGGCCTGCGCGGTCCGGGACCATCGATATGGTGCGGCGACGGCAATGGCGAGGGCGGATCTGTTCAGGAACCCTTGAATTCGAGGACCGCCGAATTCTTCGAGTGCGACCTCGATGCCCTGCGCGATCGACAGCGGGTCGCTCGGGTCAACGGAAATTGCCGCGTCACCGGCAATCGAGTGCATCACCGTTTGCTTCGACGTGACGACCAGTGCGCCACAGGCGAGTGCCTCCAGGAACGGCAGGCCGAAACCCTCTTCGAACGATGGATAGAGCACCGCGCCTGCGCGTCGATACAGCGGCGCGAGTGCTTCGTCACCCACCGTTCCGCAGCGAATGACCCGGGCCTGCGGGAACCGATTGCCGATGTCGGTCGCCGTTCGCTCAAGGTGCTCCCACGTACCGGGCCATGCGCCACCCGCCAGAACGAGCGCCGGAGGCTCGTCGGATCGATGCCACCGACGAATCACCTCTTCATACGCTTTCAGGAGGCCCGCGACGTTCTTTCGCGGCTCAATCGTCCCGAGGTGCAAGATGTAGGACTCGGGTATTCCCAACGGGGCGAGTATTTCGAGATCGGACGTCTCATCGCCTTTGCCCGTGCACGGATGAAATCGGTCATGGTCAATTCCGTGAGGGATCACGTGAACGGGTGATCCCTTTGGCAAGAAGCGCTCCAGTTGCTCTGCCGTTGCGTGGCTCACGGCGATAGTGGCGTCACTTTCGCGAACCGCTCGTTCGATTGCATGACGGAACAAAACCACTTTCGAACGGGAGTGATCCTGTGGTCGGGTGAAAAAGGTCAGGTCATGGATCGTCACGACGCGGGCCGGACGCCAACGCCGACCGACGAGGCGAGGCATCGTGTAATGCGGGCTGTGCAGCACTTTGGGGAGAATGGCGTCACCCAGACTCCGGCTGGTTGCCGATGTCAACAGGATCTGCTCCCAAGCCAGCCGTAGCGGGCGAGCTGAGGGCACCAATCTCAGCGTTCGATGTACTCCGTCCCACACCCTCTCATCATTTCGACGGGTGAGCACAACCGGCTCGATACCTGCAGCGGGGAGACACCGAAGTAGTTCGCGTGCATATGTTCCCACTCCCCCCGGCTGAACCGGGATGGCGCTGACATCGATCACTATGGGAAGGCTCTCGTTCACGGCAGGCTCGTTGGCTGATGATTCGTGGGGTGATTTGACCACACATCATGGTGTCGGCGAGCGACAGCATCCCACGTGAAGTCGGCGACGTGATGCGTTCCTCGGATCACGAGTTCGGCTCTTAGCCTGGCATCTTCGAGCAGGCGCCCGATCTCATTGGCTATGGCCTCAACATCGTCGGCCGCCACAACGAGGGCCGGACACACGAAGGATTCCGTGATACTCGGAACAGCGGAGGAAGCAATTACGGGAACTCCAGCCGACATGGCCTCCAGCGGTGGAAGACCAAAGCCCTCGAGGTGCGGCACATACGCGAATCCGATTGCGTCAGCGTAAAGATCGGCGAGTGCCTGGGGTGAGACGTGGCCAGCGAAGCGGGCGCCGTCAACGTTGGGCAGTACACCGTCGTGTTCTGTTCCAGTCCAGCCCGTAGCCCCGACCACGACGAGATCCGGAAACGCCGTGCCGCTCCCCCGCTTCGCCTTTTCATATGCGCGCAAAAGATTAGCCAAGTTCTTGCGGGGCTCGATCGTCGACACGGTCAACAGGTATGGCTTCTTGGGCACTGACCGCTCGACCGATGGCGGTGGCAGATGATCGGCTCCCTCGCCGACCACGACGATGCGCTCGCGGGGCACGTCGATCTCAATCAAGTCCTGCGCGGTCCGACACGAGGGCACCAGCAGCCAGGTTGCCTGGCTGCGCGCCCGATCGAGTCCCCGGTCATGGAACGCCCGACCTCGTTCGGTGAAGAATTCGGGATGGCGTTTCCACGCGAGATCATGAACGAACACGCTCAGCCGAGGTCCGGGTCGCGTTGACCCCCTGCGCCGCATGCTCGGGAAGTGGAACGAGGTGGCGTGAACGACGTCGAGTCCGCGAAGCCGCCGTGGCAGGGTGAGAATCCCACGTTCCCAAAGTCGACCACCAATCCGGTGGGGAAACGAGGTAGACAGATGCTGGCCACCGAATCCCATGTCACTCGGGTTGTGATGCGGCGCCCTGTTCGAGAGAACTACGGGCGCACCGAATGCTCGACCATAGGCTCGGATCAGTTGCTCTGTATACGTACCAATTCCACCGGAGTTGGGGCGCAGTAGTTGCTCGGCGGTGATTGCGACACGCACCCCGGGAGCGCCATCGCTCTCTCTGCTCATGACCTGGTCCCGCAAGCGAGCATGCGATACAACTCCGCGAATCTCTCGCCCATAGTGTCCCACCGGTACATTTCGACGCGTTGGCGCCCGCGCTCGATCAGTTCGCGCTGACGGCCTTCGTCGGTGCTGAGTCTGACCATTGCGCCACAAAGCGCGTCGGTGTCCCCGACCGCGACGAACTCGGCACCATCGCCGAGAACTTCGGGCAACGACCCAGCCGTCGTGGCGATAACGGGGGTTCGCGCCGCCATAGCTTCAAGGGGCGGGAAGCCGAAGCCCTCGTACACGCTGGGGTACACCACGAAGCTGGCGTGCACCAGCAGCGACGAGCGGCGGGCGTCGTCGACATCGGTGTCTCGAAGGAGCCGTGACCGAATGGACGGTGGAACCTGCTCGATCGCAACCCGTAACGCTTCGCTTCCCCAACCGTCGGCACCAGCCACGACCAACATCAGGTCCGGAAGCTGCGCCGCTGCGGCTACGAACGCCCGCACGAGCATCGGAAGGTCCTTGCGGGGTTCCACGGTCCCGAGGGCCAACGCAAATGGACGCCCTTCGAACGGATGAGCACCCGCTCGCGCCGATTCGAGAGATGCATCCGAGATCGGAACCCCGGGGGCAATTGTGTGAATGCGATCTCGGTCAAGACCAAATTCACTCTGCACCTCGTCAGCAACAAAGGCAGAGTCGGTATGGACGTGTGCGCCGTTTCGAATCGACCGGCGAAGGAGAACGGGCATTCGTCGAACGTCGGGCGTACACATCTCAGGAAATCGAATCGCCGTGAGGTCGTGCACGCTCACCAGACGCGTCGCCCGACTCGGGGGAACGATGTAGTTCGTGCCATGCACGACGTCGACCCGACCGGTCCACAATTCGATGGGCGGCCAGTCAAATCGTTCCCACAAAGCTCGCGCCGGTCTGGCCGGGAGCGCACACCGCTGATTCGGCGCAGCGAGGTGTCGCTCTCGTGCCGTCATCGCAAACCGTGCAATCTCGATGTCGGCGCGACCCTCCAACATTGCGAGGAGTCCGGCAACGAGGCGTCCGATGCCGGTTTGCACGCCGAGCAACGCGGTGACGTCGACGGCCACCCGACACGGCGACTCACAAAACTTGCGCACGCCGTGGAGGGCTACCCGGGCCAATGGCCCTGACCGGTTCGACCTCGTTCCTCACCGGGGGAAAGATACTGGCAATTCGGCGCCCGGGGGCGACTCGCCTCCGAAGTTGTGCGCTGCGTGGTGCGGGCTCGCCACAAGCGGTCACTAAGGTCACACCCGTGGTTGACCGGCAAGACTCTGCGATCGCCGATCAACGGCGCTTCCCCGATGGATTTGAATCCTGTGTCGGCGTGATTCTGGTCAACTACGCGGTGGCGCCGCAGATCTTGCGCACGACTGTCGCAGCCCTTCTCGGTTCGGGTCGCGTCGTGGGGGAGATTGTGGTGGTCGACAACGCTTCGCCACGGTTGCGTGACGCGGCGCGATCGGCGGTGACGGAACTCGATCCCCAACACCGGATTGTTCGTTGGATCGACGAACCGCGCAACCTCGGCTTTGCCGGTGGAGTGAACGCTGGACTGCGGGCTCTTCGTTGCCAGAGCCGTTTCGTGTTCCTCTGCAACCCCGATGCGGTTGTGGAACCCGATGCCATCGCGCTCTGTGTCGATACCTTGCTGGCGGCACCGGAGTCCTATGTTGCGGTCGCACCCAAGATGCTGCTGAGCGGCCACGGGCTCGATGAGCAGGTTATCGACAGCGTCGGCAACGCAGTAAACAATCGGGGCGAGGCGTTCAACATCGGCCTCGGCCAGCCCGACATCGGGCAATATGACGACTCGACGCCGGTCTTCGGGCCGTGCTTCGGTGCGGGCTTGTTCCGGCGTGAGTCCTTTGGCACGACCAGCGTCGGACTGCTCGATGAGGACCTGTTCCTCTATTACGAGGACGTTGACTGGAACTGGCGGGCCCAGCTTCTGGGGTACACCGCCATCACCCAGCCGAAGGCCATCGTTCATCATTCGATGTCGATCACGATGCGCGACCGGCCCTACGACGACAAGTTTTCCCTTACTGAGCGAAACCTCATTCTATGTACGCTGAAGAATTTTGAACTCCGACACGCCATCCGAGTCGCCACCAGGCGCTCGCTCGGCCTTCTGAAAGGGTCGATGACCGGACGGCACTACCCGATGCCCGGGTTCCGCGCTCTGGGCGGCGTCCTCCGACAACTCCCTCGCACGCTTCGCAAGCGCCGCACGCTGCAACGTCGACGGGTGCGAACGGACCAGGAAATCATGTCGTTCTCCGTTGGAGAGCAGACGTTCTTCGACGCCGTTCGTTACCAACCGGTGGAGCGCGAGCATGCACGAGAGTTCGCGCAACAACGCCTGCAGCGCCGAACTCAAACGACGGAACCGCCTAACCCGCCTGGGTGAGTCTTTCCAGCACACCGGTGAGCTCGCCGAGGGAGATTCGTGCCGCTTCGAGGTCGAAGCGCAACTGGGCGATTTCTACGTCATGGGAACGACCGACATCGTCATTCGCGTTCATGCGCGTCACGGCCTCGTCGAGACGGGCCTGCAGGCGCTCGTGCGCAGCATTGATGTTGGCCCGCATGGTCCGGAGCGATTCGAATTCCTTTTGTTGTGCGTCGAGCGCCGCGTCGAGACGAACCACCTGTTGTTGCAGGTCGCGGAGGGCTTCTTCGATTGGGGTTGAACGCCGATCGAGTTCGGAAGCGATGACGCGAACCGTAGCCTTTTGCATAATTCGTTGTACGGGGTTCATTGTTCGAAAGCTCCTTTGCGTCGTTAGGAACGCTGAAGGGTGAGGTGGCCGGAAGCCGAGAATGGAGAACGGTCGTGGACCGTCGAACGTTGGCGGACCGCCCGCAGTCTGGCCAGGAGAAATGCAACGTCGACGCCGGAATTGTTGTGCTGCTCGACGTCTCGCAACGCCTGTTGCGCCTTGCGGCGCGCCTGCTCGGGATCTTCGAGCACTCCTCGCATCAGCTGCGCAGCGATATCAAGGTCCGGTTCAGCCCACTGGCCAAGGCCGGCGTAGACCGGCGTGTCGGCCGCGATGTCAACGAGTTGGCTGGCAACGAGAAACGAATTCTGATCGTTCATGAATTGCAGGTTTCCCGACCAGCCAGTCGATATCGTAGGTGTACCTACTGACATTGCTTCCGCGAGAGTGAGTCCGAAGCCTTCGGCCCGGTGAAGGCTTACATAGGCAACAGCTCCCCGGATCAACGCATCTCGCTGGTCTGCCGGAAGGTAGCGCTCGATCAGGATGATGTCACTGCGACCACCAACCGCATGGAGAAGGCGCTCCCGATCAGTCGGACGAAACTCGTGGTTGATCGACTTGATGACAAGTCGAGGGCCGTTCTTTTCCTCGCCGGGAAACGCCCTCCCGAATGCGTCGACCACTGCCCACGGCTGCTTGCGCTCCGCAACACTGAAATAATCGAACGCAAACGCAAAGAAGGGCACACCCACGGGCAGGCCAAGGGCCGTCAGCGATTCGCTCGTCTTGCGCGGATCCACTTGAGCGGGGACTTCTGGGAGGCGCATTGGAAACGTATGCACACGTACACCGAACTTACTCGCTGCCGGCTGAATTGCGTCTCGGGTGAAATCGCTCAACGCCCAAACTTCGTCGACCAACGCGAAGGCCGAGTGCATTCGCTCCGGAAACGTCTGCACCTCCCATGCCCACACCGCGATGGTCGGCCGCTCGTGCTTTCCTCCTCGACCAAGAGAGGACAGGGCCTGAGCAGTTTGATCTGCATTTATCAAGAGCAGGTCCACGTCGAACGGAAAGCCCGTCGGTCGATCTATGAAGTTCGAAACAAGCGAGGCGTCGCGTTCGCTTACGGTCGCATCGTGATCCACGAGGGAAAACGGGACCCGGGAATCGTTCAGCGTACGAAGGGTGAGCCGGCCCGACTCGCCCACACCGAGTTGCGCTGACAGGAGGCCAACGACGTTCACACCCGACGCGTCGCTGATGCATTCGCGGATCTCGGTCCGCATGGTTGAGGGTTCGCTCTTTGCCTCGGTCGGAGATACGCGTGTTCGTGACCCCACGCGATGGCGCAGCGACGAGTATGACGTTTGCGGCACCCAGATCCCCTGGCGTGGTGCGTCGCGGGTTGCCCAAAGTTCGAATGCTGTCTGATCGTTGGCGAACAGGGATTGAATGTCGGGTCGTGCTCGGCCCAGGGCTAGGAGGTAACGCGAGAGAGCACCATCAACCGGTTCGGCGAGCCACTCGGTGAACCGTTGTGCTTCACCCGCCACGAACGGGTTGGGCGGTTCCGGCTGTCCTTCTCGTGCGCTCGTCGCCAACTGGGATCGGTATACCGACCGCATCACCGAGTCGACGCGGTGGCCGTTGGGGAGTCGACCGTACGGGTTCTGTAGCACCGGGTGAGTCGCGCTACGAAGATTTTCCGTACGTGCGCGAACTATTTCCTCGATAGCGGGAAACTCGCTCAGAATCGCTCGTGGCCACTCCCCGGCCAACGATGAGAGGATCCACGGTCGGTCGACTCGAAAACCGGTGAACCGAAACGCGGCCATCTCATCGAAGGGCAGTTCATCCACGTTGCGGTAGGAACCTACGCATGGGGATTCGACGAACACGTCGCCGCGGCGCAACGCAAGGACGTCGAGCCAGTTTGCGTCGACCGCATCAAAGTGATCGGAGTTTTCGAGTGGGCTGCGAACGAGTTTCGAGCGCCAGTCTTTCAGCACCGCACGACCAGTGGAACCGGCCGCCACGAAGAACTGCTGATCGACCGTGCCGGATTCGAGTTCATTTCGCTGGTCCGGGAGGCGACCATCGCCCGGCGGATCGTTCAGGCGCACTCGGAACACATGCAGGCCTTCGGTGCCGAAAAGCGCATCGAGGGGCAACGGGCGAAGTGTCTCGGAGTCGTCCGGCAAAACGATGAGGTGCTCGACGCCGAGTTCGGTCATGGTTGCCATCGCCGCCGATGGGAGCAAGGAGCGTTTGAGGGCCGCCGTATCGTGGCTCATAGCCAGCCGGACGACCTCACGAACATCACCGCGAAATGGCCCCCAGTTCGCTCGACCACGGCTGGCTTCCCCGAAGCGGTCGTCGACAACGACCACGCGTAGTGCAATCCCAGGGTGGTGTCGCTGAAACGAATGCTCCGCCAACTGCGCCTCGGTGGCGCAAGAGACCGCCGTAACGATCAGACACCCGACTGCGTTCGGTTTCGTCGCACTTCGCTGTTCGGACATCGTCATCGAGTGTACGGTCGCCATAGGGGTGGGGCGGGCATGGCCGCGGACTCGCCGCCGGTTCGTCGCTGGCGTTAAAGTGCGCACTATGACCTCGCCGCCTGGACTGACCGCCGACGAGATCAACGCTCGGCTCGACACCGACATCGCAGCAGCCCTCGCCGCGGCCCCGTTTCCCCCGGTTGACGCCGATTCATTGCAGGCGACTCGGACCAGCCGATACAGCCAAGTGAATGTGGCCGATCTTTCAACGGCCGTCGATCGCAAATCCATAACCATTCCCGGTCCCGACGGGGCGCCGGAGGTCTTGCTTCGAATTCACCGGCCCGCCGGGGTAGTGGGGCCGCTTCCGTGTCTGGTTTGGATGCACGGTGGTGGGCTGGTTATGGGCAATTCGATGCAAGACGACATGCGTTTTGACCGATGGTGTGTACGGCACAACATCATCGCCATCAGCATCGAGTACCGCCTCGCACCTGAAACTCCCTATCCGGGTCCCATCGAAGATTGTTATGCGGGCATACGTTGGGTGTCAGACCACGCGGAAGAATTGGGAATCAACGCTTCTAGGATGGGCATCGGAGGAGCCAGCGCAGGTGCCGGGCTCGCGGCCTGCCTCTCGTTGCTCAGCCGAGACCGCGGTGGGCCATCCATTGCGTCGCAGCTCCTTATTTATCCCATGCTCGACGATCGTATGACGACCCCGTCAAGCACTTGGGAGGTCCCGATCTGGCCGCCTTCGTCGAACCATTTCGGCTGGACTTCCTACCTTGGCGACATGAAAGGCACCGATCATGTGTCGCCCTATGCCGCTGCGGCGCGAGCCACCGACGTTCGAAGGCTCCCGGCAACGCTCGTCGTTGTCGGGGCGCTCGATGGTTTCGTCGACGAAGACATTGCCTACGCTCAGGCACTGAACCGGGCCGGAGTCGAGGTGGAACTCCACGTGTATCCGGGCGCCCCTCATGGCTTCGATGCGCTGCTGCCGGGCACAGACGTCGCGCGTCGGTGTTCGGCCGATATGAATGCATGGCTGGCCCGCCAGTACCAGCACTGACCCATTGGCCCCGGAGGGCATCGACGTCCTCGCCACCAACGGTCGCCCGCTTGGCGAAGCCCGCCGGGTAGCCTCATTTCGCCGTGAGTACTGCTCCATCACCCCCGTCAACTCCTGCCCGTCGGTTCCCGTCGGTGTCGATCCTCCTGGTCAACTACAACGGGATCGATCACCTCGCGCCGTGTCTCGACTCGATCGCGTCGCTTGACTATCCGCCCAACCTTGTGGAAACGATCCTCGTCGACAACGACTCGCGAGATGGTTCGCGGGAGCTTCTACGCGCTGACTATCCGTGGGTGTCCGTGATCGAGCAGCCGACCAATATCGGGTTCGCTCCTGCGGTAAACCTTGGAGCGAACCACTCGACCCAGCAGACGGTCGCGATACTCAACAACGACATGCGCGTGGATCCGTCCTGGCTTCGCTCCCTAGCCACACTTTGGGATCCCGCTGACGGCGTCGTGTGTGTCGCCGGTACGATCGTGAACTGGGAGGGCACCCACCTTGACTTCGGCGACGGTGTGGTCAACTTTCACGGATTTGGCGATCAGCCGGGCTTCAACAGCGAACTTACGCCCGACGTCGAAGAATCACTCGCCCGCCGGAACGGGACTGCGCTGCCGTTCGCCTGCGGCGGCTCGATGCTGGTTGACCGACAGGTGTTCGTCGAGCTCGGTGGTTTCGACCCGAAGTTTTTTGCCTATTTCGAAGACGTCGACTTTGGGCTTCGTCTTCAGGTCTGCGGATACACGACAGTGCTCGCATCAAATGCTCGTTCCTTCCATCGTCACCACGGCACGTCGTCGAAACTGCGAATGCACGAACGCATGGTGCTCCTGGAAGCCAACGCGTTGCGCATCGTGGCAAAAAACGTGTCGGACGAGAACATGCCCCGACTCCTCGCCGGTGCGTTGCTGTTGAGTGCCGAGCGCGCAAACTTCGACGCCCGAAGCGATCGTCGTCATTTTGATGTCGGAGCGGGCGAGGACGAGATGCATAGCGTCCACCGTCTCGGCACAGCCCGGATGCATGCGGTGAACGATTTCGTGGCTGACCTTCCCGGGATCACAGCCTTACGGGCCACCATCGCCGCTCGACGACAACGAAGCGATGCGGAAGTATTTGCCCAGTTCGGAGCACCGCTGCAACCCATGGGGAACGACGCTGCGTCCTATGGCGAGGCGTTTTCACGCGTCACCTCGTTCTTGGGAATTGCTCCGCTGTTCGCAGACGCGCCAGTTCGAAAGATCACCCTGCTTTCGAACGATCTGATCGGACCGCGTATGGCCGGTACTGCAATCCGGACATGGGAGCTGGCGTGTGCATTGGCCTCGCACGCCGAGGTGACGATCGCCAGCGATCGGCCCGTTGATCGTCGCCATCCAGGCGTCTCATCGCTCCTCGTGACCGACCACGATGTACTACGTGCACACATCGACGAGACGGATGCCGTGATCGTGTTCGGGTTCGATCTCGTACGGTACCCGTTTCTTGCCGATTCACGTGCTTTGCGGATTGTCGACCTTTACGATCCATGGATATTCGGAAGCCTTGAGCAGTACGACGCCATGTCGACGATCGAAGCCGAGCGTTCCAAAGCACACGAAATCAATACCCTCAATCAGCTTGCCGACGTCGGAGACTTCTTCGTCTGCGCCTCAGAGCGCCAACGCGATTTCTGGTTAGGCCTCCTGGCCTCTCGGGGGCGACTCGACAAGCCCTCGCACGATGCCGATCCACACTTACGTGCACTTATCGATGTGGTGCCGTACGGCGTTCCTGACCATCCCCCAGCGAACCACCCCTCGCTTCTGCGCGACGGTCGTTTTCCATCCATCGACAAAGACTCGCAGGTTATTCTGTGGGGCGGTGGAACGTGGGACTGGTTCGACCCGATCGGAACACTCGACGCCTTCGAATCGATCAGCCACGAGTTTTCGCGAGCCCGGCTGTTCTTCATGGGCTTGGAGTTGGAGGGCCGCGGGATCCCGACGATGGCGAGCACACAGCGGCTCATCGACCGCGCCCGGGATCGGGGCATGCTCGCGGACGGCCGGGTGGTTCTTGGGCCATGGGTTCCCTACGACGACCGCGGATCGTATCTCCTCGACGCTGATGTGGGCGTGGTCGCTGCGAAGGCAATGGCCGAAAGTCGTCTTGCGTTCCGGACTCGCATGCTCGATCACTTTTGGGCAGGGCTGCCGACCCTCACGACCGCAGGGGACGTGTTGTCCGAACTCGTTGCTGCTTCGGGTGCGGGGGTCGTTGTCCCGGCCAACGACGTCAACGCTCTGTCGAATGGTATGCGTACGCTGCTTTCTTCCGACGAGCTTCGGGCGTCGTGTCGAGCCAGGAGCCTCAAACTTGCCGATGATTTCCGGTGGTCTTCGGTCATCAGCCCGATCGCTCGGCTCATCGCGAACCCTGGTCCGTGGCGAGCGTCCCGGGCGCGTCGCTACCAGGGATAGATCAGCAGTAGGTTCACTTTGTTCCGTGAATGAGGTCCGCGATGACGTCGTAACGGCGAAACGACGGAATGAAGTACACGCCACGGGCCAACGAACGCATCTCGGCCAGCATTTCACCGGCAATGGTTCGACCCTCGGCCCGTCCATCGTCGCCTGCTTTTTCCATCCGGCGCACCAGCATGTCAGGGACGCTCATGCCGGGGACTTCGTTCTTCAAGAAGACCGCATGACGGCCCGACGCCAGCGGGAGGACACCCACGAGTAGCGGCAGTGTAAGCGGCCCGTAGTGGTTTTGGTAATGCTTCACAAAAGCGTGCGCGCGAGAGATATCAAACACAGGTTGCGTCAAGGCGTAGTCGGCACCGAACTCGATTTTGCGATGTAAAAGCTTCGCCTCAGCATCGAAATCGGTTGGTGTGAGGTTGACCGCGACCCCGACCACGAATGAGCACGCCTGCCCAATCGACGCCCCCGCGTTATCTGTGCCTCGGTTGAATTGTTGCTTGACCAATTTGACAAGGCCAGTCGGGACTATGTCGTGATGGTCGAAGGCTTGAGGAAAGTCACCGATACTCGCCAGGTCACCCATGGTTACGAACAACGATCGGACATCGAGTGCGTGGGCAGCAAGAAGGTCGCCCTGGACACGCAAAAGGTTTCGTCCCCGGACCGGGAAGTGAAGAATCGTTTCGAGCCCGGTCGCCTGTTGCACCCGCACTGCTGCGGCGAGACCAGTCATTCTCATTCGCGCCATTGGCGTGTCGGAGATGTTCAGTGTCGTTGCACCCGCATCACGAAGCACCAGGGCCTTCGTCTCGAGATCACGCGTGTTCGGACTCTTCGGTGGCTCCATCTCAACCGTGACAACGAACTGACCGCCGCGCAACGCCCGGGCCAATGCCGGCTCGGCACGCGTTTCCTCGGCGATGACCAACTCTGCTTGTCGGTCACGAGGGGCGAATCGAATGCGCCGAACTGGCGTCACCGCCGACTCATCGAGCGCTCGACGCACACCAACGATATGTTGCGGCGTCGTACCGCAACAGCCACCGATCAGACGGGCACCAACGCTGAGAAACTGCCTGGCGTAGTCAGCGAAATAGTCGGGCGGTGCCGGGAAGAACAGACGCTCGCCCCGGCTCTCCGGGTATCCGGCGTTGGGCATGGCAGAGAGTGGAACCCGGCTCTGCGGGCCGAGCGCTTCGGCATAACGGGAGAGGACTTCGAATACCCCGCGTGGGCCGGTTGAGCAGTTGGCACCGATGACGTCGACCCCGAGCGTTGTCAGCCGCTCGATCGCAGTCTCGGGTACCACGTCACCAATCGTACGAACTTCTCTGCTGAAGCTCATAGAAGCCAATATGGGAAGTGCACATAGTTCTTTGGCTGCGCGTATCGCTGTTTCGAGTTCGTTGATATCTGCGAAGGTCTCGAAGACCAACAGGTCCACGCCGGCATCGAGAAGACCTGAGATCTGCTGCTGATAGGCGCTACGCGCATCGTCCACCGAGAGTGTCCCTGTAGGAGCGAGACGAGAACCAGTGGGGCCGATCGAACCGCCGACGAAAACGCGTCGGACCGACTCGTCGGCTGCCTGGCGCGCCAAGCGGACCGCAGCGACGTTGATCTCGCGGCACTTCGCCTCTGCTCCCCATCGTTCGAGATGAATTGGAGTCGCGGAAAACGTATTGGTTTCGATTACGTCTGCCCCCGCCGCCACGAACTCACGGTGGATCGAAAGGATCACCTCAGGGTTCGACGTGTTGAGGCCTTCAAAACTTCGCTCGAAACCAATCCCGCGAGCGTTGACCATGGTGCCCATGGCACCATCAGCAACGAGGGGACGCTCTTGGATCGTATCGACGAAGTTCATGTATGCGGGTATCCCTGCATTTGCAGCCACCGGGAGGCTCACGAGGGTAATCGACGTTCCCCGCAGTGAAATGAAGCGTTTTCAGTCGTCGGCTACATTCGTTGGCCGATGGAGACGATTCGAACGACCTTCGCTCGGCTCGTGTCTTGGGAGCCAACCCATCGACTCCATCGTGGGTTGATGACAGTGCTCTTTTCGGTGGGATTCGTGGCCCACATGGCGCGCCGTCGAGGCGTGCTGTCGCACCCGGCCCTGTTCGCCGAAGACGGACAGGTGTTCTTGTTGGGAAGCCTGCGCGACGGTGTTCGCGGTCTCAACGATGTGTACAACGGGTACCTCATCGTCGGTACTCGGGGTCTTGCGCTTTTGGCCACGCTGTTTCCGATCGGATGGACACCGTCGACCTACGCGGTACTTGCCGGGCTCGTGGCGGTGGGTTCATGCGGAATCGCAACTCGGTCCCAGCTGACTTGGGCCTTCGGTGGCTGGATGCCCCGTGCCCTGGTGTTTCTGGGGCTGCTGTTCCTTCCGCAGGTCGCTGAAACACATGCCACGCTGACGAACGCGATCTGGTGGGGTGGGGTGGGCTTAGTGCTCGTCGGTTTGAGCGACGAGCCCGTCACTTGGTGGGGTCACGCTGGCGAGATGGCCTTTGTGGTCGTCGTGTCGCTCACCGGCCCTATTGGAATTGTGCTGCTCCCCATTGCATTCTGGCGATTGTGGCGCGTCCGGTCGGCGTGGACGGCAATCCTTGCCGCTGTATGGGGCGCTACCGGTATGGTGCAACTCCTCATCCTGCGTGGCCAGGACCGCAAAGTGGAATCGGTGGAGTGGGGAGCCAGATTGTCCGGCGTTTTGGTTCGACGCTGGTTCGGTCCATTCACGACGGGCTCCACGTACGTCCAAACTCATCTCGCTGGCCCCCCGTGGTCTCGAACGGCTTGGCTGTTCACGCTCGTGTTCGCGGGTGGGCTTGTTGCCATAGCGTTACGAGGACGCGATCGTGGGGCGGGCGCGGTGCTGTTGGTTCTGGGAGCCCTGCAAATCGTCGCTGGCTTTGTCGCACTCGGTCCGCTTGCCCCGCTGCTGC
Source organism: Acidimicrobiia bacterium (assembly GCA_031429095.1). GTDB lineage: Bacteria > Actinomycetota > Acidimicrobiia > Acidimicrobiales > JANYDT01 > JANOYY01. Next base: position 60,027 of record JANOYY010000148.1, on the reverse strand, counting down.
CTGATCGATACGCGTTAGGTGCGACGGCGTCGGTCGTGTTGCTCCTCGCCAGTGCTCGACCGAACCAGTGGCCCTTCCGCGTCGCTCAGCTTGCCCTCATCGTATGGGTGCTTATCGGTTGGCCCAGAAATGTTTCCGTACCCGAGCGTACGGGTCCGTCGTTCACGAATGCCGGGCGATGCCTTGAGCAGCCCGACACAACATGTCGCGTTCCCGCAGTGCCTGAGCCCTTTTCTTTCACCATCACGCCGAACGACCGATAGACGACTCGTTCGACCCCGGATTCACGGCTTCTTCTTGACCTTCTTGATGGTCTTCGCCGGCTTCTTGGCCTTCGGCGTGACCATGAGCGCCAGCTTGACCGGAGTCGTCGTTACAGGCGCAACGACCGGTGCAGACGTGGCCCCCGAAGGCGGCGCGTCGCTGACACCGATCTGGCTGGCCGGACCACCGACTGCGGGCCCAAATCTGTAGGCCGACGCACCGGTTTTGCGGCCCATCTGAACCGGACCGCTTGAGTACCGAGTGACTACCGCGTTGCCTCGTTTCACTGTCGTGTACACCCAAAAGGTACCGACCGTTCCGGCCGGAGGAGTCCACGGCACAGTGGCGCTGCCCGACGACAGATCGACGCCGGTGGCGATGACTCTGCCGTCATATCCAGCGTTGTCGGAGTCCACGTACACGTCGGCCGTGGTTCCCGCTCCGGGGTTTGCATCGCCAAGTTTGATGTCGAATTTCGTATCGCCGGCATCGTCGGCGGCCAGCTTGACGTGATCGACGCGCCACGAGCGAGGCCCGGGGTCCTCGTTGGGATCGAACCGAACGAGTTCGATGACCTGACCGGCCCATCCGATCTTTGCTTTTCCGGGGCGGGGATCGACAACCGCGCTGGCCGGGTTTGTTTTGAGATCGACGGTGAATTCGGACTCGGTCGGGTACATGACAACATCACGTGACTCCTGGAGGTCCTTTCCGTCGGGTGTCGGCGGCGTGCCGGCGATTCGCCACACGATACGGGCGTTCATGCCACCACCGGGCTCGTCACGCAGGGAGAATGGCCCGTCGAAGGACCACTTCACGGTCATGCGGTGAAAGTCATCGCCGTTGAAGGCAACCGGTACTTTCATCGTGACGCTCGGATCGTTCATTCCGGGAAGGGCATTGATCCCATGAATCTGTCCGCCCTCGACTCGCACCGTGGCATTGTCGGCGCGCAGATGATCAGTGGGCTGATCGAAATCCCATGCGTCGCCATTTCGGGTCAGGTACGCAAAGTCGTCGCCACCCGTAACGTCGGGATCGATCACCGACGGCACCGGTCCCGTCCACTGGCTTACCAGCCCCGCGGCCTGGTTGGTCAGCCGCATCCAGTCGATCGAAACATTCGTCGCTGACGATGGTTGAAAGTCAAGGCGCATCGCCGAAATCTGACCACTCCACGGTCGGGTGGCGAGCCGAGCTGCGCCGAGAGGCAGGTCGTAGTCGTGCGTTCCGGCCCGGATGTCGATTGGGACTCCGCCGACACAGCTGTCCCCCTCGGTACACCCGAACCACAACAGGCCCGCAGAAAGGGGTTGCGAAGCCGTGATCCGCATCACCATTCGGTTATAGCGGGCGGCGTCGACGGGGTGCAGGTTCGCGTCGCGGCCCGTCGGCGTTGAGTCGGCGTAGCCGCCCTGCAGAAAGAACCAGAACGAAGGCTTGTCCACGGTAAACGACACGTGGCCATTGTCGATTCTCGAGGATTCAATGCCTGCCGAGAGGAGGTCCCTGCTTGGCCCGCCGTCTTCGGCGTTGGCCCAGTCCCACGGATCACCAAACGCCTCCACGGCGTAGTCCGATGCAGCAGATGGCGTGACCACCGTTTGGGCGGACGCGTGACCGGATTGGGTAAGGCCGGCCCCGACCAACGCAATGGTTGAGGTGGCCAGCGAAAGCGCAGCGACGGACTTCTTCCCGATTCGACCTTTGTTCACAGACCACTATCGGCAGCCTCGGGCGGCACCTTAACTACGTATCGTGGCCGTCACCTAGAGTTCCTCGACCATTCTGGGTTCGAGCTTGCGAAAGAGAAACAAGCCCAAAGCGAACGAAGCGACGGCCCCGACGACGAGATAGGCAATTGACTCGCCTCCCGGAAAACGACCGTCGAAGAGAAGGTTCCGATACGCCGTCACGAAGTGAACCATCGGATTCAGCCTGTACACCGTTTGCCACCGTGACGGGATGTAGCGCTCCATCGAGTAAACGATCGGCGTGAGGTAGAACCAGATCTGCAGGATGATACCGATGAGGTGTTGGATGTCGCGGAAGTACACGTTGAGTGCGCTCAGCGCGAGTGCGAAGCCGAGCCCAAAGAGGGCCTGGAACATTGCCACAACGAACACCAGGGGGAGCCATTGAAATGCGATGTGCCCCCAGAGCAAGAACGTGAACACGAGTACGGTCATCTCAATGAAGAACGAAACCAACCACGACAAAATGGTCGAGGCCACCAGGTACTCCCGAGGGAAGTACACCTTCTTTATGAGTGAGGCATTCCCGACGATCGAACCCGTCCCGGCACCAATGGCTGTCGCGAAAAAATTCCACGGCAACAGGCCACACGTGAGCCACAGCGTGAAGCTCGAGAGTCCCGATGGATTCCCCTTTGGCGCTTCGAGTTTGAAGAGCGTCCCGAAGACGACGGAGTAGATGACGATCGATGAAAGCGGATTCAGGAGGGACCAAAACCACCCGAGGGCGGACCGCTTGTATTTGCTCCTAAGCTCACGCAACGTGAGATTCCAGAGCAACTCGCGTTGGGAGATCAACTCGTGGAACGACGCCCCGCCCGCGGTGTCGGCCGACAGGGCGGTGGGAGCGGGCGAAGCGAACACGATGTCCAACGCTACCGGGGTTGGCAGTTCTCACGGGCGACCCACGTCGCCAGATGAATCCTGCTCAGCCCCACCGTTGTCATTGGAAGCTACGATGACGACTTCTCACTCCAGTACGGTGCCGGAGTTTCTGTCCGGTCCGCAACTTCCCTAGTCTTGGAGGACACCATGTCGCAACAACCGAAGTACACCTACCGCCGCGGTCGGCGAATTCTCGGGCTGCTCACCGCCACATTCGTCATTGCTGGCTTGTTCAGCGCCGGACAGGCAGTAAACGCGGCGACGAAGACCACGAAGAAGACGATCAAGTCGGCCAAGAAAGTGAAAACGAAGACCACGAAACGGCGAAAGGCGCCACCGCCGGCGAAAGGCTCAAAACGAGTCGGCGGTCTCTGGCAGCCAAACGGTACGCCTCCTGTCCTGGCGCTGAACTTTGATCCGAACCCACCTTCGAAGGACCCGGCAAATCCAAGCGCCAAGGATGAGACTCAGGCATATTCGCTTGTCGAATCGACGGGGGGAATCTTCTCGATCCTTATCATCGGAACCGACGCTCGACCGAACGAGCGACCGGAGAAGACCCGTGGTGATTCGATCCATCTGTTCACATACAACCCGACCCTGAAGAAGGCGTCCCTCGTTGGATTCCCCCGAGACTCGTACGTCACCTCACCCGGAGGTGTGTCGCGCAAGCTCAACGAAATTTTGGTTACCGAGGGGCCAGACGCCTTCTTGGCAACGGTGAACGGTTTGACCGGCCTCCCCACCCAGCGATACATCCTTACGGGCTTTGATGGGTTCAAGAAGATCGTCGACGGAGTGGGGGGCGTCAAGGTTCTTATCGATCCGTCCATCAATGACGCTTCGTCGGGCGCCCAATTCGCTAAGGGTTGGTTCCAGTTCAATGGCGCAGCGGCCCTCGCATTTGCCCGGGCCCGGAAGGCGCTTCCCCGAGGCGATTTCGACCGATCGGCGAACCAGGCAAAGCTCATGGTTTTTGGGTTCGATCGGCTACGTGAGTCCACGGACAATATTCGTGCCCTCCTGAATTGGGTGTTGGTGATGCGAAAGAACACCGTGTCCAACGTAAAAGCAACCGAGTGGATGTACCTCGCTCAGATCGCCCGTTCGATCCCTGGTTCAGCCGTCACGAGCGTGATCATTAACGGAGCGCCAGAAAGCATCGATGGCTCCGATGTCATTCGACTCGATGAGGCGCAGCTGAAGACGGTCGCTGCTGACCTTGTTGACGGTGTGTTGAAGAACTAAGTCTCGTGAGTGTGATTCGGCGGGTAGTAGGCGCAGCACTTCCCGTCGGATCGCACCGACGATCTCGTGTCGTTCGTGTGGCCCGTTCGGTCGGACTACTTGGACCTGGTCGAGCGTCGAGCTATCAGCGTTGGATCGCTACGGTCGAACCCCGATTGTTTTCTCCCGTGGCTTTCTCTGAGGAGGCACGCCACGCTGTTTCGTTTTCCATCGAGGTGTCGATTGAAACGGCAACTCTCGCCGAGGTCGAGCGAACCTTCATAAGTTTGAGCGACCAGACCTATCCGGATTGGGTCGCGCGCGTGGTCGATTCACCGGATGCGCCGGCTATGCGCGCATGTCTGGCCCGCCTTCGAAGCGCCGAACGCCGGATCGTCGACGATCCAGCGTCGTCGCCCGTTGCGCCGTTTGTCGTGCAGATTCGTGCCGGCGACATGCTTGCTCCCCAGGCCCTCGCCGAATGCGCAGGAGCGGCGGTCGGCGGAGTCCGTCTGATCACGTCAGACCACGACGAACTCAATCAGTTCGGTGATCAGCGAACGACACCGCGCCGCCACGTCGGTCGAGACATCGACGCCCTGCGCCAGTTTGACCCTTTCGCGGGTCTCGTGGTTCGTCACCGGTCGCTCACGACGCCCACCGTCGACACCTCGCAGCACGCCGGGCTCGGCCTTGTGCTGTCGATGACCAGCGATACCCACGTTCACCTCGGTCATATCCTGCTTCACCGCCGCCATCGACCCGGGCCGATCCAGCGAGTGCTTCCGGCCACACCGACCGAGGAAGTTTCGGCCTCGCTGGGAACACGCGCCATCGTTCAAGCCGGTGGACCTCAAATGGGCACGCAGGTGCGATTCCGCGAGTTCGGAGTCGATCCCGTAACCGTCGCGGTGATCGTCACATCGCCGGTCCTCGGCGATGACGCCCATCGTCAGCGCCGGCACCTTTGCGATCAGGTCGTGGGCGCGAACGAAATGTTTGCGTCGCTCGGCGCGCCGGTGACGGTCGTCGTCTCGGACCGCACGCTGCCCGAGTCTCCGTGCGCCGCCGCCGTCGTCGAGGAACTCGATCGATTCCAGGCAACCGTCGGGTTCCTGATCGACGGGTCGCTTCGCGTGCGAAGCGCCGACGCCTTTGTTGATTTGGTTGCGCTGTCGTTGCGGACGGATGTGTTCGCAGTCGCCCCGATCGTGGTGAGCCCAAGCAACATCGCAATCGACGCGGGGCTCGGGTTCGCAGACTCGCTCGTCGCCCGCTGCGGACCGCTTCGTCGGTCCCCCTACGACCTCCTTTGGACATGCGCAGTGGACGCGCTTTCCGGACGATGTCTTTGTGCGAGCACTGCTCAACTGAGGCGTCTTGACGACCGCCCGGTGAGCGCGACAGGACTCCATGGCGCAGTCGCCGCGGCAGGTGATCATCCCATAAGACTCCTCATATGGCCCCATCACCAGGTCGAATTCGCATTCGGGCTGCACACGAGCGGCGATGCACCTGCTGTCCTCGCGTGGCGAGAACATCGCCTCTTGACATGGTTCGGGGATCACATTGCGCCATACTCGCCGTTGAACGATTCCGATGCTGAGTCGTTTTGGTGAACGCTCTGTCGCGCCACCGTCCCGGTAGACAATGAAACCCGCAGATTCGAAACTTTTCCCCCTTCAACGTGACTCCGGCTCCCCAGGACCGGCGACGGGCCGACGCTGGGCTGTCGTCGTTGTCAGTTGGAACAACGAGACGCTACTGAACGAATGCCTCGAATCCGTACGTGCACAAACAATTGGGGCGGAGCGGATCCAAACCATTCTCGTTGACAACGCATCCGAGGACGGATCGGTCCAGTTTGTTCAGGCACGCTTTCCCGAGGTCGAAGTCATCGAGGTTGGGTGGAACAGCGGTTTCTCCCACGCAAACAATGTGGGCATACGACACGCGTTTGAGGACCCGAGCGTTGCCGGTGTGGTCATGCTCAACAGCGACGCCCGACTACGTCCCAACTGGTTGGAAACCATCGTTTCCTTCGCCGAGACGCGGCCACGGGGTGCATCATTTCAATCGCTGACCCTCGATCACGCCAACCCGTCGGTGATCGACAGCCATCACCTCTACGTCGGTCGCAGCTTGCACGCCACCCAGTTCGACACCGGAAAGCCCCTCGATCGGGACTATGCAACCCAGCGAGTCTTCGGCGTCAATGCTGCGGCCGCGCTCTACACCCGAGCCTTTCTCGAAGCGCAACCCTTTGACAACTACCTCGACGAAACGATGGGGATGTATCTCGAAGACGTCGACCTTGCCGCCCGAGCGCTCGTTATGGGTTGGGAGAGTTGGTTCGTGGCGGGCACCAACGCCACGCATATCGGGTCCGCGAGTTCCAAAAAGCGATCGAGCGGATTCGCACTCCGGCAAACGTGGCGAAACCAGCCCGTGATGTTGCTCACCAACTTTCCTATGCGACTGCTCATCCGTGGGATCCGCGGCTTCTTGGCCCACGAAATCGGGGCGATTCGCCATCTCCGAGCAACCGGCCAACCAGAACTTGTCGCCGAGATCGTGCGAGGTCGACGTGACGGGCTCCGCTTGATTCCGTATGCGTTGGCCAGACGAAAACGACTCCGGGCACATCGCATCCTCGACCCGGAATTGCTGTGGAGTTTTATGAACGAGGGAACCGCGCTTTAGGCCATCGCAAAAGTAGATGGTTGGGCCGACTCGTTGTCGGCCCCACCATTGATTCATGATCCTTCAGCGATCGTGCGAGGATCGCTCCGCTTCGAACTTTGCCCTACCAAAGCTTCGGGGCTCCCTGTCCGAGGTCAGCCACCCCACCCTGTCGACCGAGACGCCGTGTAAACGATTGTGCCGCCCTTTGACGTCGTTGCAGTGGCCACGACCAGTGTCTCCGTGGGAACGGTTGTCGTCGTGGGCGCAACGTAGCCACCCCCACCTGCGTTTCCAGTTCCGCTCATCGCAGAAGCGCCAAGGGCGCTCAGTGCTACCAGCGCCACGCCTGCCGCGACGGTGATCCGTCGACGCTTCCATGTGGTGCCCTTGGATTGGATTTCCTGATTCATATTTTTCTTCTCTTTCAAGGGGGGAGATTCGATCCGACGCCGGTGCCGGTGACGAGAACGATTGAACACTGTGAGTAGTCAATTCGTCAACGACTTCGGAGCCGTTTGAGTACTGCGACCTAGAGACAAGGACCTCAGGTCCTGGTATTGAACACCGGCTCAGTTCCGCAGCCGCATGCGTAGGGTCGCCGAGTTGGCGCACTTGACGGCCGAGGGGCCACTCGAACGCAGTGCCAAGAGCGCGACCCCCGTGACGATGGTGTTTCGGCATCGCTTCGGGGTCGTCGGTGCTGGCTCGGTCTCTTCGTTCACGATGATCTCTCTCATTTGTTTCGTACAGGCCCCGTTCTGGGCTCCAACGGGAGACAAGTGAACACTCTGAGTGCTTTTTGGTCAACCTTTTGTGGGTCCGTTTGAGTAGTGCGAACTAGTCACAAGGACCGCGTGCCCTGGTATTGACGCGTGGTTCACTTTTGCGGCAACAATCGTTTCCGCCCTGGAAATTCCCGCGCAGCGCCAGGTATCGTGACCGCTGGCGTGAAGCGCGGTCCCTACACTGAAGCGCAATACTTGCCTCGTTGACTGCATCGAGGCGGAAACGTTCCCATGACTTCCCCCATCCCCCAAATTGCCGCCATGTCAACACATACGACGCTGACGAATGCCAGCGTCGCCTCGTCCACGCCTACTACGCGCAAGGTCCACGACGAGGTCGCGGTCGAAGTTACACACGTCGCCAAGAGGTTCCGCATCTACTCCGATCGCAATCAGAGTTTGAAAGCAACAGTCGTGCAGCGAAAGCGGGCCGACTTTGAGGAGTTCTGGGCAGTGAACGACGTGAGTTTCACGGTTCATCGCGGGGAGACCTTCGGCGTTATCGGGCAGAACGGTTCCGGGAAGTCGACGTTGCTGAAGTGCATCGCCCGAATACTGCGGCCCGATCGCGGTTCGGTTCGTGTCAGTGGCAAGGTGTCTGCGCTGTTGGAACTCGGTGCGGGTTTCCACCATGAGCTATCAGGACGCGAAAACGTGTATCTCAATGGGTCGATCCTCGGCTTGTCGAAAAAACAAATCGATGAACGATTCGACGACATCGTGGGGTTTGCCGGTCTTGAACGTTTCATCGACACGCCCGTGAAGAACTACTCCAGCGGGATGTATGTTCGCTTAGGTTTCAGTGTCGCCATCAACGTCGACCCTGATGTCTTGCTCGTCGATGAAGTCCTCTCGGTGGGCGATGAGAACTTTCAGCGGCGATGCACTGAGAAGTTCACCGAGATGCAACGCGAAGGAAAGACGATCGTCGTGGTTTCACACAGCCTCGGTCAGCTCCGCACTATGTGCGACCGCCTTGCCTGGATGAAGGATGGTCGACTTGCTGGGTTGGGTCTCACCAAGGATGTGATCGACTCCTACCTCGGAACGGTCAGTGTTTCTCATATGCCTGGCCACGACGGCCTCTCGAAACGATGGGGCGACGGCCAAGCCGAAATCACTGCAATAGAACTGCTCGGGCCCGATGGTACGCCGACGACAAAAGTTCACACCGGTGATGCCGTCACATTTCGGTTTCGCTACAAGGTCAACAACCCCGATGGGGTGTCTCGACCGGGGTTCGGATTCGGACTTCACCGACTGGACGGCGTTTTGGTCTCGGGTGTCAACACACACGAGCAACAACTCACGCCCGGGATTTTGAAGGGGGAAGGCTTCTACGACTTCAACGTCGATCGCCTTCCGCTCCTCGTGGGAACCTACGATCTCTCTGCGGCCCTGCAGGACGAAACGTTCTCCACCACCCACGATTGGTGGTTTGAAGGGATGCGCTTCGAGGTTCTCCCGGCGGTCGTTTACGAAACCGAAGGAATGTTGACGTTGTTCGGGTCGTGGACTCGCAACGATGTTGCGCGGCGACTCACGAAGTAGCTACAGAGAACTGGGCGTACTTGCCGGTCGCTGCCTGGTCGAGCCGGGCCCGAAGGCGAGTGCCGGTTTCTTCGTGCGCTTCTACGAGCACTTCGCCCTCGCGATGAATCGCGGCCAGAACATCGCCTCGATCGTACGGGACAAAGAACTCCACCACGTTGGTGAGTGAACGGAGCCGATCACCAAGTGTACGTAGGAAGTGTTGTATTCCCTCACCCGCTACCGCAGACACCGCGACGGAACCCTCGTATCGCTCGAGCAATGACGTGACGTCGCCGGGCCGAGCAAGGTCACTCTTGTTGAACACAAGGATCTGCGGAACATTCGTAGCGCCAATCTCGTCGAGTACCGAGTTGACCGCTCGGATGTTTTGCTCGGGATGAGGACCGCTGGCGTCGACCACATGGATCAGAAGGTCGGCTTCGGCGACCTCGTCAAGGGTGGATTTAAAGGCCTCCACCAACTGGTGCGGCAGGTTTCGTACGAATCCCACGGTGTCACTCAGGAGCACAACCTCGCCACCGGGAAGATCCAACCGGCGAGTAGTGGGGTCGAGGGTCGAAAATAGCCGATCCTCTACCAATACCCCCGCTTCGGTGAGGTGGTTGAGCAGCGTTGACTTTCCGGCGTTGGTATACCCAACCAGGGTCACTGAAGCTTGGCGATTACGCCGACGCCCCTTTCGCTGGGTCAGACGAACCTTCTGGAGACCATCGAGTTGCTGTTCGAGCTTGTGGACCCGTTCCAGCAGCCTCCGACGGTCAGACTCCAGCTTCGTTTCGCCCGGACCGCGGGTTCCAATGCGGGCACCACCGGCCGCGCCGCCCTGCTGCGACAACGCTCCGCCTTTTCCTCGGAGGCGGGGCAGGCGGTACCGAAGCTGCGCTAGCTCCACCTGGGCCTTGCCTTCCGCCGTGCGGGCATTTTGAGCGAAGATATCCAGGATCACCGCGGTGCGATCGATCGCCGTGCGCCCAAGGAGCTTCTCCAGGTTTCGGCTCTGTTTCGGGGCAAGTTCGGTGTCGAAGACAACGGTGTCGGCATCGACGTCCTCACTCAGAACGCGAAGTTCTTCGGCTTTTCCCTTACCGATGAACCACGTCGGATCGGGCACGTCGCGTTTTTGCATGACACGGCCGCGTTCCTCGGCGCCGGCGGTGTCGACGAGCAGGGCAAGTTCGTCGAGGCCGACTTCTGCGTCGTCAGTCGTCTGCGCACCAAGGGCAACTCCCACGAGAATAATTTTCTCCCGGATCGACCGGTCGATGAGCTGCTTTACAGGACTATCAGCCATCAGATCATCATCGCACTAGATACCGTAAGAGAACAGATGAATTGCGAAGGCCCCACAAGGGTGATCCGGTCACCGTCGAGTTCGATGCCAACCGCACCACCCGGCATGTTCACCATGCTGTTCTTTCCAACGAGGCCCCATCGATGCCCCGCCACTGCGGTGGCACACGCTCCGGTGCCGCACGCTTCGGTAACCCCGACGCCGCGTTCCCACACCACCATGTCCAGCACGTCAACAGCGTCGCGCTTGGGTGCCACAACCTCGACGTTGATGCCGTGAAGGTGCGTGGTCAGAAACGGTTCCTCGATCATTGGGCCGAACTCGGCGATCGTGACCATTGCTGGGTCACGCTCGATCACAATGTGGGGATTGCCCACGTCGACCGTAAGCACACGTGTGGTTCCCAATGCCTCGGTGATCGACTCCGGAACTGGTATCGAACTGACCTTCGCGGTCCCCATGTCAACGCGGAAGTGCGCGACGCCGTGAGCATCGCTGTACCCGCCGACGACAACCCGCAGTCCACCATCGGTCGCAACTCGAATCGTCCCCGCGGGAACGAATCCGGCATCGATCACAGCCTGCGAGAAACAACGGATTCCGTTGCCGCTCATCTCTGCGATGGATCCATCGGCGTTGTGCAGGCGCATTGCAATCGCTTCATCGCCGTGCACCAACCGGGGAGCGTCGGCGTGACCGGTCGGCAGCGCAAACAGCAACCCGTCCGCCCCGATACCCCGATGCCGATCGCACAGCGTTTGCGCGAGTTTGGCCCGCTGGGCACAGGTCATCGACGCCGAAACGGCGAGATCGGCCAGGACCAAGAAGTCGTTTCCGAGGCCGTGGTGTTTGGTAAGCGCAAGAGTGGCAGGGAGCGTTTGGGTCATGTCGTCGGAAAGAGTCCTAATCTGGGGGAGGTAGTGGTCGCTTGGTCCTCACTCAGTATCGTCGGTTTTCAGGTCCAACGGCGTCGAATTGCGAAGAATGCGCTCATGTCATCGTTGCGAAGACGATTCCCCAGGGCGTGCTTTGCTCGATGCGCCGGTGCCCACCCCATAGCGTGGCCGCCACGCAGCGTTGGGTCGGCCTTGTATGGCGAGGCCCGAGAGCGGGTCCAAATCCTCTGGTGTCAATCCAGACGGGGCCACATCAGGAACGACGGCCGCCTCCGAGAGCTCCACGAAGCGGCGAGGCTACTTCGAAGGCGAAGTAAGCACACCTAGTGTTTGCGTGACCAGCTCGGGGATCGGGTCGGAGCCGTCGATCCAGGTGATCGCAGGGTTGCGCCGAAACCAACGCTGTTGACGTACGGCGAACTGCCGGGTTCGCAAGGCAATGTTCTCCAGGGTTTCGTCGAACATCCAAAGGTCGTCCAGAAACTCCCACAATTCCCGGTAGCCAAGTGCCTGACGAACGGTGCGTGACAACGACTCGCCATAATGCTCGAACAGCGCCGTTGCCTCTTCGAGAAAGCCCTCATCAAACTGCTGTGCCAATCGCGCCTCAATGCGCTCGTTCAGGGCCGGACGCTCCCATTCCAAACCAACCATCGCGTACCGGCTTCCGGCGCCCGGGGTCCGAGCCGACTCAACCAGCCCGGGACCGAACGACGAAAAAGGCAGACCACTTCCGATACAAACCTCAAGCGCGCGCACGATCCTTCGCTCGTTCGTCGGCTCCATTCGAGAGGCGGCCTTCGGGTCAAGCGCTGCTAGGCGCGCATAGAGATCGCCAAGTGCGGCGCCGCTTTCCAGTTCTGCCCGCAAGGTCGCTCGAACCTCCGGGAACTGGCCGGGAATGTTCAATTCATTCACGACCGCATCGACGTAAAGGCCGGTTCCCCCCACCAGAATCGGCACTGCGCTGCGTAACTCGATGTCCGCAATGGAGGCCAAGGCCACTCGCTGGAAATCGGCAACGGAATACTCGACGTCAGGATCCACGAGGTCGATACAGTGGTGTGGGATGAGCAACTGATCGTCGAGAGACGCTTTCGCAGTCCCAATGTCGAGTCCGCTGTACACCGTCATCGAGTCGACGCACACAATCTCGGCCCCGATACCACGTGCACCTAACAACGTCGCCACCGCCATCGCCAACGACGACTTCCCACTCGCCGTAGGCCCGACCACCACTAAGCGTTTACTCTCACTCCGATGCACCGTTCCACCGTAGTCGCCGATCCGAGGACGACGGCTTTGACGTGCCGGGACATTCCGTCGACGAACAAAGACGGCGCAGCCCGCGGCCTTCGCACTCCCTGCGCCGGGCTTCACAATGACTCCCTCCGCGCCAACTCCGAAATCCGGCCCCCACTCACACCCTGAGGTCTACACTGGCTATCAACGTGTTGATGGGGCTATCACCCCGGAGCATCCGGAAGAACAGTGCCTGCAAGGGTACCCAGTAGAACCGGGCGGACACGCCCCCGACAGGGCGAACGAAGTGGCACCGACTCCCGCACAAGGGGTCGGCGCAACGTGGGGTGGTACCGCGGCAAACCCGAAAGGGCGCGTCGTCCCCGCAGCAACCGACGACTGCTGTAGGAGACCACGATGAACACGAAGAGCACCCCCAACGCCCAGCCATACCCGACGGTCGAGCCGAGCCCCAACCTGCCCGAAAAGGAACTGGCCACCATCGAACGGTGGAAGCGTGAAAAGACGTTTGTCGCCTCGGTGCAACAGCGCAGCGCCGGTGACGACGGCGCGAACGAGTTCGTCTTCTATGACGGTCCCCCATTCGCCAACGGCCTGCCCCACTACGGCCACCTCCTCACGAGCTACGTGAAAGACGCCATCCCCCGCTATCAAACCATGCGGGGCCGTCGGGTGGAACGGCGATTCGGATGGGATACCCACGGTATGCCGGCTGAGGTCCAGGCCGAAAAGGAACTCGGGGTAAGCGGTCACGCGGAGATCAAAGAGTTTGGAATCGACAAGTTCAACGATGCCTGCCGGACCAGCGTGCTCCGGTACACCCATGAATGGGAGCAGTACATCAACCGAGCAGCGCGCTGGGTGGACTTCGAGAACGACTACAAGACATTTGATCTGCCGTATATGGAGTCGGTCATGTGGGCCTTCAAGACGCTCTACGACAAGGGGCTTATCTACGAGGGTTACCGAGTCATGCCGTATTGCTGGCGCTGCGAAACCCCACTGAGCAACACTGAGTTGCGGATGGACGACGCGTACAAACAGCGTCAGGACCCGGCCGTAACGGTTACGTTTCCCTTGGTCGATGTCGACGGACACGAAACCGGCGACGTGCTCCTCGCGTGGACGACAACCCCCTGGACGCTGCCGTCGAACCTGGCCTGTGCGGTAGGACCAGACATTGACTACGCCCGGATGCACGATGCCTCCGACGCAAAGACCTACATCCTTGCCCAAGCGCGCCTTGGCTCGTACGCCAAAGAGTTGGCGAATGCCGAACAGGTAGGAACGGTAAAAGGCGCATCGTTGGTAGGCGCGCGCTACAAGCCCCTATTCGATTTCTTCAGTACACATACCAATGCGTTTCAGGTCGCGAGCGCCGATTACGTTTCCACCGAAGATGGAACCGGAATCGTCCACATCGCACCTGCGTTCGGCGAGGAAGACAAGGTGGTTACCGACGCACTTGGCATCGAAGCGGTGAACCCCGTCAACGAGCAGGGCCGGTTCACGTCCGAGGTTCCACCGTACGTCGGCCAGAACGTTCTGGCCGCGAACTCGCAGATCATCAAGGACCTTCGGGCAATGGGTCGCCTCGTTCGCCATGATTCCTACGATCACTCCTATCCCCACTGCTGGCGCTGCAACGAACCGCTCATCTACCGCGCGCTGTCGAGTTGGTTCGTAGAGGTCACCAAGTTCCGTGATCGCATGGTGGAGCTCAACGGCCAGATCACGTGGGTGCCCGAGCATGTCAAAGAGGGCAGCTTTGGCAAGTGGCTCGCCAACGCACGCGACTGGGGGATCTCCCGAAACCGATTCTGGGGATCGCCGATCCCCGTCTGGAAGAGCGACAATCCCGACTATCCCCGTATCGACGTCTACGGCTCGCTCGACGAGATCGAACGCGACTTCGGAGTGCGAGTCACCGATCTCCACCGGCCAACGGTCGACGATCTGGTGCGTCCGAATCCCGATGACCCGACAGGGACATCAATGATGCGCCGCGTCGTTGAAGTACTCGACTGCTGGTTCGAATCCGGATCGATGCCGTTCGCTCAGGTGCATTATCCGTTCGAGAACAAAGACTGGTTCGAGCATCACTACCCAGGAGATTTCATCGTCGAGTACATCGGCCAAACCCGCGGGTGGTTCTACACACTCCATGTGCTTGCCACTGCACTCTTTGACCGACCCGCATTTCGGAACTGTATGGCCCACGGAATCGTTCTCGGTTCCGATGGACTCAAAATGTCCAAGAGTCTGCAGAACTACCCCGATGTCAACGAAGTGTTCGACACCTACGGCTCCGACGCAATGCGATGGTTCTTGATGTCGAGCGCCATTCTCCGCGGGTCTGATCTCATCGTCACGGAGCAAGGCATCCGCGAGGGTGTCCGCCAGGTAGTCCTTCCGTTGTGGAACGCGTGGTACTTCTTCTCGCTCTACGCAAATACAAGCAAGTACCACGCGCGCCTACGAACTGATCAGTCTTCCGACCTCGACCGCTATTTGCTCGCCAAGCTTCATTATGTCGTAGCAACAACAACGGATCGGATGAACGCATACGATCTCTTCGGTGCCTGTGCGGAAGTTCGTGGGTTTGTTGATACGTTGAACAATTGGTACATCCGGCGATCAAGGGAGCGTTTCTGGGACGGCGAGTCTGCCGACGCTCATGACGCGTTCGACACTCTCTATACAGCCCTACACACGCTGTCGCGTCTGGCCGCTCCCCTGCTCCCGCTCACGACCGAGGCCGTGTTCGGCGGTCTCACCGCTCAGGCAGGCGGCACCAGCGTCCATCTCACCGACTGGCCGGTGGCAGCCGATTTCCCCGCCGACCTCGCTCTCGTCGCCGCTATGGACCGGGTACGAGACGTGTGTTCCGCTGTCTCGTCGGTCCGGAAATCGCAAAACCTGCGAGTTCGACTTCCGTTGGGGTCGGTCACCGTTGTGACTCCCGACGCTGCGGCTCTCGAACAGTTCACGAGCATCATTGCCGACGAGGTGAATGTAAAATATGTACACCTATCAACTGACCTCGGCGCGGCAGGGACGTTCCAATTGCAGGTAATCCCCGCCGTCCTCGGACCGCGTATCGGCAAGGCAGTTCAGCAGGTCATCGGCGCCGTGAAGAAGGGCGACTGGACTCGCACCGACGACGGCACCGTCGAGGTAGCGGGCGTGGCGCTGCACGAAGGCGAGTTCTCGCTCAAGCTCGTGCCGATCGACACGAGTCGCTCGGCGACGCTACCCAGCGACGCCGGTGTTGTCGTACTCGACACCGTCGTCACCCCCGAGTTGGCCGCCGAGGGCCTGGCCCGCGACGTCGTCCGCGCAATCCAACAGGCTCGCAAGGACGCCGGCCTCGAGGTCAGCGATCGCATTGCCACCACAGTCACCGGTGACGCATCAGTGCTTCGAGCGGTGCGTTCCAACGAGGCCTATGTTGCTGGCGAAACACTTACGAGCGAGCTTCGTCTCATCGACGGGCCAGCCGACGAGGGAGTCGACGTCGGAGATGCCCAGCGGGTCACAATCGCCGTGGTCAAGGTAGACGCCTAGGTCAACCGGTGTAGCTCACGGTCCGGTCGCCGAGATAGCGCAGATCGACGCGCCGGTTCTTGTGGCGGCCGGCCGATGTGGCATTCGACGCGATCGGCACCCGGGAGCCGCGACCAAAGGAGGTGAGGCGAGACCCGTCGATGCCACGCTTGGTTAACGCCGACCGCACTGCGTCGGCGCGACAGGTGCTGTAGTTCAAGTTGGCGACCTTCGTGCCTGTTGCGTCGGCGTGCCCGGAGATCTGGAGCCGAACGTCGGCATTTGTTTCGAGGTACGAGGCGACTTCGTCAAGATTTGCCAGAGCCAGGGTCGAAAGCTCGCAGCTGCTCGATGCGAACTGAATCGGCCCATTCGGGGCGCGTACGACTTCGACCGCGACTGCAGGGGTGGCCGCTTGCGTCGTTGGACGGGCGGAGGTCGTCGGCGGTGATTCCAAATCACTCGCCGGGGGCATCGTCGTGGCCACGCCGATGGTCGTGCTCGGCGCAGCCATCGTGGAGGCAACAGCGGCCGTCGTCGTAGCCGTGGAAGCAACAGCGGGCGTTGTCGTAGCCGTGGAAGCAACAGCGGCCGTCGTCGTAGCCGTGGACGAAGCGGCCGTTGTCGTAGCGGTGGTGGCAAGGGAACCGCCGACGACGCGTTCTTCGACGTTGCGTACGCCCCGTACCCCACGCACCAAATCATGTGCGGCCTGGCGATCCTTGGGCGATATAGCGCTGATCACAGCGTCGCGTCCGTGGAAGCGAAGCCCGGCCCCGGGAAAGCGCTGGCGAAAAACATTCAAGGCACGATCGTGAAGGTCTTCCTCACTGTCGTGTCGGATGCCATTCATTTGCCACCCGACAAGCCCCACAACCGCCATTGCGCTGGGCGCGACCAGCCACCACTTCGGGTAACCCCGCGGCTCCCAGACTGTGCGTTGGGCGCCACGCGACCCAGCACTGCGAACAGCCCCCGTGTTTCTTCGTTCGACACTGGCACCGCGTCCGTTGATGTGGACACCGCTCGACCCTGGAATGGTTGCAACCTGCTCCGACGGGAGCGAAGTGGTTACCACCGTTTGGTCTATGCCTTCCCCCACCACCGCTTCAAAGGTCGTCGGATTCGCGCTGGTGGCCGCCGGCGCTGCGGTTTCCAACGGGGGAGCCGGCGCTGCGGTTTCCAACGGGGGCACGGCGCTGGGGAACGCGTCGCTGTCAGCACTCTTCACGTTCGCTTCTTCGGACGAACCCGAACCCGATTCCGCTTTCCCCTGGTCTTCGCAAGCCTTGCTCGCCGCGCGCTCCGCCCGCGTTAACGGGTCACCCCCCGGGAACCGGGACGCTCGATCACCTTGGGGTTCCTTCGTCATTGCCCTACTTCACCTCGCGGCCGGCGACCAAACGCTCGACCAATTCCCGGAACGACTTTTCGTCACCGACAGCCAGAAACTTCGCTTGTTGAGACCACGATGGAAGACTTGGTGCAAGATTCAGCCCGGAGCGAGCTAACGCGTCGCGAAGGCCGTCCTCACCTGTTGCGGCAAGCCTTTCAAAAGTACGTATGCCTACCGCTTGAAGCGAGGCGTTTATTCGCGGCCCTATCCCTTCGATGCGTTCGAGATCATCAACAACATCATCGGGGTCAACCACATCAGCACGTGCCTCGGAATTCGCCGTCTGGGTCGCGGTCGGTTCCGGTACCAAGAAGTTCGCCGCACCACCAGGAGGCAACGAGGCACGAGTGGACCGCTCGCGCTCGATCAACTCGTCGTAGCGTGTTTGTAGCGCCACGTGTTCTGTGCGGACATCGGCGATCGCAGCATGAAGTGCGGAGAGCTCTGACCGTGCCTCCTCAGCGGCGAGACGATGACGATCACCGACCGACTGAGTTGCGTCAAGAGCGGTCTTGGCGCTTTGGAGTTCCGTTCGGGCACTGGCGAGATCAGCTTGCGCTTGTTCAAGATCCGATTCTGCACCAAGGTCTTTGCGGAACGAATCCCGTGCCATTGTCGCTTCGGCGATATCGCCCTTCGCCCGTTCAAGCGCCGCCTGCGCATCCCACAACGTCTTGCGTACTTCCGAGAGTTCAGTTTCAATTGCCGTTTTCTCGTCTTCGAACGCTGCGGTTCGCTTGGCGACATCCGCGCGCTGCGTCTCGAGCTCAGAGCGGACGGTTGACAGTTCCGATTCAGCTCGTTCTGCGCGCTTACGCAAATCGGAAAGGGCTGCTTCGTGGCGAGCCTGGAGCGCACCTCGCTGCTGATCGAACTCACCGTTCGCCTGCTGTAATGCCTGTGCGACGGATTCACGTTCGGAACGAATTTCGTTGATTCGATTCTCGGCGTCGAGGTTCAGCCGCTCAACGGCTGCCGCATGTTCCGACTGAAGACTTTTCGACTCCTGTTCGTGTTCGCTGCGCAGCGAAGCGAGTCGCGTTTCGTAGTCGCCAAGCGCCTTCGCCAGGCCCGCCCGAGCCGCATCTCGTTGCTCGGCCAGCGATTGCAGCTTTGCTTCAGGGTCCGGCTTTGCAGCAAGGCCCTGGTTGTTCCTCCCATCCGAGGCGAGCGTTTGCAGGCGAGCGTCACGCTCGGCAATCGTTTTTCGAGAAGCATCGAGTTGGCTACGAAGCTCAGCGATCGCCACCTCGCGTTCGTTCAGCGCGTTTCTCGTGCGGGAAAGCTCGGCTGCGTGCTCAACCCGAAGTCGATCCAACATCGCAACCGATGCCGGACCTGCTCCTGGAGCAACCGTGGACGGCGCATCCAAAACACCCACAGGTCCCCCAACTCCGTTCGCCGTTTTTGCTATCGACGGCGCCTGTTTCCCGGCGACGAGTGCCTCGGCGCCATCTGCGAACCCAACGCTGCCCATGGACATGTCAAACGTACGAACCCGGCGAAACTGGAGACGCCAAATTAGATAACCAATAGGAATACCAACTGCGAACGCGGCGAGCAACGCGGAAAGCGACTGTATGAAGAACCACTTCATGTGGTGCCCCCTTCGAAGTGTGTGATGTTGGTCGTCGCCATGACCTTGTCCAAACCCACAGATTCCGTTGGAACCGCCAGCGACGTTGTCGACGTTGTCGACGTTGTCGTCGTTGCCGTCGTGGTCGCAAAGTCGTGAAGTTGTTGAGCAAATGGCATTGGGAAATGCATGTTCGCTGTAAAGATAGCAAGGATTCAAACGCTCATAGCAAGCGAACGAGGGGTGGTCATCACCAAACGTGATGATTATCGCAACATGCTGAATGTAAGGCCATGACCGAACAAACACCGAAACAATCAACGAACGGCAACGAAACGGCAACAAAACAAGCTAGAGAACGGACAACGGAGCAGCCGGCGAGACCGGTAGGCTCCTGGGCGTGGGCGTGCTTCGATTTTCGTTCGGAACCATGGGCTCCGGAAAAAGCACCCTAGCGCTCCAGATTCATCACAACCTTTCGAAGCGAAGCCAACGGGGCCTGCTGCTCTCGCAGTTCGATCGCGAAGGCGCACGGGTCTCCAGCCGCCTCGGCCTTTCCCAGGATGCGCTTCAGGTCACATCGGACCTCAACATAGAGAGCGTCGCAGAACGGTTTGTGAAGGACCACGGTTCCCTCGACTACATCGTGTGCGACGAAAGTCAGTTCTACACCGTCGATCAGGCCGACCAGCTCGCAATCGTCGCCGACCGTTTCGACACCGACGTTTACGCCTTCGGGCTCATCACGGACTTTCGCGGTCTGCTCTTTCCCGGGACGAAGCGCCTGCTGGAGCTCGCCGACGAACGTATCCAATTGCACGTTGAAGCGCGATGTTGGTGCGGAAGTCGGGCCACGTTTAATGCCCGGCTGGTGAATGGCATTGTCGTTTACGAAGGTGACACGGTTGTGGTCGGCGACGTCGTTCCCACGGACCCGCCGCTGTTCGGTGACTCCGTTACCTATGAACTTCTCTGCCGCGCTCATTACCGAGCCGGAGTGGTCGGCCCCGACATCGGCGAACAGCCCAGGCTTAGACCTCGATCATGACGGTCACCGGACCGTCGTTGACGAGTTCAACCTCCATTTCGGTCCGGAAGCGCCCCGTTTCCACATGGGCACCGAGCCTGCGAAGTTCCGTTATCAGCCGCTCGACAAGCGGCTCGGCCACCTCCGGTCGGGCGGCGTTGATCCAACTCGGTCGCCGCCCGGAGTTCGTGTCCCCGTAGAGCGTGAATTGACTCACTATTAGGACCTCGCCGCTGGACTCGGCCACCGACAGGTTCATCACGCCGTTCTGGTCGTCGATGATTCGTAGATTCCAAATCTTGGACGCGAGCTTTGCTGCGTGGCTCTCAGAATCCTTATGAGTGACGCCAATCAGCACACAGAGACCCTTCCCGATGGTCCCGACCAATTCACCTTCCGAGCGAACCGACGCGCGAGATACCCGCTGAACCAATGCGCGCATATGACTAGCTCGACGGTCGTTTAGCTGACCGAACCAGGCCGGTCGAAGCCGCCATCGGGTCGACACGGGAAACGATGCACACAGACAATGGCCTCACGGGGCAACGGAGCGTAATAGTGCGGGAAAAGTTCGTCGTTGGTGGACGTCTCGAAACGGAGGAGTTCGGGGTCGAGGACTGCATCGTCAATCTCCAGAAGAACCAAATCTTCAACGCCTACGTAGTACCGGCCCGCCGTGACCATGAACTGATCCCGGGTGGAGAGGTGCATGAAACCTTCTGTCTCGAACGACCCCACCACGTAGGCGCGGGCCGTCGAAGCCGCTGACCAGTCACTGCCATGGGCAATATGAAAGAGCATGGTCACGCCGCCGATACCGCAATGCGCTTGCGATGCCGAGGTTTCGCAGTTACCTCGACCAGGTCGCCTCGAAGAAAATACGGGGCGGCGCTCGTTACGAGCACGTTGCAAAACGTGCCGGCCGGCAGCGGACGCTGGTCTCCGTCGGCGTTTCGATACGCAAAGTGAATCAACTTGTGTTGCCGCGTCCGCCCGCTTGTCATCAACGGATCTCGCTTCGACGGGCCTTCGACCAGAACTTCCTCGATGCGTCCGACGCGAGCCTCATGCTTCACGAGGGCTGAACGGTCGAGGACGACCTTCAATCGAGCAAAGCGTTCCCTGACGGCGCCCGCAGCCACAAATCGCTCGGTCAGGTCAAATGCTGCCGTACCCGCCCGAGGGGAGAAGATGAACGAATAGCAGCTGTCGTATTCAGCCGCAGCAGCGAGTTCCATCGTTTGTTCGAAGTCTGCTTCGGTCTCACCGGGGAAACCCACGATGATATCGCTGGTCAACGCGAGATCTTCAATTCCGGCCCGAGCCGCGACGACCTTTTCGAGATAGGAGGCCGCGGTATAACCGCGTCGCATCTCCGAGAGAATCGTGTCGCTGCCCGACTGCACCGGAAAGTGCAAATGGGGCATCACCACATCCACCGTGGCCATCGCTTCGATCGTTTCGGGTCGAAGGTCTTTGGGATGTGGCGACGTGAAGCGGACTCGTCGAAGGCCCTCGACCGCGCCGACACTGCGCAACAAATCGGCAAACAGGGGCCGAGCCCGCGGCCCGCGTGGATCGGCCGCCCAATCGAACCCGCACGCGATCTTTGCTTCGGGGGTCTCAAAGCGATCTCGCCATTGCAAGGTGAGGTCACGGCCATAGCTGTTCACGTTTTGGCCCAGCAACGTCATTTCCACGACGCCAACCAACGCAAGGGTTCGGACCTCGGCCATAAGTTCTTCGAACGGGCGCGAAATTTCGACGCCACGAACAGACGGAACGATACAGAACGCACACGAATTGTCACAACCGATTTGGATCGTCACCCATGCCGAATAATCGTCTTCGCGGCGAACCGGAAGCGCCGACGGGAACTGTTCTGATTCTTCGAGAATCTCCATGACGGGCCCGCTCTGACGAGCTTCGCGCAGCAGTTCTGCGGCGCGATGCACGTTGTGGGTTCCGAACACGACGTCGACATGAGGGGCACGTTGTTGGATATAGCCCCGGTCCTTTTGGGCTTGACACCCCCCGACCATCACCTGGACCCCCGGCCGGCGTCCCTTTAGCTCCTTGGCCCGGCCAAGATTTCCGAAGAGCTTCTCATCGGCGTTCTCGCGGATTGTGCAGGTGTTGTAGACGATGACATCGGCGTCGGCTTCGTCGTCGACGCGCACAAGCCCGTCTGCTTCTAACAGGCCGGCGATCCGCTCGGAGTCGTGCTCATTCATCTGGCACCCAAAGGTGTGGATCAGGTACGTGCGCTGATCTGTCGAGAAACTCACGCACCGATCCTACGGCCCGCGCGCCGGCGTCTCTGCCGAAAAGAATATTGTCGGCCGGGAACCAACTGGTCCCCGCGCATCGTCGTAGAGACATGACACGACAAACACTCGCTCGCCGGTTCTCGCGAAACGTGGCCGTTGGCGCCTTTGCCGCAACGCTGGCCACCGCAACAGCAGCGCACGCCGCCGATTCTTCGAACCAGGGTTGGGGCATCCTTGCTCCAGAGAACATCCGGCCGACAACGGCTCCACAGCGTCGGCCACCAACAACCAAAGCGCCCGCGACAACCGTGGATCTGACTCAGTTCCGCAACGCAATTGCCAAGGTCGAGAACATGCCCTTCGACCAAAACCTCGTCGCGCGAGCACGCCGTCACGGCCTCGACGTGGTGAACGTCATGTGGGAAGACACGGGCCGAGATATCGGGTCATCGATGGGTCCCAACATCAGCGACCTCACACTTCAGGTTCGAGAGCCGATGCGAGACGGCAGTGTATCGACACATCTACTCCCGGTACTTCGCTATCCCAATTTCAGTGACAAGACGGCCGACATCGCGACTGACAAGCTTTGGGTGCGGGTCGGGAATCAAATTCGTGGCGGATCGGTCGAGACGGTTCCGTTGAGCGAGGTTCTCAAGAACCTCCGTTGGTACCTCAGTGATCCGAGCAGCATCGGGGGATCCGGCAGCGTGTGGGCGAGCCGAGACACCCACATGTTAGTAAGCGCGCAGCATGTTTTCATGCCTCTCCCCAAGTCGGGGAAGGCTGAGTTCACACCGGTGCTGTACAACTACCAGTCACGCGTGGGAGCTCCGGCGGTACTGACCCTCCTCGTCACTCGTCAGGGCACAAGTGCGACCGTCATCGAGAACTACGACGGCGACCAGTCCTACCAACAGTGGGGTCAGCAGCTCTTCTTCAACAACGACGGCCAACGGACGACGTTCACTGCGGAGCGACGTTCGTCGGTGCAGACTCGCGTGGAGTCCGGAGGCGGTTCCGCGGACGACAGCGCCTCGTTGGCGAAGGGCGCCGACATGGTGATGATCGTGCAGGTGCCCCTGAAGGTCCATCGCCAACCCGAGCCCGAATATGACGACGCTCTCCCGGCCCCCGCAATGGGCGCGGCTGACTCCGCCGGGCAAAGCGAGGCTGCTCCGAGCAATGCGCCCAAGTCGGCGGCGCGCAAGCGTAGCGATGTCGAGACGGCAGTCATCGGCCACGGAAACGACGCCGGACCGTTCCGGGAGATGAGTTACACATCAATCGAGCGCGATCCGAAATTTCCGATCCGAGTCACTGTGCAGTTCTACAAGGCCACATCGAACGGCGTTGTGAGCAACGCCGATCTTGCTGAGGCAGAGCGACAAATTGACGAGGTCTACCGCAACGGCGACTACGTCGGCTCCCTCGTTGTTCCCGATGGCCACCGAAGCCGTCCGACGGAGTGGATTCGAGCTCGTACTCCAATGAAGCCGTGACAGTATGTGGCTCGTTTCGGAAACGGCACGGTTGTCAAATCAGCTGTGAAATCATGTCAGGGTGATCTTTGATGGATTTGCTCGCCAACTGCCCGACACCGATCCAACCGAAACGCAGGAGTGGCTCGATTCCCTCGATGCAATCGTCGATACGCACGGCAAGGCCCGAGCACAGGTCCTCGTCAATAAAGTCCTCGCTCGGGCCCGAGAACTTCAGATCGGCCTGCCCTCGCTGGTCAGCACGCCGTATATCAACACCATTGCTCCCGAACAGGAACCGTGGTTCCCAGGCGATGAGGACATGGAGCGTCGTATTCGAGCGGTCATCCGCTGGAACGCGATGGCGATGGTCGTGCGGGCAAATCACAAGTCCGAAGGGATCGGCGGACATTTGGCCAGCTATGCATCGAGTGCCGGAATCATCGAGGTGGGGTTCAACCACTTCTTCCGGGGCAAGGATGACGGCAGCTCCGGTGATCAGATCTACTTCCAGGGCCATGCCTCGCCGGGTATCTACGCACGGGCATTTTTGGAAGGTCGGCTCACTGAGACACAGATGGACAACTTCCGTATGGAAGTCGGCGGCAACGGCCTTTCCAGCTATCCGCACCCCCGCCTCATGCCCGACTTTTGGGAGTTCCCGACCGTTTCGATGGGCCTCGGCCCCATAAACGCCATTTATCAGGCTCGCTTCAACCGCTACCTGCTGAACCGGCGTGTTCACGACACCAGCAACTCCAAAGTCTGGGCGTTCCTCGGCGACGGTGAAACCGACGAGCCCGAATCATTGGGCGCGCTCTCACTTGCTGGGCGCGAACAGCTCGACAACTTGATCTTCGTCGTCAACTGCAACCTTCAGCGTCTCGACGGACCGGTTCGGGGCAACGGCAAGATCATCCAGGAACTCGAAACCGTGTTTCGAGGTGCCGGCTGGAACGTCATCAAAGTCATCTGGGGTTCAAAATGGGACGAGCTCATCTCGAAAGACAAAGACGGCGTCCTTCTGAACAAGATGAACAGCACCGTCGACGGCGAGTTCCAGAAGTACTCCGTCGAGTCCGGGGCCTACATCCGAGAACACTTCTTCGGACCCGATCCTCGGCTGCGCAAAATGGTCGAACATCTCTCCGATGACGACCTTCGCACGTTGCCCCGCGGTGGTCATGACTACCGCAAGGTCTATGCGGCATTCAAGGCTGCGCACGAACATCAGGGCCAGCCATCGGTGATACTCGTCAAGACCATCAAGGGCTGGACGCTCGGTCCCGACGTCGAGGGACGAAACTCCACTCACCAGATCAAAAAGCTCGACAAGGAAAACCAGCTTCTGGTCCGCTCGCGGCTCCATGTCGAAGATTTGGTGAGTGAAGAAGATCTGGCCGATGGCGAGCCGCCGTTTATCCGGTTCGCAGAGGGTTCGCCGGAGCAGGAGTACCTCATGCACCGCCGACGTCTCCTCGGGGGCGCGACGCCGCGGCGCGTTGTTCTTGCCAAACCGTTGACCACCCCCGACGTCGACCAACCAGCCTTCGCCGAGTTTACGACTGGGTCGCGAGGGCAGGCGGTTTCGACAACCATGGTGTTCTCGCGGTTGATCCGATCATTGCTTCGCGATGAGAACATCGGCCAGCGGGTTGTCCCGATCATTCCCGACGAAGCGCGAACGTTCGGCATGGATGGGCTGTTCAAGGAAGTAAAGATCTACGCACCATTTGGGCAGAAGTACACGCCTGTCGATTCGAATCTCGCGCTGTCGTATCAAGAATCACAGAGCGGTCAGATCCTCGAAGAAGGCATCACGGAATCCGGGGCCATGGCCTCCTTCACCGCCGCTGGCACCGCGTATGCAACGCACGGCACGCCGATGATTCCGATGTACATCTTCTACTCGATGTTCGGATTCCAGCGCACCGGCGACCTCGTGTGGGCTTTTGGTGATTCGCGGGG
This sequence comes from Acidimicrobiia bacterium, assembly GCA_031429095.1. GTDB lineage: Bacteria > Actinomycetota > Acidimicrobiia > Acidimicrobiales > JANYDT01 > JANOYY01. Next base: position 34,159 of record JANOYY010000148.1, on the reverse strand, counting down.
CCGTGGCTTCATGCTCGGCGCAACGGCGGGACGAACAACGCTCAACGGTGAGGGTCTGCAGCACGAAGACGGCCATTCGCTGATCTTGGCAAGCACAGTCCCAAACATTGCGACATATGACCCTTCGTTCGCATACGAATTGTCGGCCATCATCGCTGATGGGCTTCGCCGGATGTACGGCCCGAACCCCGACGACGTCTTCTATTACATAACGCTTTACAACGAGAACTATGTGATGCCGGCGAGGCCCGCCACCGTAAGTCCGGAAGACATTGTGAAGGGTATGTACCTCTACGCCGAGGGTGCCAACAACGACACCCAAATTCCGGCCACGATCTTGTTCAGTGGAACGGCGTGCGTTGCTGCTCAGTCCGCCGTCGCCATGCTCGCGTCGGACTATGGAGTCAGCGCGTCGTTGTTCAGCGTCCCTTCGTATAAGGCCCTCCGTGAGGAAGCGCTTGGTGCAGAACGCTGGACGAGATTGCACCCCAACGAAGTTCCTCGGGTGCCCTACGTGACGCAGCTTCTCGATTCGATGGCGAAGGGCCCAATCGTTGCAGTTACCGACTTCATGAAGGCAGTGCCCGACCAGATCTCACGCTTCATTCCAGGAGGCGCGGATCGCTTCCAGGTCCTGGGCACAGACGGCTACGGACGCTCCGACACCCGCCCAGCGCTTCGTCGTCATTTCGAAGTCGACGCCGAAAACATCGTTGTTTCCGTTCTCCACGGTCTGGCTCGCGAGGGCAAAATCGGCGCCGAGATCGTGGCAAAGGCAATCGCTGCCTATGGACTCGATACCGAATCCGTTGATCCTCTCCGCGCCTAGCGCCTAGCGACGGGGCCTAGCGCCTAGCGACGGGGCCGAAAGAGGCGGTAGTTTCGGTTCCGTGCTTCGGGAAGCGTGTCGGGTCCAAAGGTTGCTCCCATCTCCGAGGCGACCAACTCATCGATGAGTTCGGCCGGCGTCGACGCGTCATCGAGGTCGTACACCACCTGGGTGCGCTTGTCTCCAAGGTACCGGTTGTGCTCAAAGCGGGTCGGACGTCGTGACATCGTCTCATCGTAGGTGCCCGACGGCCGTATCGCTTCGTTCGTGCCGTGCATCGCACAACGTCCAAACGCGAAAAGCCGCATCGGAAGAGAACCGATGCGGCTTTCCAATTCACTGTAGAGACCCACGTTCGAAAACTGCCTTGGCGGGACCAACCCCAAGACGAACGTGAGTGGTGGCTGACGGGGATTCGTCAACCGGTCCAGCTGCCGCTAACGGCCAGCCACCTCCAGAGTCCCTAAAATTATTCCTGAAATGTGGACCACCTCCTTTCTCTGGTGATGTCAGTTTGCCATCGACGGCCGGTCGCGGCAACTGCTTTTTTTGCTCTGCGCACCGGTGATCGTCTGTGCCGGTCCGGGTCGATCGACGCCGACGTTTTTTGGCCCCATCCACTTGGTGAGTAGCATCGTCTGCTCTTGCAAATTTTTTGGGCGGGCCTCGGCGCGCCGCCGCCAACTTCGGAGGACTTCGTGCGACGCAAACTCATTGCGGCAGCTCTTTCAGCACTTGCCCTGTCGGCTGTTTCCGTGGCCGTAACGCGCGACGCGTCAGCGGGGCCATCGGATCCTGTGACAATTGGAGCTCCGGCGTATTTTTCAGACGCGACGAGCTGGACACGACTGTTGGCGACTCCTGGTTTGAGTCACATTGTGGTGAATGCTTATGACGCGGGCACTGTTTCAGCCATTAACGGCTACATAAGTCAAGCCAACGGACAAGGCATCGTGACCCTGGGGTACACGGGTGCGGGGTTTGCTCCCGCGGGGTCCCCGAACTCTGGTGCCGCGAAGTCCTTGGCCACCGTGCAGTCCGATGTGGGCACGATCTTCGCGGCGTATCCGAACCTCGGTGGCATCTTTCTCGATGAGATTCAGAACACGGTTCCATGCGACTCGTCATGGGTGCTCTTCTATGCCGACTTTTCGACGTGGTACCGCTCGACCTACCCCAGTAAGAAGCTGGCGTTCAACCCCGGTGCTCCGCTGTGTTCGAGCTTTGCCGGCCTGGCCGACATCTACGTCATGGCCGAACGCTCTGCGGCTGCGTACAACTCCGCATTGAGTTACTACAACGACGCACAGTTCGACTGGATTCGAGGGCTCCCCAACAGCGCCGTGTGGGCCATCAACTATGCGACACCGTCGGGAAGTGCTGTCGACCAAATCAACTCGATGTCAACTGTCCTTGGCGCCGGAGTCATCTGGACCACACCAGGCGCGACCACCAACGATTACGCAGCGCTTCCGGACGCCGATTATCTCTGTGTCCTCGCTCTGCGAGCGGCCGGCACTTCCCCATGCGGTGGCGCAACAACCACCACGGCGCCTGCGGCAACCACGACGACTGCGGCAACCACGACGACAACCTCGACAATCTCGACGACGAGCACCACGACTACGACGATCACAGCAGCAGTCGCCAGTCCGAGCGTTGGAGCTGCTGCGGTATCGGCGTCCACCTCGACGGCAGTCGCGACGACCGCGCCCGCGGCAACGACCACCGCTGCGCCAACGTCCACGACGCTCAAAGCCCCAGATCCCGTACTCCTCACCACAACCACCACCACGACGCTGCCAACGGCGCCAACAGCTGCCGTGGCCGGAGCGGCTGAAGCCGCACCGGCGCAGGTCGGCACGCCGTCCTTTACAGGCTGAGTCAGCGAGCGACCATCGTTTTCGGTCACTGTGTTGCGCCAGAAGCAACACAGTGACCAACAACGCCCGGTCACGTTGCGCCGAGCGATCGAAGTGTCGAGAGAGTTCTGCCAAGAGCACGTTCGCTGGTGAGGTCACGGTCGGTGGCTTCCACAACGCGCCAACCGTTCGCCACAAGTAGCCGTCGACGTTGCGCATCGCGGGCCTGCTTCTCCCGAGACCCGTGGGTGAAGAAGGGACTCACTTCGAGAGCGAGGCGATTGGCGCTCCACCCGAAGTCGACCTCGACCTCGACCTCGTTGCCGGCGTCTACGGACACCTTGAGGTTACGGATCCACCCCGTGAACCCCGCGTTGCGAAGCCACCGAGCGACCCGTTGCTCCTTCGCGCTGCGATGCCCGATTCCGCTGGCCCGGTCGCCGAGCAGTTCGATGAGGAGTTGGCGCTTGTGCACCGCCCGTGTCGGGATGAGGTCGAGAAGTCGGCGGACGTTGGCAACCGTGCACAGCTGGTGCGCGAGCATATGGTCAAGGCAGCGTTCGAGGGTCCAGTCGTCGACGAAGCGGGGAAGGAGGAGCAGCGTGGCGGCCGGTGTCGCGACGTGCGTCGTCATCCACCGGGTGCTCGGCAGGGGCGTTGTTTGACGCACGACGGTGATGCCGGGAATCCGTACTCGCTTGTCGCTCGACAGGGTCACGATTGCATCAGCGCGATCGCGACCCACTGACACCGGCAACTGGTGCACCATGGCTGCCGACGTCGCAGCCACGATCGAACCAGGCACCGCGAGTGAGGCGGCAAGTGCGTGTTGGGCCGGGGGCGAAGCGAAGGAAGCCAGCCGCACGACGCCCGGGAAGACCGACACGAGGGCGCCTGCATCACGCCTCCTCCCCAGCGCGAATCGGTCGACACCGCGCTTGCGCGCCTGGTCGATCGTGATCAGCCCGAGTTGTTTTGCGGCGATGGCGCGGATACGCGCGTCGAGATCGAACGTGGAATGAACCTGTCGCATGGCTGAACCCCCGAATTTCGGCAGCGAGCATGAACGCAGGGAAGCGACCCGACTAAGTGTGTGCGAGTGGTGTGACACTTTGGCCGGTCGCTCATCGAAAGGTCCACGCTCGCATCGTCAACCTCACCCGCAACGAAACCGCAACGAGCCGAGTCCCGACCGATTTGTGCCTTACGCACCCCGCGCACGGTCGATGTCATCGAGATCAACCGCCCGGACCGACAGACCCGACGTCGCCGCGGGAAGTCCGACCCGAGAAGCAAGCAACGTGCTCCGGCTGATCGTGATGGTCCGCATGTCCCACGACGCCCGCACCCGCGATGCATTGAACCCAACATCACCGCCTGAGGTGGCGGTCGTTCTTGGTCACGACGTTGCGCCAGGCGCAACCCTGTTGACCACGCATGCGGGCTAGACGACCACGCACGCGGGCTACAGCTCGCGCTCGGGATCAGCGAGCGGGCCCACTGCTCCAATCGCCCGTAGGTAGGCGAGCTCGCCATCGAGGACGGCTCGAACCTGATCCTCGTTGATGTCGCGATTTTGCTGCGCTGCGCGTTTCACCAGCGCAGCGATTGTCCCCTGATCCTCGATGATGACCAGGTCATCCATCTCGGCAGACTCCTGGCGTACACCTTCAGCGTCGAGCATCTGGAGGTGCCAGGTGACCAAGTCGCGCACATCTTCATATGTAATCCGCGCGCTTACTGATTCCGGCAGACGCTCGGCGATCCAATCCACCGCGTCCACAAGTTCCAGGGCAGGCGCGGGAGACACGGCGTCGAGTCGATGTGTTTCACGTCCGATGGTGACGGCAGCCATCGCAAACACGACGAACGCCGTGACGACGAGAATGACGATTGCCACGGTCAGGCCCGAACGATCGCTGACGAAAAACTACGAAGCGAACAGAGCATCGACATACTCATCGGGATCAAAGGGTATGAGGTCGTCGACCCCCTCGCCGAGCCCGACCAACTTGATTGGAATGCCAAGTTCCGTTTGTATCGCCAATGCGATGCCGCCTTTTGCGGTCCCGTCGAGCTTGGTCAACACCACACCGGTGAGCTCTGCGACGTCAGAAAACTGCTTCGCCTGAACGAGACCGTTTTGGCCCGTCGTCGCATCGAGCACGAGCAGTACTTCGGTGACCATGCCGGGATCTCGATCTGCGATGCGTCGAATCTTGCGAAGCTCCTCCATCAAGTTCGTCTTCGTCTGCAGACGACCCGCGGTATCGCCAAGCACCAGTTCGACGTTTCGGGCGGCCGCGCGTTCCACCGCATCGAAGATCACCGAACCAGGATCGCCACCCTCGGAGCCACGCACGAATTGCGCACCCGTGCGTTCGGCCCACATGCCCAACTGCTCGGCCGCAGCAGCGCGGAAGGTGTCACCGGCGGCCATGACGACGCTTCGCCCGTTGGCGATTTCGCGCCGAGCGATCTTGCCGATAGTCGTGGTCTTGCCCACGCCGTTTACTCCAACGAACAGCCACACATTCGGCCGCCCCGGCTCGAAGCGAAGCGTTCGGTCGGCGACCACGAGGCGTTTCTTCAGATCCGTCTTCAATGCGTCGATCAGTTCGGAGGAGTCCTTGATACCCTCCTCCTTCACGCGACCCCTCAGATCGTCGAGGAGTGAGGTGGTAGTGCGAACTCCGACGTCGGCACGAATGAGGGCTTCCTCGAGCTCGTCCCATGTCTCCGCGTCGATGGCACTGCGACCCAGAACCGACCCGAAATACCCCCCGAGCAGCGACCGTGCTTTCGTGAGTCGATCGCGAAATCGAGGACGTTCCCCGATGGGCTCAGGACGAAACTCATCCACCACTTCTTCGGGCGGCCGGGGCGCATCCGAATCGGATACGACATCGGACGTTGCATCAGTCCCTGAGTCACCCTCGACCAGTTCGGGCGATCCTGCGTCCTGCGTTGACGACGGCACGGGCGCTTTCGCGCGAGCAACACTGGGCCGCGAAGGCGGTTCGAGTACGACGTTCTTGCGGCGCTTGCTGACGTAAAAGAGTCCTCCGGCCGCCACAACAACAGCGGCGAGAACGAGGGCTACAACGAGAAGAATCACCCCACCAGCCTACGGCGCTCCCGGTAGTGCTCACAACGATCTCTAGACTTGCCACATGAATTCGTCCACCCCGCCGACCCCACATCTCTCGGCTCACGCTGGCGACATCGCTGATGTCGTGCTTTTGCCCGGCGATCCGTTGCGCGCCCAGTTCATTGCCGACACCTTCCTGACCGACGTCACCTGCCACAACCGCGTCCGGAACATGCTCGGTTTTACCGGAACGTGGAACGGAATTCGTATCTCGGTTCAGGGCACCGGGATGGGCGTTCCGTCCATATCGATCTATGTCACGGAACTGTTCCGGTTCTATGGCGTCAAGACCGCAATTCGCATCGGATCCTGTGGGGCGCTACAACCCCAAATTTCGCTCGGCGACATCGTGATCGCGATGAGCGCCCACGCAACCTCGTCGGTCAATCGACGCTACTTCGAAGATATCGACTTCGCGCCGACGGCCAGCTACGACCTGTTGTGTGCAGCGGTCGGCGCCGCGAAAGCAGCAGGCGTCGCGTCCCACGTGGGATCGATCCTTACCAGCGATTCCTTTTATGACGAAAACGAGAAGTTGTTTGAGCTCATGGCCAAGCACGGCACCCTCGCCGTAGAGATGGAGTGCTCGGCGCTTTACACCCTCGCCGCCCGCTACGGTGCTCGCGCCGTGTGCATGGCGACCGTCAGCGATCATCTGTTGCGATCCGAAGTCATGTCGAGCGACGACCGACAAACCGGGTTCGCCAAAATGGTTGGCCTCGCCCTCGACACCGTAGCCACGACTCGATAGCCGAGCATGGCCGATCCACTTCTCCAACCGTTTACGCTCAAACACCTGACGCTACGTAATCGCATCTTCTCGTCGTCGCACGAGCCGGCGTATTCCGAAAACGGATTCCCCACCGACCGCTACCGGCTCTACCACGTCGAAAAGGCGAAGGGTGGAATCGCAATGACGATGACGGCCGGTGGCGCTGTTGTGAGCCGCGATAGTCCGCCGGCCTACGGCAACCTGCACGTATACGACGACGACGTGGTCCCGTGGATCCGTCGCCTAACGGACGCTCTCCACGAACACGACACCGCGGTGATGATCCAACTCACCCATCTCGGACGGCGAACCAGCTGGGGGCACGACGACTGGCTGCCCGTCGTGGCACCGTCGGCGATTCGCGAACCCGCCCATCGTTCAATCCCCAAGGCCGCCGAGGATTGGGACATCGAACGCATCATCGACGACTACGCAGATGCAGCCGAGCGCATGCAGGTAGGCGGCATGGATGGCATCGAGTTAGAGGCATACGGTCACTTACTCGATCAATTCTGGTCTCCGTTGACGAACCAGCGCACCGACGAGTACGGCGGTTCGCTTGAGGCGCGGATGCGCTTCGGATTTGAAACGCTTCGCGCCATACGGAACAGGGTGGGACCGGGCTTCATCGTCGGAATCCGTGTGGCCATCGACGAGACGCTACCGGGTGGTATTGACACGACTACCGGCCTCGAAATCGTGCGTCGGTTCGAACAGGCAGGGCTCATCGACTTCGTCAATGTCATACGTGGACATATTGCAACCGACTCCGCACTCACCGAAGTCATCCCGATTCACGGCATGGCTTCGGCGCCTCATCTCGACTTCGCGGGCCGAGTTCGAGCAAGCACCGGTCTACCCGTTCTGCATGCTGCAAAGATTGACGATGTCGCAACCGCTCGACATGCAATCGCCGAAGGCAAGCTCGACCTCGTGGGGATGACCCGGGCCCATATCGCTGATCCGCACATCGTCCGCAAGATCCTGGAGAAGCGCGAACACGAGATTCGCCCGTGCGTCGGTGCAACGTATTGCCTGGACCGGATTTATGAATCCGGGGAGGCCCTATGTATACATAACGCTGCGACCAGCCGAGAAGCAACGATGCCCCACGAGATATCGAAGGCGAAACGGCGGCGCAGCATCGTGGTTGTCGGCGCGGGTCCAGCCGGGCTTGAGGCCGCACGGGTTGCCGGCGAACGGGGCCATCGGGTCGTGGTCTTCGAAGCCATGGCGGACGTCGGTGGACAGATCCGGCTCGCCGCCCGAAATCCTCGCCGAAAAGATCTTCTGGGGATTGTGCGATGGCGAGCATCGGAGTTGAGCCGTCTTGGCGTGGAAGTCCGGACCAGCACCTTCGCCGACGTCGAATCGGTGCTCGCCGTCAACCCCGATGTGGTGCTCATCGCCACGGGCGCAACGCCGAGCGAGCCGTGCCTCGACGCAGGCATTCACGGCGCTGGTGCATCGAGGGTGGCCACCAGTTGGGACGTGTTGAACGGGGACGTCCGGCCGACCGGCGATGTGCTGTTCTTTGATGACAACGGCACGCACTCTGCGCTCTCGGCTGCGGAGATGATTGCCCGTTCCGGCGCGAACTTGGAGATCATTACCCCCGAACGGATGCTCGCGATCGAAGTCGGCGGCATGAACCATGTCCCGTACGCCCGGGCGTTCAACGAAACCAACACCCGAATCACCTTGAATCAGCGAGTGCTCGCAGTGCGGCCGGAAACGGGCCGACTCTGCGTCGAGATCGGAAGCGACCAAACATCGCATCGCGACACACGCCACGTCGACTGGGTCATCACCGATACCGGAACCGTTGCCAACGATGAGCTGTACTTCGAACTCAAACCGCGATCATCGAATCTGGGCGCTGTCGATTACGGAGCACTTCTCGGCGGCACGCCACAAGCACTGAACCGCCACCCAGCGGGCACATTTCAGCTGTTCCGGATCGGCGATGCCGTCGAAGGCCGAAACATTCATGCTGCGGTGTATGACGCGCTGCGCCTTGCGAAGGACCTCTGAGCTAACCCGCGCGCGCCGCAACACGCTCGCTGACAACCTTGGAGGACCCACCGGGTTGCATCGTGACTCCGTAAAGCGAGTCGGCGGCTTCCATGGTCTTCTTCTGGTGGCTCACCACGAGCAGTTGCGCCTCTCGTCGAAACTCTTCGAGCAAGGTGAGGAAGCGATGCAAGTTGACATCATCGAGTGCAGCTTCAACTTCGTCCATGAGATAAAACGGCGAGGGGCGCGACCGGAACACGGCGAACAAGAAGGCGAGGGCGGTGAGTGATCGTTCGCCGCCGGAAAGCAGCGAGAGCTTACGAATGTTCTTTCCGCTGGGTCGTGCCTCGACCTCCACACCGCAGTTCAGCGGATCGTCGGCATCGGTGAGGCGCAGCGACCCGGAACCACCCGGAAACAGCATTTCGAAGAGCCGGGTGTAGTTCTCTGCGACGTCGGCGTACGCTGCGCCGAACACCGTGATGATCTCCTCGTCGATCGCCTTGATGACTTTGGCGAGATCGCGACGGGCCGTCTTCACATCTTCCAGCTCTGACTCGATCAATCGGTGTCGTTCTTGGAGCGCTTCGAATTCTTCGAGCGCCAACGGATTGATCGGTCCCATCAGACGAAGATCACGCTCGAGATCGCGAATTCGTGTGGTGGGAGCCGTCCCATCAACCAGCGGAGGGCATTCGGCTCCGATTGCCTTTTCCGGTTCGACGTCAAACTCGCGACGAATCTGTTCCACCAGGGTCTCAATGCGCAAACGCACCTCGGCTTGCTCGATCTCTGCGCGCTGAATGCGCTCGAGAACCGAGCGGAGGTGGGTCTCTGCTTCGGTCCGACCCTTGCGTAAACCGTCGAGTCGGAAGGTGGCCGCACGCGCCGCTTCGTTTTGCCGTTTGCGGCGATCGCGAATATCGGCAAGTCCCCCTTCCAGCCGCTCCGCGTGTTCCAACACGACGGCATGCAATGCCTCTGTGCGCTCCATAACGAGCTCAAGTTCCAACCGCCGAACTTCGGCCTGACTTCGTTCGGTGACTGAGCGAGAAAGCCGTTCATCGATTTCGTCGGAGCGTCGGGTGAGAATGCGACGTCGCTCCTCTATGCCTGCGACCCGGACCTCAAGCTCACGTCGCAACGCAGATGCGGCGCTGGCGCGCTGATCAAGGCGCTGGGATGCTTCGCGTCGACGCATTTGACGATCGGCGGCAGCATTCTCGGCTTCAACGAGACCGGGGAGCTCGGCATTGAGAAGTCCGATCCGCTGCTCGTCGGAAGTAATACGTGCACGTATTTCTGCCTGCTCGCGTTCGATCGTCGCGACTTCGGTGCCCACCTCCGCACGGTCTGTTCCGAAGCGGGCCAGTGCATTTCGTCCGGTCGTGAGACGATTCACCCGTTGTTGGTGTTCGCTGACCGCCTGTTGTTCTGCCTGTCGTGCTGCCTTGAGGGCGGTCCGTGCCTGCTCCAACTCGAGCCGAGCCTGTTTCAACGATCGGGTTGCCACCGCGGCATCCTCAGTGGCTCGGGCCGATGCAACGCGAGCCTCCTCGAGTGCAGCACCGGTGGCTCCGGCCGACCCAACACCAGCTCGCCAGCCCACGGAGGAGAAGCGGTCACCGTTGCGAGTGACGATGATCGCATCGGGGGACACGAGCGCCGCATCGAGACCTTTCGTCCACTCCCCTTCCACGCAGAAGGCATTGGACAGCAGCGTGTCGAGCGCGCTCGCCACGCGGGCGTCGCTACTACGAACGTGGCTCCGGATCGAAGTTCCGCCCGCCACGGCGACGACTGCTCGTGGGCTCCCTGAGCGAAATGATCCGAGGGCGAGAACTGCACCGCTGACCGATGATTCTTGGAACCGGGCCAACGCGCGCCGAGCGACGTCGGCATCCGTGACGACTACGGAAGCAATCGCTTCTCCGAGTGCGGCCTCAATCGCTGCTTCCCAACCGCTGTCAACCTCGACGAGATCGAGGAGTGTGCCGACAACTCCATCGAGACCGGAAAGGCGTTGTGCTCCTGCTCGGGCCCGTGCCTCGTCGAGGGCGGAAGCCAACGCGTCCACGCGGGCCTGCCACGCCCGTCGCTCACCCTCGACGCCGCGCAACGAATCTTCTGCTGCCCGTACGGCGGCTTCCGCGTTTGTGTCGGACTGTTCTGCCCTTTCGCGCTGTGCGATCAGGCTCTGCACGAACGGCGATGATGATGCCGTAGGGACGTCGGCGTCGACTGAACCACCGACCAGAGCCACGAGCTCGGCCACTTCGCCCGACACTCGTTCGGCGTCGGCTTCTAAGCGTGCCAATCGCTCAAGCAGCTGCGTTCGGCGACTGTTCAGACGCCTGAGGTCCGCAGTGCCTCGGTCAAGCGATTGCTGGGTGGCGTGCAATTCGCTGCGAACCTGACCCGCCGAACGAGCCGTACCCGAGCCATCGGCCGCCACGAACGCCGAGGTGTCGGCACCCCACTCGGCAAGAAACTTCGAGCGTTCGGTTTCCAGCAGCGACTCTTGGCGAATGAGTTCTTCGAACTCTGGAGGGAGAAGGTTCGCTTCGTCTTCGATCTGGTCCAGTTCCGTCCCGATCTTGGCGGCCTCGGCAGAGAGTGATTCGACGACTCCCGAATCGAGGAATGCGTTCCGGTCGCGCTCGACCGAGCGTCGGCGTTCGCCAAGGAATGCAAGTTGCCCACGCGCTTTCTCGTAGAGCGACTCGGCTCTCGCGAGCACCTCGCCCAGATCGGCACCCGCGTAGGGATCATTGGCGAGATCTCCCTCAGCCAGCGCTCCCCCTCCGCCAAGCGCGGACAATTGTGATTCGGCCAGGACGACGTCGGCGTCGAGGCGGGCAAGTTCTTCGCGCAGATCGCGTTCACGCTTCTGGAGATCAGTACGTACACGCAGTTGCGTCTCAGCTCGCACTCGGAGTCCGGATAGTTCTCGGCCACTCACGTACAGCCGAAGCGCATGAAGTTCCGATGCCATCGTCTCGTGCTTTCGAGCAGCTTCGGCCTGACGTTCCAGCGGACGAAGTTGGCGCCGCAGTTCTCGGAGCAAGTCGGCGAGTCGAACGAAGTTCGCTTCTGTCGATTCCAGACGCCGCTGCGCTCGCTCGCGTCGCTTGCGGTACTTGAGGATGCCCGCTGCCTCCTCGATCACCGAGCGCCGATCCTCGGGACGCGAGTCCAAAATCGCCGCGAGTTGCCCCTGGGAAACAATGACGTGCTGCTGGCGCCCGACACCGGAGTCGGAAAGCAATTCCTGGATATCGAGCAATCGGCATGGAACGCCGTTGATCGCGTACTCGCTTTCGCCCGTACGAAACAGGGTGCGTGTAATCGTGACTTCGGAGAATTCAATCGGCAGGGTGCCCGATGCGTTGTCGATGGTGAGACTCACTTCGGCGCGACCGAGCGCCGCTTTCTTCGACGTACCTGCGAAGATCACGTCTTCCATTTTGTTCGAACGAATCGTTTTCGCGCCCTGCGCGCCCAGTACCCACGCGACAGCGTCGACGATATTGGACTTCCCCGACCCGTTCGGGCCGACGACGACGGTAATCCCCGGTTCGAGGTCGAGCGTGGTTGATTCGGCGAAGGACTTGAAGCCCTTCAAGGTCAGCGTCTTGAGGTACACAGCGCCGGAAAGCCTTCCACAGTCAAACCTGGGGAAAAGTCTGCGGATATCGCTCCACGTCCGGTGGATAACCGCCCCTGGGGGATTCCACGGCGACAGGCCTGTTTCTCACTGCTTTTGAACCTTCTCGCGACAAAAGTGACTGCCGCAAATGCGGCCGTCAGGTGGAGCAGGGGCAATATCTTCACATAACAACTCGGAAGGGCGCTTCGATCGACGGATCGTGCCCTTGCCTACCTGGGCAACGCGCTATCGCTGACACTGCGGGCACCAGTACGCCGACCGCTGCGCAATAATGCCTCGACGAATCAGAGAACCGCATTGGACACAACCAAGGCCGGCCCGCGCATGCACTCTGTGTTCCAGCGCGAAGGTTCCCGGCTTTCCGTCCATACCCACATATTGACCGTCGCCGAGCGTTGAACCTCGCGCCTCGATAGCAGCTTCAAGCACTTCTCGCATCATCATATGTATGCGTTTGAATTGCGGCGTCGAGATCCGCCGCACGGACCGCCCAGGACGAAGTCCCGCCCGAAAACAGATTTCGTCCGCGTAAATCGAACCCACGCCCGCGACCACGCGCTGGTCGAGAAGAAATGCCTTAAGCGCGACGTGACGGTTACGCGCGCCCTCGACGAACGTCGACACGGTAACCGCATCGTCAAGCGCATCGGGGCCCACATGCCCGAGCTCAGGGCACGCTGCAGAGGTCACGAACATTTCACCGAACGTGCGTGGATCTACAAACCTCACTTCGGATCCGTCGTCGAGTTGGAGGCGCACATGGGTATGCGGCACTAGTTCATTTTCGACCGACGCGGCAAGAAGCAATTGCCCGCTCATGCGCAGGTGCACAACGAGAACGACATGCTCGTGGCCCTCGTCATGCAGGTCAACAAGGAGATATTTCCCGCGACGTCGTGTCCCCAAGACCCGTGCCCCGCAAAGTCCCGACCTGAAGTCTTCCGGAGAGGCATGGCGCCGGACGGTTCGGAGGCGGCCGAGTATCACATCAGATATGGTGCGCCCGGTTAGGACTTCGTCGAGATCCCGCCTCACAGTTTCGACTTCAGGGAGTTCGGGCATGACTCACGATGAAACTATGCGCACACACTATAAAGCGGGCACGGTGTCCGGAGGCATCGTCGAAACATCAGGTGAGACGGGCCCGTTCTCGAAGATCCAGTTCCACGCCATCTGTGCCGCGGCCTGCTCCGCCTGCTTCTTGGACCGCCCCTGTCCCGTGCCGCGCACTACCCCGGCAACAATGACTTCCGCGTCGAACTCTTTGGCATGATCGGGCCCCGCACCCACCACACGATAGGTGGGCGGGGAGTCGAAACGGCGGGCGGAAAGTTCCTGTAACCGGGTCTTGTAATCGGCGCCCCCTGGTCCGCTGGAGTAGTCGTGGATTCGCTCCGCCAGCAACTTGAGCACGAGCGACGCAGCTCCCTCCCATCCGCCGTCGATGTACACCGCACCGATGACCGCTTCGAGCGCGTCGGCAAGGATCGACGGCTTTCGTCGGCCACCCGTGGCGTGTTCGCCCTTTCCGAGGAGCAGGTGATCACCGAGTTTGATACCCGTCGCCACATCGGCGAGGGTCGCTGAGTTCACGACGCTCGCCCGAAGCTTCGCCAGGTCCCCTTCCGGCAACTGCGGAAAGTTCTCGTAGAGATAGCCCGTGACCACCAGGCCGAGTACGGAATCTCCCAGAAACTCGAGTCGCTCGTTCGAGGGCTGACCACTTTCCGAACACCAGGATCGATGGGCGGTCGCTTGTTGTGCGAGTGACGGGTTTCGAAAGGTGTACCCGATCTCAGCTTCAAGGTCGCGAAGGGAGCGGTCAGCGACGACGCGTGGATCGGTCATGAACTGCGCTCGGGAAGGTTCAGAGCTTCGCCATGACGTAGTCGACGGCGTCTCGGACGGTCTTGAGGTCCTCAAGGTCTTCATCGTCGATGTGGAATCCGGCCTTATGTTTGCCGACCTCATCCTCGAGCGCCTCGACCAACTCGATCAGCGCAAGCGAATCAGCGTCGAGGTCATCAACGAACGACGCCCCTTCGGCAATCGCAGTCGGTTCGATTTCCAAGATATCGGCTAGTCGGTCCTTCACCAGGTTCAGAACAGCAGGTCGATCGAGTGTGGACACGGGAGCCTTTCGCAGAGCAGGTCGAAGCGAGAGTATGACTGCTTCGACCTCCGATACGTTACCCGGAATCACCTGAGGGCCGATCAGCGACCGATCGCTGCTCGGACTGCGCCGGTGAGGTCAGCCTCGACCATGTCGCGGGCGACCTTGGCTGCGTTGAGGATCGAAACGGCGTTCGACGAACCGTGGCTGATGATGCACACGCCGTCGACGCCCAGCAGCAAAGCCCCACCGTAGGTAGATGGGTCGAGCGCTTCGGCCAATGGCATAAGCGCGGGGAGCAAGACTTTGGCGGCCTCCTTGGCCTCATGACTCGAGGTGAGCGCCTCGAACACCTTCGCGGCGAAGAACTTCATGCCACCCTCGAGGGTCTTCAATACGATGTTGCCGGTAAAGCCGTCGGTAACGACCACGTCGATGTCGGGCGTCATGATGTCGCGCCCCTCGACGTTGCCGATGAAGTTCACCCCGTCGCCAGCGTCGCCTCGACGAAGCGCTGCGTTCGTCTCCTTCGCGAGGGCGTTGCCTTTGCCGTCTTCTTCACCGATCGTCAAAAGGCCAACCCTTGGACGCTCCATTCCAAACCGAGCGCGAGCGTAGGCCGAGCCCATCTGGGCGAATTGGAGAAGCATCTCGACCGAGCATTCGGCGTTGGCACCCGCGTCGAGCAACACAGTTGGTGTGTGACCCGGCACGGGGATCGGGGTTGCAATGGCCGGGCGCTGTACACCTTTGATCCGCCCCATACGCAGGAGCGCGCTCCCCATGGTGGCGCCGGTATTGCCAGCCGAAAGGAACGCGCAGGCGCGCCCGTCACGCACGGCCTCTGCGGCCCGCACGAGAGAGGAGTCCTTCATCGTCCGAACGCTGCGCGCCGGATCGTCGTCCATTGCGATCACTTCCGAAGCCGCAATGATCTCAAGCCCCCCGGTGTCGTGGGATGCAAGGTCGTCGGGGCGACCGACGAGCACAATCGCAATGCCGAGCGCAGCGGCCTGGCGGGCACCATCGAGGATGGCACCGGGCGCGAGATCACCACCCATCACATCGATGGCGATCGGGAGGGACAGCCTCATGGACGACGTTGGAGGCGCCGGATTCGATTCGCTCGCTTCGTTATGCGACGTCGACGGCTTGGCGGCCCTTGTACCAGCCACAGGCCGGACACACGGTGTGCGGTACCTTCACGGCGCTACAACGGGGGCAGGTGCTCCGACCGACTTCGCGGATTTTCCAGTTGCTGGCCCGACGGCTGCGGGTCTTCGACTTGGACTTCTTCTTCTTTGGGACGGCCATTGCAGCACTCTCTTCGTGTCAGCGTGTTCAGTGTTCGTAGGTACATCAGTTCCTGCTGTGGTCTGTTTCGTCAAAAGACAGGCCCGAAAGGCCCGCCCATCGATGATCAGCTGCCACTGCGGGGCACGAACAGGCCCCGTCGTTTCGGTTGGCGCCGCAGGTGACGCACAACCCCGCGCACCCCTCTCGACAGAGTGGGGCCAACGGCAGGTCCAAAAGAATAGCCTCCCGAGCCACCAGTTCGAGATCGATCGCATCCTGGCGTATCGGATAGGTGTCTCCCTCCACCGGATGTTCCGAATACATCTCCTGAAAACTCGACGTGGTCTCCCCATTTATCGGGTCGAGACAGCGTCGACACGAGGCAATCCAGGGCACAGAGGCGGTGCCTTTCACCAACACGCCGTCGTTCACCGCCTCGATACGCACGTCGACGGTCAGGGTCGAGCCGGTCGGAACCACCGTTTCGGTGACCACCAGTTCTTCGATAGGACCGCTGAGATGCTCATCACGGCGCATAGCTGGACGGTGGAGGAGATCGGCGATAGAGACAACAAACGGCTTCACCCCTCCATGTTCGCACCCCCTGCGCCCACGAGGAGCGAGGTTTGTTCGCAGGTAGGCTTGCGCCTGTGACCCGTCCGCAATTTCGTAGTGCCCACGAGCTGCTCGATGCGTACCGTTTCGACGAGGTATCTCCTGTCGAGGTGATCGACGCCACCCTGCGTTCCATTTCTGACAGCACGATCAACGCGTTCTGGCGTGTCGATGCGGATCGCGCCGCATCGGCCGCTCGATACGCCGAAGACGCCTATCGGCGGGGAACCCCTCGGCCACTCGAGGGTGTTCCGATCGGGGTCAAGGACATTATCGACACTGCGGGCATGACGACCACATCAGGCTCGTCGATGTTTGCTGATCGTGTACCCGACGCCGATGCCGACGTCGTACAAGCGCTCCGCGACGCAGGTGCAATCATCGTCGGAAAAACGGCGACGCATGAGTTCGCGTACGGTGTCACGACCGTGAATCCGCGCTACGGAACGACGCACCACCCGTCGAGTCCCGGCCATATCGTCGGTGGATCAAGTGGCGGTTCGGCGGCGGCCGTCACCGATGGACTTGTCCCTCTGGCACTCGGGTCCGACACATCGGTATCAATTCGCGAACCGTCGGCGTTTTGCGGTTGCGTCGGTTTGCGTCCCACCCACGATTCGATTTCCCTACGTGGAGTGACGCCGCTGGCGCCGAGCTTCGATGCGGTGGGCCCGATGGCCACGACTGCCGACGATGCGTCGCTGATGGCCGAGGTGTTGTGGACGCGCAGTCCGGGCCTCGCCGGCCCCCCGGCAATCCTCGACGCCACGGTCGAGTTCTCGCCGCTGCGGATCGCGTACATGATCGAAGGGTGGCCCCTTACGCCGATACCGGCGATCCTCGATGCCGTTCAGTTGGCTGCGAACGCGCTCCGAAACCTGGGTCACCGGCTGGTGCCCGTCATCGTCGACGAATTCCGAAGCTGCGCGGACACCTTCACCAATGCCATGCTTCCCGAATCGCTCGAAGTCCATCGGCGCATGGGCCTTTGGCCCGAGCGACACGCCGAATACGGTGCGGACGTTTCGGTTCGGCTCCGCGCCGCCGAGGCCATCACCTTGGAAGTGCATCTCGGCGCGCTCGCCGATCGGCGAATACTACGTGAACGTATGAATGAGTTTTTCCGCTCTTTCGACATACTCCTGACCCCGACCACAGCTATCACGGCACCAACCATCGAGAACCGTGATACCCCCGAGTACGACGGTCGTCTCTACCCACTTCGCGACCTACTTTTTCCGTTCCAAGTCACCGCGCCGCTGTGCGGACTCCCCGCCCTCGCATTGCCGATCGGGCGTTCGTCGAGTGGCCTACCAACGTCGGTAATGCTTACCGCTGCACCTCGGCAAGACCGGCAACTGCTCCAACTCGGAAGTCAACTCATGAAGGAACTCACGTGATCATTCGAACGTTGGACGAAATCTCCGGTACCGGACGAGACGTAAACGGCGACGGTTGGCGAAGTCGGCGGATCCTGCTTCGAGAAGACGGCATGGCTCACTCGTTGCACTGGACGAACATCGCGGCCGGGAGCGAGTTGATGCTCTGGTACAAGAACCACCTCGAGGCGAATCTCGTTATCTCGGGGGAGGGCGAAGTTGTTGACATCGCAACCGGCGACGTCCACCCACTCGCACCTGGGTCGCTCTACGCGCTCGACAAGAACGATCGCCATCTTGTACGTGCACATACCGATATGGCCTTAGTGTGCGTCTTTACTCCCCCGCTTTCGGGTCGCGAGACGCACGACACCGACGGGTCGTACCGGCCGTCGGAATAGAACGGCTCTAGAGGAGTTTCGCCGCCTCGGCGACCACCCAGGAGAACGCCGGGTCTGGTTGCTCAGCGACAAGTTCTGGATGCCACTGCACGCCAAGAACGCAATGTTGCGCCATCTCGGCTGCCTCGATGGTCCCGTCGCTCGCCCACCCGCTCGCCACGATCCCGTCTCCCAAACGAGCCAACGCTTGATGGTGAAGGCTGTTGACCTTCCAGGTCGTGGTTCCGTAGGCAGTCGCCACGAGCGACGATTCCGCCAAGGTCACGTCATGGACCAACGTCGACGGGCCCACCTCCCATGCGGCGTGGACCTCGCCGTCGTCGCGATCAAGATCTTGAATCAATGCGCCACCAAAGGCAACGTTGAGAACTTGAAGACCGCGGCAGATAGCCAGGACAGGCAGCCCGCGTTCGATGGCTCTGCGAGCGAGGGCGATCTCGACCTCGTCTCGCAGGTCGTCCACGCCATACACCGCGGGGTGTGGAGGCTCCCCATACCGGGCCGGCGACACGTCGGATCCCCCGGTGAGAACGAGTCCGTTCGCATGGTCGAGAACATCAAGGGCGGCCATCGAGCACGCCATGGTGATCGCAATGCCTCCGGCCTCGGCTACCGCATCGGCGTAGGCACCGATATGGAGATCAATGCCCAAATCGGAGAAGTTCGCGGGCATTCCCTCGACGAGGCTCCCCTTCCACCGGCGACCGCTGATTGCTATGAGGGGCTTCGGGGGTCCTTGCGTCACGCGATGAGCGTAGCGAACAACTCCTAGGTGAGACGTTGCAGCGTTCCACGCGAAACCGCCGCCCAGTCGAGGACGGCCCGAGCCTGGCGCTCACCGTGGTCCACCGTCAAGAGCCAGTACACGTCATCGCTCGACGTTTCGGCGTTGCCGATTACCTCCCGCAGCTGCGCGTAACGGGCTAAGTGCGCGTGCGCGTTCGTCTCCGCTTCGTCAATCAACGACAAGCATTGTTGCGGTCCCAGCTGACGTCCAAAGAACAGACGAAGGAGGAGTCCGCTGCGCGGTGGACGATCGGCGATCGACTCGCGAAGAAGAGCTTGCAGCCGACGTGTACCCGCCGTGGTGATGGTGTGGATGCTCGAGTCGGGCCGACCCCCGGCCGTGGTCACCAGGAAGCCGTTCTCGCGCAGCCGGCCCAACGTTGGATAGATCTGCCCGAAGCTTTCACTCCAGAAATGACCGAGAACCTCAAGAATGGTTTGGCGAAGCGCGTACCCCGTCATCGGCTCGACACTGAGGGCGCCGAGAACGGCCGTTTCTGTCTGTGCATTTGGCATATCTCCTAGAGCTACCAGACTTTCTGTGGAGTTTTGGGTATGGCAACCGAATTCCACGCCCGGCCGAAGAAGCCTGTCCAGCCCAATTGTGCACTGTGTTGCTCACTGCGCAACACAGTGCACAAAAAGGGCCAAGCGGCCTCCGACTAGGGCGTATCTTGGTCGAAGAACGCGTTCGCTGCTTCGTCGGCCTTCATCTGCGCTTCGCTTGGCGCAGCGTCAGGTGCGGGCAGAGACCGCAGCTGATTTCTCGCATCGGTTACGAGTGCACTTATCTTTCCGAGCTGTATCTCAAACTTGGCAAGATGGCGATCGCACCAGTCTTCGGCCTCGAAGCGCCGTCGGCGAGCATCGTCTTCGGCTGATTGGGTGATGTCGGCAGCCTTGATCCGACTTTGGCGCACGATCTCTTGGCGTTCCACCATTCGCGTGGCCTGGGCGCGCGCCTCGTCGAGGATGAGGTCGCCTTCGGCGTAGACCTTCTCGAGAAACTCCTTGCGCTCACGCAACATGTACCGGGCTCGGCGAATCTCGTCGGGCATCTTCGCCACGGCGTCATCGAGAAGGTCGAGCACCTCGCCGGGTTCTATGCGAACGCTCGACGAAAGAGGGAGGGGTCGAGCGTTCTCGATGATCTCGATGACGCGCCGAAGCAGGGCAAAGGAGTCCGGCTCATCGGCCGCGGACTCATAGGGTGGTTCTTCTGGTTCGATCGTGGTCATAGCAATGCTCCGATTCCAGTCTCACACGTTGACTGGCCATCGCGGCGGAGCCCACGAGCCGAGGTCACGCCTGCGAAAGTTTCGCCACGATCCTGCGGTTCACCGCCGGTGGCACCATAGAGGAAATATCGCCGCCAAAACGGGCGACTTCTCGAAGAAGTCGACTGGCCAAGAACGAATGGCGCGCCGCCGTGGGAAGGAAAATGGTGACGATGCCGGTCAGACGTTCGTTCATTTGCGCCATCTGAAGTTCAGTCTCGAAGTCGCTGACCGCACGAAGCCCCTTCACGATCGCGCCACACTCGTGCGATGTTGCAAAGTCGACGAGCAAACCGTCGAAGAAGTCGATCTCGATGTTGGGAAGGTGGGCAGTGGCTTCGGCGATCATTTCTCGCCTCTCCTCAAGGTTGAAGAGCGCATCGTCCTTATTCGGGTTTCGAACTGCAGCGACAAGGACGTGATCGAACAATTCCGAGGCCTTTTCGATGACTTCCATGTGGCCGTTGTGAAGCAGGTCGAAGGAGCCGGGGACGAGGGCTTTACGCATCAGAAGACTCCGGGAGCGAGAACGAGTTCTGCGTCTCAGAAGCCGAGACGACCGTACGGGCAAGAAGGGTCACTACGGTAGCGCCGTAGCGCTGCTGGCGAACAATCGTCCACTCCTCGCCGATCTCGGGGACGCTCCCCGTTTCCATAACCACAAGGGCGTCGTGAGCCAACATCGGATGGAGCGCAGCGAGCAGGGGTTTCCACTCGTCGAACGAATACGGCGGGTCCGCGAAGACCAAATCAACCTGGTCGCGCATCGCGGCCACCCAACGGGGCGCATCGGAGCGAAGCACCGTTGCCTGCGCGGCGAATCCGAGATGATCGATGTTGTCCAGAATGCAGGCGTGTGCGACGCGATTGCTTTCCACAAAGGTCACGTGGCCGGCACCGCGGCTCAACGCCTCGATACCGAGCGATCCCGACCCGGCGAAAAGGTCGAGCACCCGTGCTTCTTCTACGGCACCGCGATGCACCAGCGCGTTGAATGTCGCCTGTCGAACCCGATCGGAGGTGGGGCGGACATCGAAGCCGGGGGGTGCAACTATTCGTCGGCCCCGGGCACTTCCGGCGATAACACGCATCACACAAGACCGTAGTTGTTCTAGAAAGGGTCATGGACCTTCTTGCCGGCCTCGCCACCACGCGCGCTATTCGTCGGTATCGACCTGACTCCATCTCGACCGATGACCTCAACACGATTCTTTGGCACGCAACACGTGCCCCGACCGGAAGTAACCGGCAGGGGTATCGGTTTGTCGTACTCACCGACGGGCCCAAAGCGGTACTGGCCAAGGCATTGCTGGGAGACGCCTTTCGAGAAGGGTGGCATGCCAAACGAACGTCCGACGGCTACAACGCTGGCACGGGGGTCGATTTGTCCTCACCCAAATCCCGGACGGCGGCCGCAATGACCAAGTTTGTCGACTCGTTCGAACAAACCCCCGTCGTCGTGCTCCCGTGCCTCATTCGCCACCGCGATCCGGACCCCACAGAAGGGGCATCGATCTACCCGGCGTGTCAGAACCTGCTGCTTGCCGCTCGAGCACTTGGCTACGGGGGCGTAATAACCATGTGGCACAAGCAGGTTGAGTCAGAACTACGAGCGCTGTTGGGGATACCAGCCGATGTCGCCATGGCGGCGTGTATCCCGCTCGGTCGTCCGGAAGGAAGCCACGGACCCGTCCGACGCCGGCCGATGTCGGAGTTGGTGTTCAGCGATGTATGGGGTGAGTCAGCACCGTGGGCGATCGATCCCGAAGGCACACAGTTCACCTCGGCAGGTCCGCCACGCGAACGCAGCTCTTAAAGTAACTACGTACGCTTACCAGCCGTCGTCGACGGCCCGACCTCCGTCGCCGTGCCCATCTTCGCCCGGCACCACCAGATCCCAACGATCGCGACAGTCCTCACACCGATACGTTGCCACGTCGCCTGGATAAAGCGGCTGGTCGAACGTCACGGTGGTGAGCAAATGACAGCGTCCACCGCAGTCGATACACGTGATGACTGCGGGAAGGGTGTCATCATTCGTTTCGAAGATCACGTCGCACTCCATGCCATGTCACCCGAACGTACGGAGACGAAGATTCCGGTTGCTTGGACCGCAACAACTCCGTCGCTCAGCAAAATTCGTCCGTGTACTTTGTGGCTACGCTTCGGGGCAGCGACATCACGCCATGCCTCGATCCGTAAATCATTGCCGTTCAACGGAATCGGCTTTCGGAACTTCAGCGCCAGCGTTGCGGTTACACAGTGGACGTTGTCGAGCATGTAACCCACCGACGCCATCGTCTCATCGAGCACTGTGGACGAAACTCCGCCGTGCAGGAACCCGGGGACCCCGCGATGTTCGGGGCGCGGTATGAAGTGCGCCACGCAGACATCGCCTTCGCGATGAAACCGCAGTCCGAGCGAAATCGGGTTGTCGTCGCCGCATCCGTAACACGCTCCTTCCACGCGACAGACCGTAGTTCGTTTCGCACCGAGACAGTCGATCACTTCACGAATCGGTTCCTGAGTGTTGGAGAAGAAGTCTGAACCTCTTCTAAGCGCCAGGTAATTTCGTGCAAACGTGGTTCGCCCAAACTTCCGTATGCCCAACTTTCGCCGCACACTAATGAGATCTGTCCTCACCGCGGCAACCGTAGGAGTTGCCCTCAGCTTCACGGCGGTTGCGATCGCGGCAACGACGAAGACGACCGCGAAGACAACGAAGACAACGAAGACGACGAAGCCGGCAGCGATCCGGGTCGGTGCCCCGTGCACGACGAATCAGTTGAAACGGACGGCCTCGGTCAAGGGCACTTCGCTAACGTGCTCCAGGGTCGGAGCCAAACTTCTCTGGGTGGCACAGAGCGCAACCACCACAACGATTCGATCAGCCTCTACGACACCAAAGACATCGCTCGGCCAATCGTCAATCGCGTCGGCAGCGACCACGACTCGCGTTTCAACGACAGGTCCGACGACCGAGCCCACCACTGCGCCGACAACGACCAGCGGCGTTAAAGCCGTAACCACGGCCGCTGGAACACAACCCCCGCAGACCCAGCCTTCCCTGGTGACGACGACGGAGTTGCCCACGTCGACCAAAGCGCCAACGACCATCGCCGCCACGACCACGACCGCAACCACGACCCCCGCCACGACAACGACAACTGCCGCAACGACGACGACGACGACGTCAACGACGACAACGACCACAACGACGACGACGACGACGACTTCACCGACAACGACCAAAGCGCCAACGACAACGACAACGACAACTCGTGCTCCCTCAACCACGGCGCCCGATACCGTTCCGCATGGCTAGCGAGAATCCATTCATCTCCTGTCACGCCGCTCACGCCGCTCCTGTTCACGCCGCTCCTGTCACGCCACAGAGCGCGTGCGCATGAAACGGCTGCGTCAACGAACGAGGAGAATCATGACCACGAGCCCGACAAGACCTACCGCGCCAAGCAACCAGGGCGCCCAGCGGGGCAGCGTCGGCTCGACCGTTTGCGGGTGGTCATTGTCATTCGGGTCCACTCAGTCATTCTGCCCTACCGGGCTCACTCGACGAGGCAGAACCGTTCATTCCCGGATGCGTACCGTTTCTCGACAGTGAGACTTGATTCACTGGCCTTTGCTCAGCCCTTGAAGAGGAATTCGGCCTCATCGGGATCGACGAATAATTGGATTTCGTCTCGTAGTTCAGTGTTCTCCGAAAGGTCCGGATCGGAATCCACGATCAGGGTTGCCACCCGTCGCGCCTCGGCCACCATTGCTTTGTCACGCCGAAGTGACGCCAACTTCAAGTCGCTGCGGCCCTTCTGCCGCGTGCCCATGATCGTGCCCTCGCCACGAAGTTCCAGGTCCACTTCGGCCAGTTCGAAACCATCGGTGGAGCGTTCGATGGCCTCGAGCCGAGCGACACCGTCGGGTGTTTCCGTCTCCGACACGAGATAGCAATATGACTTGTCGACGCCTCGCCCCACGCGACCTCGAAGCTGGTGAAGCTGCGCGATTCCGAATCGGTCCGCGTCAAGAATGACCATCACAGTAGCGTTGGGAACGTCGACGCCCACTTCGATCACCGTTGTCGCGACGAGCACATCGAGCTGGCCGGAGCGAAACGCGCTCATAACACTCTCCTTCTCCGGTGAAGGCATCTGGCCGTGAAGAAGACCCAGCCGAAGGCCGTGGAGGTGTCCGCCCTGCAGCTCTTCGAACGTCTCGACGGCGGAGCGCGCTTCGATCTTCTCCGACCCTTCCACAAGCGCGCATACGACGTAGGCCTGGCGTCCTTCGCCAACCTGTTCGACCACGTGCGCGAACGCATTCGACGACTCCATCTCTGACCGTGCCCAGGTAGTGACGATTGGTGTGCGCCCCGGTGGCAGCTCGTCGAGGATCGTCGAGTCAAGGTCGCCGTAGACCGTCATTGCTGCCGTTCGAGGGATGGGCGTTGCCGTCATGACAAGCATGTCCGGATCGAGTCCGTTCCCTTTCGCTTTCAAGACGGCGCGCTGTTCCACGCCAAAGCGATGCTGCTCGTCGATCACCACGAGACCGAGTTGTTTGAACGCAACGATGTCGGTAAGCAACGCATGCGTACCAATCAAAAAGTCGACGTCGCCGGTCAACAGCGCAGCGTGGAGCTCTCGACGTTCGACCGCTGTCGTACGGTTTGTCAGCAGCTTTACCGACACCGGTCGCACTCCGCCTAGGCGATGGGGTGCTTCAACCTCGAGCTGTGCCCTATCGAGCATCATCCGAATGCCGATCTCGTGCTGTTCGGCGAGCACTTCGGTTGGTGCCATGAGCGCTGCCTGCGTCCCATCTTGAATGGCCATCAGCGCAGCGGTCACTGCGACGAGCGTTTTGCCGGCGCCGACGTCGCCCTGAAGCAGTCGGTGCATCGGGAGCGGGCTCGCCAGGTCCACGCTGATCTGCGCAATCGCCCGTTGCTGCGCGCCGGTCAGCGCGAATGGGAGAGAGCGATGGAACTGCTCGACGAGTCGACCATGTCCGGGGGCCGTCGCTTGGGCGTGCAAAATGCCTTGGGAGTCGCGCTCGACGGCGCGCTTTCTCATGACGAGTAGCAGTTGCATGCGGAGGAGCTCATCAAACGCGAGACGCTTCCGTGCGGCTTGGGCCGCTCCCATCGACTCCGGCACATGAATTTGGCGCATCGCCCACGTTCGACCGACCAGATCCAACTCGTGGCGCCAGTGCTCGGCCAGGGGCTCAACGAAGTCCCCGGCCCTCTCCAGCGCCTCCTCGATCCAGTCGCTGATCTCCCATGTCGTCAGGCCAGCCTTGTCGGACTGCGGATAGAGCGGGACGATCTTCCCAGTTCTGTTGCCAACCAAATCAACGACGGGATTCGTCATTCGACGCTCATCGCGGTACAGGTCCACTTTGCCGAAGAACGCGACGTCGGTACCGACGAGAAGTTGCTTCACCCGCCAGGCCTGGTTGAAAAACGTCGCCTTGAGATAGCCCGATCCATCGAAGATGACTGCCTCGACAAACGTACGGCCCTGGCGGCTCTTGCGCGCTTCGATCCGTTTAATCGATCCCAGGACGAGCGCCTCTGTCCCGGGGGTGAGTTGACGAATCGGTTGCTGCGCGCTGCGATCGAGGTAACGCCGGGGGTAGTGGGTGATCAGATCGAGAACACTCTCCATTCCCATTTCGGCAAGCCCAGACAAGCGTTTCGGACCGACCCGGCTGAGTCGCGACAGTTCAATCGTGGCGAGCTGGCGCAACCGGCGTTTGGGGGGCAAGTCCCGGGACGAAGCCGCTTCATCGCGTTCCTCACTCGCTCCTCTCGCGTCCTCGACCACGCACCCGAGGTTACGCGACAAGTCCCGGTCGCCTTCACGGCGGCCGGGACCGAGTGTCGTTCTTGTTGCTCTTGGTCAGCCGGTGAAGCTGGGATCACCCAGGACCGGAGTCGCAACGGCCGCTGTATCGGCCGGCGCAGCAGTCGCCGCGACGGCTGGTTTCGTTGTGGTCGTAGTTGTGGCCGGAGCCGTAGTCGTCGCAGCGACGGTCGGTGCCGTGGCCGGAGTGGTCGTTGTCGTCGTTGCCGATGCTGCGGTCGTCGGCGGGGCGGCGGTAACAGGGACCGTAGCGGTCGTCGTTGAACCAACACCCGTACCGGGAGCAGAAGGATTCACGGGGACCACCGGAATGAACGCGATGAGCTTGTCAACGCGAATGGTGAATGACGCCGTGCCCGTTTGACCGAAGACATCCGTCGCCGTGCAGGTCACCGTTGTTGTTCCGATCGCAAAGTTGGACCCCGACGCCGGTGTACAGGTGGGCGTTCCGGCCGATGCCGTCGCTTGCGGGTAGGCCACAGCCATTCCGCTCTCGCTGGCTGTGCCGGTGAGGATGTTCGAAGGGACGATAACCGTAGGTGCGCCAGGGCGAGAAACGATAACGAGGAAGCTTGCGACGCCGGTGCCGAACGAGTTCGTCGCCGAGCATCGAACGGTCGTGGTACCGATGGGGAACACGGATCCCGAGGCTCGATCACAGGTGACCGTGCCGCTGGTTGCCGTGGGTAGCGCGAAATTCACAGCAGCGCCATTCGTTCCAGTCGCGATCGCGGTTTGGGTCGCCGGAACCGTGAGGACCGGTGATCCGGGATCGCTGACGGTCACGGTGAAGGAGCCATTCGTCGTTTGGCCGAGCGTGTCCGTTGCCGAACATCCAACTGTCGTGACGCCAGTGGGAAAGAGCGTTCCCGAGGCGGGCGAACAGGTCGGAGTCCCGGTGGTCGAAGTTGGTGCGGCGTAGGTGACGATCGCGCCGGTTGGGCCAGCGGCCGCAACGATGATGTTCGCCGACAGGGTCAGCACCGGCGGCGGTGGAAGAGTCACCGTCACCGTGAAGACCTTCGGCGTCGCAGCGTTACCAGAGGGATCCGATGCGTTACAGGTCACTGTGGTTGCGCCGACCGCGAAGGAGTGACCCGTCAAGGTACCGACGTTACAAGTCGCGGTGATTGACGCATCGTCGACGTCGGATGCCGAGACCGCAACCGGATAGGTCACGGGCATCGGGAGGGCCGTCGCAACGACCGAGAACGAGGAAGGTCCGATGATCGTCGGGGCAGTCGTGTCGAAGGCCGTGCGACCGATCTTCTTGCCGTCGAAGTTCGTCCAGTGGAGGTGCGTGCTGTTGACCGCCAATCCGACAACGGTCGCAGTCGCCTGTCCGTTTGCCGGCGTCGACGTCACATAGGTCTGCGTGGCACTGGAACCATCGAGTTGCGCCCGTCCAATCGTTCCGTTTCCGTAGTTCGCCCAGTACACATAGGTACTGTCGAGGGCCACACCGGTGGGCTGGTTCGCACCGCTCGCCACGATGTCAGTGACGGGGCTGCCGGAGAGCGGAGCTCGGCGGACCGTCGTTCCAGAAAGGTTCGTCCAGTAGAGGTGGGTTCCGTTTGCCTCGAGGCCATACGGTTGCGTTCCGACGGCGGCTGCGCCGATGAAACTCTGGTTGGCCGCGAACGGACCGGTCAGGCTTCCACGGCCGATCGTGGCGGAGTTGAAGTTGGTCCAGTAGATGAAGGACCCGCTCACTGTCAAGCCAATTGGCTTGTCGCCACCGGTCATGAGCGAGGTTTGCCCAGTTCCGTCAAGGTTTGCTTTGGTGATCCCGCCGGTGCCGGGGGTGTCGTTGAGTCCCCCGGTTGTCCAGTAGAGAAAGGTTCCGTCGGTAGCAAGTCCGGATGGTCCGCTGCTCCCCGTCGCGATGTCGATGATACCGGTGCCGTCGAGATTTGCTCGTGAAACCGTCCCGGTGTTCAGGTTGGTCCAGTAGATGTGTGTCGACGTCACCAGAACGTCACGCGACTCCGAGGCGGTAGCGGGAATGAAGTTTCCAACGGCGCCGCCTGTTGGGGTGTCTGCGCTCGCACCGGTAAGCGACGTGGTCATGAGTCCGGCTGTCACCAGCATCGCAGCGGCGATCGCAAAGCGGCGGCGACGCCCGATGCTTCGTCGAGACCGAGTCTGCGGAGGAAGTTGGTCAAGCAAATCCATCAGTGTTCCTAGCGTTCGAGCAACGAGAACGACCACGTTGCGTGAGTATTCAACGGTGATTCTACCGTGCAAGTGTGAATTCGCAACACTATCCGTGATCATTCTTCGGATTCTTGCCGTGACAAGCGCCCCAGACACTCCCGAAAGGCGGAAAAGGCGCAGATCAGCTCCTATAAAAGCGGCAAACGCGCCGACCACCACACAGGGCGGTCATTTGTCGGGTTGACACTCCAGATCGGAATCCAGCGAGCCGATGTTTCTGTCATGACGTCTGAACCGCCCTCGGCGATCGCCAGAACCACACCTCCCCCGGCGGCGTCTTCGGTCGACGGTTCAAAGGCCATCACGGAGCGGGCGGTCTCCGATCGGCGTGGAACGACCAAACGTCGGGTGCAGCCAAGGCGGTTGGACGAACTTCGAACATTTCACAATGACCGCGACTTCGGGCGCATTGGCACCCTGGCCGCAATGGTCGCAACAACGGTCGCAGTATGGGCACTCATCAACGCGCCGGTGACAGGGTCACCAACCACGTGCACCGATACCCTCGGTGCCGAGGTCCTTCACCATCGTGAGATTCACCCTCTTTGGATCGTCGCAATGTTACTAAGTGCACTTGCCATTGCGCTACCGTCTCGTCCCCGGAGAAGCTACGTGAGCGTAGGACTGGTCGGACTGACTATCGGACTTGCGGTTGCCGCCTGTATCCGGGTAGCAACATGGAAAACGGGTCTCTGCTTCGTTTGAAGGAGACCCTCACGTTTCGGCGTTCACGATCGCGTTCAGGGCTGGACCGAGATCGAGGATCGAGGTACACAGGACAAATCGTCCGCCGCCTCGTTTCGCGAGTCGCTTGCCGGCATCGACCGAGTCAGCGTCGGCACTCGTGCCCACGACGTGAAGACGATCGATTCCGCGCATCGCATCAAAGGGATTGCCCCCTTCCGTGGCAAGCCCATCGCTGAGCAGAATCACTTCTCGATGGGCTGCGGCGGCGCGACCGAGTTGGCTCCGGGCGGCACGAAACGCAAGTCCGAGGTCGGTGACCCCTTTGCCCCGAAGTGACAAAACGTCGCTGATCACCTCTTCGGGTCGGCGGCAACGGCCCTGTGACGACAACACGATCGAATCACGCGCAAACGCAACGACCGACACGTCAGCGCGCTGCCCTGCGGCCACAATCACGCTCGCTGCACCGACCGCCGCCGTTGCGACTTGTCGTCCGCTCATCGAACCACTGCGGTCGACAAGCAAGCAGATCGCGCGTTCACGGGCGCCCCACTGTGTCGATACCAGGTGTTCCGCCTGGGACGGCCGAATTCCATCGGTCCGGAAAAGAGTTTCATCGAGGTCCAGTTCGCCGTCGAGTGGATCCCTGGCCCGCACGATCCGACGCACGCCATTCGTTGGCGGGGTTCCCCGTTGAGCAAACCGCAAGAAGAGTCGCGCCGCACTCTTTCGGGCCTTGGCGCGAAGTTCGGCATCCGTGGCGTTCGCGAGGTCAGCAAGCAACTCGGCGGCCGCATCCGGGTCATCCTCGGCCAACGAATCGAGCGACTCTTCGTCGAGTTGCCCCAGTTCCGGTGATGCCTGGTCGAACCGGTCTTTGTGACGGTGCTGTAACTCGCTTCGCCCGACACTGCGCTGCTCCGACTCCTCAACTGCTTTGCGGGCGTCGTCGCCTTCTTTGATTCGGCCCTGGCCGCCCCCCGGAGGAGGTTGACCAGGGCTCTCACCTTTTCCCGAATCGTCCTCCGAGTCGCTGTCGGAGGTCTGCGGTGAAGCGGCGCGGGCTCGCAGGATTGCGTCGAGCAGGTCGGTAAGTATGTCCTCCGGCAATTTGTCGCTCGCCTCATCGACGCGGACCCTTCCGCTCAACGCCGTCAACGCGGCGTCGATATACAACGTACGCATATCAGATGGATCCAGGTGGGCCTTGGGCCGAGTCGTGCGCAAACCCTTACACATCAGGACCTGGTCGATCGCTCCTCGGACGCTCGACCCGAAACGAAGATCTTTATGAACACGAGTCGCCCGAACGACTGCGACAGCGATCTCGACATCGTCGTGGTTGTACGCCACGCCGGTCACCCGGTCGACGATGGCTCGTTCCTCGGTTTCGTCTTGATAGCCAATGGACACTCGGCACATGCGGTCGTAGATCGCCTGACCGATCCGCGAGGTCCCTACCGCATCGAACGGGTTCATGGCAGCGATCAGACGAAATCCCGGTGCAGCGACGATTCGGCCATAACGCGGAACATGAAGTTCGCCCTCGGCCAACGCAGTAATGAGAACGTTGAGGGTTTCCTCCGGTACCCGGTTGAGCTCTTCGAGGTAGAGCAAACCGCCCTCCTCGACTGCCCGGGCCAACGGTCCGGGCACGAACGAAGCTTCCGTGTAACCACCGGCGAGTACGAGTGCCGGATCGTGATGTCCGACCAGTCGGCTCGGCGTAAGTTCGGCGTTACCTTCCACGAACACGAGTGGGACTTCGGCTGCGCCGGCGAGCGTCCGCAACAGCGTTGACTTTCCCGTTCCCGGCGGACCTTCGAGAAGAATATGGCGGCCCGTGGCCAGAGCGACGCTCACTAATTCCGCCTCGCGCTGCATACCCACCACAGCGTGACGAGCACGGCCGAGAAGGGTTTGGGGGACGTAGCGCTCATCGTTCATGCGCGGACCGTCACGCTCGGCGCGGTGCCCGGGGCCGCCCGTGGCGTCGCCACCTCGGCGTGACGGGTCGCAAAGCGCTTCAGCAAGTTTTCGGTCACTGCGAAATTCTAGTCCGAGCGATCATTGCCGAGGTCGACTTGCTTGGGGCTGCCAACGCGGGATCGCGAGTTCGAATGTGGTGTCCGGTCCTGTCGCAAGCACAGTCATGGTGCCGTAGTGACGCTCGGCTTGGCGGGGATCGAAGAGCCGCGATGTCAAGCGTGTTCGACGCGGCGAAACACCTCAGAACCTTGCGATGGGAGTCCAAATGTATCGCCAGCTCAACCAGGTTTCGCTAACCGTCGAAATCGTCGGATTCAGGCCGTACTGTTCGTCGAGAATGAACTCGATCGACGGTCCGACGCGATGGTTACACGCTGTACCTCACGCTCATGGTGCGGGTAGTAGTCGCCACTCGCGAAGTGTTGGGTCGCCCAGTTGTCCCAAATGATCACCGTGCCTGGTCGCCAGCGAACCCGAACCTGAAAGCGCGGATTGCGGACGCAGGAATAGAGTTCGCTGAGCAGCGAAGAAGAACGCTCCGGATCAATGTCACAGATATGTGTGGTGAAGCTTTCGTTGACGTACACCACGAAGCGCCCGGTCGCAGGGTGGCGTTTCAGCACGGGATGTACGGCGACAGTCTTCGCCCGGTCAATACGGTTGGCTTCGGCAAGCGCATCGGCTCGATCGTTCTGGCCGAAGGCATCGACGAAACGGAAACCCTGCTCGAGTGCATGCTCTGCGAACAGCGAGTTCAACTCCACCCGACGCTCGTCGCTCAGGGCGTCGTGCACCGCACGCAGGTCGGCCCACAACGTGTCGCCGCCGACTGGCGGCAGGAACTCGGCACGCAAGACGGACACAAATGGCGGGTCCGGTCGACACGACAGGTCGCTGTGCCAGACCTCGTTTTCGGGCGGATGGGCAGCGTCGGTGCGGATCCGGGCGATTGGCAATCCCTCGACATGCGGATACAGGGGGTGCAGTTCGGTGCGCGGCCCGAATGACTCAGCCAGTGCAACATGCGCCTCGGGCTTCAAGGCTTGGTCCCGGAAGACGAGCACTCCACGCTCGAGCACAAGCTCATAGAGCTGATCGGCGACTCGATCGTCGAGCACGTTCAGGTCGATACCGCGCAACTCCGAACCGAGGGTTACGGTGAGAGGATCGGCGGTCAACATGATTGTGACGCTAGTGCGCGCAAGCGGAAGTTCTGCGCGCATTCACCCGGCGCTCGCTGGCCATGGTCAGCACCTCTCGATCGATCGGCAAGTTCTGACGGGGCCACGGCAGAAGCAGTCCCGGCGAAGCCGTGGTATACCGAAGAGCGATGCCCGAAACCCACGAGACCTACGTCGGTTGGCTGCAAAGCGAGAATCAAGAATTCGTGGACGCGGCAAGAATCGATCTTGGAGCGACGGTGTCGACGTGTCCTGGATGGAGGATGCGCGACATGGTGATCCACCACGGGTCGTTTCAGGCGTGGATCACGGAAATGCTGCTGGAACGCTCTCCGTTCCCCGTCGCCCCGGTCAACGTGGAGTTGGATGAAGATGGCGATGTCCTCGGTTGGTTCGTCCGGGTCGGCGACCGGTTCGTCGCAACCCTCCTCGATGTTGGCCCCGACGCGGTGATGTGGGACGTGACGGGTCAGCAACGTTCGGGGGCGTGGGCACGGCGACAGGCGTCGGAGACATCAGTTCATCGTTGGGATGCTCAACATGCCCACGGAAATGCCCAGCCGATTCTTCACGCGGGCGACTACATCGAAGAAATGTTGACGCTGCTCGTTCCGAACCTTGTCAACGCGTTCGCTGCGCCGACGCCAACGGGCACCATCTCGTTGGAAAGTACCGACGAGAACCGAGTTTGGGTTGCAGCATGGGACACCGAGCAGGTCGAACCCGTCGACTGCGAACCCGACACTCGCTTGATCGGAACGACTTCCGATCTGTTCCTCGCGTTGTGGCGTCGCCCGAATGCCGCGAATCTGCACGGTGACCCATCGAGCCTCGCGAGTTGGAACGCCACGATCAGCGGGACCTGAACATGCACCACGAGTCAATTCCAACCACCAGCGAAGCGCAAGCGTGCGAAAGAGTTCTCCCGTCCCTGGTGCTGCGGCCCGGATTTCGCTGGCTACGGAACCCGATGACGAAAAGCCGCAATGTGTTTGTCGATGTGATTCGTGAGCAGTTGCAACGCATCGGGTTGGTGCCGACGGTGAGCGTGGCTGACGTCGAGGACGCGTTGCGTGTCGCATCGCGACGGGCTGCTGACCTTTTCCTCGATCGACAACTCCTGCATGCGGCGAGGCGGCATTTGACTTTTTTCGTTATTTGTTATCTCGCGTTGTCGACAGGCTGCACGTCCAACGTCCAGGAAACTTCGACCCCGTCGACACCCACTGGGCAGTCGGCGGCGACGACTGCCCGTCAACCAGCAACTATCCACTATGCGGACGGCGACTCACAGTTTGCGAGGTTGGGCCTCCCGCCCGGAATGGGACCGCACAAGGTTGTCGTGCTCATCCACGGTGGGTTTTGGCGATCGGACTACAGCCTCGACCTGATGGACCCGTTGGCCATCGATCTCAATAGCCGCGGGTACGCGACGTGGAACATTGAGTACCGCCGGGTGGGTGAGGCGGGCGGTGGCTTTCCGGGAACACTTGTTGACGTGGCAGCGGCCGTTGACCACCTAGCGAGCGTGGCCGAAAGGTACCGACTCGACCTGTCCGCGGTCACGTTCGTCGGACATTCCTCGGGCGGCCATCTGGCCATGTGGGCGGCATCACGCGACGCAATTGCCCCTGGCCGACCCGGCGCCGAACCGCGAGTTGTTCCGCACCTCGCCATAGGTCTCGGTCCGGTGTTCGACCTCGAAGCGGGAGCGGCGGAAGGTCTTGGCAACGCAGCAGTGACGAACTTCATCGGCGGGCCAGTAGAGGACTACCCCGTCGAGTTCGCAGACGCGTCGCCATCGTTGGGATCAACAACGCCGCTCGTTGTCGTGCGCGGTGTCGACGATGACATCGTCCCCCGACGGTTCACCGAACCATCGAAACCGACACCTCCGGGTAGAGTGCGCTTCATCGACGTACCCGGTGATCACTTCGCCCTTATCGACCCAGCAAGCATTGCGTGGAAAGCGACCGTCGACCTGATCAAGTGAGTCCGCGGCCGATCAAGGTTTGATCTGCGCAAGCCGCGCG